>JAVERP010000007.1:0-106315 GCA_034007055.1 Sphaerochaeta sp.
CGCAAAGAAAGCAATCCCTTAGGGAAGGTATTTATACTATTTATAGAGTTTTATTAGGTTGTATATGGCTTGGGAAGAAACTACATTTACGAACATGGGATATTTGGGGTAATAGTTCTGAAATTTGTTCTGGTTTGTATATTTTCCCGTAATCTATCTTTACACTCTGTACAAAAGAGTGGAATATGGGTTTAGTTGTTGACGCAATTGGGCTTTTTCGTTATTCTTGCCTAAGTGTCAAAATTTTGCGTAGGAATAAGAGGATTTTCAACATGGCAACACCTAAATATAAGACTTCAAAAGCTAGTTCAGCTTCCCGTAAGGCAGCTAACATGCGTCTTGCTCTCCCAACCCTTTCTCGTTGTGGTACCTGTGGCAACATGGTAGTGCCTCATCGTGTATGTCCCAAGTGCGGCTTTTATCGTGGTGTTCAGGTAGTTGAACTGCAAGACAAATAGTTCCCATTTTAGGAGATTAACGTAATGGATAATAAAGAAATTTTTGAAAAAGTAAAAGCGCTTATTGCAGATAAGCTGGAAATTGATGTTGCAAAAATCTCTATGGATGCTTCCTTCAGGAAGGATCTTGGAGCAGACAGCTTGGATACCTATGAGTTGGTATATGCCATTGAAGAGGAATTGGGCGTTTCCATTCCTGATGAGAAGGCTAACGAGTTTGAAACCGTCAAGGATGCAGTAGATTTTCTTTCAACTCAGCTCTAGGGCGTAGGTCTATGGACCCATATGCCTTTGGTAAAGCTCCCGCTATCTCTCCTTCGAGAGAACGGGAGCTTCTTGCATTCAAGCAAGCAAGCAAGATGAAATGTGATGATTTGAACCTGCTCAACCTGGCCTTCACCCACCGCTCCTTCGCCAATGAGACGACAGAGGAGGTGGGGAACAACGAGCGGTTGGAGTTCCTCGGCGACAGTGTCCTGGGCATGTGCGTCGCCGATTGGCTTTTAAGAAATCTTCCTGCAAAGCAGGAGGGGGATTTCTCAAAAATCAAGAGCGTGGTCGTCAGTGAGGACAGTCTTACCATGATAGCTCGCAAGCTGGAAGTGGATAAGTACCTGCTCATCGGCAAAGGTGAGGAGAACAGCGGGGGCAGGGACAAGAAGACCCTGCTTGCAGACTGCATGGAAGCCCTGTTCGCCGCCTGTTATCTCGATAGCGGCTTTGAGGTGGCAAAAGAGTTTGTCATGCGCTACCTCAAGGACCAGATCCAGGCTGTGCTCAAGTATGACTACCACCGTGACTACAAGACCAGTTTGCAGGAGTACATGCAGAAGAAATGGAGAAAGTGCCCGGTCTATACCCTGGTCAAGAAAACAGGGCCCGAGCACGAGTTCACCTTCTTTGTTGAGGTTCAGGTGAACAACCAGAGCTTTGGACCGGCGCAGGGGCGCAGCAAGAAAGATGCTGAGCAGAATGCAGCCAAGATTGCCTATGAGTCTGTGGTTGTGCCGACTCTCTCCTGATAGTTCCGAGCAATGGTGAGCAGGCGCTCACCATTGTTCTGCTTTGGGTCGTCGAGTACCGTCTCAAGCAGATACCCTAGCGTTGCCCCAATGTCTTTTCCCCTGATTCCCATCTTCATCAGATCATTACCGTCAACGGCGAGGTCCTTGATGCTCAAGGCATCCTTGGCTGCAAGGATCGCTTCGATGCGCCCTTGCAGCTCATCGATGAGCGTCGTATCAGGCTCCCCATGAATGGCGATCTGGTCGGCGATGCGCAACTGGAAGAGCAGGGGGATGTCCCCTAGGCCCACGCGCGTTATGAAGCGCCTCACGGCGCTGTCGCTCCAATCGCTTTGGTAGTTGAACATATGCTCCTTCACCAGATGGGTGACTATGCGTATCTGCTCATTGCTTGCCTTCAGGTAGTGCATGATGGCCTTGGCCTCCCGTGCAGAGATGGCTTCATGGGCGTAAAAAGTATTTCTTTCGATTCCTTCCCTGATCGTTTCACTTTTTCCAATATCATGGAACAGGGCTGCAAGGCGTACGGGCAGGGGGAAGTTCCTCTCAGCGGCGGCCTGGCAGGCGGCAATGTTATGCTGCAGGATATCCTGGTGATGCATTCCTCCCTGCATGATTTTGTCCCCTTTGGCAAGGGAAGGGAAGAGCGTTGAGAGTATGCTGCACTGGTGCATGTACTGAAGCCCGACAGTGGGGTGATCGGATCCCACCAGCTTGAACAGCTCCTCACGGATCCGTTCGCTGCTGACCTTCCTGAGGTTCTCCTTCTGATCCTTCATCGCCCTGAGGGTCTCCCCTTCAATGCTGAAATCCAGCTTGGAAGCGATCCTGCATGCGCGCAGGATGCGAAGGGCATCCTCTTCAAAGCGCTTCTCAGCGATTCCGATGGCACGGATGGTCTTCGCCTGAAGGTCCTCCATCCCCCCGTTGAGGTCGATGATGGCCCCGGTGGCGCAGTCGGAAGCAAAGGCGTTGATGGTGAAGTCGCGCCTCTTGAGGTCCTCCTCAAGATTCCTGATGAAGGTCACGCTGCTGGGGTGCCTGCCATCGAGATAGGTGCCGTCGCTGCGGAAGGTGGTTACCTCAAACATCTGCTTTTCAAAAATGACCGTAACGGTCCCATGCTCTATGCCCGTTGGGATGACATGCCCGAACAGTGCCTTCACTTCTGCAGGCTCTGCATCGGTGGTAAAGTCGAAGTCCTCACTCTCCAAACCCAGCAGATGGTCACGGATCGCCCCCCCCACTATATAGAGGGAGAAGCCCCCCGCTTTGAAGCGGGCGGAAAAGCGTCGTATGGATGGGGAGACGGGGAAGGTTTTCATACTGCCACACTACTGGTACAAAGAGGAAAGGTCAACGTAATAATGGTTGGCAAAGGTTGTCATTTCACCTCATTATGAATAGAATGGCACTAATGCGGAAGTTAACCAAGGCTTCCGGGAACAAGGAGCGTCTATGTTTCGTCCAGTAACTACAAGGGTTGATTTCCCTGCAATGGAAGAGGGTATCCTCTCTTTTTGGCAGCAAGAGGATATTTTTGGAAAATCGATATCTATGCGTCCCGCACAGGATGAGTTCGTCTTTTATGACGGGCCTCCCTTTGCAACTGGCCTTCCCCATTTTGGCCATCTGGTCCCGGGGACCATCAAGGACGCCATACCTCGTTACCAGACCATGAAGGGCAAGCGGGTGAACCGCCGCTTCGGGTGGGACTGTCACGGCCTTCCTGTCGAGTTTGAGATGGAGAAGACGCTGGGCATCAGCGGCCCTTCGGCCATCCATGAGTACGGGGTCGCCAATTTCAACGAACAGTGCCGGTCGAT
Organism: Sphaerochaeta sp.; assembly: GCA_034007055.1. Lineage (GTDB taxonomy): Bacteria > Spirochaetota > Spirochaetia > Sphaerochaetales > Sphaerochaetaceae > Sphaerochaeta. Next base: position 3,310 of record JAVERP010000007.1, read on the forward strand.
CGTCCTGCGCTATACCAAGGAGTGGGAGAACACCATCAACCGCATGGGGCGTTGGGTCGACTGGGAGAATGGCTACCGCACCATGGACACCGACTATATGGAGTCCATCTGGTGGGTGTTCAAGACCCTGTTTGAGAAGGGCTTCATCTATGAGGGGTACAACATCCTTCCCTACAGCCCGGCTCTGGGGACTCCTCTGTCCAACTTTGAGGTAAACCTCGGCGGGTATCAGGATGTCGTCGACCAGGCCGTTACGGTCCGTTTTGCCGTGGACGGTGAAAAGGACACCTATTTCCTGGCGTGGACCACCACACCCTGGACCCTTCCTTCCAACCTAGCCCTGGCCTTTGGGCCTGCAATCGATTATGTGAAGATCCTGGACAAGAGCGACAACAGCTACTACATCCTGGGCAAGGACCGTCTTGGCCACTACTACAAGGATGAGACCCTGTACGAGATAGTGGACGAGCAGAAGGGTACCTTCTATGCAGGCATGCGCTACGAGCCGCTGTTCCCCTATTTTGCCCATCTCAAGGATGTGGGTGCGTTTGTCTGTGTCCTGGGTGATTACGTCACCACCGAAGACGGATGCGGCATCGTCCATACAGCCCCGGGCTTTGGCGAGGATGACTACCAGGTGCTCAAGGGCACCGGCATCCCCACGGTATGCCCCATCGACAGCGAGGCGAATTTCACCAGCGAAGTCTCTGACTTTGAGGGACGGTTCGTCAAGGATACCGACAAGGATATCATTGCCCTCCTCAAGGAGAGGGGCAAGCTTGTCAAGCGGGAAAACTTCCTGCACCCCTATCCCTTCTGCTATCGTACCCACAAACCCCTCATCTATCGTGCGATGGAGTGTTGGTTTGTAGATATCCAGAAAATAAAGACCTCCATGCTCAATGCCAACGAACAGATCACCTGGATGCCCGAACACCTCAAGTACGGTCGTTTCGGCAAGTGGCTTGAAGGGGCTCGTGACTGGGCCATCAGCCGCAACCGTTTCTGGGGCAACCCCATTCCCGTCTGGAAATGTGACGGCAGCGACCACATTGAGGTGATAGGAAGCAGGGAGGAGCTTGAAGCGAAGTGCGGACAGGTCGTCCCTGACCTGCACAAGCACTTCATCGATGACCTCACCTGGCCGAGCCCTGATGGAAAGGGGACCATGAGGCGCATCCCCGATGTCCTGGACTGCTGGTTCGAGTCCGGCTCGATGCCCTATGCCCAGCTGCACTACCCGTTTGAGAACAAGGAGTACTTTGAGGAGCACTTCCCGGCTGACTTCATCTGTGAAGGGCTGGACCAGACCCGCGGTTGGTTCTATACCCTGACAGTCCTTGCGGCGGGTCTGTTCGACAAGCCCGCCTTCATGAATTGCATCACCAACGGCATCGTGCTTACCCCAGAGGGTAAGAAGATGAGCAAGAGTGCCAAGAACTATACCGACCCGATGGAGATAGTGAACTCCTATGGCGCCGACTCGCTTCGGTTTGCCCTCATGAACAGTGCGGTCGTCAGGGCCGAGGACCTCAAGTTCAGCGAGGAGTCCGTCAAGGATGTGCTCAAGAGCCTCATCATCCCCTTGTGGAATGCCTACTCCTTCTTTGTGACCTATGCGAACATCGACGGATATGAGCCGAGTGAGACCGCCTACGACAAGCTCTCCAATCCTATGGATATCTGGATCATCAGCAGCAGCGAGAAGCTTATCCAGGAGGTGACTGCAGCCCTCGATGCCTATGACATCCAGAAAGCCTGTTCGCTGTTCCTGCCGTTCATCGATGACCTGAACAACTGGTACATCCGCAGAAGCCGCAGGCGGTTTTGGAGAAGTGAGAATGATGGGGACAAGAAAGAGGCGTATGACACCCTCTATCGCGTCCTCTTGACCTTCATCAAGATAGCCGCCCCCATCATCCCCTTCACCACCGAGGAAATCTACCAGAACCTCAAGACTGACGAGATGAGCCAGAGCATCCACCTTGAGCTCTATCCAGAGTATCAGGGCGAACAGCGCGACCTCGAGCTGGAGAGAAGGATGGCCCTGACGCAGAAGGCAATCGTCATGGGACGATCGCTTCGAGCCTCGAACAACCTCAAGACACGCCAGCCCCTGCAGACCCTCTTTCTTGTCGATAGGACAGAGGAGGAACGCGAAGTCCTCGCTGCAATGGCGGACATCATAGCCGAGGAGCTGAACGTCAAGGAGGTCCTCATCCAAGCCGATGAGAGTGAGTTGGTCAGCTATAGCGCCAAAGCAAACTTCAAGGCCCTGGGTGCTAAGCTTGGCAAACACATGAAGAGCGTGGCATCCCAGATAGAGTTGTTCTCAGGAGAGAAGATCGCCTCCATCCTTGATGGGAAAAGTGTCATGGTTGGGTACAGCGAAGGTGAGATCGAGATCACCGGCGAATACATCGTAGTCCAGCGTTCTGAAAAGGAAGGGGTGAAGGTGCTCAACGATGGGACCCTTACCGTAGGATTCGATACCAAGGTTACAGAGGAACTCCTGCACGAGGGCATAGCGCGTGATATCGTGCGCAGTGTCCAGAACCTTCGCAAGGATAGCGGCTTTGAGGTCTCTGACCGAATTCAGCTGCTCTACGATGGAGACGAGGTTGTGCAGCAGGTTTTTGCGAACTTTGGAGACACTATTGCAAAGGAGACATTGTCCAACTCTCTAACCTTTGGTACACTGGAAAACGTCGGGGCTGTCGAGTGTGGCGATCATTTGGTGAGGCTTTCTGTAACAAAGGATTGAACAGATGAAAAAGAGTAAGGTTGTAGTGGTATCGGTTATCGTCGTGCTGTTCCTCTCTTCTTGTGCCACCCTGGCAAAAAAAGAGAGGCCTTACTTCCACTTCCAAGCGATGGCACAGCAAGGTGCCATCGTAGCGACTGTCAATGCTGTCTCAGAACCCGACCTTATCGCCTCGGCCTTTGGCGACCTCTCTGAATTCGCCACCCGTGCCTCTCGTGTCTCGCTCTCGCTCACCCCTATCGCAGCGACCTATCCTCTACAGCAGGATGCCCTTGCTGCCTATGGGGTGGTGGAGGGTGACTATCCCAGGTTTCTGCTGAACACCGGCATGATGTATGCCAGGGAGCTGAGGCAGAAGAGCAACAAGGATGGACTGTCCTGGTTTAGCCAGAAGGATGGGCCCTTGAGCTTGTACACGCCGAAAAATGATGAGCTGCTCTTCACCAACGGCCCGTATGAGGAGGCCTATGGCCTTTACAGGTCCAAGGCTCGGCTCATACCCGATGAGGTGGCCCTCAAGATGGCGAATGCCTCCATAGCGATCTACGCCCATGAGCCGGAGACCTTCTTTGATCTTGGGCTGAACCTTCCGCAGTCTGTCTTCCAGCAGGCAACGGAGGTGCTCCTGCTCATCCACCAGGTGGACGGGCTGTACACCGCAGATGCGTACATCACCATGGAGAGTGAGAAACTGGCCACCACCGTATCTCAGATGGTACGAAGCGGCTACTTGGCAAGATTGAAAAAGGATAGGATTCCTTTTAAGATTGCCGAACTGAAATTGATGTTTTTGCTCGATGATGACCTTGTTACCATCTTTCAGATGCCCCTGAGCGAGGAGCAGATGCAGATGGTCAGGCAGGGCCTTACCGGGGTCTTATAGCATAAGGAGATACCAGATGCCTAGTTATGAATATGAATGCCAGAATTGTCATGCCCATGTGGAATTGGTGCAATCGATAGAAAAGCACCCGGCTCCTGCCGAGTGTCCCTTTTGCAGCATGCAGCACACTATGGTGAGGGTCTTCAACCTGCAAGGGAATACCCCTGGGGCTGAACTAGAAAAGACGGAAGAGGAGTAGGTTGTGGAAACCAGAAAAAGAATACTGACCGGTGATAGGACTACGGGAAAGCTCCATTTGGGGCACTATGTGGGTTCCTTGAAAACACGCTTTGAATTGCAGGACAGCTATGAGGAGTTCATTCTCCTGGCTGATGTCCAGGCACTGACCACCCATTTCAACAACCCCAAGCTTATCAACAGCAGTATCTATGATGTGACCATTGATAACCTCTCGGTGGGCCTCGACCCCAATAAGGTCACCTTCGTCCAGCAGTCTCAGGTAAGCTCAATTGCGGAGCTCACCATCTTCTACTCCATGATAGTCACAGTCAACCAGCTGCGCCACAATCCTACCATCAAGACTGAGGCGCAGAACTATGGCTACGAGGACATTACCTATGGTTTTCTCGGGTACCCGGTCAGCCAGACTGCAGACATCACGTTCTGCAATGCTGATGTAGTGCCGGTAGGGGAGGACCAGGTCCCCCATATTGAGCTTTCACGCAAGATAGTGCGCAAGTTCAACAAGCTCTATGGAACGGACATCACCCAACCCCAGGTGAAGCTCAGCCAGGTGGGGCGCCTCAGCGGCCTTGACGGCAATGCAAAGATGGGCAAGAGCATGGGCAATGCGATCTACCTTTCCGACACTCCCGAGCAGGTGTGGAAGCTTGTGCGCAAGGCGGTCACAGACCCCGCCAGAGTCACCACCGATATACCCGGACACCCTGAGGTCTGCAATATCTACAAGTATCACCAGATCTTCAACGCAGAGCAGGCCCCTGAGATCCATGAGGGGTGCACCTCGGCAAAGCTTGGTTGCTTTGAGTGCAAGAAACGCCTGAATGTCGTGTTGAACAACCTTCTCGATCCCATGAGGGAGAGGAGGGCCTACTATGAGAACCATATGGCCGAGGTCAGGGAGATCATAATGGAGGGGACGCGCAAGGCGAATACGATAGGGAATGAGAACCTTGACGCCATCAAGGAAAAGATGTTCCTGAAGATATGAGAAAGGGGAGGGAAACCTCCCCTTTTCCATGTTATGCACCGGTTACTCGCTTATGGTGCATCTCTTGTGCAATGAATGCAAAATCTATTGCAAGGTTACTTATTGAGAATACATACAATTATGGTATACTTATTACCTGATTGGTTTCTGCCAAGAAGAAAAAATAGGAGAAATGTATGAAAAAACTGCTTGTCCTGCTGATGGTAGCCATATTGCTGGGTACCTCCGTATTTGCCACAGGTTCCAAAGAGGCCCCTGCTGCAAAGCCTGCCCCCGTCATCGAGGAGATGTCCCACGATGAGCTGGTGGCCCGTGCAAAAGAAGAGGGGAAGGTTGTTGTCTATGCCACCTCGAGTCGCATAGCCAAGGCCGCCGTTGCTTTTACCAAAGAGTACGGAATTGAGGTCGTCAGCTCCAATCTCAAGGATTTTGAACTGATTGAGAAGGTCTCCAAGGAAGCGCAGGCCGGTGTAGTGGGCGCTGACTTCGTCCTTGCTCAGGATGCCGGGAGACTGGTCGGCGAGCTTATCAAGCCCGCCTACCTCTACAACTATGTACCCCCGACACTGACGGATGTCATTCCCGCCTCCATGCAGAGTCCCCTGCAGGTCTTTGCCATAAACAAGGTATTCATCTACAACGATGAGGGCCTGACAAGCTCCCCCTATACCAATATCTGGCAGTTTGCCGACCCCAAGTACAAGAGTCTCCTGCAGTTCAAGAACCCGTTCCAGGAGGGTGTGAACGCAAACTTCCTGACCATGTGCACAAGTCCTGAGTGGTCTGCAAAGATCGCCAAGGCGTACAAGTCCTATTTCGGCAAGGATATCACTCTCACCACACCCAATGCAGGGTATGAGTGGATCAAGGCGATCTACGAGAATGACCTCATCGTCGGAACCAGTGACACCAACATCGCTGAGAACGTAGGCATCAAGGGTCAGAACGCCAAGCGCCAATTCCCCCCTGTCGGCCTTTTTGTATTCTCCAAGGCACGCTATGCCACGAGCAAGAACCTTGCCCTCAAGCCGGCGATGACCATGGAGCCTTTCAGCGGCTTCTACTACAGCCTCTATGCCCTGATGACCCGCTCCGCTGCCAATCCTCATGCAGCCAAGCTGTTCATCGAGTTCCTCTACACTGCCGAAGGGTTTGCCCCCTGGGGTGCTGATGTCGGTACCTACAGTGCCAATCCCAACAATCCTATCCAGGATGACATCGACTTCCCCTTTGCCACCTGGCAGCCCCTGCTTGTAGAAGAGGATGGAGCGTATTGCTTTGACAATCGTGCTGAAGTTGAGGAGTTCCTCAACCAATACATCTACTAAACCCTGAACGTACATTATGGCCTGCAGATTCCTGCAGGCCATCTAGTAAGGAAATAGCTCATGAGTGCCAGAAGCCAATTGAATACCTTCAAGTCCTTTATCAAGAAGCCCCACAACATTATCCTGGTGGTCCTTTTTGTTGTATTGGGATATCTGACCCTTGTCCCGTTGCTGACCATTGTCATGGACACCGTCACCGTACACTCTTCGGAGGCACGGTTTGTAAAGCAGGATGTCGGCACCCTGACCCTTTACCACTGGAAAAAGATGTTTGCCAGTGGCATCACCAGCCAAAAGACCTTCTACGAACCATTTATGAATACGATGGTTGTCGCCTTTCTCTCCTGTGTCATGGCCATCATTGTCGGGGGCTTCTTTGCCTGGACAGTGACGAGAACCAATATCAGGGCGAAGGGGTTCATCTCCACCGTCTTTGTATTCCCCTACATCATGCCGGCCTGGACCTTGGCCATGGCATGGCTTAACTTCTTCAGAAACTCCCGCATAGGTGGGGCCCCCGGACTCTTCACCGTGCTTACCGGCATAGAGACGGCAAACTGGTTTGCCTACGGTCTCTTTCCCATAGTCATCGTGCAGGGGCTGCACTACGCTCCCTTTGCCTACATCCTCATCGGGGGGATCCTGAGGAACATGGATGCAAACCTCGAGGAGGCGGCAATGCTGCTGCACGCCTCAAGGTGGCAGATCACCATGAAGATAACCCTTCCCATCGTGAAGCCCGCCCTGCTCTCCACCTTCCTGCTGGTATTCTCCTCCACCATGAGCGCCTTCGCCGTTCCGGCCTTCCTGGGAAGCCCGGTTCGCTACCAGGTGCTTACCACCCAGATGTTCCGCACCCTCAACGGGATGAACCCCGGCTACGGATACATCATGGCCCTGGTCATGATCGCCATAGGGGTGGGGATCCTGATGCTCAACCAGTGGATAACCGGAAGAAGGAAATCCTATACCACCATCACGGGCAAAAGCTCCAACATCTCGCTGTTCAACCTGCGCAGGTGGCGCACCCCCCTTACGGTGATCCTCATCACCTTTCTGATGATGATCGCCATCCTGCCGCTGTTCTCCTTTGCCATCGAGTCCTTCATCATGGCTCCGGGAGACTACTCCTTCTCCAACTTCACCACAGAGTTCTGGATCGGAGCGGGCAGGGCGGACATTGCCAACAGCGAGCCCGGCATCCTGCGCAACCCCTCCATATGGCTGGGTCTGACAAACAGCCTCAAGCTCTCGGTCATCGTCTCCCTCATTGCAGGGACTGTGGGGATACTTGCAGGCTACTCCATAGCAAAACGCAGGGGATCGCGCTTGGCGACCTGGGTGAACAACCTGACATTCTTCCCATACCTGATGCCTTCGATGGCATTCGGTGCCATATTCCTTTCTATGTTTGCCGTTCGCAGGGGCTTCATCCCCGCCTTGTATGGATCATTCTGGCTGCTTGTCATCGTCGGTGCGGTAAAGTACCTGCCTTTTGCCTCAAGAAGCGGCATCAATGCGATGCTTCAGCTCTCAGGGGAGATAGAGGAGGCGGGCACCATCATGGGCATCGGGTGGTTCAAACGGATGACCCATATAATCTTCCCGATACAGAAGGCCACCTTCATCAGCGGCTATCTGTTGCCCTTCATATCCTGCATGCGTGAACTCTCACTATTTATCCTGTTGGTTTCTCCCTCTACGAGAATCCTCACCACACTGCTGTTCCAGTACAATGAGAAGGGCTGGAACCAGTATGCCAATGCCATCAACCTGATGATCGTAGTCATCGTGGTGGGCCTCAACTTGTTGGTTACCAAGCTGACGGGGGCCTCCATCGACAAGGGAATCGGAAACACCTAAGGAGCACTAGATGCCAAAGATTGAATTGAAGCACGTTACCAAACGTTTTGGAAAATTTGTAGCAGTGGATGACCTGAATCTGGTCATAGATGACCGTTCCTTTGTAACCCTGCTCGGGCCTTCAGGATGTGGAAAGACCACCACACTGCGAATGATAGCCGGTCTTGAAACCCCCACAGAGGGGGAGATCATCATCAATGACAAGGTCGTCTTCTCCTCGGAGGCAGGCATTGATATCCCGCCGGACAAGCGTGGTGTGGGCTTCCTCTTCCAGAACTATGCCCTGTGGCCTCATATGACTGTCTACAAGAACATCTCCTTCGGATTGGAAAACCTGAAATGGGACAAGGCCGAGATCAAGGCGCGCGTTGAGGAGCTGCTGACCATGCTCAAGATCTCCGAGTTTGCCGCAAGATACCCCTCCGAGCTCTCCGGCGGACAGCAGCAGCGCGTTGCCATCGCCAGGACCCTCGCCACAGGACCCAAGGCACTTTTCATGGATGAGCCGCTTTCCAACCTCGACGCCAAGCTGAGGATGGAGATGCGCACCGAGCTCAAGCGGTTGCACAGGGAGACTGACTCCACCTTTGTCTATGTCACCCATGACCAGCTCGAGGCTATGACCCTCTCCAGCAAAATATGTCTGATGAAGGAGGGCCTACTGCAACAGTATGCCCCTCCCTTGGAAGTCTATCGTCGCCCTGCGAACACCTTCACCGCTGACTTTGTCGGCTCGCCCAACATCAACCTGATCAAGGCTGAGGTGACCAGCTTGGATCCCATCAGGCTGGGCCTTCCTGGAAAGGTTGCCCTTGTGTTCGAACCTCTGGACAAGATGAACCTGAAGATAGGTGCAAAGGTCATCCTAGGCATGCGCCCTGAACACGTAGCACTCACCGAAGAGCCCTCCATGGCTGAGGCGACGGTGCTTACCTCCCTGCCTTCGGGTATGGAGACCATTGTCCAGCTGAAGATGGGGGAGAGCTACATTCATTCGGTGGTGTTCGGAGACCTTGACTTTGACCTGGAGAAAAAGGTCGGTCTGGATTTCTCCTCAGGGAAGTTCAATCTCTTTGACCAGGAGAGCCTGGACAATCTGGGCCAGGGTCTTCTGAAGAAGGCCTAGGCTGATGGAGGACACGCTTGCTCAAGATGGGTTGTGTGTCCTCTATTTCTGTAAGGGTACGGCATACCGTACAAAGGAATGTTGATGAAAAGAAATCTTTTCAAAGCGTATGATATCCGTAGCAAACAGAGCAACTTCGATGAGGAGACCTCCAACGGCCTCTGCCACGCCATAGCCTATTACATGCTCCACGATGTGAAGACCAAGAGTGTGGTCCTGGCAAGGGACTCCCGCCTTGGCGGCGAGGCCCTGATGCAGACAGCCCTGGACATCTTTGTGCAATCAGGGCTGACAGTCTATCTCGAAGCCAACCCGATAGGGTCGTGCCAGTTCTACTACGCGTGCATGCAGCATCCTGAAAGCGGCGGCGTCATGATAACCGCCAGCCACAACCCCGGCACCTACCTTGGTATGAAGATAGTGGCTAAGGATGTGGAGAGTGTCTCCCTGGAAAGCGGTCCTGAAGGCGGCCTGGGCAAGATAGAGTTTTATTATGAGAAGCCCCTCTTGGCCAACAAGCGCAAGGGTGGGGCAATCATTCCCCTCAATCTGATGGACCAGTTCATCGATTACTCCATGCGCCTTGCAGGTGTCCCCTCAGGAAGTCTTGAGGGGTTGCCTGTTGTCTGTGACTTCCTGCATGGAAGCTACGGTGCGGCAGTCAGCCGTGCACTTACCCAGTGTGGTGTCCAGGGGGTCTACCGCCACCTTGTTCCCAACGGCAATTTCCCTGCAGGTGATCCCAACCCGGGCAGTGATGCGAGCATGAGGACAACCCTTTCCTACCTGCAGGAGAACCCCTTTGACCTCTGCTTCGCCTATGATGGCGATGGCGACAGGATGGACCTCATCTATAAGGGAAGCCAGCTCACACCCTCTTTTGTCATGAGCGTCATCGCCAGCGAAGTGGCCTCTATGTTCGCCCCATATTTCGGTAAGGAAGCAGAGAGCTTTGAGCCGACCTTCCTGTTCGATATCAAGGCCTCCCCAACGGTGCTGTTGAAAAGTGTCATGCAGGGCAGGAAGATAGCCTTGGTACAGAATGGACACTCCTTTATCAAAAGTGCCCTTCTGAAGGGGAGAGAACAGCATGTTCTAGCGGCTGTGGAGGAATCCGCCCACTACTACCTGCAGTTCCCCCAGAGTGTAGGCGTTTGGGATAGTCCCAAGTTCTCCACAGAAAACACCCTGTTCTACACCCTGCTGGTCCTGAAGGCATATATCACTGACCCTGCTCGCTTTGATGAGGCAAAAAGACTGCAGCAGAGCACCTGGAGGGCCAGGGAGTGGTCTGTCATGGTCAAGGAGGCTGGCAAGCGCATAGCCTTGCAAAGTGAGATAGAGGAGCTCCTGTTCAAGATGGGGGCATCGAAGGTCACTGAGAACGAACAGGGTGAGAGCCTTGGGGCTGCCCTATACCGTTTCAATCTCCCATTGCACTATGATGCGGATGCCCTTCTCAAGTCCCCTTGGTTCCAGGTCTTCCAGCGGGTCAGCCAAAGTGAGGATGCCCTGCTCAGGTGGGAGGTCCTTGCCAGTGACGAGAAGATAGGGTCGAGGGTCTTTGAAGAGATAGCAAAGGTCCAGCAGAGGTATAGGTAAGGTGTACAGGGTTGTGTTGGCATCATGCTAAAAGATGCTAGAAACAACCAACCATATCCCATACATATATATATGTAATACTTACAAATGATAGGCATCCACACTAGGGGATGCCTGTCATAATCGATGTACATGGTATCTCAGATCCATGTATTATTTGTAGATTTCTCTCCTATTTCCTATGACTAAAACTCCTATGATGACATTTTCAGTATCAATATTGGCAATCAATCTGTAATTTCCAACCCTACATCTCCATTTGCCTTGTACATTTACCTGTAAGGCTTTTCCATGCACATAAGGATTTTGACAGGTGACTAGATTTTTTCGTATCCAAGCCATGATGATTCTAGCATCATTTTAATCCATCTTTGTTACACTTTTCTGTGCTGGTTTTTCAAACCTGACTGAATAGTGTTTATTCATCAAATCCCAGTTCAATCATCATTTCACCAAAGCTTATGTCTTGAGGATTTTCACTATGATCCTTCATAGCCTGATAATAGAGTTTTACATCAATATCATCTTCTATCTTCTCTAAAACAGATTCTCTGATCAAATCAGATATAGTTATGTTTTTCGCTTGAGCATAATCTTTCACTAATTTGTTGTCATCATCACTGATTCTTACTGTAATTATATTCATAATAATCCTCCTCTGTACATGCGTTGTGATACGAAATGAGAGTATTGTACATACTCACTTCAAGAGAGAACTAATAAATACTCCCTTAGGATTTGCCTTGTGTTCCATTTTTTTGTAATCCTAAAGTAAAAACCAAATACGGGATGCAAAGCAAAGTTCCTAATACCGACATGACAAGAAAAGAGCGATGCAGGGAGTACCTGTCTCCTATCCATCCTACAAGGGGGAAGAGGGCGATCATGAACGTGCTGAAGGCCATGCTCTGAAAGGAAAGGATGGTTGCCCGTTGGGTGCTGGGTATGAGCCTGTTCAGATAATCGCCGACTGTTACGATCAGGATACCTTCAATGCAGCCGGTCATGATGTAGGACACCATCGCCCAGGGGGAGAGTGCGACTGCCCAGAGGCAGAGAAGAAGCAGTAAGGGCATACCCACCAGAACTCCCTTCTGGCCAATTGTGCGTTCAATGTTCACTGCCTTGAACGAGGTGAAGCCTGCAACTATCGCATGCACCGCAAAGACAATGCCAATCTGCCTTTCAGAGAAGCCTTGTTGGGTCCAGAAGTTCTGCAGGTAAAAGAACAGGCAGACCATGAAGGCAAACAGCAGTTCAGAAAACAGGATGAGAAACCCGATACGGGGCTTATCGACCATGACTCCGGCACTGTCTGCAATCTGGTTTTTCATGGAGAAGAGAATGGATTTCCCCAAGCCCATATCCAGGCTGTTATCCTTCTTGCACTCCATAGGGGGTTCGGTAAAACCCAGGGAGAGAAGGGCTGCCGCCAAGCAAATAGCCATGGAGATGCCGAATGCAAAGGCATAGCTATGGAGTGCAAGGTAGCCTCCTATGAGGAAGGCCACCACAGCAGAACCCTGGGCAATGAGTTCCTGTCTTCCCAATACCTTCATGTAGGAATCCTCTCTTCCTATAGCCAGGAGGGAGTCATAGACCAAAGCGTCACCCGCCCCTGATTCAAGATTATACCCCAAGGCTGAGATGGCAAACCCTATAAGCTGCAGGGCAAAACTCTGAGAGTGGAACATGATTGCAAGACTCAGTATGCTAACCACTCTTCCTGCTATCCTGCTGGTCTTACGTCCCCAGAGGTCGGCAACTGAGCCTGTCGGGACCTCCATGAAAAAGGAGACGATATGGAAGGTCGCTTCAAGGATGCCCAGCTGCAAAAGGGTGAACCCCCGTGAGGCAAGGTAGATCATCCACACACCCCGTACCAGGCCGAGGTTGAGCAGAAGCGTATACTGATAGTGTATGCTGATGTTTTTGGCAAACGGTGAAGTGTTCATGCTGCAGGGCTCCTTTCTTGCCAACAACATTCTAGACTACTGAAACCCTAACGACAACAACCAAAAGCAAAAGAATGCCAGACATGTAAAAACCTTGGGGGCTCACTATGCACCCTACAGTCATCGATGAATATCAAGCCTATGCAAAGAGGTTCGAAAAGGGTGTTGGAGAGGATGCAAGACCCAACCTATGCTCTGGTTGCCGAGCATTACCTCTTTGCCATGATCAGAAGGGACGCAACTCTCAAGTCCTTGGCGAAAGCCTCTCTTTGAATACCGTGTATGCAGGCTTCTTTTTGAGCCTTTTGGTATAAAGGCCCGAGTGCTTGTGATAGGACTCATCAGAGTCCACAAGCTTGAAGTAGTACGCCTCTGTTATGGGAAGGCTCTCTATCGCATCGATGTAGGCATCCATGCGCATCGCATGGTAGCGTTTGTCGGTCTGTTCAAACTCCGAGCTCGGACCTCCAAACTCTGAGACCACGATGGGAACACCCTTGGGAAGGAGTGCAAGATAGGCAGGCCAGTTCTCTGCATCATCATAGAGATGGACATCCAGCACATCATAGGAGGCATGCTCCAGCACATACTCAACATGAGCCTTGGTCTCCACCCTCATGTACTCCTCCCTATCCCTCGCCATTCGTTGCATCAGCCTCTCCTGCGTCCAGTTCCTTGCCAGCTGGATGCGATCAAGGTCAAGGTTGGGTTCCCCTAGCTCCATCAGGGAGTAGAGGCGGGTAAGGCCCCCAAGGACCACCTCTGTCTGAGGAGCATATTTCTGGACCGCTTCATACAGCATATTGGTGTAGAGGACAAACTTCCTTATCCCCTCCCAATCGGTGTAGCCGTCACTGCCTGCCTCCCATTCATTGCCAAACTGGATCTTGTCGATGTTGTCGTAACGGACCAGCAGCTCCTGCATAAAGCGCTCAAGGGCATACTCATCAAACAGGTTGGTAGATCCTGTGGTATTGGGTTGGATGGCCCAGGCAGGGGCGACACTTGCGATGGTGAGAAATACCTTGATGTCGTTCTCCTTGGCAGCCTGCATGCGCTCATCCATGGGCTTCCAGGCGAAGGAACCCTGTTGCGCTTCCCTCTCCCTCCAGTCGATCGCTATGCGCACCCTGTCAATCGACAGGTCCTGCATCGCCTTGATGGTGAAAGCCCTGTGCTCCTCATGGGCGAAGGGAGGGAAGGAGAGCCCGGCCTTGATCGCAGTCTGCCCGTATACAGAGTAGGCCCCCTGTGTTCGCCTGAGGCTCTCCCCACCCTTAGCTGAAGAGAACACCTGGTGGGGGAGGGTGAATAGGATGAGCAGGAGCCACATGGCGAGCAGGGCGGTTTGTCTGTTCTGGAACACTGGTTCACTGCTGTGGTTTTTTCTTCTCATGCCTGGGTACTCTTTTGTTTATTAGTTTATTTATTTATATATATTTCAATACTTTATTTTCACTATTTTCATTGCCATTGTTTGCCGTGCCTGCCTTGGCCATTGTCTTGAAAGAATCAGATCCCTTACAAAGAGGAAAGGGATGGCTCCTTGGTAGTGTACCATCCCTTCCCTTTTTGTTTTTCCGTCGCTTCTCAGGTATACCACTCAAACCGGTTCTTCTCTGCCAGCTCTTTCGCGAAGCGGGGCAGCGTCCTTACCGGATAGACCTCACTGTGACGGTCATGCTCCAGCATGGGCGTCACAATCCTCCAAGCCTCGGTGATCTCGCGCATGGTGGGAAAGAGGCTCTTGTCCCCCTGCAGTATCTTCTGCAGGATCTGCTCGTACGCCTCGGGGGTGTTTGCCCCGAAGGTCTCGGCCTGGTTGAACCTGAAGCTTACCGGCTTGGACTTCCACGAGGTGTTGGGCTGCTTGAGGTTGACGCTTATGTCTATGGTCAGCTCAGGATGGATGTTGATGATCACCGCATTCTCAGCGATGCCGCTGTCATGCATGACGTTCTTTGTCGTATTCTTGAACTTCACATAGATGAGGCTCTTCGCCTCCTTCTGCATCTTGCCGGTACGCACATAGATGGGTATGTCTGCAAAGAGAAAGGTGTTTACACAGAGCTTCAGCGCAGCATAGGTGGGCACATCGACAACGTGTCCGCTGTTCGCCCCCAAGGACTCGTACCTGCCCATGGAGAACTCCTCGATGGGGGAGATCGCCTTGAGCACCTTCACCTTTTCAACGGCTATGTCCTCCGAGGTGAGGGAGGCCGGCTCATTCATGGTGAGGTAGGTGATGATCTGCATGATATGGTTTTGGATGGTGTCGCGCACCACCCCGATCTTCTCATAGAAGCCGAGGCGCTGGTCCACCCCATGGGTCTCGTCGAATATGATCTGGATGCTCTCGATGGAGTCCTTGTCCCAGATCCTTCGGATGATGTCGTTGTGAAAGCGCATGATGAGCAGGTTCTGCATGAACTCCTTGCCCAAATAGTGGTCGATCCTGAAGATCTCCTTGTCCAGAAACGCGGTTTCAAGGATCTTGTTGTAGCGGATGGCAGAGTCGAGGTCGAAGCCGAAGGGCTTCTCCACCACAATCTTCTTGGTCAGGGAGCAGATGCTGCCCATGGAGGCGTCCACCTCCTGTATCTGGTGGATGGCCTCCTCATAGAGGTTGGGCTGGAGGGCCAGGTAGTAGATCAGCTCCACACTCTCCTTGCCCGCTACCATCGCCTTGAGCTTCTCTGTCAGGTTTGCCGTCGCATTGGGATCGGCCATATCGTAGGGCAGGTAGTCAAGGTGGTCCAGGAAAGCTTCGGGCGCCTCCTTGTCGATGATGGTCCCCACAAAGCTCTCGCGGTCCTCGAACCGTCTCCCCAAGGCCAGTATGTCGAATTCAAACCCTTTTTGTATGAGCTGCTCATATGCAGGATAGAGTTTCTTCAAAGCCAGGTCCCCTGTCCCGCCGTACTGTACTATGATTCTTTTCATTCGATTATTCCTTTAGGTCAGTGATGATGGTTACAGGAAAGTCCTGTCGGATGAAGAAGGCGCATGGAAGGGTCCTTGCATCCTCCTTGTCAGCGAGCAGTCTCATCAGGGCATCACGTTTTCCCTCCCCAAGGAAGAGCAGGTGGATAGGGGTCTTCTGTGCATGCTCCAAAAATCCTTTGTAGGTGAAGGTTACGCGCTTATTGGGGGGTTTGGGGGAGTTGGTAACCAAAGCGGTCTGTGCCTTCTCCTCGGAGGGGTAGGATCCGGGGAAGAGGGAGGCCATGTGCCCATCCTCTCCCACACCAAGGTAGACCAGGTCGAACTGCGTTTCACTGCTTTCAAGCAATGGCTTGCCTACGCTGGGTATGACCAGGCTTGTCTTAGCAAACCGATTGTTCTCTATTGCTTTGTCAAGGCCAGCTTCCAGGAGGGTGTCAGCATTCAATTCGCCGCTGAGCCTCTCATCGAGGAGGTAGAGCCTGATGCGTTTGAGAAGCTCATCATCGAGTGCGAGCATGCCTTTGATAAGGCTTGCGGCACTTCTTCCGCCAGGAAGGCCAATGCGGACAAGCCCTTCTCTTTCTTGTGCGATAGCCTCTATATGGGTGCGAACCAGTTGCTCCAGTGCCGCTCTTTCTTGTAATAGTAGTTTCTTCATACTTCAAATATACCCAATAAATGCCTAGGAGAACAGTGGCAGAGGTATGAGGAAACAAAAATAGGCTTATTGGTTGGCTGTTTCCAGCTTCTCCTTGGCTATCGCGAGCATCAGCTTGATGCGATTCTCCTGGTTCACATGGGTTGCCGAAGGGTCGTAGTCTATAGGCACAATATTGGCATCGGGGGCTTTCTCAGTCACTGTCCTGATCATGCCCTTGGCACAGATATGGTTGGGCAGGCACCCGAAGGGTTGGGTGCACACGATGTTCTTGTACCCTATGTGGACCAGCTCGAGCATCTCTGCGGTAAGCAGCCATCCCTCTCCCATCTTGACTCCGTAGTCGAGGATCCCCTCGTTGAGCCTCTTCATCTCGATGTAGGTGGACGGGACGATGAAGCACCCCTGCCTGCGTATCGCCTCAAGGGACATCGCTTCAACCATGAACAGGAGTTTCATCAGGAACTGGGTGAAGTGTGAGGATATGAACCTTCCTCCATAGTACTTTCTGTCTATAATGGCATTGTCCGCCCCATAGTAGAGAAAGGCCATCATGGTGGGGACCATAACCTCACAGCCCTGATCCTCAAGGAACTGCTGGAGGTTGTTGTTCCCAAGGGGGGAGTACTTCATGTAGATCTCCCCCACGATGCCCACCTTGATCTTCTCCACCCTCTTGATGGGGATCCGGGCAAACTCCTGTGCTATGGCATTGAGGTTGCGCTTCATCGCCCATCCGATGTAGCCGCTGTTGTTTGCAAACTTCTTCGAAAGGTAGTCTATCCACTTGGAGACAAGGGCGTCAGCATCCCCTTTGTTCGTCTCATAGGGGCGGACCTGGTTGGAGAGCGTCATCAGAAGGTCCCCATAGATGAAGCCGGCATACGCCTGTAGCAGCATGAAGGGGGTGAGCTTCAGGCCGGGGTTCTTCTCCATCCCCTTGAAGTTGAGGCTGATGACAGGGATTTGCTCCAGGCCGCACCGCTTCAGGGCTTTTCTGAGCAGGAAGATGTAGTTGCTCGCCCGGCAACCCCCGCCGGTCTGGCTGATGACCAGAGCGGCCTTGTCCACATCATAGAGTCCGCTTTTCAAGGCGTCTATCATCTGCCCGATGACCAGCTGGGCAGGGTAGCAGATATCGTTGTGCACATAGCGCAACCCCTCCCTGATGACGTTGGGCCCCTCGTTTTCCAGGAGGATGGCCTTGTAGCCGTGGTTGATGAAGACCTCCTTGACCAAGGTGAAGTGCAGCGGGGACATGTTGGGGATGAGGATGGTATACTCCTTCTTCATCGCTTTGGTGAAAGGGGTCGCCATTACCTGTTGCCCTCCTCAAGTGCCGCCAACAGGCTTCTGATCCTGATCTTCACAGCCCCCAGGTTGGTTATCTCGTCTATCTTTATCTGGGTGTAGATCTTCTCACTGTCGTGCAGGATATCGCGGATCTCATCGCTGGTGACCGCATCGAGGCCGCAGCCGAAGGAAACGAGGTGGATGAGGTTCATGTCTTTCTGAGTAAGCACATACCTTGCAGCATCATAGAGGCGTGCATGGTAGGGCCACTGGTTGAGGACCTTGCGACTCTCCTTCTTCATCTTATGGGCAACAGTGTCCTCGCTGATGACAGCGCACTTGCACTGCAGCAGCAATTGGTCGATGCCATGGTTGACCTCGCTGTCCAGATGGTAGGGCCTGCCAGCAAGCACGATGATGGGCCACCTTTTTGCCCGGGCATTCTCCATGATGACCTCCCCTTGGGCTCTGATCGCCTTCATATAGGCATCATGCGCATCGTAGCCCCGTCTGCAAGCCTCCCTGATCTCCTTGTTGGGAATGCCGTAGTGCTTTCCCAGGACAGCATAGAGCCGCTTGGGAAGAAAGGAGCGGTCTGCGAGGGAGAGGTACTCCTTGATGAAGGTGACCCCCTCTTCGGTGAGGGAGGGCATATTGTGCTTCAGGACCTCGGGATAGTAGGCGACAACCGGGCAGTTGAAGTGGTTGTCCCCCTTGTGCTCGTCGATGTTATAGCTGCTGCAGGGGTAGAAGATGGTCTTCACCCCCTCAGCGAGAAGGTATTGGATATGGCCGTGCATCAGCTTAGCAGGGTAGCACACCGTATCGCTGGGGATGGTCGACTGGCCGTCCAGATAGGTCTGTCTGGTGGAGGGGGGGGAGACGACCACCTCAAATCCCAGGGAGGAGAAGAAGGTATGCCAGAAGGGGAGCTGTTCCATGAAGTTCAGCTGGAACGGGATGCCTATGGTCCCCCTTCGGTTCTTGACCGGTGTGAAAAGGGAGAGGTAGTGCTGCTTGAAGGCGTAGATATTGAGCTCTTTGGGGTCGCTGATGAAGCTATCGGGCTTGACGATGCGGTCACACTTGTTGCCGCTGACCAGCTTGCGTTCATGGTCGAAGCGATTGATGGTCAGCAGGCAGTGGTTGGTGCACCCCTTGCAGTGCATTGTCTTTGTTTTGTGGGTAAAGTGCTGTAGGGATTCTAGTTGCAAGAGTGTGGTCCCCTTCGGTACGCTGTGGTGCATCATCTTGGCATAGAGGGCGCACCCGTAGGCCCCCATCAGGGCAGCCTCCTGGACCCGGACCACCTGCGAACCCAGCTCCATCTCAAAGGACCTGAGGACCGCATCATTGAGGAAGGTGCCGCCCTGCACCACGATGTGCTCTCCCAGCATCGAGGGGTCTGTAAAGCGGATGACCTTGTACAGTGCGTTCTTCACCACGCTGATGGCAAGGCCTGCAAAGATGTCGGGTACCGATGCCCCGTCCTTCTGTGCCTGTTTTACCGAACTGTTCATGAAGACTGTGCACCGGCTTCCCAGGTCAACCGGATGCTGTGCCCCTATGGCCAGTTTGGCCGCCTCCTCGGGGGTGTAGCCCAAGGCGTTGGAAAAGGTCTGCAAAAAGGAGCCGCACCCAGAAGAGCACGCCTCATTGAGGAAGATATCGTCGATGAAGGAGTCGACTATCTTGAAGCACTTGATGTCCTGTCCGCCTATGTCGATGATGAAGTCGACCAGGGGGTTGAATGCCTTTGCACTGGTGTAGTGGGCCATCGTCTCAACCAGGGAGTATTCAAGGTCGAAGGCCTCTCTGATCAGGCTCTCCCCATACCCGGTGGAGCACCCCTTTGCCAGGGTTATGGCGGGGTAGGTGACCATGAAGGTGGTGAGGAACTCCTTTACCAGCTGGACAGGGTTGCCGTTGTTGCTCTGGTAGCGCGTGTAGAGGACCTTGCCGTCTCGATCGAGGACACAGACCTTGACGGTGGTGGAGCCTGCATCGATACCCAGGAAGGCCTCCCCTTCGTAGGTAGTCGGATCGCCATAGCCCAGCTTTGCCCCCTCATGCCTTTTTCTGAAGAGTTCATACTCCTGTGCATCCTTGAAAAGGGGGGGGATGGAGGTGAAGGAGGCCTGAACCTCTGTGTGCTCGACCTTGCCGATGAGCTCCTTGAGGGAAAGGCTCGTCCTATCGGGGGCAAGGGCTGTTCCCAAAGCTACAAAATAGAGGGAGTTCTCAGGGCATGTCCCCTCAAGCTTGAGGCTCAGGTCAAAGGCTTTGCGCAGTTGGGGGAAGAAGGTCAGCGGGCCTCCGAGATAGACTACCCGACCCTTGATGGGCCTGCCCTGGGCAAGGCCTGCAATGGTCTGGTTGACCACTGAGTAGAAGATGGAGAGGGCAAGGTCCTCCTTGGCCGCTCCCTGGTTGAGAAGGGGCTGCACATCGCTCTTTGCAAAGACACCGCAGCGGCTTGCTATGGAGTAGGTCTGCTTTGCCCTGGATGCAAGGCCGTCCATCTCATCCTGGCTGACGTGAAGCAGGGATGCCATCTGGTCGATGAACGACCCTGTGCCCCCGGCACAGGTGCCGTTCATACGCACCTCCATCTGGTCGTCCAGAAAGAGGATCTTCGCATCCTCGCCTCCGAGTTCTATGACCACATCACTGCAGGGAAGGTAGTGCCTCACCGCCAGGCGGGTTGCATAGACCTCCTGGACAAAGCTGAGGCCCAGGTTCTGGGCAAGGCCCATTCCCGCCGACCCTGAGATGCTGATGGTGATCGTCCTCTCCCCGAACTCGGTGAGGATCGCCGACAGTAAGGTTACCGCAGTATCCCGTATCTGTGAAAAGTGACGGGTATACTGTGCATGTACAAGATTTCCAGTATCATCGAGGACCACGCTCTTCATGGTCGTGGAGCCAACATCTAATCCGATTCTCACCGAAATGCCTCCCGCTTACAGGAACAACAATACGAACTATTCGCTGTTTGTAACAGCGTATTCTTGAAGATTTATACACATTAGCAGAAAGTGTCTAAAAAGGTCACCCCTTGCGCCTTCCCTCGAAGTCGAAATCAACGGTTTCTGTCGCAGCGATCGCCTCTTGGAGCAACGCTTCGATCCCCATCGCATTGTAATGGTTTGTCACGCTCCGCTTGTTTGGCCTTACCAGAGGGTGCTTCGGGCTGAAGATGATGCAGCAGTCCTCATACGGAAGTATGGATGTCCCATAGGTTCCGATCTTTTGGGAAAGCTCCATGATCGCCTGCTTGTCCATCCCTACCAGGGGGCGCAGCACCAGCAGGTCGCTCATGCTGTCGGTGAAGGCCATGCTCTCCAAGGTCTGGCTCGCAACCTGGCTCAGTGCCTCCCCTGTGACGATGGCCGTCCCATCCTGGACGAGGGCGATGGCGTTGGCCACCTGCATCATCGCAGCGCGGAACATCAGGGTGTGCTCATCCTCGGGGCTGTTGTCACGTATCCACAGCTGAACATCAGTGAAGGGCACCACATGCAGGCGTGTCCCCTGGAGATAGGGGGCGATCAGCGAAGCGAGCTTCTCCACCTTCTCCAAGGCGAGGTCGCTGGTATACGGGGGGGCGTGGAAGTAGATGCACTCCTGTTTCAGGCCACGCTGGGCCATCATGTAGGATGCAACCGGGCTGTCTATGCCGCCGCTGAGCAACAGCATCCCTTTGCCTGCCGTATTGACCGGCAGGCCCCCGGGGCCGCTTTGTGGGGAGGTGTACAGATATGCCCTGTCGCGTATCTCACAGAATATGGTCTTGTCGGGATGCTTTGCATTGACGCGCATATTCGGATAGGCCTCAAGGACAACCCCTCCGAGGGCACAGTCTATCTCGTAGCTGCTCAGGGGGAAGTTCTTGTCGGCCCTTCTTGTCTCACTTTTGAACGTTCCCTCACCGGATGCGAAGGGCTCCTCCTTGATCAGGGTGGCGACATGGGCCTTGATGACATCCATATCCTTGTCGCAGCGGATGCACTTGGAGAACCCCACCACCCCGAAGGTGGTCCTGAATGCCCTCAGGGCCTGCTCTTCAGGGCATTCGCCGCTGATCTCAAAGAAGAGCCTCCCCCTTTGTTTGGTCACCACACTGCCGTGGGGCCTGAGCTTTGCCTTGATGTTCAGCTTGAGTCGTTTTTCGAAAAAGTCACGGTTGAGGCCCTTTAGTGATATCTCACCGAGTCTGACCAGGTAGAGGGTTGAATCCTTCATGCTAGCTCCCTGTAGGTTGTTGTGATCGCTAGGGCGAGCTTCTTGGCTTGCTCTAAGGTTGTCTCTCCGCTGAAGGAGAGCCGAAGGCTGCTTTTTGCATCTTGGGGGCGGACGTTCATCGACAGGAGCACTCCCTGGGGGTTGCCTTTGGTGTTGTTGGAACATGCGGACCCTGAAGAGACACAAAACCCCTTTTCATAGAGCATCCTGGTGAAGAGCTCGCTGGGCCAGGGCTTGACCGAAAGGGTGAGTATATAGGGCGAGCACTCCTTTTCAAAGGAGAGTATCGGCAGGAAGGAGAGCTCCTCCCTGAGGAGGTCATTGATTGCCCGGACGCGCACGGTGGTGGCCTCCTGCGCCTCCAGGGTATCCATTATGGCAGTGACCATCGATGCGATGCCGCTGAGGTTCTCTGTGCCCCCGCGCAATCCATTTTCTTGTTCTCCTGCTCGGTTGAGCGCCGACACCGCTGAGCTGGTGTTGTACAGTATGCCCACCCCCCGCGGTCCGTGCACCTTGTGTGCGCTGAAGGAGGCGCTGTCGACCCCTAGGGCGGTAAGGGAGAAGGGGACCTTCCCCAGGGCCTGCACCGCATCGGTGTGGAAGTGGATCTTGCGTCCGGTGCTCTCTTCCTTTTCCCTGACTACAGCGACCAATGAGGCAATGTCCTGGATGGAGCCGACCACATTGTTCACCAGGAGGCAGCACACCAGGCGCGTCTTCTCCGTCAGGGCGGCGGCAAGGTCGGAAGGCCGGACAAAGCCCTGGGGGGCATCAAGGTAGATCACCTTCCATCCCAGCTGCCTGAAGAAGGTACCCGCCCCCTTGATGGAGGGGTGTTCGATGTTGGTGAGGATGATCTCAGCTTTCTGGGGCTTCCACAGCAGGTTGTTCAGTATGATCGCATTGGACTCGGTCCCGCCGCTGGTAAAGTAGAGGGTGGAGGGCCTCACATGCAAGGCGGTGGCAACCTCACCCCTCATCTGTTCAAGGAGGGCTTGTGCCTTCAGGCCCTCCTGGTGGAGTGCTGAGGGATTGCCGATATATGAGGAGGCGACCGAGGCATATCTCTGAATGGCCCGGTCGCTCATCGCTGTCGTGGCCGCATTGTCAAAATAGTGGATTTCTGTCATGGCCTGCATTGTCCCCGAATTCGCCTATTAATTCAAGCCAATCCAAGAGTTCGACAGGAATGAAGTGATGTTTTCCATCTTGTGTTTCCCCCCTACAAACGGTATAAATGAAGGTATGAATACATTACGAGTGGCAACGCTTGCACATGGCAAGCAGAGCAAGATACTTCTTGCTGATGACCTTAAGGATCTTTCTTCCCATCTGGGCAACTACGGGCGATCGGTGCTCTGGGTCTTCGACACCAATACCGCGAAGCTTTTCAAGCAGCTTCCCCCGGTTCATGTGGTCCTGGAAAGTGGGGAGGCCTCCAAGAACTTCACCTCGCTGGAGAGGATTCTCTCCTCTGCGATGGACGAAGGTCTTGCACGGGATGGACGCATCATCGGATTCGGAGGTGGTGTGGTGTGCGACCTGGCAGCCTTTGCCGCCTCGGTGTATATGCGAGGGTGTCACCTTACCTTGGTTCCTACAACCCTGCTGTGCATGGTCGATGCCTCCTTGGGGGGAAAGACCGCCATAGATTTCCGAGGGATCAAGAACATGGTTGGCTCCTTCTATCCTGCCGATGAGGTGCTCATCAGCTTTGATACGCTGCGCACCCTCAGCGAAAAGGAGTTCCTCAACGGTCTTGCCGAGGTCATCAAGCACGCCCTGCTCAGCCAGGACGAGGAGCTGTACAAGCTGCTGCTGGTCAGGAAGAACGAGATACTCTCGCGCGACGTGGAGACGCTCAAGCTCCTGCTGGACCTCTCCTTGGCGGTGAAGACCTGGTATATCGAGCAGGACCCCACAGAGAAGCTGGGCATCAGGCAGGCTCTCAACCTCGGACACACCTTCGGCCACGCCCTGGAGTCCTCCTCGCACTTCGGCCTCTTCGGGCACGGCTCGTGCGTTGCCTGGGGCACCGGACGGGCTCTGGAGGCGGGTGTCGCCCTGGGCATCACCGACAAGGCATATGCATCGGGGGCTGCAAAGCTCTTCAAGTCCTATGGCTACGACATGGACTACCGCATCGGGCGCGGCGATTGGATCGACTTCAGGGACCACCTTCTCAAGGACAAGAAAAAAGAGGCCGGAAAGGTGCTCTTTGTCCTGATGGAAGGTCAGGGCAAGGCAACTCTCAAGCCTCTTGATATGTCGGCAGTGCAACATTTGGTCATCGCCAAACCGATATTCTAGATCATTCGACCATTTTCAACAGGTTCCCATAGATCTTGCCAACTTGCTTGGCAAGTTTTATTTCGCCTGCCTCCTCAAACATATCCCCAAGCTGCAGCAGCGTGTACAGCGAGCCGTCCAGCGCATCAAAACCGTCTGCATTGAAGGTGAAGCGGAAATTCCCATCCCCGCTCGCCTCAAAGCCGACAAACCCGAGCATCTTGCGCTCCTTCTTGTTTCTGGAGAGGGTCATGATCCACGTGAGGTTGTCCACCAGGGTCTGACCATCGGCGATGGTATAGATGCTCCTGGGGGGGTTGTCTATGATGCCCTTTTTGATGTCAATCTTCCCAAAGAGGTCCAGAATTGAGAAGAACTTGTCCCCGTAGTGGATGTAGTACCCCTGGTACAGCAGGGTTGCAGGGAAGTTCTTCGGTCGTTTTGGGGCCTTCTCGTTGGTCTGGAAGAGATATTCAAGATCTTCGAGGGGAATGATGGCGACTGTACGCTTGTTCTTCTTGCCAAGGGCGAGGGTGGGGTAGGTACGTTTGTAGACCTGGACCACCGACTTGCCTTTTGCAATGCCTTCGATCTTCTCTTCGGCCTCTTCCTGCTTGCGCAAATCTTTCTTCGAGAGCTTCTTCTCGCCCTTTTGGGTGAGGGCGGTCAGCTGCCTGTAGATGTCCGGGTTGATGTCATCAAGCCAGGCCTTCTCCAGCGGGCTCACCGAGCGGGCATACATGCGGCTCGTCTGCACTATCTCACCGGCGATGATGAACTGGGGAAGCGTCTTGAAGTAGGCGCTGCCGGGGTGGATGAACACCTGGTTGGCAGTCAGGCTCTTGTACATGTTGCGCTCGGCCTTGATGCAGATGTACTGCAACAGGCCGCTGGCGATGCAGGAGAGGTACTCGCGGATATTTCCCCCATGGGTGAGGGGAAAGCCTATCTCACCGCAGATCTCACCAAGTTGCTCATCCACATGGACTATCTCCTGCATCCCCTGGTAATCGAGGTAGAACTTTTTACAGAACCGCTCTTTTGCCTCTTTGGTGGTGTTTGCAGTGTACTTCTTGAAGATGTTCAGGTAGGAGACAAAGTCCCCGTACTCGGAGTTGTTGAGCTTCTTGTGTGCAGAGCGGGAGAGGTCCTCTTCGCCGGGGGTGAAAAGGAACGGATTCTTCGTCGAGAGGAAGGAGACTGCGATCAGCACCTCCTCCAGGACATCGGGGTAGTGCACCAGTGCTTCGACCAGGACGCGGGAGTGGCGGGGAAGCAGGGGGAACTTGCACATCAGGGCCCCTATGGTGGTGAGGTGGCGCTTCTCATCGATGGCCCCGATAAAGCGAAGGGTATCCTCTGCACTGGTGATGGCGCTGTTCTTCGGGCGCGTGATGAAGGGGAAGTGCTCGTAGTCGTAGATTCCCAGGTCACTCATCCTGAGCACGACCTCACTCAGGTCGGTCCTGAGGATCTCCTCGGTGCCATAGAGCATCCTGTCCTTGAAATCCTCTTCGCTGTAGAGGCGGTAGCAGACACCGGGGGCTGTGCGTCCTGCACGACCCTTGCGCTGGTCACAGCTGCTGCGGCTGGTGGGAAGGGGGACAAGGGAAGAGGTGAAGTCCTTCTGGTTGTAGAAGTTCATCTTTGCAATGCCCGTATCGATGACAGCGGTGATGCCGTCTATGGTGACGGAGGTCTCGGCAATGTTGGTGGCCACTACGACCTTGGTCTTGCCTTCGCTTGTGTCGTTGAAGACAGACTCCTGCTCCTCCTTGCTCAGGCGCCCGAACAGGGGGTAGAGCTCAAGCAGCTTCTCGGTGTCGGCCATAAAAAGGGCGTTGACACAGTTGGTGATGTCAAACTCCCCGCTCATGAAGACCAGGATGTCCCCCATCTTCTTGCGGGCCTGGTTCATGACGATCTTGGTGATCGCCTCGACCTGGTGCTCGAGGTTCTCCTGCTTGAGGGGGTGGTAGACCACCTCGATGGGCCAGATCTTCGCATCGATGCTGATCACCGGTGCGTTGTCGAAGAACTGGCTGAACACCTTGGTGTTGATGGTGGCGCTGGAGATGATGACCTTGAATTCAGGTCGGTTCCTCATGACATCCTGCAGGAGTCCGAGGATGAAGTCGATGTTAAGCGACCGCTCGTGTGCCTCATCGACCAGGATGACGCTGTAGTTGTTCAACAGGGGGTCGGCCTTCAGCTCCATAAGCAGGATGCCGTCGGTCATGACCTTGACGCGGGTGTTGAAGGAGGTGGTGTCATCAAAGCGCATCTTGTATCCGACAAAGTCATCGCCGCTGTCCACCTGCTTTCGGATGTAGTCCGATACGCTGAGGGTGGCAATGCGCCTGGGCTGGGTGATTCCCACCATCAGCGAGCTGGTATAGCCCGCTTCATGGAGGATTATGGGAAGCTGCGTCGTCTTGCCGCTTCCGGTAGGGCTCTCTACTATGATCACCTGATTCTTATCAAGGGCTTCGAGAATTTCCATCCTGTGTTGGTACACAGGCAATTGTTTCATATCTTTCAAATTAATTCCTTTTCAGTATGGAGATCGCTTCTTCGATGGTTATCATCTGGTGCATCTCCCTTGTCTGTAGATTTTTAAGGGTTACTTTCCCTGCACTCTTCTCGTCCTGGCCACAACTCAGGCCATAGGGTATGTGGTTTGCCTGCGCATACTTGAACTGGGCCCCCATCTTCTTGTCCAGCAGGTAGACATCGACTCGGATCCCCTCAAGACGGAAACGCCGCCCAAGGGTGTCATACCAGGGTCTCAGGCTCGCATCAAGGCAGAAGATGATGAGGTCTGCAGAACTCGCCCTCTGTATGAGGGGGCTTTCCAGCTCCTCAAGGGCGGCTAGCAGGCGGTCCAGCCCGATGGAGGATCCTACACCAGGAAGCTGCTCCTTGGTGTACAGCGAGGCAAGGTCGTTGTACCGACCTCCGCTGCACACCGAGCCGAAGTGGGGAAGCTCGGTGAGGAAGGTCTCATAGACCAGGCCTGTGTAGTAGTCAAGGCCGCGCGTGATGGAGGGGTCCAGCTTGAAGTGTGCCTCAATGCCTGCATTGCACAGATAGGCGTAGATGCTCTGCATCCGGGCCGTATGTTCGCTCTCACCCCCTGCTAAGGTACTGAGCCTGTCCAAGGTAGTCAAGAAAGGTTCGCTTTCGTCCTCGACGGTGATGTAGCTCACTATCTTGTCAGCTATCCCTTTGGTTCCGGTACAAGCCACAAGCAGATCAGAGATTTCCCCCTCTCCGACCTTTTTCAGCTTGTCCACTATCCTGAGGATCTCCACGCTTTTGTCCTGGACCCCCAGATGGGCCAGAAACGCATTGAACAGCCCCCTATGGGCGATGCAGAAGGTGAAGTCGGTGACCCCTATGACACCAAAGGAGCTCTCCATCATGGAAAGGATCTCAAAGTCGGCTTCGGCGCTGTCCACCCCGACAATGTCAAAGTCACACTGGGTGAACTCCCTGTAGCGACCCTTCTGGGGGTTCTCCCCCCGCCAGACCTTGTCGATGTGGAACCGTTTGAAGGGGAAGGTGAGATCATGCTGATGCAGGGCCAGAAAGCGGGCAAAGGGGACGGTGAGGTCGAACCTCATCGCCACATCGCGCTCGCCGTTGTCCAGGAAGTGGAAGATCTGCTTGTCGGTCTCTCCTCCTCCCTTTCCCAGCAGCACCTCGGTATATTCGAGGACAGGGGTGTCTATGGGAACGAAGCCATAGAGTGAGAAGTGCTCTTCCAGCTTGTTGACGATTGCCTTTTTTGGAATCTCCATGGATGGAAGGAAATCACGGAAACCCTTCAGTACCTTGGGTTCTATGATGGCCCGTTTCTCTCTTTCAACTCTCATTGTCCTATACTCCTGTTGTGCTTTTGACGCGGATGGTGTACAAATAGTGTATAACGAATCGCTTGTGCTCTGCAATATGCGGTTCTTTGACAATACCAACACATTGAGAGCAAGATGCTAATTAGATACAAACAAGACGAACATGGAAAGACAGTCCCCGTAGCAAACATCTACACACAAAAGGAACATAAGATAAACTACGCACTGCTGGACAAGGATGCTGTGTGGGCCATCAAGAAGCTGCAGCAGTCGGGTGCCGAGGCATACCTCGTAGGGGGAGCGGTACGCGACCTGATGCTCGGGCAGGTCCCCAAGGACTTTGATATAGCCACCAGTGCATCCCCGCGCCAGATCCAGAGGCTGTTCTGGAATGCCCGCATCATCGGAAAGCGTTTCAAGCTGGTGCACCTGGTCTTCAAGGATAAGGTGCATGAGGTCTCCACCTTCCGTAGCGGCGAAGAGGCGATGGAGGGGAACAACAATGTCTTCGGCTCCATTGACCAGGATGCGAAAAGACGGGATTTCTCCATAAACTCCTTCTACTACGACCCCTCCACCAACCAGTTGCTGGATTTCAACAACGCCATGGATGACTTCAGGAAGAAGCGGATAAGCTCCATCATAGCCTTGGACGAGTCCTTCACCGAAGACCCTGTAAGGATGATCAGGGCGGTCAAGTACTCGATCATCACCGGCTTCACCCTGCGCCTGAATGTACGCATGGCCATCCGCAAGTACTCCAACGAACTGTCGCGCACCTCCACCAGCCGCCTCACCGAAGAGGTCAACAAGATACTCGCCTCCGGCCATAGCCGGGAGATCTTCAACGAACTGCAGAAATACAAGCTGCTGGTCTTCATGCTCCCCTGCTTCTCCATCTACAGCAAATTCCCCCAGGTGCAGGATAGCCTGAGGGACCTTGATGCGCGCGTTATGCTGGCCAAGGAGAACAAGGGTCCTGCCGTGATGCTCGCCGATATGATCAAGGCCCTAGTGGACCCCCTGATAGTCTTTGCTGATGACCAGATGACCAGTGAAGAGCGCTTCAAGGAGACCTTCAGGCAGATCAAGGTGCTTATCAGCCCTATGACCCCATCAAACTACGAAGTTGAGCTTGCCAGCGAGAGGCTGCTCAGTGCCCGGGGTTTCAAGACCCCGCGCAACTGTGTGCGCAACCAGAGGCCTTCCAACAAGCCCCCCCAAAGGAGAGGCCCGTCCCGTCCCAAGCGAAGCGAGGGAACAGGGGAGGTCTCAGCGGCATCCAGGAAAAGAAGAAGCCGCGGCCGCTCCCAGAAGCGTCCTGTCGAGCAGGAACAGAAGGTCGGCTCCAGCGCAGAGGCACACGACCTCTAGGCCCACTCCTCGATCTCAATATTCACACTTGCAACAAAGATGCCGCCATACTTCTCCAGGCTGTCGGCGATGTACTCCTGTAGCTCACCCAAGGTGGTGGCTATATGGTGTTGCATCGGTACGCGAAGCTTGACAGTAAGGGCATAGCCTTCACTTTTCACCTGCACCTGGACGCGCTTGACCTTGATCTGGCTGTCAAACTCATCGAGGCAGTGGGCGACCATCTGGGTGAGGGCCGGCTCGCTTACCGTCACCTTGCCATATTTGCTGAACTCAGGCCTCACGATGGTCTTTTCGAAGCTCATGTCCTTTTTGGTGAAGGGGGAGCGGTGCTTTTTCTTGAAGAAGACACGCATGGTGTCGTAGACGATCTGCGGATAGTTGCGGGTTATCTCGATGGAGGGGACCGGGATGACATGCTTTCCCTCGGTGTAGCGTATGCGCATCGCCGTCTCAATCTCCTCCTTGGTTGCAATGTCTTCTATGCGGAGCATCCTCTCAGGCTGGGGCAGGTTCAGGCGGCTGGCAATCTTGTACACCATCTTGTCGCTGGTGCCGATGATCAGGGCCTTGTGGAATTTTTCTTTCTGGATGGCATCGATGACCTGCTCCTTGTGCTCTGCATCATCAAAGACGGCGGTGCGCACGGCGGAGAGGACGTTGCTTTCACGTTTTGCAGATTTCCCCGCAAGGATGCGGTCGCCACGGATGAGCAGCCCGTCATCGATGATGAGGTCGATACCATATTTTTGTGCCACCAACTTAGAGCGAAAACTTTTGCCTGTTCCGCTTTTGCCAACCAGTGCATATACTTTGGTACCCTTGAGTTTCCAGAAAGCATATCTAAATATCCGATTCATGGTTTCCATTATACGTATTTTCCTGTACAATAGAACAGCATTTCGTAAAAATTCCCTTGTGAGTTTTAGATCATAGTTGTAAGGAGCGTTTTCTATGCAGAAAGTGCCTACGTTCAGCAAGGGTGGTGTTCATCCTCGCGACCAGAAGGTCTTTAGTCGTTCACAGCCTATTGAACGACTGCCCATGCCCGCTGAGTTGCTTGTCTCTTTGTCACAACACCTTGGTGCACCGGCTAAAGCCTTGAAAGCAAAAGGGGACACCGTCAAGCGGGGAGAGAAGATCGGAAGCGCATCCGGTTTCATCAGCGCCGATGTGCACTCCCCTGTTAGCGGAACCATCAAGGAGATTCGTAAGGTCACCTTGGCAAACAGCATCAGGTGTGATGCTTTTGTCATCATACCCGACCCCGAACAGGATCCCGAGCCTACAGAAACATATGACTGGGCCTCCCAGGACAGGGCCGATCTCCTTGCGCAAGTCAAGGATCTTGGCATTGTAGGGCTGGGCGGGGCCACCTTCCCCTCCCATGTGAAGTTCTCCATTCCCGCCGGCAAGAGCGTCGATACCTTTGTCATCAATGGGGTGGAGTGCGAACCCTACCTCACCGCTGACTACCGCCTCATGCTGGAACACGGCGAGGAGGTGCTTGTAGGGGCGATGATAGGGGCCAAGATCATCGGCGCCAAACGGATTGTCATCGGCATCGAGATGAACAAGGTCGACTGCATCGAGCATCTCGCATCCATAGCAAAGGCAAAGGCCTTCCCCCTTGAAATAATCGGCCTGAAGGTCAAGTACCCCCAAGGGGACGAGAAGCAGCTGCTGAAGGCGACCATCAACAAGGAGATTCCCTCGGGCAAGCTGCCCTTGGATATCGGGGCGGTGGTCATCAACATCGGAACCTGCTACGCCCTGTATGAGGCGATAGTCCTGCACAAGAGCCTCTATGAGCGGGTGATCAGCGTCACAGGTGAGTGCATCGCACAACCCAAGAATGTGCTCGCCCCCATAGGGACGAAGATGGGCGACCTGCTCGCCTTTTGCGGCGGCTTCTCCAGCGAACCTGAAAAGCTGGTAAGCGGAGGACCCATGATGGGTTTCTCCTTCTTTGATGAGAACACCCCCATGGCAAAGGGGTCCAGCGGCCTGCTGGCCCTTCCTGCACAGAAGAAAAGCAAGAGTACCCCCTGCATCAACTGCGGGCGTTGTGTGGCAGCCTGTCCGATCGGCCTGATGCCTTCGCACCTGTATCGGTATATCATCAATGGCGAGTATGAAGAAGCCATGCAACACAGCCTCATGGATTGTAAGGAGTGCGGCTGTTGTTCCTATGTCTGTCCGGCTCATCTTCCGCTGGTTCATGGGATGAAGACCGGAAAGAAGTTGGGGAGAAAGAAGAAATGAACAAACCCTCATTGACCGTATCCGCATCACCGCATATCCATGCAAAGGCAGATACGGCATCCATCATGTGGAGTGTCTCGCTGGCACTCGCCCCCGCTACGCTGTGGGGTGTCTACGCCTTCGGGCTTCGCTCCCTGCTGGTGCTCGGGGTCTCGATCCTCAGCGCCGTCCTATGTGAGCTGCTGCTCTCAAGGATGAGCAAGGAGTCCACCCTCTGGGATGGTTCGGCCTTCCTTACGGGACTTCTGGTGGGGGTCAACATGAGCCCTACCATTCCCCTGTACATTCCCACAGTGGCGAGCGTCTTTGCCATCTTTGTGGCAAAATGGACATTCGGCGGGCTTGGGGCCAACTGGATAAACCCGGCCCTGGCAGGACGGGTGTTTGTGTTCTTCTCGTTCACGACACCGATGAGCAGCTACAAGCTGCCCAGAACCCTTGCCTCCCTCGCCCCTGATGCCCTCAGTTCGGCAACCCCCCTCTCCTTTGCCAAGACAGCAATCGCCTCGGGGCAGACCGGCCTCGATACCAATGCCCTGCTCGCCCAGGGTGGATATCCATCCACCTCCTTTGCCCAGAGCATCGCCTCTGTGACGGGCTTCTCCCCCTATTCGATAGACACCTTCCTAGGCAATGTCGGCGGATGCATCGGAGAGGTGAGCGCCCTGTTGCTCATGGTGGGGGGAATATACATGCTGGTGCGCAAGATCATCACGTGGCATGTCCCTTTGACCTACATAGGCAGCGTAGGCCTGCTCAGCTGGGTATTCGGCGGCATCCCCTCCGAACTTGGCCTGTTTGCAGGGGCCTTCTTCCCCTCTATCTTTACCGGGGCTCTGATGCTCGGCGCCCTGTTTATGGCCACCGACTACGTCACCAGTCCGATAACACACAAGGGGCAGGTACTCTTCGGCCTCGGTTGTGGTTTCTTCACGTTCATATTCAGGTCCTTTGGAAGCATGCCCGAAGCGGTCTCTGTCTCCATACTGCTTATGAATATAGTCACCCCCACCATCGACCGCTATATCGTCCCGCGCAAGTTTGGCGATACGCGTGAGTATCGCAAAGGGCAGAAGGAGGCAAGGGTATGAAAAAGAATCTGAAATATGCATTCATCCTGCTTTCCATCTGTGCCGTCTGTGCCTTTGCCCTGGGGTGGACCAACTCCGTCACCGCCCCTGTCATCGCACAGGCTGAGCTGGAGAATGAGACAAGGGCACTGGAGGCTGTCAGCAACGGGTGGACCGTCGGAGGGCAGCAGAGGGTGGCAAGCGTGCCGTTTGTCCAGTACTCCCTCCCCCTTACCGAAGCGGGACAGACCAAAGGGTATATTGTCGGGCTCAAGGGCGCCGGCTATGCAGGGGAGCTTACCATGGTAGCCTCCTACACCCTGCAAGGGGAGATGCTCTTTGCCAAGATGCTCACCAACAGCGAGACCCCCGGCTTGGGCAAGAAAAGTGAGCGCGAAGGGTATATGGATATGTTCAAGGGAACAGGGTCGGCCAAGGCGGTGCCCACTACCAAGGACATGCTCGCTGCCTCCGATGCAAGTGCAGTCAGCGGCTCGTCTGTTACCTTCATGGCCATCGGAAAGGCCATACAGGGTGGCAGTGAATATGTGAAGACCCTGGGAGGTTCGAAGTGAAACAAAATCATATGAAGGAGTTGACCAAAGGCTTCTTTGAACAAAACCCAGTGTTTGTCATTGCTTTGGGACTCTGTCCTGTTCTTGGGGTATCCAGTCAGGTATCCAATGCCATCGGCATGACGGCAGGGGTGTTCTTTGTACTCCTGTTCAGCAACATCATCATCTCGCTGCTGAGGAATGTAATTCCCGGCAGCATCCACATCCCTGCCTACATTGTAGTCATCGCTTCCTTGGTCACGGTCACCGAGATGGTGATGCATGCATTCGTGCCCGCTGTCTACAACGCCTTGGGAGTCTTTCTCCCCCTGATCGTCGTAAACTGCATCATCCTGGGGAGGGCCGAGGCCTTTGCCAGCAAGAACTCCACCTTCGACAGTGCCCTTGATGCCATCGGCATGAGCATCGGCTTCGGATTGGCCCTCACCCTGATAGCGGTCATCCGCGAACTGTTCGGCTCTGGTACCATCACGCTGTTCCCCATAGGGGGCTTCAGTGGTGTCATCCCCATTCCCTGGTTTTATGACAACCCTGTAAGGGTGCTCTCCCTTGCTCCGGGCGCTTTTCTGGTCATGGGGTTTTTGAAGGCGTTCTTCGCATGGAAGAGCTCACGAAAGAAGGTGAAGTAAGATGACCTATATTGCAATAGTACTGACATTCATATTTATCAACAACTTCATTCTCGTTCAGTTCTTGGGCCTGTGTCCCTTCATCGGGGTATCCAAGAACAGTGAGAATGCCATCGGCATGGGAGCCTCGGTTACCTTTGTCACCACGGTAGCCTCGGTTGTGACCTGGGCCATCTACTACTATCTCCTGGTTCCCTTCAACCTGCAGTACCTGCAGACACTCTCCTTCATCCTGGTCATAGCCTCGCTTGTGCAGCTGCTGGAGATGGTGATCCAGAAGATCAGCCCGCCGCTGTACAAGGCTCTGGGAATCTTCCTGCCCCTGATCACCACCAACTGTGCTGTCCTGGGTATAGCTCTGATCAACATCACCAGCGGCTACAACGTGATGGAGGCTTTTACAGCCGGATTGGCAGCCGGTCTTGGGTTCACCTTGGCAATCGTGCTGATGAGCAACATCAGAGAGAGGCTGGACCTCCAGCCGGTGCGCAGATCCTTTGCCGGTATGCCCATTGCCTTTGTCTCTGCCGGCCTGATGGCTCTTGCCTTCATGGCATTTGACAAGTCGCTGATTACAAACCTGCATCTGGTATAGGGAGAAGCCATGAATATTTTGTTTGCTGTTTTGATTATAGCCGTCCTTGGCGGCCTGTTTGGCTTTGGCCTCTCCTTTGCTGAAAAGAAGCTCGCCGTCAAGAAGGACCCTCGCGTCCTTGCCCTCGAGCCCATCATGCCCGGTGCCAACTGTGGTGTGTGCGGCTATGCCGGGTGCAACGCCTATGCAGCCGCTGTCGCACTCGGGGAGGCCCCGATCGGGCTGTGCACCCCGGGAGGGTCATCACTGGACCTCAAGATGGCCGAGATCATGGGCCAGAAGATTGATGTCTCAGGGGAGAGCCGACGCCAGGTCGCCCACGTCATGTGCAGGGGTAATCTGGAGTTCACCACCAAGGACTACGCCTATGAGGGGTTGCTTGACTGTAACGCCGCCGCCCTGCTCTTTGCAGGGGACAACACGTGCAAGGACGGATGTCTGCATCTTGGCAGCTGTATCGCCGTATGCCCTGTGGATGCCATCTCCAAGGATGAGCAGGGCTACATCATCGTGGATGAAAAGGCTTGCATCAGTTGCGGAAAGTGCGTTCAGATATGCCCCAACGGCGTTATGCAGATGGTCTATGAGGATAGTGAATATCTGGTGGAGTGCAATAGCCATGAGCCGGGAGGGAAGATCCGCAAAATGTGCACGGTAGCCTGTATAGGGTGCATGATCTGTGAAAGGAAATTCCCCGAGTCCGGATGCAAGGTGGAAAGGTTCCTCTCGACATTTGACCAGTCTGTGCCACACTCACAGATAGCAGAAGCCGCCGAAGCCTGCCCTACGAAGTGTATCGTCAAGCGGTAATTAATGAAAAAAGTACTGATAGGTGCCTATAGTCAGATTCCTCCAGGATCACCAGCGCCCGTTTTGGAACGGGCGCTTGAGTCTGTGTACAAACCTATGCTGACCCTTCTTCATAGCACCGAGGACGCTGTGCTGCAGCTATATCTGAGCAGTTTCCTCATGGAGTGGTTGGAGAAGAACCACCCTGAGGTGAACATGCTCATCGGGGACCTTGCCCGCATGGGTAGGGTGGAGCTGCTCACCGGCTCCTACAACCAGAGTGTCCTCTCCCTGCTCACCCCCAAGGACCGATCCAACCAGATAGAGCTGAACACCACCTGGATACGCAAGCGCTATGGGCAGAGGAGCAAGACGCTGTGGTGCTACGCCCAGTACTTCAACCCCATCTATATCAACACCCTTGCGCTGTGTTGCATAGACAGGGTGCTGATCTCCAGTTATGACGGCATCCGCGATGAGGAGTATCTGGAGGAGCCCTTCCAGATGCAGGAGTTGGGCAAGAGCGTGCAGATCATCCCCACAGACAGTTCGGTGGGCGCCCTTGTCAGGCAGTATGCCTCCTCTGACATCGGATTCCCCGAATTCCTGCACAAGCTCAAGGCCCTGATGCAGGAGTGCACATCCTCCTTCTGTGCTGCGATGGTCAACGTTGACCAGCTCTGCCAGGGTGGCATTACTGCGCCCCAGACCGAAGAGCTGTTCAAACTGCTGTGCAGCCTCTCCCCCTCCTCCATTGAGGAGGTGAACGACCCCAACGAACCGATGAAGAGGGGATACCTCCAGGCAGGGTGGTACGGCCATGACTGTGAGAGGGGAGAGCTCTCCTGTTTCAACGACCTCTTTGTCAAGGATGAGAGCCTTACCTACCTCTATGGAAGGTTCACCTCCATGCTCGATTCTGCCCGCGCCTACAAGAAGGACAAGGATGTGCGCAAGCGCCTTGAGATACTGCTGCAAAAGATGTCGCAAGGCGGTCCGTTCGTCTGTGATGCCAATGCCTCCATGTTGCGCTCATCGATTCGCAAGCTGGTCTGGCGGTACATAACCGAGGCGGACTCCGTGCTGGTTGCAGCCCCTGACTATGCCTATCCGGTGAGTACCGACTATGACGGGGATGATCTGGACGAGTACCTTACCATCGGCAAGAACATCAGCAGCGTCGTCGATGCCAAGGGGGGCTCGCTGAGCGAGCTTACCTACCTGCCTTCGCTGTACAACTATGGCGATACCTTTGCACCTCTTGGGGGCTTTGGAACAAGCCTGAGCCTGCACCCCCCGGTCCCCGGGACCAAGCAGAGGCTCTTCACCGATATATTCTTCCCCAGGGAGGTGAGTGTGGGGGAGTACGACAAGCGGGATGCTGCCCTATTCCTGGATATGGGCAGAACTCTGTATGACCTCTCTGTCGCCGATAGGAGAAACACCGAGTATCTTGCCCATGCCGTATGCGAAGGGAGCCCCATCCTGGGCGGCAGGCTCTCCATCGACAAGCATTTCAAGTTCCGCCAGAATACCGTCCTTCTGGAGATAACCCTCACCAACAGCGGTGATGAGCATATCAGGTGCATGTACGGCTGTGAGATGCCCCTCTCTGTCGGTTCCAAGAAGCAGAACACCTCTTTTTCAGTCATGGAGGATCGCAAGCTCATCGCCTATGAGGAGAGCGAAGTGGTTGTCGAAGGGGTCAAATCCTTCAAGATATTCGACGAACCCAACAATACGATGATCACCCTTGTTGCCGATACACACTTTACCTTGCTTAAGGAAGACTATAGTATTGGGTACAAGACAACCTTGGCTGAGGAACAACTCTACCAACACACCCTGTACCTGCTATCCTGGCCGCTCTCTCTCGCCCCCGGCGAAGAGCAGAAGCACACCCTGGGACTCAGGCTCGAACGAAAATAAGATTGAGGAGACCCTATGCATTTTCAGAACAAATCACAGTTTGAAGATATGAAAGAAGAAGCCTACACAGTATGGAGGCGGCTTTGACTCCTCCAACCTGCAAGAAAAAATAGCCGACCTTGAAAAGAAGACCCTTGAGCCGGGGTTTTGGGAGGACAAGCGCGGTGCCGAATCCCTGTTCAGCGAGCTCAACGCCCTGAAGGACTCCTACTTTCCCTGGAAGGAACTGATCGAAAAGCTGGATGACATGCAAGAGCTCATCACCATCTATTCGGATGAACCGGACAACCCCGAGGAGCAGCAGGAGATCGACTCCCAGATAGAGGGTCTGGCAAGCGAGTATGAAAAGCTCAAGCTCAAGACACTCCTTGATGGGCAGTTCGACAAGAATGACTGCTTCCTGACCATCCATGCGGGCACCGGGGGCACTGAGGCCAGCGACTGGGCCAGCATGCTCATGCGCATGTATCTGCGCTACTGCGAGCGTAACAGCTTCAAGAGCCAGATCCTTGACCTGCAGGAGGACGAGGGGGGCATCAAGAGCGTCACCATCAAGATAACCGGATCGTACTGCTTCGGCTATCTCAAAGGTGAGGCTGGGGTGCACCGTCTGGTGCGCATCAGTCCGTTCGACTCCCAAAAAAGGAGGCACACCTCCTTTAGCAGCGTCTATGCCTCGCCGGTGATCGACGACACCATTGAGATCGACATCAAGCCTGATGACTACCGCCTGGACACCTACCGGGCAGGCGGGGCAGGGGGCCAGCACGTCAACAAGACCGACAGTGCGGTCAGGATAACCCACTTTGAGTCGGGCATTGTTGTCCAGTGCCAGAATGAGCGAAGCCAGGGGATGAACAAGGAACTTGCATTCAAGGTGCTCAAGAGCCGCCTGTATGAGTACTATCGGGAAGAGAAGGAAAAAGAGCAGCAAAAGACAGCGATCGCCAAGAAGGAGATAACCTGGGGCAGCCAGATCAGGTCCTATGTCTTTCAGCCCTATACCATGGTCAAGGACCACCGGACAGGGGAGACCATCGGCAACATCCAGGCGGTCATGGACGGTTCGATCGATCCTTTCATCGAAAGCTTTTTGCGGTGGTCAAAAGAGGAGGCGTAAGGGTGCGGATCAGGGGTTTCCTGTTGGCTCTGGTAGGCTTCCTTTTGGCATGCCTGCCGCTCTCTGCCGCCGAGCAGGCCCCCTTTTCTGTGGGTATCATCGCCTTGGGCGATGAGCTCTCCCCGTT
The DNA here is from genome assembly GCA_034007055.1 of Sphaerochaeta sp. GTDB lineage: Bacteria > Spirochaetota > Spirochaetia > Sphaerochaetales > Sphaerochaetaceae > Sphaerochaeta. The sequence goes on from JAVERP010000007.1 coordinate 41,787, forward strand.
TGCCGATCTGGTGGCCGAGGGGGGGCGCACCTACGCCTCGACCTTCATAGTCCCGAGCGAAGCGTATGGCGTTCATCTTTTCTCCAGGGAACAGCGGGAGCAAGAGATCTCCATCTCAGAGAGCATCTCCTCAGCATATGGTTCAAAATCCGAGAAGGAGCTTGAAAAAGCACTTCTGCCCCTACCTAGGGCTACGACGGTTCCCTCTGACAGAGTGCCGATCATCTACCGGGAGGTCCCCTTGGAAAAGGGGTACTCCGCTCTTCTCTCCTCCTTTCCTGAATCGCGATCCTGGTTCGCCTCGCGCGAGAAGCTCGATGCCTTGGTCTTGGTCCATCAGACAAGGATCGCCTCCAAGGTTCGCCTCAGGCTCTACTGGTATGACCTCTTCACCGACACTACCACACCCGTCCTTGATCAGGTGGTTGTTCAGGACCTACCCCAAAAGATGCAAGAGGAGATAGGAAGCGCACTCCTTGCCAAGAGTGCAGGAGGACAGTACGGCCTGCTCATCCTTGACGGCTACACCTCCTCCCTCTCCATCGAGGTCGATGGGCAGCCGCTGACCCTCCAAGGGGGACAGGCCCTGCTCATCTCCGGCGAGTATACGCTGGAGATGAGCAGGGAGGGGTTCATCCCCAGCCAGAGCGTCGTAACGGTAGGGGCACAAGCCATCACGCGCATCCCTGTTTCCCTTGAGAGGATTCCCATGGGGGAGATGCACCTCTTCTCCTCCCAGGGAAAGGTCTCCTGGTTTGTGGACGGGCTTCTTGCCGACACCTCCTGCTCGCTGAGCCTGGCGGCTTCTCTGGTCCCGCTCGTGGTTGTTGCCCAAAAGGAGGGCTTCTCGGGCAAGACGCTGCAGATACAGAAACCCTTCCAGGAGCGCGAGGTGCTTCTGGAGCCTGGGTGGATGGCCGATTCTTCCCTGTTGATGCAACGGCAGGGGGACTTTTATGCAAGCTTGCGAAATACCATGCTGATATTCGGATTGTATGTGGCCAGTTCCACACTCTCTCAGACCTTTGATGTGGCAAACCCGTTGTGGCAGAGCCTGCAGGTTGCGACCAGTGGCTTTGCCCTCGTCTCGACACTGCACACTATTATGAATCTTGCTTCCTATGTCGCTCTTGCGAGTACCGGCGTACGGTAGCAGCCCTTGGAGTTTTTGGATGAAAAAGAAATTTGGTGACAGGCTCAAGGCCTTGTTTGGCATAAAGACCTTCAATGAGCAGTTCTTTGAAGATCTTGAGGATTTTCTCATTGAAGGGGACCTGGGGGCAAAGCTTGCCATGGAGATCTCTTCCGAGATGCGGAAACTGGCAAAAAGTCAGAAGCCCACCACCCAGGAGGACCTCCAGCTGATGGTCAAGAGGGCCCTCTCCCCCAAGGTGCGCGCCTTCCTGCCCGAATTGGACAAGGATGGTCTGACAGTCTTTCTCATCCTTGGGGTGAACGGGGTCGGCAAGACAACCTCCATCGCAAAGATGGCCCAGATGTACAAGAACCAGGGCTATTCGGTGATGCTCGCTGCAGCTGACACCTTCCGGGCAGCTGCCATCGACCAGCTTGAGGTGCATGCCCAGAGGCTGGGCTGCCGCCTGGTCAAGCAGAGCAGCGGCAGTGACCCGGGCTCTGTAGTCTATGATGCCATAACATCGGCAAAGGCACGTGGGGAACACCTTATCCTGGTGGACACCGCAGGGCGGATGCATAACAAGGAGAACCTCCTGCGCGAGCTCTCCAAGATCGACAAGATCGTACAGGGCAGGGGGGTGGACAGCGCCCACTACCTGAAGTTCCTGGTCATCGACTCCACCACCGGTCAAAACGGCATAAGCCAGGCGGACCTGTTCAACCAGGCTGTCGCCCTCGATGCCCTGATCCTCTCCAAGTATGACTCCCTGGCCAAGGGTGGTGCCCTGGTCCAGATCGGAGAGAAGTTCGACATCCCCATCGCCTTTGTCGGCACCGGGGAGACCTATGCCGACATGCACCCCTTTGACAAGGAAGAGTTTCTCAACAGCCTGGTAGGTCTATGAGAAAGGCTGCCCCTCTGCTGCTCATACTGATGCTCCTGTCCTCCCTGCCTGCCCAACAGCGTGTCAGCTCGAACAGCATCGGACAGGACAGGGGCAGGTTTGCCCAGGGGGGGGAGTACTCCCTTCTGCTCGAAGGTGGCACATCGACGCTCTATCGCGATGATATGATGGTGTGGACGAGGAAGCGAACTGAAGCTGATGGGGTGGTTGAGATCTCCACCATGCATGCCGCTTCCGGAAGAACTGAATTCAGGCGCTATGAACACAACCGCCTCGTCAGCGAAGGGGAGGGCGATAGGGTCCGCCACTTCATCTATGACGAGCACGACCTCATGGCCAAGAGCATGACCCTCGTCTCAGGTGAGCTCGCCGAGATGGAGCTCTACAGCTATGATGTGGGGACGAGCAGGCTGAACAGCATCCTCACCATCACGAAAAAGGGCAGTGTGGTCTCCTATTTCGGGGGCCAGGGCGGCCAGAGCTGGTTCTCCTATACCAAGGATGGACTCTTTACCAAAGAGACACGGCTCTCCGGCGGTGTGCAGATCCAGGAGCTGTGGAAAGGTGAGTCCCGCATCAGGGGTGTCGAGGTCGGGATGCTGCCCGAAGGGGGGATGCTTCTGACCACCAGTACCCAAAAGGGGGAGGAGAGCGAGCTGTATGATACCCAGGGATTGCTCACCGTACGCACCACCCCCTCCTTTACGACCCGATACAGCTATACTGAGGAGCGGCAGCTCGCAAAGGCACATGAGAAGGGAGTCGATGGGCAGGAGCGCATCATGCGCTATGAGGAGGGCAGGATGGTGTCGGAATCACTCTATCAGGGGGGTGTGCTTGAAAAAGACACCCTCTATCGAAGTGGGAAGGGCAAGGTTGAGACCCTCTATGACAACGGCGTCCCCTACTGCGATTTGGAGTACGCCCTCGATGGCAAGCGCGTGCTCTCCATAAGGTACCTCTAAAGCCATGGTGCTCTTCCTTGCCAGGCGGTATGCCTTCTCTTCGGAGAACCGGCACAAGGGGACCAGTGTGCGCATCGCCTTCGGCCTTGCCCTCTCTCTCTTCGCCATAACGATGGTGCTCTCATTCATGCAGGCACTGCAGGCCAACCAGTTTGAGGACATACGAACCTTCGAGTCCTTTGATGTGCAGGCCCCCCTGCCTTTCACCGACCTCAGCCGGGCGGAAGCCCTGGTCAGCGACCTTCAGGGGCTCTCTTTGGTTGACCATGCATTCCTCTTTGCAGAAATCCCTGTCCTGATCCAAGGAAGGGACGGCTCCTCCCTCGCCGGGAGGATCCGTGCCATCCAGAGCAAGGGTCGCTTCAGTGAGGAGCTGTACCTCTATAAGGGGGAGCTCTTCAAGGAGGGCACACTCTCCTCCTCCTACCTGCACCTGGCCTCCATGCCCCTGGGCGAGTCTGTAGAGGTGACGCTGCTGAAGAAAGGCAAGCAGGCCACGGTGATCCCCTCCCAGAGGAGGATGACCGTCGGGGGGGTCTACTACACCTCGATGTACGACTTTGATGCATCCACCTATCTCACTGACCTGCCCACCCTCTACGCCCTCAACGGCGATGCACCCCTTTCGGTGGGCATCTACTCCCAGGGGAGCAGTGACGCAGTAGCCAAACAGATACGAGAGAACTTCCCCGCCATCGAGCCTGTCACGTGGAAGGAGGCGAACGCCTCCCTCTATGGGGCGATGCAGCTTGAGCAGAGCATGATGGCCCTGATGCTGCTGCTGATGGTGGCGGTCATCATCATCCATATCCGTAACAGCTCAAGGCGCCTCCTTCTAGCCAAGCAGCGTGAGATGGCGATGTTGCGCTCCATAGGGCTCAACAAGGCCAGGGTGCAGCAGATCTTTGTGCTGCAGGCCCTGGTCGTTGCAGCTGTTGGCTCCCTGGCAGGGGTGTTGCTCTCCTATGCGGGGCTGCTTCTCTATCCCTCATTTTCCCAACTGATATACAGATCGCTGGGGGTGCACCTCACCCTTTCCATCAAACCCCTGGACCTGTTGATCCTGGTCGCAGCAATACTCGCTTCAAGCGGCCTTGCCTCCTACGTTGGAACACGCCGCATCCTGAAGGCGGATATTATGGAGATGTTTGCCCATGACGAAGTCCAATGAATTACTGCTGCTGAAGGCAGTGAGCAAGAGCTTTCCCGCCACTGCGCGTGGGGGTGAGCCGATAGAGATACTAGATGCCATCGACCTTGCCTTGAGCCCTGCCACAAGCATGGCCATCACAGGCAAGAGCGGCTCGGGCAAGAGTACGCTCCTGCAGATAAGTGCAGGCCTGCTCTCCTGTGAGACAGGGGAGGTCCTCTTTGACGGCAAGAGGCTCGATACCCTCGATGATGGACGCCTGAGCAGGATACGCAGCACCTGCATGGGCTTCATCTTCCAAAGCAGTCTCCTCCTTGATGACTTCACCGCCTTGGAGAATGTGACTGTCCCCGCCATGATCAAGGGCCTTGGGGAGCGGGAGGCCCGATCCAAGGCACTCGCTCTTTTGGAGAGTGTGGGCCTTGGTGACCGACTCGGGCACAAGAGCGACCAGCTTTCCGGGGGGGAGCGCCAGAGGGTCGCCATCGCTCGTGCCCTGGTCAATGAGCCGCTGGTGCTCTTTGCCGATGAACCCACCGGCTCCCTTGACGAGCGCAATGCCGCCATCATCGAGGATATGCTCTTCGCCCTGGTCGCTGAGAAACAGGTGGCCCTGATGCTCATCACCCACAACATGCCCTTCGCCTCCAGGTGCGACCAGGTCTACAGGCTCCATAACCGCAAGCTGGAGGTCATCAGGTGAGGACGACTCTCCCTTGGATGCTCATCGGACGGAAGCTGGGCATCCACAGCTCATCAGCTGCCAAAAGAAGGATCCTGTTCAATGTCCTGCTCATCTCAGTGGTGGTCGCCGCCCTGGTCTTCGCCCAGCTGTTTGTGGTCTCCATGAGCCGGGGCATAGCCAACAAGTACGCCCTGCTGGGCAATGGGCACCTGCAGGTGCATGAGATGGCCGGTACCCCGATTCCAACCTTGGATGAGATCTACGATGTGCAGCTGGTCGCCCAGACCTACTCGCTGATCTACAGCCCCTCAAAGAACCTGATGGTCCGCCTCAAGGGGGTGGAGGGCTCCTACTTCAACGAACAGAGAAGGGGCGAGCTGACCTTCCTCCCTACGGACCTCGATGCCAAAGGCTCCTCCCTGCCCCAGGTGCTCTTGAGCACCAGCATTGCAGGGAAGCTGGAGGTGGGCCAGGGCGATAGGGTAGCCCTGATGATGATCAGCAACAACACCTTGCGCCCTCAGCTCTGCATTGTGGCCAACCTCTATGACTCGGGCTATAAGGAGCTGGATGATAACCTGATCTTCTGTGACTTCTCCCTTATGGAGAAGTTGTTCTCCACCAAGGCCGACACCTATTATGAACTGCTGGTGGCAGACAATGCCATCTCAGAGGTCCGCTCCCGCCTGGAGGGGGAAGGCCTTTCGGTCACCTCATGGGACCAGGAGAACTTTGCAGTGGCGACCAACCTTGAGACGAGCCGCCAGGCTGTGCTTGGCGTCATGGTCGTGGTGGCGATCCTATGCGGCTACTTCATCAGCGAGCTGAGCCGGGAACTGATCGAGGATGACAAGAGGCGCATAGCGCTGCTGAAACTGCTTGGTGCAGGCAACACCCTTGTCAGGGGGGTCTATTTCACCACCGTCATGCTGGTCACCCTCTTCTCCATCCTGGTGGGAACCGCCTCTGGCATCCTGTTGGGGCTCAATTTGGGGTCGATGCTCTCCTTTCTTGCAGCCAGGTCGATTCCTGCCCTCTCCTTCTATCTTCTGGACTTCACCGTAGTCATCCCGTACCTTGACATTGCAACCATTTTGCTCGTCCTGGTTCTGGTTAGTTCCCTCTCAGTGCTCTGGAGCCTGAGAAGGGTGGCAAAAATCCCCCTCCTGATCTCCGCACGCTTTGACTAAGCGCTGTTTATCTATATACTGGTCTCATGAATTTTGAAGTGTTTGCCTTAGGGACCAGCGGCATGATGCCCCTGCCCAACAGATTCCTTACCAGCGCCATGGTCCGACGTGACGGAGAACTTTTCCTGTTTGATTGCGGGGAGGGGACCCAGATTTCACTGAAGATGCTCAATCTGAAATGGAAGAAGATCAACTCGATCTTCATCAGCCACATGCATGCAGACCATGTCACCGGCCTGCCTGGGATACTGATGCTCTCCAGCCAGGTTGACCGTGATGACCCGCTGACCATCTATGGACCCCCTCGTCTGAAGGAGTACATCGATGCGAACCGCAGGATCCTGGATATGTACATCAACTATGAAATTATCGTTAAGGTTGCCCACCCAGGGGTGCTCATTGATAACGATGAATACACTGTATCCGCCTTCCCCCTTGCCCATACCAAACCCTGCACGGGCTTTGTCATGGAGGAGAAGATGCGCCCTGGTGAGTTCCATCCGGACCTCGCCACCGGTCTTGGAATCCCTATGGGTCCTCTTTGGGGCAAGCTGCAGAAAGGCCTTTCTGTGACCCTAAATGATGGAAGAGTCATCGAACCAAAGGCTGTCATGGGCGAGCCAAGGGAAGGGCGTAAGTTCAGTTTTGTCACCGACTCGCTCTACCTGCCGACCATAGCGCCTCATGTGAAACATAGCGATTTGTTTATTTGTGAAGGGATGTTCGGATCCGATATGGAGGAGACCGCATGCGAGAAGATGCATATGACCAGTGCTCAGGCAGCTACCATTGCGCGTGATGCCGAAGTGAAGAAACTTGCCCTGATACACTACAGCCCCCGTTACAATGACTGGGAATTGGAGTATCTTGCCAAGGATGCCCAGAAGATATTCCCCAATACGGTGCTGACGCGGGACCGTATGCGCTTTGACATTCCCCTGAAGAATTAGAATGAGGCAAGGCAACTGGTGTGCCCATCTCTGAGATACCCAGGTCAGTATTCCGGGTAAGCTCACTTAGCGATTCTTGTAGGAATTCTCTCTATTATTTGATTTATATACTTCCATAATCTATTTTCCCAAGTGACTTTATACTTTTTCGGGAATCTTCCGTATGCTAAAAAAGCATGATATCAAGCTGTATCCGTCGTCGGGAAGAAGCAAGCATGCTGCAAAGGCCTTTTCGATTAGGCAGGGGGCTAAAGCCCCCTGCACATTCGCCTTATTTTAAGAAGTATCAGAATGACCTTACTGGCCTAACAGAGAATAGTATTCCTTCTTCCTTAGATATATCTACTACATCTCCTCCAGAAAAGTGGAAAGCATGCCAAAGATAAGTGGTCTCATAAGAACTCCAGTAATATTCATCTGAAAATCCTCCTATAGTAGTATCACCCCCCAAAACAGCGAACATTGATTGTAATTCTTTCGAAGATGGTAAGAACCAGTCATCATACGTTGCACCATTAACATCAACCGAGTAGGTGGAACACTTCCCCGCAGCACTTGTGGCGACCTCGTTTTTCTCCAAAATAGCTATTGTATTATATTTACCATATCCTAGTGAAGGATTCGTATTCAATGTAGGAAATTTACCATTTTTTTTAGCTGAATATCCCATACTAGGGTCACTTGTACCACCATCCCAACCGGAGGGAGCCGCCTCAAGGTAATTCCAGAGGTAGTTGAATGTTGGGTGTATATAGAATATCAACCCACCACCAGGGCCTATGTCACCTACCTTATAGCTGCTCGTCCAATATGCATATAGCTTCGAATCAAAAATCTTATCCCAATTGTTCGTACTTTCCATTGATTCATTATAGTATTGTGTTCCCGCTCCAGCCTCTTTGGAATAATACCCACCGAAGGTATAGCCATCTCTAGTAGGGGCTGTTGCAGCAGGCATCGCCGAACCGTAGGTAATGCTTACTGTTTCTTTTCCAAGAAGTCCATCCCGATAGTCAAGTATAACATCGAAGGTATTATTCCAACGTGCATATAGTACCACGGTATCAGAAACTTTGTCCCACACATCCCACATGTTAGGTGCTTTCATCGAGTCTGTATAGTACTGTTTCCCTTCAGATTCTGCGTCATAATATCCGCAGAACTGATAGCCTTCCCTAGTTGGTGCATAGATACCAGAGATTGGCACTTCTTTAGAATAGATTGCAATTGCTGTAATAGATCCTCCAGTTCCTCCTTGCTTGTCAAACGTAATGGTGGATTTGCTAAGGGTCCATTTTGCATATAAGGTTAGAAAGTGGTTGCTGGTAATTTTGGTATCTTCAGTAATATTACTCCCTTTTCCATCCTTTTCTGTGTACCATCCACCAAAGTCATATCCATATCTTTCAGCAGTTGGCATTGTTCCATATCGAACCTTGTCGGTGACCAGCTTAGTGGCGGAACTCGATGTACCCCCTTGGGCATCTAAGGTTATCTCGTGCGACTTGTTAAGAATTATGTATGTTTTATCCGAAACAGCAGAATCTTCCATGTTGGCTTTCATGCTGAACGCTTTGACAGTTGTTGTACCATAGTCAACTATAAAAGGATCGACATATTTGGTGGAAGCACTGCTTGGTACATCACCGTTGGTCGTATAGTAGATCGTAGCCTCAGGGGTAACCGTTGATAACGATACTTCTTGAAATCTATCATGGGTTTCTTCAGCAGGTGAGAAAGAGGGTACTCCTGCTTTAATTTTATACGTAGCGCTTTTGACAAGGGAGTCTTCAAAGGCTGGATGTGCAGCGATTGCCTTTACTGTGGTGTTTTGACTGATAGTCACCTTTGCAGAGTACAATTTGCAGGTTTCTGAGGGGGTAGAGGTTGGAAGCGAACCATCCAAAGTGTAGTAATAGGTTTGACCGCTCATCCCTCTGATCTCCAATAATTGTGGAGAATCATAGGTGTTTTCAGCTAAGTAGAAATCGGGGATACGTGCATTGAATTTAAGATCTACCTCAGCAACTGTTGAATTTCCTAATCCACTCTTTACTGTGATAGCTTTCACCAGTGTGTTTCTATCAAGTTCAAAAGGACTACCATACAGCATGCTCTCTTCATTAGGAGTAGTTCCATCAAGTGTATATCTGATCTCGCCTCCATCAGATGTTGTCATGCTTATTGTCTGCTTTGTTGCATAGGTTCCTGTAACGGGTGAAATTATAGGTGTATTAGCAGGGGTAAGGAAATCATATGATTTGGATATTTCTGCAGAATCCTCCATATTCGTTTTTCTTGAAATAGCCTTAACTGTGGTTTTTTCTGTTATATTGATTACATTTCCAGCAGAATACTGAATTCCAGACGTTCTTGGATCACTTCCATCAATTGTATATAAGATAGAAGCTCCAGGGGTCTCGCTTGTAAATGTCAATTCTTGTTGGCCAGAATATGAGCTACCTTCTTCCAAAGAGAATTGAGGGGAGCCTGCCCTGATTTTATAGGTAGCACTTGTGACTTCAGAATCTGGAAAATCAGCATGTACTGTGATTGCCTTTACTGTAGTGTTTTCATTGATAAAAAGTTCCTCTGAATAGACTTTACAAGCTTCAGTAGGGGTAGATGTAGGGGTTGAACCGTCCAAGGTATAATAAATGGTGGTTCCATCTATGCCTGTTATCACTAACGTTTCGGGAGAATCTAACGTTTTTGTGGTACCAAGCGAGAAGGTAGGGGGAATGCTTCCTTGGTTTTCACCTGGACCTGGACATGAGATGAATACAAGAGAGAAAAATGACAAGACTAAAAGAAATACAGCAGAGAATTGGACCCTTTTCATGATTTTTTCCTTTCATTTAAATTAGATACAAAAATAAGTTTTACTTCATACCCATTTTGAAATTGTACCTCAGATCATGAATGGAATCAATAAATAATTTCTAATAGATATGAAAAAAATACTAATAGAATGGATTGGCAATACTCTCAGTTTCTTTTAACTGACTATCTATTTAAGATTTAGTGATGATCCTAAACGTTAAATACGTACCTATTTATTATCCATATTTATTTATTTAGCCTACAGGAAACAAGAATAGGGCAGTGCATATACTGTCGGTATGCGTAATAAGAGAACCTCCAAATACAAGAAGTGTTTGGAGGTTCTTTGATTACGTAGGTCTTTTCTTCTTTATTCCTCGTCTTCGTCATCCTCAAGCATGCAGGCAGTGACCGCTTCGTGCAGGAGCAGCGAGCTGTCCAGCACCCTGCCGTTCCTGGAGGCAAACCCTATCTGAAGCGAAGATCCTGAGAACTCCTTCTTGCAGCTTTCCAGAAGGGAGAGGGTGAAGGAGCGAGCCTCATCGGCATTGTAGAAGGGGAGCACCATGGCAATCCTGTTGTTTTCGAGGATGAAGCTGTAGGCAAGTTCGCCGCTGAGCATGATCATCTTGTTTGCGATCTGCATCGCAGGGCCCTTGCTCACATCGACTAGGACAAGGGTAAGGTCGTAGTCCATCTCCTGTGCATTTTCCAGTTCGATGGAGAGTATGGAGGTGAAATCGTCCTTGAAGGTGTTGATGAGAATGTTCTTCTCGTTTGCCGCTAGGGGAATCGAGGGGGTCTGAGTAGGTTGGTCCTCAACAGCAGAGGCAGGCTCTTGGGTATGCTCGGCCATGGTCACGGTGGGCATCTTCACCTCCCTGATCTGGGAGGAGGGTATGATCAGCTCATCTTCGGGGGCAAGGGAGGGTTCAAGTGAAAACCCTTCGTCAGCAAGGGCGTGGCTGTGGATCAATTCGTCGGTATGCCGGTGCAAGGGGTCGTCACCGGGGAGGTTGTACAGGGGCTTGTCGTACGCATTGGGTGGCAGCTTGTCTATCTCGTCGGCAAAGTCCTCATCACGCTTGCGTGCGACAAGTACCCCGATCTCGATCATGACCAGGCCGATCAGCAGCGGGAACAGCTTTACCAGCACATCATAGATCTGTTCCTGGTTTACTGAGTAGAGCGGCAGCAGATACCGTGATGCCAGGTAGAGAAGACCCAGTAGGATAAAGACAGTCAGGAACAGACTGAGTAATATTTGACGGCCATAGTGCTTGTTTTCAGACATTGCAACCTCCCGGAGCAAACTTTACACGTACATTAAACCTATAGTATCATACTTAGCATATAAGATGAACAAAAGCATGACAAGAAAATTACACGTAATCTTCGTCCTGAGCATTATAGTAGCATATTTCATCCTTCTTGGTCTGTTTGGCGAGGAAGGATACCTCCATGCGCGTTCCGTAAGGAGCGAGCTGGAGCTCCTCTCCCGGCGCGAGGAAGCCCTCCGGTTGCAGGTGGACTCCTTGGAGCAGCAAAAGAGACAGATGACAACCCAGGATGCCCTCAAGGATGCTGCCTTTCGTTTCGGCTATCAGCAGCAAGGCGAGCAGGTCTTCTACTTTGCCTCTGATGGTGTGGCCGAGCCTCTCCAACAGGGGCAAAGTAGTGTTGCACATCAAGAAAAACAACCCTTTCCTGGATTTGCCAAGCGTTGGATAGCACTCATGGCCCTAGCTTTTTCTTCCGTTTTGACGCTAGTATGGGGCATACTGGCAAATAGGAGATCCCATTTCAGATGAGTAAACAGCACGAAGAGGCAGAAGTATTATACAAGCAGGTCCCCGGAACGCTTGAAAGGACGGTCGCTTTGTTGCAGGAGGACAAGGTGGTGGTCCTGCCTTGTGACACCATCTACGGCCTGTGTGCCAAGATCGGACCGGCTGAAGAGGCTCTGCGATCGGTGAAGTATAGGGGCGAGACAAAGCCCTTCCTCATTCTCGCCACCTTGGAGCAGGCAAAAGAGATCTGCATCGTTCCCAAGGATGTGGAGGAGGCCTGGCCATGTGCCCTCACCGCAATCCTCTCCAACAGGGAGGGGGGCGGCACCACAGCCGTGCGTGTGCCTGCAGACGCTTTCCTGCATGAGGTCCTCACCAGACTTGGCATGGGCATATATTCGACCAGTGTCAATGAGTCCGGCTACCAGACCATAACCAGCATCACCGACATCATCTTCTCCTTCAAGGACAGGGTCCCGGCTTTTATCGTTGGATCGGAAAACCAAGGGAAAGTTCCCTCGACACTCATCGACTGCACGACAAAGCCGTATACCCTGGTGCGCTGTGGCCAGTATGATGCATCGGCACTCCTCAAAGGCTAGAGCCTGATCTTCCTTGCCTCCATATAGTACCGCTTCTCACTCGCTTCACCCATGGAAAATGTTTTTCTGGGCAGCGAGCTGTCCTTTATGATGGTCTCAAAAAAGGTCTCCTTGGATACGTCGGGCAGGATCAGTGCACAGTTGCCCTCCTTTGCCCCGAGGTTTGAGGTGACCTCCTCGCCGTGGATATAGTCCACCGAAGCCTTCTTCTGTTCCAGAAGCGAGTCGATGACCACCTGCAGCGTGCCGGCGGCGATGTTCGCCACCGCTCCTGAGAGGCTGAACAGGCAGTACCCGTTCTTGTCCCTGTAGCCGAAGCGTTGGAACTCGCCCCTTTCATTGATGAGGGTGTGCAGCGTAGGCAGGTCGGCGACCTTCTCGATGATCACAAAGGATGCGCATTTCTCCACCTCTGCCTTGAAGGTGGCGAAATCAAGGCCGAAGAGGACACGGTGGATGGGTTCGAAGGTAAGGCCCGGGTCATAGATGTTCTCCAGCTCTACCATCGCATAGCGTGCCGGGTGTCCTTCCCACTCCTCTTGTGGCAGCGTTGCCTTCACATCCTCCCAACAGCTCTTTGCCGTGGCAAGGCTGTGGTTGCCGTCCCCCATCGCATAAAGCAGTGGGTTTTCCGGATCGAGGCCGCCCTGTATCCTTTCAAGGGCATCGGCGATGGCTGCAAAATCATCACTGCTGTCGACGACCCAGGCGCTGAGGGTGCCCCCTCCTGCCATGAGGGTGGTATCATAGGCCTTGTGCAGATAGGCTGTCTTGGCGGCGAGCGGCTCGATGACAGACTTGTCCTTGTCGCTTATCAGCACCATGATGTGCGGCAGCTCAAGGGATGCGTTCTTGCGGATCTCCTTTCTGGGGGGGATGCGGCTGAGGATCGTCCCTTCGGTGGCCCTGATCAGGGACCTTGAACCTACAGAGTAGTCATACTGCTCAAGGTCCAGGAGGACCAACAGGCCCCACCTTCCATTGATGTAGGTGCTTGTGGTGCGGTGGACCAGGAAAAAACAGTTTTTGTATGTGTCGAAGATCGCCCGCTGCTCATATGTTGCCATATTTTCGTTGATGAGGGCGATGCGCTTGTCCGGTTCGGCATCCTCAAGGTAGGCCTCGGGAAAGATGAGGTTCAGCGTCGAGGGGTCCTCCCCGACATAGGACCGGGCTTGTTCCCAATAGGATTTTTCTGAAGTATACTGGTCACAGGCGACGACAGCCCACTTGGAGAGGTCGACTCCCAATTTGGGAAGCAGGATGTCTGCAGTGTGCAGGCCAAGTTTTTTCAAACGTTCTGTGGTATCTTGCATGGCGATTCCTTGTTTTTTTGGTATACTGCCATGGTAAGCCAATATATCCTGCCCAGCAAGGTAAAGTGAGAAAAAAATGAGCAAGGCGATCGTATTTACCGGTGGAGGGGGGCCTTCTTCCCTGCCGGATGACCTTATAGGGGTGGGCGACTACCTCATTGCTGCTGATAGCGGCTTTGACAAGGCCCGTTCCTTGGGGGTTTGCGTCCACTCCGTCATCGGTGATTTCGACTCGACGGCATTTGTAGAGGAGGCCTTGGCAATCGAGCACGAGCGGTACTCTTCAGAGAAGGACCAAAGCGACACATCCCTGGCCATAGAGAAGGCCCTCAGGCATGCCGACGAGGGGTATGTGCTGGTAGGAGGGGGGGGCTACCGCCTGGACCACCTGATGCAGACCTATTCGCTCTTCTCCCGTTTCGGGCCTCCAGAGCTCTGGCTCACCCGGTACGAGTCCAATACGCTCGTCTCCTCATACAAGCGCTTCGCCCCCCTGTCCAAGGGAAGGACGGTCAGCCTCTACCCGGCGACCCTTGGGGGGAGGGCGACAGTTGATGCAACCCCCTTGAGGTGGCCGCTACGCTCCTTTGTGATGAGCTTCTCCTCCTTTTCCCTCTCCAACACCTGCACCGAGGAACATCTGGAGGTCCGGGTGGAGGGAGAGCCCATCTTTGTCAGCTTCCCGGTTGCCCGAACAAAGGGTTAGGTGATACCATAGGGTCATGTTGCACACCAGAAGATTGCTGGCATTCTCCAGCAGAGTCCATACCTATACGATGCTGCTATACCTCTTCTTTTTCCTGGTATACCTTTCGAGCAGCTATTTCTTGGTAAGCGAGACCTTCATTGACCTTCTGCAGTTTGCCCTGATCCTCATCAGCTGGACAAGCCTGCTCTTCGGGCTGTGGATCATAGTCTTCTCCTTCATCGTCTGGAGCAGTGACCGGGTATTCCCCCTCTCACCCATTGTCCTGACGCTGCTGAGGATGGGCGGGGTCTTCGCTCTCAGCACCCTTGTAGCAATTATAGAAAAGCTGGTCACCGACGGTGTGGTCATCAGCTAACAGGAGATATGCATGAACAATCCTCTTATCAGCGCTGTGCGCGGAGCCATCTGCGTCGAACGCGATGAACCCGCCCTTATCGAAGCAGCCTCTTGCAAGCTGTATATCGCCCTCCTTGAGGCAAACGATATACAGGAGTCGGACATCGCCTGCCTCCTGCTTACCCAGACAGGGGACCTCAAGAGCCGCAACCCTGCAGGTGCTCTGCGCAAAGGCGGTCACTGCGCCACCACAGCTCTGTTCTGCATGCAGGAACTTGAGATCGAGGGGATGCTTGAAAAGGTCATCCGCATGCTGGTGATCACCAACAAGGCGGTAGGAGAGGTCACCCCACTCTTCCTCGATGGGGCTGAGAAGCTCAGGCCGGACTTGGCCAATCTGGGAACGATAGTGAATTCCCAAGGGAAGTAAAATTACATCTAATGTAATCTCTTATAGTAATACCTATAAAAACGTATCAGTACAGAGTTGAATCATCCCCCCTATCAGGGAAGATAAAGAATATAAAACATTACAGATTATCAATATAATATAAGAACCACTGTCTTGCATGGCTGGTATGCCAACCGGGATTCAATTGCAATTGACAAGCAACACACATTCCATGATACTTTTTACATTGCAAGGCTGGGTCTCAGGAGCTTGAACAAATGCCCCGCCTGACAGAGCCTGCCTGTTGCCACCTAGTGATGGGGTTGAACTGAAATATGAAAGAGCGCTTACCTGGAGGTTCACCTATGTATGTGACCGTAAAAAAAAGTTCCCTGAACGGGGAGATGCGCGTCCCCGGCTCCAAGAGCCATACCATCCGTGCAGTCCTACTGGCCACCCTTGCCCAGGGGGTGAGCACCATTGAAAACCCCCTCCTCAGCGGTGATGGTCACAGTGCCATCGCTGCAGCACGAGCCTTTGGTGCCAAGGTAGAGCAAACCGGCAACGCCATGGTCATTGAGGGTAGGGGGATACCTCTGTTGACCCCAGAAAAGGGCATCGATACGAAGAACTCAGGCACCACCACCAGCTTTGTCACCTCCTTAGCCACCCTTGCAGAGGGTGAGACCCTCATCACAGGCGATGAGCAGATTCAAAACAGGCCCATCAAGGTCCTTGTCGATGCCTTGAATGACTTGGGGTGTTCTGTCACCCTGATGCGTGGGGGCTCGAAGGCTCCGCCGCTTCTGGTGAAAGGTGGACTGAGTGGGGGTAGGGTGACCATCGATGGGTTCAACTCCCAGTTCGTCTCAAGCTTGCTGCTCGCTTCCCCCCTAGCCAGTGGCAGGACGGAGATCAAGGTGACCAACCCCTTGGAGAAGCCCTATGTGCAGATGACGCTCGACTGGATGCGCCGCTTTGGTGCAGTGGTAGAGAGTAACGAACCAGAGTACACCAGCTTTACCCTGGAGGGAGGCCAGAAGTACCAGGGAGGAACGTTCACCATCCCAAGCGACTGGTCTGCAGTCGCCTTTCCGCTGGTAGCAGCCCTGACCTCAGGGTCGGAGCTCACCATACCGGCTCTGGACTTCTCTGACTCCCAGGGCGACAAGCGCGTTGTGGACCTTCTCCTTGAGATGGGGGCTGATATCGAGCGAGACGCGGAGAACCAACTGCTGACCATCAAAGGCGGACGAAAGCTCAAGGGGGGCCTGGTCATAGACCTTGGGGACATCCCCGATGCCCTGCCTGCCCTCTGTGTTGCAGCCCTCCACGCTGAGGGGGAGACGACCTTCACCAACCTTGCCCATGTGCGCGTCAAGGAAAGTGACCGCGTCCTGGTCATGGCTGAGGAGCTGGGAAAGCTAGGGGCAAAGATCACCATAGGGGATGACCATATGACCGTGCATGGTGGGCACTTTCTGCATGGAGGAACAGTTGAGAGCCATGGCGACCATAGGGTGGCTATGGCGCTTACTGCCGCTGCCTTTATGATTGATGCAAAAGTAACGATTATGGATGTGGGTTGTACAGAGGTCTCGTACCCAGCTTTTTTCCCCATGCTGCATAATGCTGGTGCAAATCTGGCCATCCATGAAAATGAAGTAACCCCATAAAGATGAAACATGGTACCCTTCAAGATGTGGCCAGGTAGGCAGGGCTCTCCATCGCCATGGTTTCCCGGGCCTGAACAATCCTGAGGTTGTAGAATCCTCCTCCTTGGAAAAGGTCCGTGATGCGATAAGGAAGCTGTACTACAGGGTAAGGCAACCCATAGGCAGCACCCTGGCCAAACGCGTTGCGCTCATCCTGCCCAGTGCCCGCAATGCATTCTTCTCGCAGATACTGGAGGGGGTGCTTACAGCTTCCAGCAAGATGGGGTATCAGATTTTGGTCTATAGCGCTCATGGTAATCATGAAAAGGAGGTGGAGTGTTTGCACAAAGCCCTTCAGGCTCATGTTGATGCGCTCTTGTTCTGTTTCCTGAGCGATGACTTTGCCAAAGCTCTTCGCCCCTGACTTCCCCCTGGTCATCTTCTATAGGAGGCAGTTTCTCTCTCCAGGGGTTCCCCATATCTACTACAACAATGTGCAGGGGGGCTATCTTGCCACTAAACTGCTTCTTAAGCAGGTGCATCGCAACATAGCCTTTTTCATTGGCTTCTGGGGAGAACCGTCCCAGAACAAAGAGGCGATGCTGCTGTTGTTGGATGATAGCAGAAGGGCAGCTACGCATCGCTTGAGCGTCTCAGCGGCTATAGGCAGGCCCTCTCGGAGTTCGGCATTGAGCTAGATCCGAGCCTTCTGGCGACCAGCAGGTATGACTTCCAAAGTGGGTATGAGAAGACCAAGGTGTTCCTTTCAACTTTACGGGACTTTGACTCGGTCATTTGTGGCAATGATGCCATTGCTGCAAGGGTGATGCAGGCCCTCGCTGAGCAACACATCCAGGTGCCGCAGCAGGTCTCTGTCATAGGCTATGACGACTCGACGCTAGAACTCATTACCCGCCCTGAACTCACCTCAGTCCACCAGGATCCTGAAATGCTAGGAAGGAGAGCCATCACCATGCTTGCCTCGATGTTTGTAGGGGAGGGTGTTGGCTACCAGGTGCTGGATTCCTTTCTGAGCATACGCAACTCGACGGCGATGAGGCAGTTTTCGTACGATGAGAACCACTGAAAAGTCGGTGATTTTGGCATTTGTTTGAAAAATACTAGGAGCCATTCTATACTGACGAGGACTTTGAATGGTACAAGCTATATCCATACTTTCTGATAGTTACGCTTGGCTGATATATTTTCTAACTGTAGCACGGTCAATACCCAACTGTTGGGCAGTCTTGCTGATATTCTTGTTATTCTCCATCCAACATTTTATAACAATAGCTGTTTCAATCTCTTTCAGTGTATTCTCAGTTGATTGAAAGGTGTCGTCAGTCTCCTCTGAATCGAAAGAATTCTCATAGGATAGTTCATCAATGAGATCGGATTCAATCTCATTGATATCGAAATTCATAGATAATTGAACACTTACCTTTTCTGCAAAATTCCGTAACTGCCTTACATTACCTGGCCATTGTGAAGATTTGATTGCAGATATGAGGCGGTGGGATATGTTTTGATTGGTATACCCGTATTTTTCTGAAAAGTGCTTGATGAACGATAAAAACAGAGGAACAATATCATCCTTCCTTTCACGTAAAGGTGGAATCATAATATCTAGGACACGTAGGCGATAGTATAGGTCCTTTCGAAATCTTCCAGCCTCTGTTTCTGAAAACAAATTCTTATTGCTCGCAGCAATGAATCGAATGTCAATGGTATGGACTCGATCGTCACCTATCCGCATAACTTGTTTTTCTTGAATCACACGTAATAATCTTGCTTGGACATTTTTACTCATATCGTTCAGCTCATCCAAGAATATTGTTCCTTTGTGTGCCATCTCAAAAAGCCCTGTTTTTCCTCCTTTCTTTGCACCTGTAAACGCTCCTTCAACGTAGCCAAAAAGTTCACTTTCCAAAAGGCTATCGGGCAGTGCGGCGCAATTGACCGCGACAAATGGACCATATTTCCGTAAAGAAGCATTATGGATGCTTTGGGCAAACATCTCTTTTCCAGATCCGGTTTCCCCCAATAGCAAAATGGTTGAGTTAGTTTCGCTATACTTTTTTGCTTTTTCAATAATTTTTTTGAACACAAAATTTTTTGTAATAATATCATCAAATGAGTGAGTTGCGATAAGCCCTCTACTAGCCAGTTGTTTGATGAGATTGTCTTCTAGATCCTTAATTCTTGAGCTACTCTGTAAAAAAATCAGGGTTGCTGCATGAATTTCGTCCGTAGCAATTCTACGAACCTCCATCATGTAATCCCTATCTGCAATCGTAATGAGTTTATTGGGTTGTTCAGTGGTGATAGCCTCCCGTAGTTCTGTGGGGACTACCTCAGAATCAATGGCTTTCCCAACAAGCTGCTCCTTTGTTATTTGCAGAACCTTGAGTGCCTTGATATTAACCATTTCAATGATATTCTGGGAATTGAGATAAAGAATGCTTTGGCCTGAATGTTCCATAATGATGTTAAGCCGTCTATTTCTAAGCATCTCTGACTGCATATGGCCATGAAACTGAACAGCGGCCTCTACTGCACTTATAATGGCTTCAGGACCAGATCTAATCAATTCTGCCTGCATTCCAAGCTTTCTAGCAGTATTTACTGATATGGTGTCCCCTGTGATGACTTGAGCTCCAAATTGCAGAGCCTCACTGACTGTCTCTTCAATTTTTTTCTCATTGGATAAAAGGAAATATCCTAATTCAATCGAGAGTATTTGAGAAATGCTTTTTGCGCCTATTATAACGTTCTCATAGCCAATGACAGCAACCTTTTTATTTTCGTTAGCATGGGGATAAATTGCACGTAAAATGTCATACCCTGTAACACCAATTTCAAATACTGGAACGGAAAAATTCTTTTGCAGCAGTTTAGCGGTTCCCCCTCTGCTGACTATGATGTCCACCCTGCTTTCTAGGTTTTTCTCTTCTGCTAGTTGTAATCCCTTTTCAAGGTCCCCTTCAATGATTTCAATTTTGTAGGGAAAATCTTGAAGGTGTTTTCTTGCTGTAAGCACTAGATCATGATACGGAGCAACTAAGAGAATATTCACAAAGGTCTCCTTTTGGTGGTGTAAACTTCACCACTTATGATACCACATGATGAAAATTTCACCATACCTAAATAAAGGTAATGTATAGTAATTATACAAATCTATATATATAAACAGAATAAAAATTATGGCATGGTAATTGCATATAAAATAGTAATGGATAAGATACATATAAAACAAATGATACTAGCAGATGATCTCACTGGTGCTAATGACACTGGTGTTCATTTTTTGCCTAATTCGAGTAGGGTGATGGTAATTGTAGATGCTCAAGTGGATACTTTTCCAGAACTTGCGGAGACGACAGTTATTAACACTGATACAAGGTTTCTCTCTCCAAAGGATGCCTATAAAAAGATTCATGATATCATGGGTATTTTTATTTCGTATCAGCCAAATCATATTTATAAAAAAATTGACTCGACGCTTCGTGGTAATATTGGCTCAGAAATTGATGCTCTAATGGATGTCACCAACTATTCTTTGACTTGTGTCGCTAGTGCTTCTCCTCGAAATGGAAGGACAGTACGTGATGGCCTTTGTTATGTACACGGGGAGCTCATAACCGATACTGAAATTGCTCATGACCCCTTCAATCCGGTAACTTCGTCTTCTATCTTGGAAGTCCTCACTACTCAAACCACACGAAAAATTGGGTTGCTTTTACTTTCGGAAATCAGATCTCCTCTATCTGAAGGATATGCCAAGTTGGAAAGCCTTGTTACCGGTGGAGCAGAAATAATTGTTACTGATGCAGAAAGTGCTGAGGATTTACGAAAGGTGAAACAGTTGTTTGCTATGCTTAGCGACCCTGTATTGTTTGTTGGATCAGCAGGCTTATTCCATGCAGTTAACAATAATTCCGATCAATTTACCTATAAAAAGCCGACACCCCTATTCTGCATAAAAGATTATCCTAATATCCTGTTTGTCATTGGGTCACTCATGGACACAACATTGCAACAAGTGGAATACCTTTGTCACCAACAAGATGTTGCCAATTATAAAATAACAACAGAAGAACTTCTAAAGGCCGACAATGACCTTGCAATTGGTTCTAGTGCAAAGGAAATAGCGAAAGGATTTAGGAAGTCATCTATAGTACTCATGAAAACTGATAGAATGCAGGTGGACAAACCAGCAACTGCTATTCAGATTGGCAATGCGCTTGGGTCACTGGTATACGCGGTCATGAAATTGGTAGAGATTGATGTACTCGTTGTTACCGGTGGTGATACGGCCAAAAATGTATTGAAAAAAATACAGGTTAATAGTTTTGAACTTATTGATGAAGTTTTGCCAGGCGTTCCCATGGCTCGCATTAGGCGGCATACAGATGACAAGATGGTTTTATTTGTGACCAAAGCGGGATCATATGGTGATCTTGATGCGTTATTTCGAGTAGTTGAGTACATGGAAGAAGAGAGCAACCAATCAAATAAAGAAGAGGGAGTGTAATATGCAGCGTACTTTTGATATATCTTTTCCTGGCCGTACCATATATGGAGATGGGGCAATCCAAAAATTGGGTGCGATTCTAACGAGATATGGCTTTTCTCATTCAGTCTTGTTGATGGATGAAGGCATTAAACGCAGTGGTATTGGGGCAATCGTGCTTGAACAACTTCAAGGTTCGGTCGAAAAGGTCTCCATAATAGATGATCTTGCCAGGGAGCCTTCTGATATCGATGTAAATCGGGTACTTGGACTGGTCAAGCAGTATAATCCTGATAATGTCGTAGCAGTTGGCGGTGGTTCGGTTTTGGATGTTGCTAAACTTTGTTCGGTTTTGATCCCAAGTGATAAGGACGTACTGGATTTATTGAATGGGGGAAAAGTACCAGCTCATACAACGTTTACTACACTAATACCTACGACCAGCGGAACTGGATCAGAGGCAACAAAGAACTCAATCATTGCCATCTCCGCTAAAAAGACGAAGGTCGCTGTGGTCCATGAAAACCTTCTTCCTGATTTGGTGGTGTTGGATCCTAGGCTAACCGTAAAAATGCCCGTATCCATTACTGCCACAACTGGTATGGATGCTCTATGCCACGCCATGGAGTGCTACCTCTCAATAAAAGCGAATGTAATGAGTGATATGTTTGCAATCAATGCTATTGAAAAGATTGCAACATCTCTTAGGAAAGTAACAATCGATGGTGATGATATCGAGGCTCGAAGTGATATGCTACTTGCTTCTTACTATGCAGGGACGTGCATCACCCTTTCGGGAACCAATGCGGTACACGCTCTGTCCTATCCTTTAGGGACCCTTTTTCATATACCTCATGGTCATTCGAATGCAATCTTGCTTCCTTTTGTTATGGAGAAAAATCTTGCTGCACTTCCTGAAAAATGTAAGGTTATTGCTTCTGCTTTTGGGTATGATCCGGAAGAAAACAAGGAAAGTCCCATAGAGTACCTTACTCGCGAGTTATATCAATTGTTGCAAGATCTTGCTATTAGTCCATCCCTAAAGGACTTTGGAGTCAAGAGGAAAGATGTTGGGAGTCTTGTTGAGATAGCACATGGTAATCGGAGACTTATGGATAACAACCCAATTGATTTCACCAAAGAAGAAATTGAGGAAATATACCTGCGATTACTTGGGGAGATAAAGGCATGAAACCAATTCTAGGCGTTACCATGGGAGACCCAGCGGGCATAGGTCCGGAAATACTTATAAAAGCTATTTCTGACTCTACCATCCGTTCTCAGTTTCATGTAGTCGCAATAGCTGACCCTAGTGTTCTTGCGCAAGCAAATGCCCTGCTTGGGAATCCCATGGAATTAGTGACATCACAAGCCATTTCTCATGAAGTGTTGAATAAGCTTACAGTTAGACAGCTTTTGGTGTATCCCTCAGGTATGCCATTGGGAGCCACCGTAGAGTATGGGAAAGTAAGGGCGCTGTATGGGAAAGCAGCATACGATTCCATCACTTGTGCTATAGATTTAGCAATGCAGGGGACCATTGACGCCGTTGTCACGAATCCAATCAATAAGGAGGCTTTACGGGCATCTGGTGTCATTCATGCAGGGCATACCGAAATTTTTGCTGAGAGGACCGGAACAAAACTTTACGCCATGATGCTCTCCCATGATCCGTTACGTGTGGTCCATGTTTCAACGCATGTCTCACTGCGGGAGGCTTGTGATCGGGTTAAGAAACAACGGGTGCTTGAGGTGGTAGAGCTTACCCATAAGGCGGTGACCAGTCTTGATTCCAACCCCAAACCCATTGCGGTTGCAGGACTCAATCCTCATGCTGGAGAGGGTGGCTTGTTCGGAGTAGAGGAATTGCAGGAAATTATTCCAGCTATAGAGACTGCCAAGGGTATGGGTATTTCTGTCGAAGGGCCATTCCCTCCCGACACTGTCTTTTCTCGCGCAATGGGTGGGGACTTCTCTGCAGTTGTGGTTATGTATCATGACCAAGGTCATATCCCCCTGAAAATGGCTGGGTTTCGTGTTGATCCCAATACTGGGAAGTTTATGGAGGTATCTGGAGTTAACATTACTCTAGGATTGCCAATTATTAGAACATCAGTGGATCATGGTACAGCATTTGATCTCGCAGGGAGTGGTTTGGCTAGTGAAACGAGTTTACTCCAGGCAATGAGATATGCAATGAGACTGTGCCCACATACTGATTGATTTGTGAATTATGGTATGAAAGATACCATAAAATAAGGAGGACGCGTTATGAAAAAAGGACATTGGTTACAATCGTTCTTGGGATTGTTTTAGTGGCTCTTGCTTTTGCAGGAGGGACTCAAGAAAGCAAGGAATCAGCTCAGGTTCTGCGAATTATTCATCCAGTTAATAGCGGTAACTGGTCCCCTTTGAATGGGGGAGGGCATGAAATCCGTTGGGTTTCTTTACAATGGGCAACTCCTATGTATTTTGATGCTGAGGGTAAGGTCCAACCTTATGTTTTTGAAACTTGGAAACAAAATAGTGATAATACAGTTTGGACATTCAAGATTGCAGAAAAAGCTGTATTCTCCGATGGAAGCCCTATCACCTCTAAAGATGTTGTTGGAACATGGAACCTTTCTACCCGTCCAAACACGCAGCACCAGCGCATTAATCTAGTCCTAGCAGGGGTTGTTGGGTTTGATGACGTTAATACAGGCAAGAAAGAAAATTTGGTTGGACTGGTTGCTTTGGACAGTAGGACCGTGCAAGTGACCCTGACCAAACCCGATCCAATTTTCTTCCAGAAAGTTGCTTCTGTACTGGTTGCTCCAGTGAAGATCAGCCAGGCACAGGATGCAAATGGTCGACAAATCACTGAGTGGTGGCATCCAGACAAGGGTGTTGTGGTATCTGGACCATTCATGCCCGAAAAGATGAATCTTGATACTGGTGAAATTGTCTTGGTTAGGAACCCCAATTTCTTTGGACCAGAGCCTAAACTGGATAAGATTATCATCAATACAGTCGAAGATGCACTTACTGCAACTATCATGCTACAGAGAGGGCAGATGGATGCTCATACAGAGCTTAATACGCCCACGATGATCCAGGATTTGGGAAAAGACTTCGCTGATGGTGCTATGCTTGCAAAGGGCCACCATTTCTGGTTTGACTCTAAAAAGGCTCCAATGGATGATATTAATGTGAGAAAGGCTTTGATTCTTGCCGTCGATACCAGCAAGATGTTTGAAGTAGCATTCCCTCAAGGACCAAACAAAGAAGCAACTCAGATAGTCAATAAGGTTGCAGGTGTAGACCCCAATTATGAGGCGTATACCTATAATCCAGAGGCAGCGAAAAAAGCACTTGCAGCATCATCTTATAAGAATGCTAAGAATCTGCCAAAAATAATGTTTGTAGGTGTAAGCAATCCCTCACACGAAGCAGCAGCTCAATACATAGCAGAACAGTGGAGACAGGTTTTGGGTATTGAAGGAACGGAGATGAAACCTCAGATTGATAGTTATGAGGGCACAGACCAAGGTGGCGTGCAGATTTTCCGTGACGACGTTGGCACCAGAGTTCCTGATATTGTCTCCTATTTGATGGGTACAATTCATTCTTCTGCTGGCAATGCGAAGGCGAAGATGGGCGGATTTTCCAATGCAAGAATCGATTCCCTTTTGGAAGAGGCTGCAGTAAAGAATGTAGACGATCCGTTAAGAATCAAACTTGCTCAGGAGGCTCAGAGAATCTTCCGAGACACTTGGCAGTACATCCCCTATCGCTATGATACCATGTCTAAATGGGCTATGCCCTGGGTGTCAAATTTTGATAAGAATGATGACTGGCAAGTTATCAATCCTTGGGATGTTTCCATCGATATAGAACTTAAGAAAAAAATGACCGGTAAATAGAACTATGATCCTATTGTTGCAGAGGTTACTTTGCAACAATAGGGGATTATCTAAACTAATGGAGCCTATATGTGGAAGTATGTTGGAAATAGATTGCTCAGGTGGATACCTACAGTGCTTGTTGTACTTCTTGTAGTGTATGCACTGGCATTTTTTGGAGCAGGAGACCCTATAAAACTCATATTTTTACGGGCCCCTGGAGATGTGGCGTACAATGCAGAAAGGATCGAGGTCATTCGTGAGGAAGCAGGATTGAATCGCCCTTTTTTAGTTCAGTTTGGTGATTATCTCAAGCATCTAGTACAGGGTGATTTTGGAAATTCTCTTGTAAGCGGACGTGATGTTGGTAGTATGATTAAAAACGCTCTACCCATTACCTTACAGCTGGGTTTGGTAGCAACCTTCCTATTGGCTATCTTTGGAACATTTTTGGGTGTTGTTGCAGCACTTCATCATAATAAGTGGTTGGATAATGTTATTTCTGGATTTGCTCTTGGGATTTGGGGTATCCCAGTATTTGTTTCAGGACCGCTGCTTATGGTTTTTCTTGTAAGATATCTCAATGTTATGGATGTTCCTTATGGCTGGCATGGACTGTTTAATGCACAAGTGATCCTTCCTTTGATTGTCTTATCGATTACTCCCATGGCTTTGATAATCCGTCAGTCCAGGTCAGCCGTTTTGGAGGTCATGAGTGAAGATTTCATAAGAACTGCAAGGTCAAAAGGAATCCCTAACATACAGATTGTTCTAAAACATATCTTACGCCCCATCCTTACTCCTATAGTAAGTCAAATGGGCCTCATCACTATAAATATGCTGAATAATGCCGTACTTATTGAGACCGTTTTTGGTATTCCTGGACTAGGGCAGCTAACCGTAAAGGCTATCAGTGGTTCTGATTATCCTGTCATACTAGCCCTAGTATTTATTGGATCTACAGTAGTGTTAACAGTAAATCTTATTGTTGATTTGATTTTCCCCCTTCTGGATCCGCGAGCCTTGAGTAAAAAGGAAGTGAAAGAAGCATGAAACTTACAAAGAGATTACATAAAACTGAAAACTTAACGCTCAAAGCTCGCCTTGATAAAGAAGATGTTCCTGCTGAAAGCCTTTTGAAAGATGCTTTTCGACGGTTGGTAGCTAATAAAGGTGCTGTAGTGGGGATAATAATCATTGCAATACTATTCTTTTTTGCAATATTTGGCCCTTATATCACCCCATATGATTTCCTCTCACAAAATCTTGAGTTAAGAAATCAGGCCCCTTCCTTTCAACATTTGTTTGGTACTGATGATTTGGGCAGGGATATATTCAGCAGGGTAATTTATGGCGCTCGAACAGCTGTCATCCTCTCACTCTCCATCACGATACTCAGTTTTCTTATTGGGACCATAGTAGGTGCAATTGGTGTATACGCTGGAGGTAAAATAGATGCTTTTATCGTTTGGTTGATTGATTTAACCATGTCTATTCCCTCCTTGCTTCTTGTTGTGGTAATCAATGCTTCCCTTAAGCCCCCGCTCATTTCTTGGATGGAAAAGATGTATTTGCAGACTAAGAACACCATCTTTAGAGAGACAATCTGGGTAGACTTTATCCTGGTCTTTGGATCTTTAGCACTAATAAAGTGGCCAAAAGCAGCCAGAATCATTAGGGGACAGATTTTATCAATTAAAAATAAAAACTATGTCACTGCTGCAAGAGCCTCTGGTGTCTCTACTTTCAGGATTTTGCTTCGGTACATCATTCCAAATGCTTTGGGGCCTGTCATTGTTCTGTTCAGTGCGACCCTTGGTGAGGCAATGGTCTTGGAATCAACGTTTAGCTTTTTAGGAGTAGGGGTGAGACCTCCGATGCCAAGTTGGGGAAATATGATCAGTGACGGCCTTCGTGTCTGGCATTTGTACCCACACATTCTTATTGCCCCAGCAAGTTTCTTGGCAGTTGTCACGATGGCTTTCAGTTTTCTTGGGGATGGACTAAATGATGCTTTCAATCCCCGTCAGTGGGAATAGGAAGAGTTGAAATATAGGAGCAAGAAAAGTGAATACCATTTTAGAAGTACATAATCTGAAAACTAGTTTCAAGCAGCGTAAAGCGAGACTGCATGCTGTGAATGGAATATCATTCTCTTTGAAGAAAGGAGAAATGCTCGGGGTCGTCGGTGAGAGTGGATGTGGCAAAAGTGTGAGCATGCTCAGTGTTGTAGGACTTCTCCCCCCATCAGCTTCAATTGATGAGGGTGAAATCCTCTTAGACGGTGTTGATATTCGTAAAATGCATAAAAAAGATATCCAACATATCCGTGGAAAAAGGATTGGAATGATTTTCCAAGACCCGATGACTGCACTTAATCCCGTAATGAAGATTGGAAACCAGATGAATGAAGCTCTCCGCTATCATTTGAAGCTATCAAAAAAAGAAGCTTCAAAAAGAAGCGAAGAGTTGTTGAAGCTGGTTTGGATATCGAATCCTAAGCAGCGCCTCAATGAGTATCCTCATCAACTTTCTGGTGGGATGCGCCAGCGGGTCATGATTGCTATGGCACTGACCTGTGATCCTGAGATTTTGATTGCTGATGAGCCGACAACAGCTTTGGATGTGACCATCCAAGCTCAAATCGTTCAACTGATCAAGGATATTAAGGTCAAACTCAACTCTTCCATCATTCTTATAACTCATGACCTTGGATTAATCGCAGGAATGGTAGACCGAATCATAGTAATGTATGCCGGATTTATTATTGAAGAGGCCCTTGTTGATGATCTATACAAGAATCCTTCCCACCCTTATACGATAGGGCTTCTGAAAAGCATTCCCAAACTTCGTGGTGAAATACTCGATAAGCTACCTTCTATCGAAGGTTCTCCTCCCGATCTGTTAGAGAAACCTACTTTTTGCCCATTTGTTACAAGGTGTCCCTACAAGATAGATCGTTGTTTGAAAGAGAATCCTGCCCTTGCTAAAATTAGTAACAGTGAAAATGAAACACATAAAGTAGCCTGTTGGGTACCCATGAAGGACGGAGTTGGAAATGAATGAACAAAGAGAGTTGATTGTATCAATTAAAAACTTAAAAAAATATTTTCCCGTCAAATTAGGTGCATTTGGGGAGAAGTCAGGGGTTGTTCATGCAGTTGATGATTTTTCCCTAGACATCTTTCGTGGAGAAACTATAGGACTAGTGGGAGAATCTGGCTGTGGGAAATCTACAACAGGATTTACTATCGTTCAGTTGCACAAAGCTACTTCAGGTGAGGTTTTTTTTAGGGGGCTAGACTTAACAAAACTTGATGAGAAGAAACTCAGGCCCATACGGAAACATATTCAAATTGTCTTTCAGGACCCATATTCGACTTTAAATCCAAGAATGACGATAGGTGAGACAATTTCTGAATCGCTTCGAACTAATAAATTGCTCACTAAAAAAGATATAAATGAAAAAATTGAAAATCTTTTGAAGGACGTCGGACTACGCCCAACTTTATCAAATCGGTATCCTCATGAATTTTCTGGTGGTCAACGCCAGCGTATTTGTATTGCTAGAGCCTTAGCGATAGAGCCTGAATTTGTGATTTTTGATGAACCTGTTTCTGCCCTAGATGTCTCTGTCCAGGCGCAAATAATAAATCTCATGAAAGATTTGCAGGAAAAATATAATCTGACTTATCTTTTTATAGCACACGATCTTGCTGTGGTAAGACATATTAGTGATAGGATTGCTGTTATGTATTTGGGGAGGAAAGTTGAGCTAGCACAAAAGGATACCTTGTTCTCTTCTCCGTTACACCCTTATACAAAAGCTCTTTTATCTGCAGTTCCTGAGGCTGATCCCGAGTATGAAAGGAAACGAGAAAGAATCATACTGAACGGGGATGTTCCGGATGCTCTTAATCCACCAAGTGGTTGCCGTTTCCATACCCGTTGTCCGTATGCTCAAGAAAATTGCAAAACAGATGATCCCGAGTTGAGAGAGATTACCAAAGGACATTATGTTGCCTGTCATTACGCAGAAAAGTTAAAATAATATTAGGAGAGAAATATGTTTAAGCCTCAAGGAATCTTTACCGCATTAGTAACACCAATGAACCAGGATGAAACTGTAAATTTCGATGAATTACGAAATCAAGTCGACAGACAAATCAAGAGAGCAGCGGCTGGATTGTTTTGTTTGGGAACCAACGGTGAGTTTTATGCTTTGGATACATCGGAAAGAATTGAAATCTTAGATGTGATAGCCGATCAAGTTGGGGGTAGAGTTCCCCTTATTGCGAATGTGGGTTGCGTAACCACAAGAGAAACTGTGAGGCTCGCCAAGGAAACAGCGAAAAGACCGGTCAATGCGATGTCTGTAATTGTTCCTTATTTTGCTGCTTTCAGCCAAGAGCAACTGTATCAGCATTATGCAACTATTGCAAAATCAGTGGATATCCCGATCATGATATACAACATTCCAAAACGAACAGGAAATGCTATCAGTTTGGAAACAGTGAAAGAGCTATCTA
This sequence comes from Sphaerochaeta sp., assembly GCA_034007055.1. GTDB lineage: Bacteria > Spirochaetota > Spirochaetia > Sphaerochaetales > Sphaerochaetaceae > Sphaerochaeta. The sequence goes on from JAVERP010000007.1 coordinate 71,317, forward strand.
AAATTGATTCAATTATAGGAATCAAGGACAGTAGTGGGGATATAGCTTTCCTCAACGAACTCTTCAAGCTTTCCAGTCCTAATTTTTCTGTTCTTGTTGGAACTGATTCATTGATTCTTCAAACTCTTCAGAAAGGGGGAACAGGAGCCGTCGCTGGCTGCGCCAATCCTTTTCCTGAAATTATGAACGGCATTTATACCTATTGGAAAAAAGGGGATTTGAAAACAGCACAGATCCTACAGGATAGTATAGTTCCTTTCAGAAATACATTCTCCTTCGGAAATCCCAATTCTATCGTGAAGAGAGCGGTGGAATTGATGGGCTATGAGGTAGGAGCTGCTAGGGCACCTGCCAACATCATAAGTGTTGAGATCGATGCACAGATACGTAAAGCGATTGAAGCAGTAAACATTGCTTCAAAGCTCACATAAACACTGCTGTGATACATACCGCGTTTTAGGGTTTGGGCAGACTGCTCAAACCCTAAAAATGTTCCTGGTATGGGTAATTTTTCCTTATGGTGAAAGCAGTGGGGTATCAGAAAAAACAACGCACCCAAGTATGTTGTTATTACTTAACTCAAACTTCGCACTTACCTCTTGATGCCTTTTTCGCGGTAAAATGTACAATTGTACATTTACGTCCGAAAAATCTAACGATTGTCTAGTCGCCCAAAGGCTAAAACACAATGGGATGAGCTGGTCATTTGAAGGTAGTGGGGCTCTGGCTCTCCTGACTACATTGAAAGTGAACAACACTCTGGACTCGTGGCTACACGAAGGTACATTCTCCCTGTCATTGAAATCAGAAGAAAGAAAAACAACCTCTATCCGAGCTGCTTAGTGCCTATACCATCCGCTCAGGTCGAAATATTTAGATCGGTTGTGGTAATCATTTGGTAAACATTTAGAAGAAAAACTTGAATTCCAAGAAATCACCGGCTATAGTGAAAGAATAGTAAAGACTGAAATTTACAAGAGAAATACAAGAAGCCCTATTATACTTCTCGTTTCAGCTGAGTTATTTGAAAATCAATATACCACGCCATACGTGGTAGGGGAAATCCATGACAAAACGTTTACTTTCATTCTTTTTCGTAGCTTTGTTGCTCATGACCTTCGCTGGTTGCTCGTCCCTGTCTACACAGGAGACCGCAGCATCGCCTAGCGCAGAACCGCTTTGGGTAGCAGGAGAAACTCGAGACAAGATCATCGTGCTCAGCGATATTCATACGGGCTTTGAAGATGCCTATGCGGAGATTCTACAGAATCGACCCTATCTCATCGAATTCTTGCAACGCATCAGCGTGACGCAGGATGTCCGGGAAGTAGTGCTCAACGGTGACATCCTTGATGAATGGTTCCTGCCGCTCTCCTTTATCGAAACTGACAGGGGGGACTTCTACCAGAAGAACATCGAGAACAACAAAGATATAACTGATGCATTCAAGCTCATCATGGATGCAGGCATAAACTTGGTATATGTCGTCGGCAACCATGACATGTCCGTAGACCTGCAATACATCGCGGAGGCGATCCCAGGCATGGTAGTCTGTTCGCAACACCTCGGAGTCGGATTGTACCGAACTGGCGACCGAAACGAGATCGTCATTGAGCATGGCCACCGCTATGATGTATTTTCTGCACCAGACACCATAACCAATGCTCACCTTACCAACGGCCCTACCATGTTTCCTCCAGGATACTTCTTCGCTCGATTTGCAGCAGACTGGGTACTCGATGGGAAACCTCTCTACATGGCCAAACCGCCGGTGATCAAGACTGTTCCAGACCGTGTGAACGACCCTGACCAATTCGGAGCCTATGCATATTATCGGACCATGGCATCTGTGTTCAAAAACATCATTCCAACCGATGGATTCGGGGACAAGCGTTTGGATATGCGCATCGATGGATACAACGATACCTATTCGATTCAGGATATGTATCCGGTACAAAACGAACAGGGAGAAATTTCAGCTCCTGTGCTCTTTCCTCATTATCAACGGACTTGGGAGGAGCGTCAGAAGGCCAATGGGGTGAAGGTGTTTTCCAGCTTCGCGGTCGCCTCCTTGGGTGCACTTGACGCCATGTATTTCGAAAGCCAGGCACGAGCTCAGTTTGAAGTCGACAAAGCCCAAAGCGATACCAGCGTAGTGATCTTCGGACACACCCACGTCCCATTTTTCTTCGATTATGGCAATGACCACTATTATGTGAATACCGGTACTTGGATTGACCACAACACCAATTACAAGGAGAAGGATGGCAACCTCCTCAGCAGGACGTTTGCGGTAGTGACCACCGGGCCAACTACCACTGCAGTTGATGTCTATGAATACCAGGTGGATGGCGCGTTACGCGATCTCAAGAGCCAATTGCTCGCCGACCATGAGAAATAGCCGATATCCAAATTGAACTGCTACCTCCATCAGGTAGGTCATGGATATCACAACCTACATACTTTGAATTATAGTCCGGTATAATATATATACCGGACTATATAAATAGGAGGTCAGCCTTGAGTGTTCCAGAGAATATTCGCAACGTCGAAAGACCAAAGAACACCATCGTTGATGACAGCGGCATGGATGGGGTGAACAGATATTTCGTGCGGGCACGCTCGGGGGTTAAGTACATCAAGGGTGGAAACCCACAACCGGAGAACGGCAGGGTCATAGGGCACATCATCAATGACCGGTTCGTATCGATTACTAAAAAGATGTCGGATGGTCCCGACGCCCTTTCCTATGGGCTGGTTGCATTGGCAAAGTCCGTTTCAGATGATCTGTTTGAAGACCTCCTTGCTGTATACCCACCCAATGAGGCAGCGGGGGTCATGGTGGGTGCAATGCTTAAGGTTGCAAGGCCGAAGATAGCAGCAAACAGGTATTCCACCCATTATGGGAGTCATTCGTTTCTAAATACTATCCGAATGTGGCAATGAACAAGAATTCCGTAGACTCGCTCTTCAAGAAGCTGGGGATGGATGACAAGAAGAGAAAAGCCTTCTATGCCTCAAGGATTGCCAGGGTAGCCCCAAACCACCACATCGCCATCGACGGGACGCTAGAACAGGAGACCAGAGTGGTCAATGACCTCTCCTCCTTCTCCTACAAGGCACGGATAGAAGGGTGCAGTGGCTTCTCTGTTATATATGCCTATGTCATAGAGACGATGGAGATCCTGTGCTCTGAGATTTTCCCAGGAGACAGCATCGATGCAAGCTCTTTTTCCGTCTTCATCAAAGACAACAACATCACCGATGGGATACTCGTAGCGGAGATAGGCTCTCCTGTCAGTTCTATAGCAGAAGACCGTAATGAGGTGCCTAACCTCCACTTCATACGCCCAATACAAAGCTTTGACCCTAGGATCCTTGAATATGGCACGCTGGACTTTGATGAAGTGGTCGCTGACACAGACACGTCTGTCGTGGGAAAGAAAGTTGCACTGCCAGACGGCACCTACTTGTATGCATTCAGGGATTCCTATCGTGCAAGCATGGAAGAGTGCTCAGTCATCACCAATGCAAAGAAGGAAAAGTCTTTTGACAGTGAAGAATACCTGTCCCACAAGGATACCTATGGCCTGATCGTCTTCGAATCGGATGTGGACCTCACCCTCAGTCAGGTCTACAAGTGCTATGAGGACAAGCCTCTGCTTGAGCTTCTCTTTGCACAGTACAGAGCTGAGGAAAGCCTTGACCAGACCAACGTGCAGGGTGACTACTCCTTCATCGGAGAGGAGTTTGTGAACTTCATAGCTACAGTAATGACCTCAAGGATAATGAGAAAGGCTGATTAAGCTAAACTTCTGGATGTGATGACCTATGGGGAACTGATGGAAGACCTGTCATCTGCATGGCGACAATCCAGTTCTACGGACAAGCCGAGGTCTGCCGATAGGAAGTGGGTTCACACCCTGTCGTCGGTGTTGATATTGCTTGAGAAGCTTGGACTTTCCGAACCACTGATACAGGAATCCAGGAAGGTGGGAAGACCCAAAAAGGAAAAGACTGGACCCGAAAAACCCAAAAGACCTAGAGGCAGGCCAAGGAAAAACTCTTAGCTTCAAGGTAAGATAGAAAAGCTATAGTGCTTTTTATTGGGATACTTGTGGAAAATAATATGACATTGTAATGATATGTAGTTACAATACGTAGCTTTCCTGTTATTGAAGTGCTACATCATTATAAAGAGAGTGAAAAATGAGAGAAACTTCACATATACATATCCAAATGGACCAGTTACTCAAATCCCAATTTGAAGAAGTTCTTTCTGAACTGGGATTGAATGTATCAACAGCAGTAACTATATTTGCTTGTCAAGTTGTACGCCAAGGTCGTATTCCTTTCGAGATCTCTTTGGATATCCCTAACAAGGAGACGATCAAGGCAATGCAGGAGGCTGAGCATATTGCAAGTGATCAAGATGTGAAGGGCTCTCACGATGTTGATTCCCTGTTCGATGAGCTCTTGCATGACTAAGCCTACGATATGCATACAAGTCGAACCAAAGCCAGACTAAGTTTAGGACACGGGATCTTCCAGTTTTAGGGTTTCAGTCTTGAATGTCTATGCTTACCGAAGAGGGCAAGTTAACCTTCAGTTTTAGATAGGAATTTTTGCTTGTTAGTGTCTTCAACAATTGACGTCCCAATCTTCTTCTTTGTGTACATGAGTGACAGGATATTCCCGACCAGTTCGCAAGTGGAGATGCCAAGCCCTAAAAGAGTTTTCCTCAGCTTCAGCAAGACGATGGTCGTCAGGGCATCCACGATTTCGTGTATGATCAGTTTTCCAATTCGGTCCAGGATGCAATCCCGCTGACATAGTTGAAGGTAGGGTACATCATGTACCTTGGCAGGGTATGCAATGCCTCTACGATATCGGCGGAGAGTTTATTAATCTGTTTTCCGTTGATGTGATAGGGGATGACCATCCTCATGAGCGAACTTCCTTTTTGATCATGCACCTGCTTATAAACCTCAACCTCGAACACCCCATTAGAAAGCTTTTTGCGTTACTCCTCGTATCCATGTGCTCGTTTGCGATTATTGCCTTGCTGGCATGTTTCAGTTCCTCTTACGTCCAATCCTTACTCATCCTGTGGTCTCCATTATTTTTGGTATGTGTATATACGCTCTTGTGGGCATGGATAGCAAGCAGATATTTGCTGTAAGTGAGAAAAATGTGCTATATACTGTAAGAAACATGAATAAGGCCTTACGAAAATGAGATTTGTGTGGTGTAATATAAGAAAACAAAAGGCTCATTAACTATAAATGAGTTCCTAATCATAAAGAGAGGAAATTATGAGTAAATTCTTGATCAACCATTTTGCTCGCTCAGTTGCAAAAACTGTAATATCTCAGCCAAAGACGAAGTCTCCACAAACTAGTCCTGGACAGGAAAAGGGAGCTGATAAATGGACAGCTTTCGTGATAATTTTTGTCGTAATGATTCCTATCCTGATAGTGTTGATTGTAATTTTGTAGATAGAGTCCATAGATTACTAGATTGGTTTTTACTTGGTTTAAGTTGATTGTAAAGTCTTGTAAAGATAATATTGAGATACCAAGGAACTTTTAATGGAAGAGGCGAAGTGACATGACCCCAGAAGAAAAAGCACGTCTGGTGATTGATGAAAAATTGTGTCAATCCGGTTGGGTGATCCAATCGATGAATGAGTTGAATTTGTCAGTAGCTCTTGGGGTTGCCGTCCGAGAATTTCCAACCAGTACAGGTGAAGTTGACTACGCCCTTTTCATTGAAGGGTCTCCAGTAGGGCTTGTGGAAGCTAAGCGAGAGGAAATGGGGGAATCCCTTACTGATGTGGAACTGCAGTCTGGGCGTTACGCACACAGCTCATTCAAATGGATCGAGACCGAATATTCCATTCGTTTTGCCTATGAAACTACAGACAAACTCGTTCGCTTCACTGATTATAATGATATCAAGTATCGATCCCGAGCTGTTTTCTCCTTCCATCGTCCGGAATCATTACTAGCGCTGTTGGCACAACCTGATACCATTCGCAACAATATGAAGCAATTTCCACGGTTGGACGAAACTGGTTTTCGTATTTGCCAGGTAAATGCAATCAAGAACTTGGAGACCTCTTTTTCTGAAAATCGCCCAAAGGCACTCGTACAGATGGCCACAGGGGCAGGAAAGACTTTTGCCGCCATCACTGCTGCATACAGGCTGTTAAAGTATGGGAAAATGAAACGTCTCCTATTCTTAGTGGACACAAAGAATCTAGGACAACAGGCTGAACGGGAGTTTTTTGCCTATACTCCCAATGACGATCCCCGATCTTTCTCGCAAATATATGGAGTGCGGAGGCTCAATACTTCATATATCCCCCAAGATATACAAATTTGTATTTGTACCATCCAGCGGATGTATTCAATCCTAAAAGGTGAAGATCTGGAAGAAACTAAGGAAGAGGCTCCTTTTGAGGAAGATAAGTCCATTAACGCCAATGTCCCAAAAGAGGTTGTATATAACCAAAAATATCCCCCCGAATTTTTTGATTGTATCATAGTCGACGAATGCCATCGTTCCATCTACAATGTTTGGAATCAAGTGCTTACATATTTTGACGCATTTGTCATTGGATTGACTGCGACTCCGGACAATCGGACCTTTGCATTTTTCAATGAGAACATTGTCAGTGAGTATTCACGCGAGCAAGCTATCATTGATGGTGTCAATGTGGGGGAAGATGTTTTTCTCATTGAGACCCAGGTTAGCAAGAACGGGGCTCATCTGATGAAGCAGCTGGTTGAATATCGTGATCGCCTATCCAGGGAGAAACGTTGGAAACAGCTTGATGAGGATCTTGACTACCAATCAACTCAACTCGATAGGGATATCATAAATCCAAGCCAGATTCGTACTGTTATCAAAACTTTCCGGGAAAATTTATATGCCACACTCTTTCCCAGAAGAAAGGAAGTCCCAAAGACCCTGATTTTTGCAAAGACGGATAGCCACGCAGACGATATTGTCCAGACAGTTCGTGAAGAATTTGGAGAAGGTAACGATTTCTGCCGCAAGATAACCTATTCAGTGGAGAATCCTGAATCAGTGCTCAGATCTTTTCGCAACGATTACAATCCACGTATTGCAGTCACCGTTAATATGGTTGCTACAGGAACGGATGTTAAACCGATCGAGTGCTTGATCTTCATGCGTGATGTACGAAGCAAGAACTATTTCGAGCAGATGAAGGGGCGTGGAACGCGTGTACTCAACAAGGATGATTTACAAAAAGTTACTCCGTCTGCTTCGGAAAATAAAGACCATTTTGTAATTGTGGATGCTGTAGGGGTAACGAAGTCGACAAAATCTGATACGAGACAGTTGGAAAGCAAGCCTACAGTAAGCTTGAAGGAACTGATGATGAACGTGGCTCTTGGATCTCATGATGAACAAACCATCACCTCTTTAGCGAATCGAATAATTCGGTTGAATAGCAGGATGGAACCTTCAGAGAGAAAACGTTTTGAAGAGAAGGTGGGGATGACTGCTGGTATATTGGCTGAAAACCTATTGAATGCCTTTGATGAGGATATGCTCTGTGATACGGCCCCTGAATATGGAGCAGGGGATTCTCTAAATGAAGAAAAGAAAGATCAGGTTCGAAAATCAATGATTGATACAGCCGTGAGTCCTTTTAATGCTCCAGAGGTACGGGACTATATTGAAAAGCTTCGACGAAATCATGATCAGATCATAGATAATGAAAACCTGGATTCTGTAGTTTTTGCAGGATATGACGCACAGAATGAGGAAAACGCCGACCAATTTATATCTACTTTTCATGATTTCATTGATGAAAACAAGGATGAAATCATAGCATTGCGTATCATCTACAATGAAGCCTACAAAGATCGGCCAATGGTAATTGAACAGCTGAAGGATTTATATGAAGGGCTAAAGGCAAAGGGTGTGACAATTGAACGTCTTTGGGATTGCTATGCAATAAAGAAGCCTGCTAAAGTGAAGCGTGGCACGATTGCAAGGCTGACAGATCTCATCTCGCTCATTCGTTTTGAGATGGGCTATTCTGTTAACCTTACCCCGTTTGCTGATAAAGTAAATTATAATTTTATGCAATGGACGCTACGCAAGAATGCAGGATCAGTTCATTTTTCCGAGATACAGATGGAATGGCTGAGATTGATCAAGGACCACATTTCTTCATCTCTTAGCATCCTTACTGATGATTTGGATTTGACTCCATTTGATCGTAAGGGAGGTTTGATGGCGTTTTATGGTGTATTCGGAGATGTATATAAGGAAGTTTTGCAAGAAATGAATAGAGAATTGGTTGCGTAAGGAGCATGATTTTGGAACAAAGAGAATTTGAGCTTGGGGATTTGCTATCTTATGAACAACCCACTCCATATATAGTACAATCAACAGGATATAATGAAGAATATAAAATACCAGTCTTAACAGCAGGAAAGACTTTCATCTTGGGATATACAAACGAATCGACAGGAATTTATGATAAGTTGCCTGTAATAATTTTTGATGATTTTACAACATCAAGCCAATATGTAAATTTTCGATTTAAGGTAAAGTCATCTGCCATGAAAATTCTAACGCCAACTTTAGAATTGGTTTTGCCGAAGTTCATCTATCTTAAAATACAAATGCTAGACTTTGATCATGGCACACACAAAAGGTATTGGATTCAAGAATATTCAAAAATCAAGGTAAAAATTCCTTCAATTCCAAAGCAGAAATTAATTATTTCTCGTATTGAAGAACTTTTTTCAGAACTCGACAAGGGAGTAGAAACTCTTGAAACCATCAAACAGCAACTAACAGTCTACCGGCAAGCAGTGCTAAAAGAGGCGTTTGCTCAGATAAAGATTAAAAAATCAATCAGTGAAATGTCGTGTTTAGTAACAAGCGGATCAAGGGGTTGGGCAAAATACTATTCAAGTAATGGTTCTTTGTTTATTCGTATTGGGAATCTCACGCGTCATACAATTGATATTATACTTGATGACGTTCAGTATGTTGATTTGCCTGAAAAAGCAGAGGGTATCAGATCCAGATTAATCCCTAATGATGTGCTCGTTTCAATTACAGCAGATCTTGGGAGCATTGGGCTTGTTCCTGAAAAAGTAAAAGAAGCATATATAAACCAGCATATTGCAATGATCAGGTTTAAGAATCCAGTACAAGGTCCATTGATGGCATGGTATTTGCGTAGTGAAGAAGGCCAAAAGGATTTGTTAAAGAATAAACGAGGGGGAGGGAAATTGGGCTTAGGGCTAGATGATATTCGAAATTCCAAGGTTCCCTATATTTCTAATAATGAAGCAGATTTGATTTTGGAAAAAATCGAATCGCAATTATCCTTATGTGAAAGCATTCAACAAACTGTGGATACTGCCCTTAAACAGGCTGTATCCATACGAAAGAGCATATTAAAACAAGCCTTTGAAGGAAGAGTACTATAATGAGTGAAAATACAGCAGCAATCGTTTCAAAGGTTTGGGGAATGTGCAATCCACTCCGTGATGATGGGGTTTCCTATGGTGATTACCTGGAACAACTCACCTATTTTATTTTTTTGAAGATGTCTGATGAGTATTCCAAGCCTCCTTACATAAGAGAGACAGGTATTCCTTCTGGCTATACCTGGGCAGATATGAACACACTAAAGGGTGCTGAACTGGAAAGCCAATATAAATCCATCTTGGAGAAATTGGGAGAGCAAGGGGGCATCCTTGGTAAGATTTTTAAGGGCGCTACCAACAAAATAAGTAGTGCAGCCATTCTCTATCGCATCGTTCAAATGATTGACGCTGAAAAATGGGTTGCTCTTTCTTCAGATGTCAAAGGTGAAATCTATGAAGGTTTGCTTCAAAAAAATGCTGAAGACGTGAAGAGCGGTGCAGGCCAATATTTTACCCCTCGTCCGCTTATCAATGCCATGGTACGATGTGTACAGCCTCAACCAATGAAAACTATGGCAGATCCCTGTTGTGGATCCGGAGGATTCTTTCTAGCTGCTCAGTCTTTTATTGCAGATACAGCAAATTATTCGTTAGACCGTGAGCAAAAAGAATTCCTTAAGAATGATACTTTTTGGGGGAATGAGCTTGTACCTTCAACCTTCAAGTTGTGTCTGATGAATCTTTATTTACATAACATTGGTGATATCTATGGCAATCTTCCCGTAACCCTAGGCGATGCATTGCTAACTGATCCAGGAAGGAGGGTGGATTATGTTTTGACAAATCCTCCGTTTGGAAAAAAATCTTCTATCACGTTCACAAATGAAGAAGGTGAGCAGGAAGATGAAGATTTGATATATAACCGTCAGGATTTTTGGACTACCAGTTCTAATAAACAACTGAATTTTGTACAGCACATCAATACCCTCTTAAAAGCCACAGGAAAAGCAGCTGTGGTTGTACCTGACAATGTCCTGTTTGAAGGTGGTGCCGGCGAGATTGTCCGCAAAAAACTCCTTGAAATTACAGATCTTCACACCATTTTACGTTTACCCACAGGTATCTTCTATAAACCAGGAGTCAAGGCAAATGTCATTTTTTTTGATAAACGTCCTGCGAGTGCTGAAATGCAAACCAAGGAAGTATGGATGTATGATTTCCGTACCAATATTCATTTTACCCTAAAACAGCACCCATTGACCGATTCTGATCTGGATGAGTTTGTACAATGCTACAATCCTTCCAATCGCTATGATCGAAAAAATACTTGGTCTGAGAATAATCCTGATGGGCGTTTCCGTAAATTTGATGTGAAGGAAATTCTTGAGCGTGATAAGACAAGTTTGGACATTTTTTGGATCAAGGATAAGTCTCTCACTGATTTTGAAAACCTTCCTGCTCCTGATGTTCTGGCTTCAGATATTATTGATAATCTGCAGAGTGCATTGGAGAGTTTCCAAGAATTAGTTATTCAATTGAAAAAGTAAAACCTTATGATGATAAATTGTAGTTTTATTGGGAATTTGTTAACTATTGTTTAGTAAAATTAATCATCCAACAAACACCAACAGTCTGCCTTAAACCTCAAATAAGACGTTCTGTTGTATATTTTAGGGTGTGTAATTATAAAGAAGTCTTTATTCTCGAAATAGAATTCTTATACTTCAGCTTGCAAAGGGTGGTCCCGCTAACCCGGTTGTTGCGTACGAAGCAACTGACAGACTTGATAATTATGATGTCAATCTTACCTGAGAGGGCATCGCTGATTATTTTCCCTCAGCATTCGCGAAGTGTCTTGCGTTGCTTGGACCTCTCCAGGCTTAAGGGGTAACTCATGGAGGTCGGTAAACACACAATCTCCTGACCACTGCTAGTTTTTGAAGACTCTTCTAAATACAAAAAAGAGACACACCCTATGGTATATCTCTTTTTTGTTGTTTAGCCGTCTGTCAGATTCGAACTGACGACCCCGAGATTACAAGTCACGTGCTCTGGCCAACTGAGCTAAGACGGCAAAAAGACCATCTGCAATATACCGGTATGGCAATGTGTATGTCAAGGGTTTCCAGAAAAATGACTTGATGTCCTGTTTGATGAGGTCAGATTTGTTTTTTTTTGGAATCGAGGTTGACAAATAAACCAATACTAGGTAATGTACGGTTGTCTTTGGCAAAAATGGAGAGGTTCCCGAGTGGCTAAAGGGAGCAGACTGTAAATCTGCCGGTTACACCTTCGAAGGTTCGAATCCTTCTCTCTCCAAATGGAGGCCTTCTTCTCAGAGGAAGGCCTCTTTTCCGTCGTACTACACATCAGAGAGGTGTCAATGAGTTGTTTTTATGAGGAAGGTCTCCAATTCGAATGTACCGGATGTAACTACTGTTGCAGTTGCGAGCCTGGTTTCGTGTTTCTTTCTCAAAATGACCTGACTAGAATCTCCTCGCACCTCAACCTCAACGAACAGGCTTTCATCGCCACTTTCTGCCGTACTGTCCCCATGGGCAGCTTTTCCATGATAAGCCTCCAAGAAAAAAAGAATTTCGACTGCATTTTCCTCACAGAGAAAGGCTGTTCGGTCTACGAAGGCAGACCCGAACAGTGTCGCACGTACCCGTTCTGGAGTAGCATAGTGGAAAACAAAACTGCATGGGATTCCGAGATGACCTCATGTCCTGGTATGGGACAGGGAAGAGTGTACACCAAAGAAGAGATAGAAGCGTTGCTCCTGGACAGGATAGGCAACCAACCCCTTATGAAGTTTTAGGCCCGCATGGCTAAGATTTCAGATGATGTCCTTGACCAGATCAAGGCCAGGCTCTCCATCAGCGATGTGGTCTCCGAGTATGTCACCCTCTCCAACAGGGGGGGGCGTCTGTGGGGCCTCTGTCCTTTCCACCAGGAAAAGACCGCCTCCTTCTCTGTAGTCGATGACCAGGGCTTCTATTACTGTTTCAGCTGCAAGAAGGGCGGGTCGATGTTCGACTTCATCATGGAGATGGAAAAGATCCCCTTCATTGAATCGGTGAAGATGCTCGCATCCAAGGCGAATGTCGAGCTTGCAGAGGAGAGTCCCCAGGAAAGGCAGAAGCGGGACCTCAATGAGACCCTGTACGAGCTGTACGACAAGATAGCGGGTTCCTTCAACTATATCCTTACGAGGGCCAAGCAGGGACAGAAGGGCAGGCAGTACCTCCAAAGCAGAAATGTGCATCCGGATATGTGGGAGCGCTTCAACCTGGGCTACGCCCCCGATGACCCGCTTTGGCTCTATGACTTCCTGAAGAAACAAAACTATAGCGATGAGATACTCGCTCAGAGCGGCCTCTTTAGCCAAAAGAGTGTTACTTACCCCCTGTTCAGGGACCGTCTGATGTTCCCCATCCGCTCCTGGCAGGGCAAGACTGTGGCCTTTGGGGCAAGGGACCTGTCGGGGACCAGCAAGGCAAAATACATCAACACCCCAGAGACTCCCATCTACAGCAAGAAAAACAACCTGTTCGGCCTCTATGAGTCGTTGGATACCATCAAGAAAGGCCAGCATGCAATCCTGTGCGAAGGGAACTTTGATGTGGTGGCCATGCACCAGAGCGGGTACACCAATGCCATGGCCCCCCTGGGGACCTCCTTCACTGAAGAGCAGGTCAAGCTGCTCAGGCGCTATTGCACCTCGGTGACCACCCTCTTCGACAGTGATGATGCAGGCCAGAGCGCCACTGCCAAGGCCCTGGTGCTTGCCCAGAGGTTTGGCATGGAGAACAAGGTGCTCAGACTGACCAAGGCAAAGGATGCCGCACAGCTTGTGGAGGCAGAGGGCGAGGAAGCGCTGAAAAGTGACCTGCAAAACCCCATGCAGGGGTTCCATTATCTTGTAAACAATGCAGTAAACAGGTATGATACAACAACGTCCAAAGGAAAGTCTGCTGTTTTTACGTCTGTAAGGCCTTATTTGGATGCCACGGAGTCGGCGATTGAGAAGGAAGCTCTCATAAAACATCTCTCTATGTTGCTTAATGTTGACGAATCGTCAATAATTGACGATTATTTGCGTGGTAAGCAATTCGTTGCAAAACCGGATGTACAAGTATCTTCAGCTGGTATCAGGCCTCTGAATCCTGCAACCATCTCCGTGGACTTGTATGCCATGTTGACCTTGGTCAACAATCGGGGCTTGTACCTGCAGACACGGTACAAGCTGGTTGTGGAGGATCTTGAGGACAAGGAGGCTGAAGCTCTGTACAACGTATTGGAGGATGCTGCTCGAGAGGATGTCGGTAAGAACGACGAATATATCTTGCAGATGATTGATGATCCGCAACTTCGCAGTGATGTGGCTCTCTCCTTTACCATGGAGGAGTTCAAGATGGCACCTCAGAAGGTGCTCAATGAAGCGGTGAATCGGATTCAACTCAGAAACTACGGGAAGAAACGGGTGAGCAACAAAAGGTTGCTTGACATCAGCCTCAGTGATGGCACATCAGATGACGGGATCGAGGATTTGCTCAGGGAGAAGACGGAGATAGACACTAAAATCTCTCTTCTTAGGCAGACACTCGGACAAGACACTATAACAGGTAGGTAATTATACAGATGCTCGATGAAAATATTTCGCAAACTATCATAAAAGACTTGGTCGCAAGTTCTGCCATCAAAGGGCACGTCTCAAAAGATGATATCCGAAAGGCACTAGGTGAGGATAAGGCAACCGAAGATGCTATTGATGAGATTTTTCAGACGTTGGGTGAGATGGAAATTCCTGTGACAGAGAGTGACAAGGCCCAAATCCCTGGAATCTTCGTAGAAGACCCCACCGATGATGACATAGATACGGACATAGAAGAAGATCCCGATGATGTGGACCTGCTTGATGATACCCTCGCAGACGATGAGGACGATATTGTTGACGAGTCCGCCATAGACGACTATCCCACAAAGGAACCTTCCAGCAAAAAGGAGGTTTCCGATGATGATTCGGATGACGACGACGAGGATGCTGATGAAGAGGAGAGTGACGACTCGATGAAACGTGCCTGGAGCGGCATGAGCACCGACGACGATTCTGCTGGTGGAAACCGCTTTGTGGACATCTCCTCCCTCAACGACCATGATGGGGACAGCGAACATGTGCGTCACAACACTATCTTGGGAACCGACAAGAGCGACTCCTCAGGGGATGACCCCATACGCCTCTACCTTCGCGAGATCGGCAAGGAAAACCTGCTCACAGCAGAACAGGAAGTCGAACTGAGCAAGAAGATGGAGGACGGCGCCTTGATCATCAAGGAGGTCATCCAGGAGAGCGGGATCATGATCACGCGCTTTTACGATATCATCAAGACGCTCAACACCAAAATGGAAGGTCAGGAGGAGGAGTACAACGCTAAGGAATACAAGGACCTGATGACCAACCAGAAGCGTTTTACCCAGTACTACAAGGAGCCGCTGAAGGAAGTCCAGGCCACCTTGAAGAACTATATGACCAAGAAAGAGCAGATGATCAGCAGCGGGGAGGACATCTTCCATGACGAGACGCTGGGCAAGAGTCGTACCGCCCTGCTCAAGAAGCTTGGCAAGATCGACCTGCAGCCTGAGGAGATAACCTCCTTTACCCATGATTTCGTCTCTTCGGAGAACAAGATCCGTTCCTACAAGGAGAAGAAGCAGCAGTTGGAGAACAAGCTGCACATCTCCACTCCCAAGGAACTGCGCCAGCTTGGGCGTGACCTTGCAACCCAGAGCCGCTGTTCCCTCATCGAAGAGGAACTGCACCTTACCAGCGACACCATCAAGGACCTTATCCGTGAGCTCCAGCTCACGGACAAGGACCTGAAGATGATAGAGTACCAGTTCGAGGAGTGTTGCGAAAACATCCTTGTCCACTCGACGAAGATAAAGTACGGCCAGAAGATGATGAAGGACGCGAAGGACCGGCTCATCCGGGCCAACCTGCGTCTCGTCGTCTCCATAGCCAAAAAATATACCAACAGGGGCCTGCACTTCTTTGACCTTGTCCAAGAGGGGAACATCGGCCTCATCAAGGCAGTTGAGAAGTTTGAATACCGCAAGGGGTTCAAGTTCTCCACCTATGCAACCTGGTGGATTCGCCAGGCGATCACAAGGTCCATCAGTGACCAGGCCCGGACCATCCGTGTCCCGGTCCATATGATCGAGCAGATCAACAAGGTAGTGCGTGAATCGAGGATGCTGATGCAGTCCCTCGGGCGCGAACCCACCGATGAAGAGGTGGCCGAGAAGCTCGGCTGGACCGAGGCGAAGGTAAAGGCTGTCAAGAATGTGGCGCGTGAGCCCATCAGTCTGGAGACCCCTGTCGGTGAGGAGGAGGACTCCCTGCTTTCTGACTTCATTGAGGATAAGGAAGTTGAGAACCCTGCAACACAGACAGCGTACTCCCTGCTTCAGGAACAGCTGAAGGATGTTCTGGCAACCCTCCCGGCCCGTGAGCAGGAGGTCCTGAAGATGCGCTTCGGCCTTGAAGACGGGTACTCATTGACACTTGAAGAGGTAGGGTTGTATTTTGAAGTGACCAGGGAGCGCATCCGGCAGATCGAGGCCAAGGCTCTGAGAAGGTTGCGACACCCCAAGCGCAGTAGGAAATTGAAGGATTTCATTTGATATATACCAGGAGAGTATGATGGAAGAAACAGAAGTATTCGCAAAACTTAACCAATTGCAGGAGGACCTCACCGGTAGGTTCGCCCTTGAGGACGAGATTGTAAAGTTGCCAAGGGATTTGAAAGTCAAGCAGGAACTGCTGGACAAGATCAACAAGGAATATATCGATGAGAACGATAGGAGCGAACTTGCGAAGGAAGATTTGAAGAGTCTTCGCATCCAATATGAGGACTCTGTTCGGGCTCGTGAGAATTCCGAAAAGCAGATGGAACTTATCACCACCCAGCGTGAGTTTGAAGCACTTGAAAAAGAGATCAAGGACGCCGCTTCCAAGGAACAGAGCCTCTTGAAGCAGTTGCATGCCAAAGAGAAGCAGGTCCATGAGTTTGCCGACAGCCTTACAGAGAAAGAGGCGCTGATGAATCTCCAACAAGGCGAGGTCGACTCTGAATCTCAGAAAATCGATGCCTTGCTTGCAGAGAAGAAGAAGCAGCTCGCCTCCCTGGAGAAGAAGTGCTCCTCCTATCTTGGTGTCGATATCACCGAGGACCTGTACAACAAGTTCGGCAACATTGTAAAGAACAAGAAAGGAAAGGGTATCGTCCCCATTCATGGTCTTGTTTGCCAGGGGTGCCATATTGTACTTCCGGTGCAGTTCGTCAATGATGTCCGCAGCGAGAAGCAGATCAATTTCTGCCCTTACTGCAGCAGAATCCTCTTTTACGAGGACATTGAAGGTGGGGCTGAGCTCTTCGCCAAGCCTGGTGAGGATCTTGAGTTTGAGGAAGGCGGACTCTCTGATTTTGTCGACAGCAGTGAATTCGACGATTTGCTCTAGGTTTTTTAAGGTAAGCTAGATGATCGCGGGCGGCCGCAAGGCCGCTTGAGGAAAGTCCGGGCTCCATAGGACATGATGCCGGGTAACGCCCGGGAGCGGTAACGCTACAGAGAGCGCCACAGAAAATATACCGCCGGCTTGCCGGTAAGGGTGAAATGGTGGGGTAAGAGCCCACCGCATCTCTGGCAACAGGGATGGCATGGCAAGCCTCATCAGGAGCAAGACCAAGCAGCAGGTAGGGCGGTCCGTCTATTGCCTGCGGGTAGGTCGCTAGAGCCCCTTGGTAACAATGGGATGAGATAGATGATCATCAGATACAGAACCCGGCTTATTGCTTACCTTTTTTATGATATGTGAGGGAGAATGGCGTATGCAAAGAAAACATGTTCTTGCGTATTTGCTCTTCTCCCTTTTTCTTTTTTCTCTCCTGGTCTCCTGCTTTTCCCCTTCCTCAGAACAGCTTTCCAAGCTGGCTACTGAAGGAAAGTATAGGGAGTTGGAAGGCAGGACAGCATCAATGCTAGCTAAGCGTATCGAAGCAGAGCCTCTTTTTTATAAGGCCATAGCTCTCGAAGGCCAGAAGCGAGGTGTTGATGCCTTCCATGTGCTGAACCTCTATTTTGCCATGGCAGAGAAGGAGAGCCGGTACCTTGTGGAGGCACACCGCATGATGACCTCCCTCGCCTTGGAAGCAGGCAGACCCCAGCAGTGCATAGCAAGCGCCCTGTGGTTGGAGGAGCTTTCCCTGCTTGGCCAGGTTCAGGCGAAGGCCTACTATCAGGGTCTTCTGGCCGTGGGGGGGATAGGGGAGGCTGCAAGGGTCTTCAGCCAGTATCTGAAGGAGAGCATCTCCTCCTATGCCTACGCTGAGATGCTGCTGGGCTCCTTTTCAGTTGCTTCCCCTCCCTCCTCCTCTTCTTCCTACTCACAATGGGAAGAGCTTGAACAAGTTTTTTCAACACTCTCTTTGGAGGAGCGCCTCACATTGCTACAAAAGGCCGCTTCTGTTACTGTACCAGGTGAACGGGCAACGCTGTTGCTCTCTCTGGCAACCCCTTTGGAACAAGCGTTTGAAGGGACCCAAACACTCAAGCAGGTCTACACCCTGTTGGAAACCCTCTACGGGTATGCCGACTTGCGTGTCCAGGGGCGAAAGTACAGTACGCTTGCCAATAATTTCTGATAAGAAGGTAGATATGAATGCATTTGAAATGATCAAGGATGATCTTTTATTGATACAGAATCCCTCACGCTACACAGGCGGTGAGTTCCACTACGGAGAAAAGGACCACAGCAAGGTCACATTCAACACTGCAATGTGCTTTCCCGACCTCTATGAGATCGGGATGAGCAACAATGCGGTGAGGATCCTCTATGACATCCTCAACCGGATGGAGGAGGTCTACTGCGATCTGGTATTCTCGGTCGCCCCCGACTTTGAGGAGCTGCTGCGAAGGCGAAAAGTTCCTCTCTATACCCTGGACAAGTTTATTCCCCTCAACGAGCTGGACCTCCTTAACATCTCCATAGGGTATGAGCTGAGTGCGACGAACATCCTGCAGGTGCTGGAGCTCGGAGGTCTCTCCTTGCGCACTGAACACCGTAAGGAGAGTGATCCCATCGTCATCTGCGGAGGTCCTGCTGCCACCAATCCGCTTCCTTTCTCACCTTTTGTGGATTTTGTCTACATCGGTGAGGCTGAAGGAGGGCTTGAGGAGCTGGTCGAGCTGATGATCAGAGGCAAGAAGGACGGCCTCACCCGATCTGGCCAGATCGAGGCCCTCAAGGGCATCGATGCCCTTTGGTATCCGGGCAAGAGAAAGGCCAGGCGCAAGATCGATACAAGCTTTGCTCTCCTTGAGGACCATACCTACAAGCACTACGTGGTTCCCAACTTCCAGGTCACCCAGGACAATGGGGTGGTCGAGATCATGCGCGGCTGTCCCAACAGCTGCCGCTTCTGCCATGCAGGGCAGTTCTACAAGCCCTACCGCCAGAAGATGTATGAGACCATCAGGGCCCAGGTGGCCCAGAACGTCTACGACTTCGGCTTCAGGGAGGTAACCCTCGCTTCCCTGTCAAGTGGTGACCATCCCTATATCAAGGAGATCATAGAGAACCTCAACTCGGAGTTTGGAGCGGACCATGTCTCCTTCTCGCTGCCGAGCCTCAAGGTTAACTCCTTTGCCCTGGGCATCCTTGAGGAGCTCTCTGGGGTGCGCAGGAGCGGGCTTACCTTTGCCATCGAGACACCGCTGGAGAGCTGGCAGCTTGCCATGAATAAGCCTGTTCCCCTTGAACAGGTCATTGCCATCGCAAAGGAGGCGAAGAGCAGGGGATGGAAGCAGGCAAAGTTCTACTTCATGGTAGGCCTTCCCTTTGTGGACAGGGAGCGGGAGAACCAGGCTATAGTGGACTACCTCAGCTCTGTCCATGATGCGAGCCGCCTGAATATGAACATAAATATAGGCACCTTCATCCCCAAGGCCCATACTCCTTTCCAGTGGGCTGAGCAGCTTACTCCCCAACAGTCGTACGAGCAGCTCACCGCCCTCAAGCGCAGCATCCAGGAGAGGATACGCGGCTGTAAGGTAAGTTATCATGAGCCTACCATCAGCTATCTGGAAGGGCTCATCAGCCGGGGCGACGAGCGCTACGGCTCTGTCATCGAGAGCGCCTACAAGAAAGGCTGCCGCCTTGACGCCTGGGACGAACATCTTAGGTCTGATTTGTGGATGGAAGCGATAGCCGAAGCTGACTACGACCCCTCCGAGGCAATCTTCAAGCCGCTGTCCATGGAGGAGGACCTCCCTTGGGACAGCGTATCCCTGCGTGTGAGCAAGAGCTTCCTGAAACAGGAGTTCGAACAGGCCAAAAGCCTGTTGCTCACCGACCGCTGCCTGCCTGAGTGCGACCACCTCTGTGGGGTCTGTAATAAGAGTGTTGAAGTCACTGACACCGAACACAACGATACGCTTCTCGAAGAGCTCAAGGCCAAGGAGGAGAAACTCCCCCCACGTGTTCTTCCGGCCTATCCCCCCAAGCGCGTCATCATCATGTACAAACGATCGGGCAGGTCGCTGTTCATCAGCCATATCAATGCGATGAGAAACTTTGAGATGTCATTCCAACGCAGTGGCCTTAACCTGCAGTTTACCCAGGGGTTCAACCCCAAGCCAAGGCTTGAGTTTGTGAACCCCCTCTCCCTAGGGGTGAGCGGGGACAACGAAGTCATGCTCGCCGAGCTGATGATACCCCCCGATATGGATGAGGAGACGGTCAGGAAGACGCTGCAGAGGAGCCTGAACGAGGGCTACACCCTGAAGAAGGTTCTGTTCATTGACCTGGGCAAGAAACACACCCTTGCCAAATTCATCAAGGGAAGCATCTACCTGATCAACACCGAGAAGAGCCCTGAGTATGGACAGGTGCTTCGTTCCTACCTTGCAAAGGGTAGCGATGATCTAGCCATCACCCAGAAAGGCGAATATCTCTATGAGGTGAGGATTGCAGGTGAGAAGAATATGGTAAAGACCATATTCGGAACCGAGGTGGATAAGTTTACCATTGCGAGCACGCTGGGCATACGGCGTACCAGCATCTGTGCAGGATCGTGGGATCAGGATTACATCCAGTTCTTCACCACTCTGATGGAAGAGCATCAGGACAGGATGGCAGAGGATGTTCGGTAGAACCCGATC
The DNA here is from genome assembly GCA_034007055.1 of Sphaerochaeta sp. Classification (GTDB taxonomy): domain Bacteria; phylum Spirochaetota; class Spirochaetia; order Sphaerochaetales; family Sphaerochaetaceae; genus Sphaerochaeta. Next base: position 91,971 of record JAVERP010000007.1, read on the forward strand.
AATCTAGAGATTGGCACTAAGATATATCTTGCGTTACTACGATGCATGTAGCCAAAGAATTGGCCCCTGCTGTGCAGAGGCCAATTCTATCATTTTTACATGTAATGAATGAGTTTAGTTTACCTATAATCTTCAACTTTGTTTCCTGATGAATAATTGAAAGTATTGGCACCTTCAAGTTCACTAGCATCAGCAATTTCATCACCTTCTGTATCAAGGATTGTAACACCAAAGCCTAAGCCAATGCCTTCTCCATCTATCCTTCCTAAAGACTCAAACGTATTGTTGAGGATGGTCACATTGGAATATTCAGTGCCTCCAATTCCTGCCTTGTTATTGGTAAAGGTATTGTTCTGGGCCACCATTGTAACCCCTGTCGGTCCTGCTGTATCCAAGTTAACAAATATTGCCGTGATCAGGTTTTGAAACAGGGAGTTTGAAACAGTGAATTCTGCACCAGCCTTGGCTACTATGCCTCTTTTATAGCTTAAGTTTGCAGATGTGGAATCTCCTCCATTAATGTGCAGGTTTTCAAAGGCCACCTCTGCAGTGCTGTCAACATAAATGGAGAGCAACCTAGTATCAGGATACCCAACAATTCCATGGTTCAGGGTAGGAATGAGTTTGAATCCGGAAAAGGTAACATTTTTAGCGTTGATATGGACAGATCCATCAATCAGCACACCTTGTGCTCCAGCTTTTAGGGTCACAGGCTTGTCGATGATGAGGTTTCCTGTGTAGGTCGCTGGTTCAACCATGATGGTGGATCCTTCCTCTGCCTCATCAAGAGCTGCTTGTATGGTGGTGTAGTCACCTCCTGACGGAGCAACCCTTGTAACATTGGTGGCAGGGGTATCATCACAGGAAACCATCATAGCAACAAGGGATAAGAAAATTAGCAACACAATAGGTACGATTCTTTTGTTCATGTATATCTCCTGCCTTATATCCTAGAGGGATAAGGGTGTTATGTCCATGACAATAATTCTTAGCACCGCTATATATGGGACAGTAATTAGCATAAGCCTGTAGAGAGAAAGTTACATGGATCTTTTCATGCCTATTCTATTCACGATATGTGCAACCAAACAATCAGATGGTCTTTGATGGCTTCCATCCCAAGAATACAAGGTTGTACAAGAAAATAGAGAGAAATGCTATTCTTTAGGGTAGGGGCCGCCAAACAGAGAAAAGGCCTCTGCTGGTGCAGAAGCCTCTTTCAACTTGCTATGGAGTGATTATACTCTGGGACTGTTTCTTAGACTACGGTCATTTCAAACAGGATGTCAGCAGAGTACGTTCCTCTGGGGGCATTGATATCAGCAGGTATCAGATAGTTGAATATGGTCTGATCTCGTATGATTTTTCCGTTGGGATCACCTGTTTGGCCAAATTCAGTATGATAAAATGTTTGTCTGGGAACAGTTGTTACTTGAACAGTACTTCCACTCATGCCGTCAAGGGATCTTGAGGCAGTCAAGGAATAATTCAAGAAGCTTGTGCCATTCTTTAAGGGGTTGACAGTCAATGCTACTTTCATTTTCCCATTGGTTTGTCTTCTCACCAGTACAGAAAAGGTTCCGGAGACATCGAACAGAGAGTTGTCTTTAGCAGTATTTTCCAGTGTCATTACACTTACAGCTGCCAGATACTTAGCATCAAAGGCAGGGCGTGGGATTGCTACTGCGTCTTGAGTCAGTCGTATTCCTGTATTTTGTACGTTCTCTCCAACGAAGGAGGTAAAGGTTATGGTCGCATTTTCTGAAGCTCCGAACATAGGGAGCAACAAGGCCAAAAGCACTATGGATACCAGTAAGATTCTTTTTTTATTAAACATATTGTAAATCTCCTATTACTTTGTTTGTGATTGTAGTATGGCCTAAGATGCAACGTATGTCAATAGTTAATTGAATAAACCACGTAAAAAATAACCATATTTTTAAGAAAAAATTTAAATCATTGTAATATAACAAATAAAATATTGTTTTATAAGTAAACCTATGACAGTAACTACATAGTTTGATAAATCAAAGGTTATGTTCAATAATTATAGTTCATTTTAAATACTTTTTTTGTAGTTAAATTCATAGTAATGACATAACAAATGAGATGCGTACAGGGAACCCCTTTATAACCGGTGGTGCAAGATGACCTTCCCGGGGACACTCTATCCTTGGATAAGGAAAAATCCCCGGAACAAACCAAGCATCTCTATTTTCCGAGTCCTGTCTGAGCCTACACCAGGAAGGATCAAGTACACCAAACCTGATATGTATCTACATTCAGGTTTATGCATTATCTCTTGCTCATCTGTAGACACACCCTGTATTTTGATTTGTATAGGTGGCAAGGGTGCATATTCAGTCGTGTACAGTCGGTTCTCTCTTGACCCTTGTCGTGTATACAGGTGACTATTCAGCCAGCCTAAGCAAGAGGAAGCCAGTGTAGGAAACCATATGGCAATCCATCATATGCAAGCTCTCATTCATATCAAAACCAGTGAATATACATGAGGAAGGTTCACCATCTCCATCATATATCAAGGGATTCTTTTTGATCCTTACCGTATTCTTCCAAGAGAGCAGGTGCCCCATTTTTGGGGCACCTGCTCTCTTGGATTACATTTTTGCATTACATTCTTTGTATTACATACTTTGTTACATTTCTGGTTTTGCTATATGGCAGTTGTAGTAATGGGTATCACTGAACTTGACCATAGGCGGATACTGCTCTTCACAGATCTTGCCCACCTGCTTGTGGCACCTTCCTGCGAAGGGGCAACCCTTGGGCTTCTTCGCCGGGTCGGGAAGTCCTCCCTCCAGGCGGATGGGATCCTTCTGCTTGGTGGGGTCCACCTCAGGCATTGCAGAGAGCAGGGCTTCCGTATATGGGTGGAATGGCTTGCTCATGACCTCATCACGCTTGCCATACTCACAAATCTTCCCTGCATACATGACCATGATGGTGTCACTGAGATAATTGATCACATTCAGGTCATGGGAGATGAAGAGGTAGGTGACGTCGCTGTCATGCTGCAGGTCGTTGAGCAGGTTGAGCACCGATGCCTGCACCGATACGTCAAGGGCGCTGGTGGGTTCGTCACACACGATCATCTTAGGGGAGATGGAGAGGGCCCTGGCAATGGCTACACGCTGTTGTTCACCACCGGAGAGCTGGTTGGGTTTCTTTGTAAGGTACTCGCCGCCAAGGTCTACCTTGTGCAGCATTGAGATGATCTTCTCCCTGCGCTCTTCCTTTGACTTCATGTTTAGCAGGGTCTGCATGGGCCTGCCTATGATCTGCTCAACCGTATGGGAGGGGTTGAGGCTCCGACCCGGGTTCTGGAAGATGAGCTGGATGTCCTTGAGGGTTTCTGGGGTGCGCTTTCTCCAGCCCCGGGTAATGTCATTTCCATCGAAGGTCATCGATCCTTTGGTAGGCTTGTACAGACCCGCCACCATGTGGCCGGTTGTAGATTTTCCACAACCGGACTCGCCTACGATACCCATGACCGTGCCGCTGTTGACCTCAACATCCACACCGTTTACTGCGTAGATCTTGCGTCTGGTCCCATAGATCTTGTGCAGGTTCTCAAGCTCAAGAATTGTCTTGGGCTGTTTGGGAGCCACTGCACGTACCCGTGGTTTCCGCTTTTTCTTGATGGTATCCTCGATGTCATCGGCATACGCACGGTCACACGCTGCGCTGTGCGCCTCTTCGATGCTCCTCATGCCGTACTTGGCCTCACACGTATCGTTTCGTGCATCACAGCGGTCGGCATAGGGACAGCCGCTCTCTATGATGCCGCGACGGCGTACATACCCCTTGATGGTATTGAGCTTGGCATTCTCCTTTACAACCCCGCCACGAGGCATGCAGTTGATCAGGGCGCGGGTATAGGGGTGGGAGGGGTGTTCGAATATCTTGGCCTTTGGACCCTGTTCGACGACCTCTCCGTTGTACATGACCACTATCTGTTCGGAAACCTTGTTGATGACGCCCATGTCGTGGGAGATATAGATCAGGGACATGTTCAGCTTATCCTTGAGGCTCTTGATGGAGTCCAGGATGACAGCTTCTGTGGTTACGTCCAGGGCTGTGGTGGGTTCGTCCAGGATCATGATGTCAGGGTTGCACAGGATGGCCATGGCGATGCAGATGCGCTGCTGGATACCGCCGCTTATCTGGTGTGGGTAGCGCCTTACCGTCCCTTTCGGGTCGCCGATGTTCATCAGGGCGAGGGCATCAAGGGAGGCCTTCCTTGCATCCTTCTTACTGAGCTTCTGGTGCATGATGCCAACCTCGTCGAGCTGGAAGCCGATGGTGAGGGCGGGGTTGAGGCTGGTTGAGGGATTCTGGAAGACCATGGCGATGCGGTTTCCCCGTATCTTGTCCATCTCAGAATCCGTATTCTCCATCAGGTCCTTGCCATTGAAGATGAGGTTCCCGTCCATCTCCGCATTGGGGGCGAGATAGCGCATTATGGAGAAGGCCAGGGTGGACTTGCCGCACCCCGACTCCCCGATGATGCCTATGGACTCATTCCTCCCCAAGGAGAGCGAGACATCACGCACCGCGGAAAATTTACCCTCAAAGGTTTTGAATTGGACATTCAGATGCTGAATATCAAGTATTTTATCGTTCATGAATTAGTACCTTGCTGACAAAGTCAGAGAAAATCGAGATTGCTATGACCAGGGAGGCTATAGCAAGGGCGGGAAACAGCACAGCCCAGGGGGCCTGGCTGATGATGGGCTTGTTTTCGATGACCATCATGCCCCAGTCGGGTGTCGGCGGTTGGAGGCCCACACCAAGGAAGCCCAGGGAGGCAACCATCATGATGGAGTAGGCGAACCTTGCGGTAGCCTCTACAAGGATGGGGCCTGTGGTGTTGGGAAGGATCTCCACGAACATGATGTAGAGGTGGCTCTCACCCCTGATCCTGGCAGCCGAAACATACTCCTGGCTTTTTTCCGTCAACAGGACACCCCGTGATACCCTGGCGGTTGCAGGTATGAAGGCGATGGAGACTATCAGCGTCAGGGTCAGGATGCTGGAATCCCCTATGATCCCCAACACCACCATGGAGAGAACCAACGGCGGTATGGCCATGAGGATGTCCATGGCACGCAGGAAGGCTGCGTCGGTCTTACCTCCGAAATAGCCGGCCATGAAGCCGAGGAGAATTCCCAAAACTGTGGAGAATATGGATGTCATGAGGGCAACGGTAAGAATTGACCTGCTTCCATAGACTATCCTGGATAGGATGTCGCGCCCCATGCTGTCGGTCCCCAACAGGTGACCTGCAGTACCGGGACCTGCCATCTGATTGGTCGAATCCATGGCCGTATGGGTATGGCTGACCATCATGGGTCCGAAGATTGCTACGATGACCCATAGCAGCAGCACTGCTATCCCGACGATTGCAAGGGGGTATTTTTTTAGTTGATACAAAAGATATTTCATCATTTCTGACCTCCTTGTAGACGGACTCTTGGGTTGAGATAACTGTATAGAATGTCGGTGAACATGGTGGACAGGGAGAAGATTACGGTGATCAGGAGCACACACGCCTCAATGAGGGGCACATCACGGGTCTTGATCGCCGTCATGAGCAAACTGCCCATGCCGGGAAATCCGAAGAGCGTCTCCACGACTACCAGGCCACCGAACAGCCAGCCCATGTTCATCCCGATGATGGTTATGGTGGGCAGGAGGGCATTCTTCAGGGCATGCCGGTATATGACGTACTTGCGGGGCATTCCCTTCAGTACGGCTGCCCTGACGTAGTCGGAGTGCATGACCTGGATCATCGAAGAACGCTGCATCCGTGAAATATATCCAAACATGACAAAGGTGACCGAAAGAGCCGGCATGATCAGGATCTCCAGGTTGCTGAGCAGGCTCTCACCGATGGGGATTACGCTGACGATGGGAAGCCACTTCAGCTGTACGCCGAAGATGGTTATGAGAAAGACACCCGAGACAAACTCCGGCAGGGCCATGGTGGCCAGACCAAAGAATGAGACTATGGAGTCGGTGGTCTTGTTCTCCTTCACCCCGGCCAATACGCCAAAGAACATGGAGGTCGGCACAAAGATGAGAAATGCGGTAAGGGCGAGGACCATGGAGTGACCGACCCTACGCCAGAGGATCGAATTGATCGATACCCCCTGCATATAGATGGAGTCTCCAAGGTCTCCGGTTACAACACCGCCGACCCAGCGAAAGTACCGCTGCAGCACAGGGTCGTTCAAACCCCGTGCCTCGCGAAGGGCAGAGACAGCCTCGGGTGTGGCGCTCTGTCCTAGGATCATCTGAGCGACATCCCCTGGCATGATCTCTACCAGCATGAAGATGATGAAGGACATGACGGCAAGGGTCACCAAAAGTGACCCAAGCCTTTTTACTATGATGGTTAGTGTTCTATTCATTTTATATCTGTGTATTTGTACTGGGGAAGCATGGTCAGAGGCTGTTTATAGCCGATGACGCGGTCATTGATTCCCACCAGGTAAGGAACCTGCACGTTCAACAGTGCACCTTCCTCGTAGAAGATCTCCTGCAGCTCATGGTAGTACCCAAGCCTTTTCGCCTCGTCAATCTCACCGGTGATCTTGTCGATGAGGGTGTTGACGCGCTCGTTGTCAAAGTGAGACTCGTTCCACGCACCACCGCCCTTGAAGGCAAGGGACAACAGCATGGAGGGATCGATCCTTCCACCCCATCCGGTGACGGAGGTCGGCACGTTGAGCCAGTACTGTGAGAGGTAGACGTCACGGGTGAAGCCCTTCAGCTCAAGGTCAAAGCCAGCGGGAGCTGAAAGCTCCTTTAAGGTCTGAGCAAGCTCCTTGCCGAAGGGGTGGTCGGAGGCATAGTACAACTCAACTTCAACGCCATCAGGATAGCCGGCTTCAGCGAGCAGGGCCCTGGACTTCTCAAGATCACGGCCTCGCAAGGGAAGCGCCTTGTACTCGGCTAGCATGTTCATGATGGGTGTCTCGTTGTACTCGGCGCCTTTGCCAAGGTCCATCTGGGTCACGCTCTTTGCAAGGATCTGAGGATCCATGGCATATTTGAATGCGAGGCGGACACGGTTGTCATCCCAAGGCTCCATATCCACATTCATGGCAACAAAGCGCTGCTCCTGATAGGGGGAGATGACAGAGATCCCCTCGATGTTTTCAAGACGGCTCTTGATGACGGGGGTGAGGAAGTTGACTACGTCTACGCGGTCGGCCTCCAGCATGGAGACGCTGGCATCGATGTCGCCGATGAAGTAGATCAGGATCTTGTCAAGCTTGGGAAGGGCAGGGTCCCAGTATGAGGGATTCCTAACCATGGCGATGGATTCCTTGGGAATGTACTGGCTCATCTTGAAGGGACCGGTACCCATGGGCTTTGATTCGCCAAGCTTGGCATAGTCATACTCACTGGAGAGAATCGCCATGTTGTAGTCGGTGAGCTGGTAGATAAAGGTGGGGCGGGGATCCTTGAGATTGATGATGACGGTATGGTCATCGGGGGTCTCAATGGACTGCATGACCTCAAAATCCTGTTTCTTCAGGTGTCCGAGTCCGGGGTCCTGTGTCCTTTCCAGGGTGAACTTCACATCTTCTGAGGTGAAGGCACTGCCGTCATGGAACGTTACCCCTTGGCGGAGCTTGAAGGTCCATTTTCTGCCGTCAGTGGTCGACCACTCTGTAGCCAGGACGGGATCAAGTTCACCGGTATCGGCATTGATCTCGGCAAGATACTCGTACATTGAGCTGTTCATGGAAAAGACCTGGCCATCCCATACCCCTGGGGTGATGAGGCCGGGTACCTGCTCTGCGATTCTGATGACTTTTTCAGTTGACTTGGTCTCTTTGGACCCACCAGCAAATACGGGAAGCGCAAACAGCGCAACTAAAAGCAACACACATAGTGTTTTTCGTTTCATTCGTAAACCTCCATAAAACATGAGATGGTTCCAGAGCATGTAGTACTGGTGATCAGGAGAAACCCAACAGTGATTTCTATTCGTACATGGCTGAGTAATGTTTCTGGAACCGACAACTTAATTAAACTATGAGTATGGCACTTTGTCAAGCCCATACAAGGCAATAAATAAGCGGTAAAACGGGGTAAAAATACAGAAGAAAACAATCAGAATAATACGTAATGTATTCTGTTTGCCACGGACACATATCGGCTATAATTTTTGCTTCCATACAACTATAAGAAATTTCCTGAAGAGGGTAATTGTTTTAAAACCTTTCAAAACAATAAAATAAAAAATGTTGAGTGCAAATTCCTAAAAAATCATACCAGAGATCAGAAAAATTATAGAAAACTGACTGGCAAGCGTACCATCGCATCAATGAAGAGGTTTTCTTTCTTCGCATACAGGACAAAAACTTTGCAATATTGTTGCAACAATCAGCAAGAGTGTTGACAAAGAAGCTCTTTGACCTGGTGTATTCGGGGGTATATTCAGGATATATGCCAGGGGGGAACCAGCGCATATGCTCATTCTTCCCCAGATTCGGCTGCTTCAAGGACCCTGGAGAGGAACAAAGCATGGGGCGAACCCATGAATAGGGTCCGCTCCATGCTCTGAATCCAGGCAAATGTCACTACTGTACTATTTCAGTGTGCTTCAGCTGCGTGATGAGCGTCAGAGGTTGGATGAACTCGGAGATGCGGGTGTTGATGGCAACCATGTAGGGAACCTGCAAGTTGATCAGGCCTCCCTGCTCATGGAAGAACTCCTGGATCTCGTCATAATAGGTCTGTCGCTTGGCAACATCAACCTCCTGGGAGATTTTGTCGATGAGTGCATTTACCGTAGGGTCATCGATATGCAGCTCGTTCCAGGGGGCTCCGCCTTTGAATGCGTACGCCAGGAGCATGGACGGATCGATCCGTCCGGCCCACCCGGTTACCATGATGGGAACATTGAGCCAGTACTGGGAGAGATAGACATCCCGCGTATACCCCTTGAGGTCGATATCGATGCCAGCCGGTGCCGCCAGTTCCTTGATTGTCTGGGCAAGCTCCTTGCTGAAGGGGTGGTCGGTGGCATAGTAGAGTTCGCTTGTCACCCCATCCGGATAGCCGGCCTCGGCGAGAAGCTGCTTGGCCTTTGCAATGTCACGCTTTCTCAAGGGCAGGGGCTTGTACTGGGCGAGCATGTTCATGATGGGTGTCTCGCTGTACTCCGTGCCCTCGCCAAGGTCCTTTTGCGTGACGCTCCGTGCCAGCACATTGGGATCCATGGCGTATTTGAATGCCTGGCGCGCACGAACATCCCCCCAGGGCTCCTCATCATAGTTCAAGGCTATGAGACGCTGTTCCTGGAATGGGGTGACGACGGTGAGGTCCTCGACCTTTTCCAGGCGTTTGCTGATGATGGGGGTCACATAGGTCACCACATCGACCTTGTCAGCCTCAAGCATCGAGATGCTCGCCTCTATGTCTGCGACAAAGTAGATGAGCACCTTGTCCACCTTGGGCAGGGCGGGATCCCAATAGTTGGGATTCTTCACCATGGCGATGGACTCCTTGGGGATGTACTGCTTGTTCATGAACGGACCGGTGCCCATCGGCTTGGATTCGCCAAGCTTGGCGTAGTCATAGTCGCTGGAGAGCATGGCCATGTTGTAGTCGGTCATCAGATAGATAAAGGTCGGCCTTGCCTCCTTGAGGTTCAGGATGACCGTGTACTTGTCAGGAGTCTCTAGGGAAGCGACAACTGCAAAGTCGTTCTTCTTCAGGTGCCCAATGGAAGGGTCCTGGGTCCGTTCGATGGTAAACCTGACATCGTCAGAATCAAAGGTGGAGCCGTCATGGAAGGTCACCCCCTCACGCAACTTGAATGTCCACCTCTTTCCGTCCGGGGAGGACCACTCTGTGGCCAGCAGGGGCTGCAGTTCCCCGGTCTTGTAGTTGATCTCCAGCAAGTACTCATACAGGGAGCTGTTCATCGAGAGGGTCTGTCCGTCCCAGACGCCGGGGGTAATGAGGCCCGGTACGTTCTCTGCAATGCGAATGACCTTCTCATCTGGTTTGTCCTCCTTCCCGCCTCCGGCAACAAGTGGCATGGCCACCAAGAAAACAATCAGCAAAACAATCAGTGGGATTCGTTTCATACAATACCTCCATACATCGGGTTGTAGGTTCCAGAGCACCATCCACGTAGTTGAAGAGATCGCGATGCACAAGTGGGGTGCTGTCTGTTTCTGAAACCAACAACTTAATTAAACTTTGAGTATGGCGGTTTGTCAAGGTTTGCACTGGAGTAGATAAACGGATCTCCCCAACCAAAGTAAGTAGGGGAACCCCCTTCTTCTAGCTACTACATAAAGATCATTGCAAGGGGAATCCCCGTTGGAGATATACAGGCAGGTGAGAGAAGAATTCTTTCTGGTGAGCAAGTGCCGCTTCAAGAAGCCAGTTGGGATTGCGCAGCAAGCCCCTTCCCACCGCTATGTAATCAGCCGACCCGCTTTGCAATACAAATTCACCCAGGTCAGGGCAGGAGAGCATGCCCACTGCAATGGTCGGCAGCCCCGTAGCCTGCCTGATCTCCTTGGCAAAGGAGACCTGATAGCCTGGATACACAGGAAAATCGGTCGGCACCACACCACCTGAAGATACATGGACTGCATCGATCATGGATCGAACCCTATCCAGTATGGTGATCATGAGTGGGACGCCATATCCCTTGGGGCTATAGTCGGTGGCACTGATGCGGACCCACACGGCCTTGTGCTCGGGCCATACTTCATGGATAGCGCCCAAGACCGAGGTGAGGAAAAGGGAAGGGTCCTTGAACCGATCGATGCGGGCATTCGTCACCGGGCTGATAAACTGGTTGATGAGATATCCATGGGCTGCATGGATTTCCAAAGCATCGACGCCAGCGGCATCGGCTCGTCTGGCCGCCTGGCGAAACTCATCGATCACCCGCTCCATATCCGCCCCATCCATTTCCCTGGGAGTTCGGTAGGAATCGTCAAAGGCTAGGGGGGAAGGAGCCAGTATCTCAGAAACGCCATCGGAGGCCTTGCATTTTCGACCGGCATGCCCCAACTGGAGGGCTGCCTTCGCTCCTGCCAGATGGATTGCCTTGACAAGGTCGGACAGACCGGGAATCTGGTCGTCATTCCACAGGCCAAGGTCCTTATCGGAAATACGGCCTTCAGGTGAAACGGCGGTAGCCTCAATGATGACAAGTGCCGCGCCTCCTATGGCAGGAGCCACATAATGGGCATGATGGAAGGATGTTGCCTTCCCGTCATGCAAAGGCACCTGGTAGGTACACATCGGGGGCATGACAAACCTGTTTCGCAAGGAAAGGTTCTTTATGGAACCGGATTCGAATAATTTCATGGAAAACCTCTTGGCAGATACTATACCATCTGCATTGCCATTCGGCCATGTATGGGCAACACCTGAGAAAGGTTGTGCACATCCCAGACACAAGCGTAGGTTCCAGGAGAAACAATGAGAAAGAGGTGGAGGTATCTTGAAAATTGCACGAGAGGCGGGTTCTTTAGTCGAGCAGCTCCTGGGTCTTAGCCAGGGTATCCTGGTTTCCTACAAAGATGATGATGTCCTGCACGTTCAGGCTCAGGTCAGGTCCCGGTGAGAGCAGGATCGAGCCGTCACGGCGTATGGCGATGACAGTCCCCCCCGTCTTTTGCCAGAAATCCAATGCGCCGAGGCTGTTGCCTACGGCCAGTGACCCATCCTTGATGACGTATTCGTAGGTAGGGAACGGATTGCTCGCTGAGAAGCGGTCATTCGCCTCGATGAGGTCCCGTGTCAGGATGAAGAGCTCCTTGTCTATCTGTTCGCGTTCGCTGAGGACGTGACGAATCTGGGAGAGCAGCTTGCGGTTCTCATTGCTCTTGCCATACTTGGTGATGTACTTTTTGGCATTCTCACGCGATACGACAAAGACACCCCTGTTAAGCCTCACCTCTACGACACCCATCTCCTCAAGAAGGGAGAAGGAGCGGCGTATGGTCTCAGGGGAGACCCCATATTCACTGGACATGACCGATCGCCCCGAGAGCAGTACGCCCTCGGCGATCTCACGCCTGACAATGCGGTTGGCTATATCCAGCGCTATCTTCTCATAGACGGCAATGCTCTCATGTCGCTTGCGTACGGCAGTCTGTACGGGTATTTCCATGTCTCTTAGTATACCATGTTGCCCGGTTGGGGACAACTGGGGCTACTTTTCCCCTCTCTTGACCTCATCCCAGATGAGATCCATCTGGGAGAAGTGCTCGGTATCGAGGGGGATGTTGCGCTCTTTGCAGATAGTGCTCAGGGCGTTGAACCGTCTCTTCATCTTCATGTTCGAACGATGCAGGGCAACTGAAGGGGAGACCTTCAGGTAACGGGCAAGGTTGACCACAGCGAACAGGAGGTCCCCGACCTCAAGCTCTACCTCGTCCTGGTTCCTATCAAGGGCTGCATCGGCCCCAATGACCTCTTCAAGCTCCTCGCGCACCTTATCGATGACTCCTTGTGTATCCGGCCAGTCAAAGCCCACCTTGCGGATTTTCTTCTGTATCTCGCTGGCCATCTCCAGGGGAGGAAGCGACTGGCTGACCCTGCTGAAGAAGTCATCCTCCAACGCGGTCTTTCCCTCCACCTCGACCTTTATCCTGTTCCAGAGGTCCAACACCTCGACGCTGTCCCTGGCCATCTCATCACCGAAGACATGGGGGTGCCTTCGGATGAGTTTCTCACAGACATCGTTGATCGCTTCCACTATGGAGAAGTCCCCATGCTCGTGGTGAATCTCCAGGAGCATCATGACATTGAGGGCAACATCCCCGATCTCCTCCTTCTGTTCGGCCTTGTCCCCCGACAGGACTGCATCCAGATACTCATAGGTCTCATCAAGCAGCGAGATGGCGATGCTCTTGCTGCCCTGTTCCCGGTCCCAGGGGCAGCCGTCCTCGCTCCTGAGCAGGGTCACGATGGTGAAGAGCTGCATGAGGGCAGATCCCAAATCGGTGGTTTTTTCAAAGGTATACTCTATCATGCAGACCAGTATACTCAAAAACAGACTTTTTGGAACGATACAAAGGACTGAAAGCAGGTGAGAGGAACTAAAAGATTGCAATCCTGAGAAATTCGTTTATACTGTATATATACGGAGTGTGTACCATGAACCTATTGCCCAAAAGTGAAGACCCCAAGCCAATCTACCTTCAGATAGTCGAGCATATCAAGAAGCTGATCACCACAGGAGAGATGCCCATAGGGGCCAAGCTGCCTTCCATCAGGGCGCTTGCCAGGAAACTTCAGGTCAGTGTGATCACCACCAAGCGTGCCTATGAGGAGCTGCAGAAGGAACACTTCATCACCACAGTCCCCAGCAAGGGCAGCTTTGTGGCGGAGAGGGATCTGGATCAGATCAGGGAGGAGTACCTCAAGAAGATCCAGGCCCTCATGCGCAAGATCATGGTGCTCAGTGAGTTCTGCAACATCACCGAGGAGGAGCTTGCAATGATGTTCCACCTGTTGCGGATCAAGGATGGGAAGACGACCTAGACACATGTTCGGGCTTTCCCCTGCATGAGGGGGTTTGCTTTCTAGTTAACAGAATATATATTATTCACAAGTAAGCATTTTGAAATACATAGCCATAACAAGCACCTTCTTACCAATGATCAGTAAAACGAGAACGTATTTTCGTAACAAGCCTCATATGGAAATCCTTGTCTACCATAAAAACACTCATCAGAGCTTTTGACAATTTTCGGTATAGTCTGAATCAAATGAGAGACCGGTTGGCCAAAGATTCTACATACAAACAGCCCTACTGCACCTGCGATCATTATCCCAGATTCCTGCATACCATACCTTTCTCACTTTTAGGCATATTTTCGCTACGCAACCTACGTTAAATATTTCTAAACTTCGTTGTTATCATCAAACTCTGCCAGCATCTGTTCGCCAACTGCACTGATACGGTACTTTTGCTTGCTGCTTGTGGGTTTCTCTGGAATCGTCATTTCTATAGCTTTGATTTCAAGCGCTGGATTTATATAGGATTTTCGGAAGTGTTCTGCATCCCGAAGGCCAATGACAACCTGTAAATCTCCCCGGCTCATTTCACCTGTGAGATGCTTTAATAGTTTCATGACTTCCGGGGTGACTTCCGGGGTGACTTCCGGGGTGACTTCCGGGGTGACTTCCGGGGTGACTTCCGGGGTGACTTCCGGGGTAGCTTCCGGGGTAGCTTCCGGGGTAGCTTCCGGGGTAGAAAATGTCACTGTAACTCCCAGTTTTGGTACTGATTTCCAAAACGGAGGCGGTAATCCATTTTCCAGACA
>JAVERP010000052.1:0-26376 GCA_034007055.1 Sphaerochaeta sp.
ACCTTGCATGAGTTCACTACGCCGGATACAGGGGCTGGTATCAGGATTATATAGTGTTGGAAGATGTGAAATCGTTAGTTAAAAGAAGCGGATTCCCAGGCATTGGCTTGGGAAAAGGTAAACCTTCAAAACGCCTATTTCAACTTCTTCAAATCATTGAAGGGGGAGCACAAGGGCCAGAAAGTGGGTTTCCCTAAATATAAGAAGAAGAAAACTAAAAACAGTTATACATCCTCTCTCACCAACAATAATATGGCGATTGATTTCAATCTCAAAAAAGTCAAACTCCCCAAACTCGGTTGGATACCGTATAGGGATCAGAGAACTTCTTTTGAAGGCAGGATCAAATCAGTTACAGTTTCAAGAAGTTCTTCTGGGAAATATTTTGCCTCTTTTCTTTTTGAATACGAAGCCCCTGTTATCATTGAAAAAGTTGTAACTGATCCTGAACGAGTCGTGGGGCTTGATATGTCTCTGGAGAACGTTTTTGTTGACCACAAGGGGAATACTCCTCATTTTACGAGAAACACAAGAAAATATGAAATGAAACTGACTAAGGCCCAAAAACGATTGAGCAAAAAAAAGAAAGGTTCACAAAACTGGTATAAAGCGAAGCACAGAGTTGCACTTGTACATGAGCAGATAGCCAATGCTCGTGCCGATTTCAACAGGAAGCTAGCAACCTCTCTTGTAACCAACTATGATGCTATTTGCATCGAAACCCTTTCGTTGCAAGGGATGTCCCAAACTTTGAACTTGGGCAAATCAGTATACGATCTTGGATATGCAGCCTTTGTATCCAGATTGAAACAGAAAGCTGCTGAGAAGGGAACCTATATCATCCAAGTGGATAGGTGGTTTCCAAACTCAAGAATGTGCCACAATTGTGGGTATAAGAACAGTGAGCTCCAACTTAATGAGCGTAATTGGTCATGTCCAAATTGTGAAACAGAGCTCTCTCGTGATGAAAACGCTGGAAAAAACCTTCGTAATGTAGGTTTGGATATCTTGGGGCTGGGCAAGCCCTCAAAGCCTGTGGAGAGGGTCTTAGACGTAGGGATTTCGATTCCTACGCAGTCTTCTGTGAAGCAGGAAGCCCAACGGTTATTAACCGTTGAGTAAGTCACGTCTGTGGTGTCTACCAAAGTATCCCCACATAGGTGGGGAATACTTCTTGCCTTGCCGCCACAAGGGATATGTATACTCCTACTCGTGTGATGATTAAAACAGGGAGCTCAGCCTAAATGAACGTAATTGGTCATGCTCAAATTGTGAAACAGAGCTCTCTCGTGATGAAAATTCAGCAAGAAACTTACGTAATGTAGGTTTGGAAATTTTGGGGCTGGGCAAGCCCTCTAAGCTTGTGGAGAAGGTGCTAGCCGTAGGGACTTCGGTCCCTACGCAGTCTTCTGTGAAGCAGGAAGCCCAACGGTTTTTAACCGTTGAGTAAGTCACGTCCGCTATGTCTACCAAAGTATCCCCACATGGGTGGGGAATACTTCTTGCCTTGCCGCCACAAGGGATATGTATACTCCTACTCGTGTGATGATTAAAACAGGGAGCTCAGCCTAAATGAACGTAATTGGTCATGCCCAAATTGTGAAACAGAGCTCTCTCGTGATGAAAACGCTGGAAAAAACCTTCGTAATGTAGGTTTGGATATCTTGGGGCTGGGCAAGCCCTCAAAGCTTGTGGAGAAGGTAGTAGCCTTAGGGATTTCGGTTCCTAAGCAGTCTTCTGTGAAGCAAGAAGTTCATTGGGCTTTAGCCAATGAGCAAGTCACGTCCCTTGTGTCTACCAATATATGTCAAGACAAGTGGGGGCAGAAATTATTTCCATTTACCGATGCAAAAATCAAGTATAACTCCAAGTGGATCGTATGTGGGTTCAGAAAACCCAAGAGGATTATGACGACGCCACCCTTCAGAGAAGGTGAACTGCTGTGATAGGGTTCCAACCTCCATCGCCATTCGCTTCATGTTCTGAATATAAGAACCCACCTGCTGGGTCGAGTCGAGCCAGCCACGCTGACTTTCATGCAGCCCCAGCATGTGTTCCTTAGAACCGATAACACTGGTGATATTGACAAAGAATTCTGGAAAAACCGGAATATTCATACCGTTCTTCAGTCCATAGGGAAGAGCATGATAGAGCGAGATTTGATGGTCAGAAGCAGGAATAGCCGGAATGGTTTCATACAGCTGCATGCTTCGGCTGAAGGCAGCTGTCACCCCAATCCTAGCAGTATTCATATGGTCTTCCATATAATCGTCGGTTGAAGGCAACAGTAGGATATCCGGTTCAACTCTCCGGATTAACGCTGCTACCTTTCTGATTAGAGTTGATTCATAGAAGATTTCAAGGTCTTCAGCCATGCTAGGATGAAACGTCGCACCGAGGAAAGCAGCGGCTGCTCTTCCCTCTTTTTCTCTGATTTGGATTATCTCCTGCCGAGAGAGGGTGTTTGTCCCCAAACACCCATTGGAAAGATTACAATAGTGCAATTCTACTCCCGCTTCATGTAAGAGTAGGAGAGTTCCACCCATCATGAATTCGATATCGTCGGGATGACATCCTAATGCCAAGACCCGTGGACATCTTTTGATTTGCATAGTAGACCTAATAGTTCTCATCAGTGCATCTCCACCGAGCAGGAGCCTATACCAGATCTGAGAAAATTGAATCGGACATTCGAGTGCCGGGCCAACATAGACATTGGTACAGAAGAATCTACAATTCCCTTTGCTATCATCAACGTTGTAAGGCGTATCCCAAAAGGATTGTCATGCCAACCAGGATGCCAGATGGATACAGTTTCAGCTTTCCAGGTCTCTTGTGGTCCTACTGTAATAGCTTGATTAGGAATATCAGTAACTATCCCTCCACTAGATGTTCTAGCATTCTGTATGATGGTCAGTGGATGAAGTGATACAACCCGTGCAGGCAGAGCAAGAAATTCCTCTTCTGAAGGTGGAGCATCAGCATATCGTCCTTCCCTTTTAAAAGGATCGTTAAAAGCCCAATGCTTAACCTCCCCTTGTCCGCCTTGAATCAGCGCACATCTGATATCGCTAAACGAAGCGCTAAAAGCATCAAGCGTATCGGTCGAAGGGAAATGCTTATGCTCCAGTGGCATTCGAAGGTTGGGTTTGATCCTGTCGAAACACAATTCATTGACTGCACGTGCAAATGACAAAGGATTGTCGATTCCCACCGAGTGTCCGTCTACCACCCATTCATCCATACCCCAGAAATGTGAATGACGAAGATCGATTTCCAAGTCGTTGACTATCTGGGCCACCAATGGAAGCTGTTCCGTAGGCCCTATAGGACCACATATACCCGCAGGATCATTCGCAGTGGCTTGTTTCCATGCCTGGACATATTCCAAGGCTTCTGCAAGAAAAAAGGATTCTCTTGTCTCATGGACAGTTATTTCAAAACCTGGTCGTCCCAGACCAAGCAAATCCTCAGCTGAAAGACTTGCTGCATCCTTAAGGATTTCTCTATCCAATGTAGTATAATCCCACCAGTCGTGAGCAATGGTACTAGTCCGTCTCATTATTACCTCCAGTTTCTTCCATTTGAATTATTTTAGTATTTCCACATTCATTGGTTGCCCACCTGTCAGAGCCGACTCGTGGGCAAGCAGTATCATGCTCAAATTATGTAGCGCCAAGTCACCATCCAGAAGGTCTCCAGTACGTATTGAAAGAGCATGTTCATACAATTGTGATTCATATATATTCTGGATTGATTCAGGTACTAGCTCCTCAATTTTTCCGTTTACATCAGAAAACACCTGTATCTTTACTGGTTCCCACGCATGCCCTGAAAGCTGGAACAGCGTACCATATGTGTACAAAGTACCCTCCGTGCCATACACTTCATACCCAAGGTTCCTTATGGTAGATGACAAAGATCCGCGGGGCTGGTCGAAAGCAACACGAATTGTTCCTGTGCCTCCAGATGCAAGGGTAATATGGATAATTGCTCCATCCTCGACAGCTGTAGCAAGATGCTTTGGGGTATAAAGGCATTGTAGGCAAGAAATGGTATCATCCGTTAGAAATTCCGCCATATATAGGCAGTGGCTTCCTACATCACCAATAGGTCCCCCCAATTCGCCGGGATCAGAACAGCGCCAAGTTGTAGCTTCAGAAGGGTCCATACCAAAAGGAAATTCCATATGGAGTACCATATGTTGGATTTTTCCAATCTTTTTATCCTTCAATACCCCCTTTACCATCTGGTTGTAGGAATTCTTTGTCATCATGTGATCGATACCGAGACTAAGGCGCTTTGAACGCGCTAAAGCAACCAAGGAAGTAACTTCATCAAGAGTCACTCCAGCAGGTTTTTCTAAAAAAACATGTTTTCCCGTCTCTAGGGCAGCCCTTGCTATAGCTGCATGTGTCCGATTGTTTGTTGCAATCACCACTGCCTCGATAGAGCTGTCTGCAAGCAGCGAATCGCTATCTGCATACCACTCCAAGCCTAGAGCTCGAGCGGCTGCCTCACGAGCTGGATTTTTGTCACTGGCGCATACCAACTGAGCAAGTCTCGAATTTTCAGAGCTGGGTTGGGATCCAAGCGCAAATCCTTCCTTTGCAATACGGTTTTCAGCTATCCCTCCAAATCCCACAATTCCATACCGTACACTTTCCATAGACGCCCTCTCTTGGTAACAAAGTTACTCCTAATTATAAGGGAACATCATTAATGACGCTCTGTACTATTTTTTGTTTGGACTGAAATATCGTACGATTGATGATAAAAAAGCAGCTTGGACTATACATGTGATACACTAATAAATGCTAGAAATCCTTTCTGCCAAACATTTCACGATATGTTGCTGGAGGGAGATTTACACTTTTTTTGAACACCCTATTGAAATAATTATAATCCTCGAATCCCACCATCTGTACAATTTGCTTTATAGGGAGATTTGTCTCACGTAACAGCTTTTTGCCTTCCTGGATTCGTATGGAATTCAGATAATTACTGAAATTAGTGTTTGTAATTTCTTTAAAAATTGTGCTGAAATAATTGGGAGAGAGGTACACAGCTCCCGATACATCCGATAGTGTCAATCCAAGATTATAATTCTTACGGATAAATTCTTGTGCACGAGCAACAATTGCTAGTTTTTGTTGGTTATGTGGAGAAATACCCGAAACATCAGAACGAAAATCAACCTTGTCACGTAACACCAAGATACTCAAGTTTTGCAAATCGTTCTTCAACCGGATTTGCTCGTTTTCATATTTCAGTATTTCCTGTTCTTTCCGATAGAGCTCGGATTGGAGATACATCTCGTCCTCAACGGAAATTATATAGTTGGACATGAAATCAATCAATTTTATGCCCAAAAGCAATTTGTCCATATCGAATACCTTTACTTGAAAAAACTCTTTATAGATTCTATCCTGAGGTATTCCCAACGGGTGCAGTTCTTTATAAATCTCTAGAAAATCTTCTTTCCCCTGAGGTTTAGTGAACACTTGTCCAGTAAAAATCGCAGCAATCTCACGACCTTTGAAAATTAACGGTATTACAGCGTTCACCAATCCAGCATGGCAGGTATATATGCAATATTTTCCTTTTTTTCTCGCATCACACAACGCTGTACTATCACTTCGCAGACATCGTGCCAAACCCTCTGGTGTGGATTGAATAACCTGGCAATAGCTGTTCTTTTCGTTCTGAGGATAAAAATCATAACAACCATCCCCCGGATAATGGAATGATAACCCAAGGCCTGTGGTTTCATGAAACACTTTTCTCACTTCATCAAGTACTGTAAGATCCTTCAATGGAAAAATTGTTGAAGGATTGGAATTTCGCATAGCCTTCTCCTACTTTTCACATCACTAACATGTGCATGCCAATTACTATAGACAATACATTACCCAACTTGGTTCCGCAAGGTTACCTGCTGACCTCAAGAAAACACCGATACATCAAACCACCTCTCCCTCTTTCGTTTTAACCTCATGCCTGGTTGTCTGGATACCTTTTTCAGAATCTGTATATATCTGCAATTCAGTGCCAACAGCCTCGGAATTCAGAAAACTATACTTGAGCATTCCATTAGCACCGGTTTGGTCAATCGTCAACAACCGGGTTTTCATCCGAGTTCTTATGAGAGGAAGAATCGAACTGATGGTACACCGTTCGAATTCATATCGAGAAAGTAATCTATCAGCTTCTTGGAATATTTCTTGAAGTTCCCCTTCCCTCAGACAGGCAATCCGCTGTTCATGTGTAGCTCCTTCTCCATAGAAGCCAGCATCCAACCCTCTTCTTATCTGATCAGCCAATGTTAGGGCGGATTCTTGAATGTTAGGTTCGACAGATTCATCCCAAAATGGGGTATGATTCCAAAGATAATCCGTACGCACAACATAATCAGATGTAGTCCTTCGTTTATGATCCAAAACACAATTACATCCCATAACCTGAGAATACTCAGGAAGAGGTGTCATATAATACCCTGGATGACCAAAGGGGGGAAAAGATGGTAGAGAAGGGATACGCGAAGGAACATCGAACCAAGCAGCATCAAGAGGTAATAGATACGTAATAAACTCAATACCTCGCTCAATGTAGTAAGGAATCGCAGCCGAACTTATCTCTCCAAAATGAGGATGGGCCCATTTGCTATGCCGGATGCCCCAATCATTTTCATATCTGTCCCAACAGGCAAAACGATCACTCAACTCCGAATCAGAAAGAGGACGTCGTTCCAAATGATTGAAACAAAA
The DNA here is from genome assembly GCA_034007055.1 of Sphaerochaeta sp. GTDB lineage: Bacteria > Spirochaetota > Spirochaetia > Sphaerochaetales > Sphaerochaetaceae > Sphaerochaeta. The sequence goes on from JAVERP010000052.1 coordinate 6,768, forward strand.
TGAATTGTTGTAACGCAATGCATGAAATCCAATGTCCAAGGTTCCATCAACCCATCCCTCATGCAGTTTTCGAGCTGCCTTATGGATATCCTCATGGGCAACTTCATCTATAGTATCTGTAAAAAGACCTAGATAGGGACTCCAGCGATGATGGTTCAATACCTTTAGATATCCAAAATGGTTGTAGGAACCGGAACAGTCATCGATTACAAGACCTGCTTTCGGAGGCATACTCCAAGTGGCAAAGGGCTTTCTCGCCGCCCATATAATACTCCGTGTAAAAATATCATCTGCCCCACATGCATGACCAACATAATCCATCGTAAACAATTGTATCGAAAAAGGAAAAAGAACAACTTTACCCTCTCCAAAAACATCACATTCCAATAATGACCGACCATGTTCATTTGCCAATACAGTGTTTGGAGTTGCCAGAGTTTGAATTCCATATACAAGGGGCTGGTCACTCGAAACCTGTTCGGCAGCAGTACGGGTCCACGTGATAAAATGATTGGTGCTCATTGTTACCAATTTGGTGAACTTCTCTGAAGCTTGGGGCAAACTACTCAGAGAAAATAGACCCTGTATCCATCCAGGCAAGAGAGTAACATCCTGTTCATAACAAACCAGTCCAAGTCCATTATGAACAGCACTTCTAAGCATCTGCATACCCGTGGAGGAGAGTCGTCCCATGGTTCCTGATTGAGGTACGAATAGTACAGCACTAGAACATATTTCTTGGAAAATTATTGTATTATTCAATACATCCTCCAGTAGTTCCAAGCGAAAAGGGATACCAAAATGACGGAATGCCGAAAAGACAGCCTCATCAAGTTCGGCAAGTGCAAGCTCTGATGCATCATGAATCAAAACTGCAACCGTAGCATTCCCTTTCGATGTTCCTGCACATGTCATTTGCATACCTCACGCCAATTTGCTTCTTCCAACTGCTTCAGCAGACGATTTTTCTTATTTTCATCTAATGACTCGTTCGGGAACACTGTTTCACCTGATGACAAACCTTGAGCTTGGAGCATTACTTTTATCGCACCGATGACCGGGTATTGGATGATAATTCCAATAATCATGTTGATCTGCCGTTGAAGTTCTCTTGCAAGGGGGATGTCCTGCACATTCCAAGCTTCATATACCTGGCAAAACAGGTTGGGCATTACATTGTACGTTGCACCAACTCCTCCATTTGCACCAGCTAAAAACCCAAACAGCAATACTTCATCACCACCGTTGAGGATGGAAAAATCGTTTGGAACAACATCACGCATCCGCATCAATTCAAAAAAGTTGTACCCTGTGAACTTTATTCCCCGTATGGTGGGATATGCACAGAGTTCTGTGAGCATGTCGGCTGTGAAGGGAACTCCAGCTTGTGCAGAAGCATAGATGATGACAGGCAATTTACTCAGACCAGACACCCATGCAAAATATTCGCAAATACGATCTCGAGAATAAGAAAAATAGATAGGGGGAATGGTAGAGATAGCGTCTACCCCTATGGATTCGGCATGAAGAACCAGTTCACGTGTATTGACTGCTTCAGCTGCTCCAATATGGGCCAACACCTGAAGCTGATGCTCCGGATGCCTTTTGACTTCATCGATTACAACCTCAAGTATCCGCTTTCTTGTAGATACCGGCAGCAGAATACCCTCCCCGGTTCCTCCACATACATAGAGTCCTTGTACACGACTTTCAGCAAAATAGCGTACAAGAGCACGAAGTTCACTTTCCATTACACTACCTTCTGAGGTAACAGGAGAGACAAGGGCAGGAAAGATTCCTGAAAACAGCGGACAGTTATTCATACCTTAAACTCCACTTTGGTTGACCCGATACAGGCATCTCCGTCGGTATCAGTCATATAATACACTATCAGTACGGCTCCGTCCTGAAGAACAACTGCGCTCGTATAACCAAGATCTCCCGATTCAGCCGATCTAACCATGAATTTTTTTGCATCTTCAAATTGCGGATTCTCAGCGTCAACTAGGATTGCCTCTATCCCCTTGGGATCCCGTCGCTGTCCGAAAGTAACCAAAGCCTGGTTGTTTTCCAACGAAAGGACATGGACCGGGTTTGGACAGAAAAGATTGGTTTCCTGTGGATTGCTCCAAATCCGTCCACCATCATCAGAAGAAGAAACATGAAGGTTCAGATATGTCTTATCAAACGAGGACTTGAGAAAATCAAGCTGGGTCCGCATCAGGATGTCCAGTCTCCCAGATGGAGCCAGGTACAAGAAAGGTTCAAGAAAGTGACGATCTACTTTTCCAGGAACTTCACCGATAGGGTGCCAAGAACATCCTTGATCATCTGATCCCATGATAAGACAAGAAGATAAGTCTCCCAGTTTTTTTGCTCCGTACAAAGGAGCTAGAAGCTTACCATTTGGTAGTTCAACAATATTGCCACGCATCGCAGCAGGACCTTCAAATCCAGTTGGGGCAATCTGCCAAGGACCATACCATGTCTCACCGCTGTCATTTGAGCGGATGCAGGAGGTCCCTACATGCATGGCTGCCCATGTATCAAAAACAATACGTCCATAATGGGCGAAGGCTGGACCCAATAACCCCTTTTCCTCCTTTGGGACAACCCTCCAGCGAAAAAATGTACAAATGAGGGTGCCATCGGCGAGACATACCAGACAAGGGTCCTGTTCTCCCATCTCGTCATTGTAGATTATCCGGGAGTCACTCCAAGTCTCCCCATCGTCAAGAGAGGTTTTCATTGCCACACATGAGGATGGATCGACATGGGTTACAGCTCCATATTTCTTGAGACTATTATCTGCCTGCCGAAAAACCATGACCAACTTGCCATCATCCGATCGTGCGATGCTAGGAAAGGAATTGTACATTTCATTCTTGACCAACGTACTATGCCTGTAATTCTTCATATGCTTCAGTCCAACCTTTTATACATGAACAATCGATCGGAACCCAACACAGGCAGTAAGGAAACATATTGTTGCACCACTGCCGATGTTTAGGTTCCGAATAGATGATTTGAGTAAATTCTCTTTACTTCAACGATTTCAGTTCAGCCTGTGCACGTTTCTGCATTGCTGCTAACGTAGCATCGATACTTTGTTCTCCCAAGAAATACAGCTGACGTTCCTGGTCATAAATATCTTTCATCACAGCCAAGCCTTGAGGATTAATCTTATTGTCGAAGTTGTAATAGGCACTAATCGGCTGTGTCCATCCACCCATGACCTTGGTCACAATCTCATCAGAGTAATTCATCGTGTGCATAGTCCCTGCACTGTCTTTGTACGTTACGAAATTCTTTTTGAATTCAACCAAATCTTCATACCGGTATGATGAAAGTGTTCCAAATTTTGGCCACATATCAGTAATCATAAATCTTGCGAGCAAGGCTCCACCCTTTGCATTCTTTGTAGTCCTGGGGACTGCGAAATAATAGTCCAGGTCAGTTGCATTCAAATTGTTGGGAACTGAAGCATCAGGTCTGGGAATATTGGCCACACCAAGATTGAAATTTAAAATCTTATCGCCTTCGGCAGAACCAAACTTGGAGCTGACGAACCAACTAGCAGACCACCAGTTGCTCAATAACATCGATGACTGGCCTTTGGCAAACGGCATTCGTGAACCGATCTGTTCGGCTTTGAATGTTTGCAGGCTAATCGCGGTTTTATCGATATTCTGCATGCGGTTCCACATCAACAAAGCATTCTTCAACCGTGGGTCATCCATATTTGGGGTGTTTTTATCACCATTCTTGAAAGGACTCCATCCAGCCATCTGGGCAGGGAGAGTATCAATGTCAAAACCCCAGGTAAAATGGATGTTTGCACCGTAGGTTTTGTTAGCACCGGTACCTTTGGTCATGGTCTTTGCAATGGCTTCGAATTGTGCCCAAGTCCAATCATCTGTAGGATAAGCTACCTTAGCTGCGTCGAACATATCCTTGTTGTAAAATACATAGAATCCACCTTTGGTATAAGGTAGTCCATAAATCTTATCACCGATGAATGAAGCCTTGATTCCATCACCGAAGGCATCATAGAGGTCAAATCCATCTTCGGCCAGGTAGTCGCCGATTGATTCGAACATACCTTCTCGAGCACGGGACGTGTACGCGACACTATCCATCGCAAGAGCCATGTCAAGCCTCTCTCCAGCAGCAACCATAGTGTCTAGTCTCACGAGATAATCCGTACTGCCAAGATCGACATACTCGACTTCATACTGCGGATATTTAGCTTCGAAATCAGCTTTGATCCTATCGGCTTTACCCTCAGCCAGATACCCATAAGCTGCCCAGACAATCTTTTCTTTTCTCTGTGGTGTAGATGCTGTCTCTTTCGCACCCTGTGCGAATAGAGAAACGCCCACGGAAACCATCAGCAGCATGCATACCATTGCAATTGCAATCTTTTTCATCCTAGTACCTCCATTTCGAAATTTCATCCCTTCAAACCTGTTGAAGTAATGTCTTCTATAAAGAATCTCTGTAGTCCAATGAACAATGCCAGTACAGGTATCGTCATCGAAACACTAGCCGCCATAATCGCTGTATAGTTTGTGCTGAACTCGTCGGAAAAAAACTTTAGCGCTAAGGGCAGAGTGTAGAGATTCGTGCTTCTGATATAGAGCAAAGGTCCCTCATAATTATTCCAAGCCCAAACAAAATATAGAAATACCAGCACTGATAGCCCTGCACGAACTAACGGAAGAGCAATAGAAATAAAAATTCGAAAGTGTCCGGCTCCATCCAATTTAGCAGAATCAAGCAGTTCATTTGGGACCTTCAAAAAATATTGTCGCATGAGGAATGTCCCAAATGGCTGTCCCAGAAAAAAGGGGACCCACAATGCAGCGTGAGTATTCAACAACCCCAACCATTTGAAGATCATGAAGGTGGGAAGCATCATAATCTGGGAGGGAATCATCATTGTAGATAGTTTAGCCAGGAATAAGGTGTCTCTCCCTTTGAAGTTGATCTTGGCATATGCATATCCTCCCAAAGTGCAAGAAATGGTAGTTCCAATAACTGCAAGAAAAGTAATCTTCACTGAGTTGAAGAAAAACAGGGCAAAATTAACCTCCCCTTGCCAAACTATCCTATATCCAGAAAAATCAAACTTTTTAGGAATCCACTCAATTGGGTACTTGAACATTGAAACAGAATCCTTGAAAGAACTCGAAATCATCCAAAGAAAGGGAAGTAACATGGTGAAGGAAACCAAAACCATACATAGGGTAAGCACAATTTTTTTTGTTAGCCGGGTATCTCGATATCCAAAGGATTGTAGCTCTTTTTGTTTTTTCATCATCTTTCCTCTCAAAAGTCCCGTTTTTTTTCAACACGGAAGCGAATGATGGTGAAAACCAGAATTATCACCAAAAGTACCCATGCCATGCTCGCTGCATACCCCATACGCATCTTCTTGAAAGCTGCATAGTATATGTAATATCCGATGGTATATGTGGAGGTACCAGGACCACCTTCAGTCATTATTTGGATCAACGACCAGTCTTTGAAAATATTCATCACGGACAATATGGTTAGCATGAACGTAGTAGGTGACAGCAATGGGATCGTGATTTTGAAGAACTGTTGAGTCGTTGTGGCACCATCAACTGTGGCAGCCTCATACAATTGTCGGGGAATTCCTTGTAAGGCTGCAAGATAGAGAATCGTATAATACCCAACTGTTTTCCATATCATCAAAATTCCAATTGTTGGTTTGGCCCAAAAGGTACTTGAAAGCCACAAGGGTGGGTTATCCACTCCAAGGCTTCTGAGAAACTCATTTATCGGACCGGTCCGTGGGTTGAAAAGAGTGAACCAGATTACGGAAATAGCAACTACACTGGTAATATTGGGAAGATACAGGATGGTGCGGAATGAGTTTCTAAAGAATACTTTGTCGTTCACTATATAAGCAAATACCATTGCCAAAAAGATCATTACGGGTATAACAAGGAGAAACCATAGATTGTTCACGATTGAAGCGTGAAACCATTTATCAGTGAACAGTTCAACATAGTTCTGTATCCCAGTAAATTTGATATTCTCAAATTTTTTAATTAGGCTCCAATCGGTGAAGCTCATGTAAAAAGAAAAGCCAATCCCAAAAATCGTGAAAACAAGAAACCCAATAAGATTAGGAAGAATAAAAAGATACCCTACAAATGTCTCTTTTACATCACGTATCCATCTAGCATGTGACTTTGCTTGCATCAATTCCGTCTTCTTTCCCATACCCTCTTCCTTTTCTCCAGTGATAATTCAATTCAGAGTTAGGTCCAAGCTCTGCATAGTGAGCTAGGATGTAAGGCTGATCATACCTCCATACCAGGAGGTAGCGATACCTTCATCTCCTCGGATATCCTGACAAGACCATCCCAGCATTTATCTGAAAGAGGTACACCATGCACAGCGCAATCCTGTTCATGTTCAAATTCCTTGAGGCCAGCGTAGTACACCCTATCCTGCCCAACAGCACATTGAGCATGTTGTATATCGAGTAGCATTGAATCCATATCTTTCTTAAACTCCATCGGATTTCTAAACATATCTAGTTTTATTGCTGCAAAGTAATGGCAAACACGAGCGGATGTTTTTTCACTATCCATCACCGACCGGCCAAAAACACCGCCGGAAGTAACTGCAGTGAGGATATCGACCAATATGGCAAGTCCAAAACCTTTATGCCCCCCCAAGGACTCACCCCGCCCACCCAAAGGAAGTATCCCTCCACCAGCTTGGATGAGCATATCCTGCAGCAAAGAGTCTGCATCCGCAGTGTCCTTACCTTGGGTATCTACGGCCCAGCCATGGGGAATTCTCTTACCTTCACGTAAATACGTCTCAATTTTACCTCTGGTGACCACGGTAGTGGCCATATCCAGGACAAAAGCAGGTTGTTGAAGTGCGGGAACAGCTACAGCAATGGGATTTGTTCCATACATCACATCCTTGCCAAAGGTTGGAATTCCCAAAGCCGCTGTATTTGTCATGGCGATACCAATCATATCTTCCGGTAGAGCCATCATAGCATAATAGCCAGCTATCCCGAAATGATTCGAATCGCGGACAGCTGCCGTGGCAAACCCCTGCTTTGAAGCAATTCCAATAACTTCGCCCATCACTTGTTTGCTCAAGCTCAGCCCGATGCCACCTTTAGCATCCAGAACAAAGGATAGAGGTGTGCGATGTACTACTTCGCTTTCAGTGACGGGATTCATCACACCTGTAGCAATGCCGTTTACATAACGCCAGAGACGTGCAACCCCATGGCTTGCAATTCCACGGGCATCAGCAGCTACCAGGATGGAAGCACTGTCTTGGGCTTGCTCCAACGGCATACCGAGTTTCCCAAATACATCTGCGCAAAACTGTTCCAAATCAACTCTTCTCACTCGAACATCATGCATTTCACTCACAGGATTCTCCTTACCTTGTCTCTTGTATAATTCGGGACATCTTTTTTCGAATCCAATCGGCCTCATGTCCTTTTGGTTGATTTTCGCCCTGTATCGCACCTGACATTGCAAGAATATTTTCAGGTGGGGTTCCCGGCTGGATACAATGAGTTGTTGTGAATACAAATCCACCATCTTTTGCCAATGAATCCATCGTTCTCTGCACTTCGGCCACAATCATGGATGGTGTATTGCTTTGAAGAAGTGCGGTATCACAACCAGCCCCCCAAAGAACCAAGTCTTTCCCATACTCCTGCTTGATTCTACCAGGGTCCATACCAGAAGCAGAACTTTGGATAGGATGAAGTATTTCAACACCCGCTTCCAACAGATCAGGAATGAGAGGATATACAGCGCCACAGCTATGGAATATAACAACCTGGCCCCTAGAACGAATGTAATCCAACAACTGTTTCTGATAAGGAAACACCATCTCCCTGTAGAGTTCTTTGGAAAAAATCAAGCTGTCCTGCGTCGCCAGATCATCGGTGAGCAATACGCCTAAAGTATACTCGCCCACCGCATCAAAAAGTGTTGCGTATCCTTGTATCTGATGTTCCAGAATCTTCTCCATATACCGATGTACATGACGCTTCTCCAACATCATATCCATGAGCATCTGTTCAAATCCCCGAAGATACCAAGCCCGTTCAAACAACCCCGCACCAATCTGGTCTGAGAATAAAGCAGAATCATGTTCGTGGTAAGATTTGGCAGCCTGGTCCCGCACAAGACGAGCAGTCTCTTCGCTAACAAGGGGTTTCCATTCCTGTTGCAATATTTGATCATATTCGAGTGATGCAAAAGGATTGGTATCAAGTTCGTAATAAGAGGCTCCCTGACGCCTTCGCCAAGGCACATCCCAAGCATCGACGAATAAGTCGTCAGACCCTTCTGTTGTCCAACATTCGGCAGGCATATGCCTTACGAACTCTGTGTCGATGCCCAAAAGTTGACGAATAGGTTCCTCCATCTCAGCATGAGCTCTGATAAAACATTTAGTTGGTGTCTCCATGCCCAAATATGCCTTGAGAGCATCGTAGGATTCAACTTCAATTGCAGAGGATCTGCTTGACTGGTCATAGGGAGCCCTATCTGATTCCTGATGGGCAAGCGCCCGCATAATCCGTTCACGACCGGTCATAGGGGACCCCCTGCAACCTGATACATCTGAGCGGCTGCAATCATCGCTTGGATATTCTCCACAGGTGTTTCTGGAGCTACTTCACATCCGGTACCAAGCAGATACCGTACATGATGACCTGTATCAAGACAGGCAAGTGCTTCCCTTGTGACATCGGCGGGAGATCCGAACAACAGAGTACCTGAAGGATTCATGTTTCCAATGATACAGGCTCTGTTTTCGATGATATCCACTGCCTTCGCTAGGTCGGCGGCATGGTCGATGGCAATGATATCGGCTCCGGTTTTGACATAATCTTTAAAAACCTTCGTATTGTTTCCACAGATATGCAACAGAGCCACAGAATCATGCTTGGCACACACATCATGCATTCGGGAGAAAAATTTTTGCTCATAAGGAAATACATACTTTCGGAACATTTCAGGTGAAATAACAGCCAATGAGGCCAACGAGTCAGCCAATTGTATGATTGTAGCACCTGCTTCGAGTTGAGCCGTTGCAAACTGAATGAGAGTTTCCAACCCTACGGAGAACAATCTGTGCAAAGCATCCGAATGATCCTCCAACCCATTATCTGTCTCAATCATCCACATGAGCAACCGTTCGATACCACATAAGTGCCCAGCAAGTACAAAGGGACCGGTTCCACATCCCCTGATTGCTGCTTGGTCTCCAACTTTATCAGATATTCGTGCGATCGCTTCGATATATACCGGCATTCGACCATCAGTACGCGGATTTACAGGTTCAAGTTTCTTAACATCACCGGGGTGTTCAATAACAGCCCCGTGCAGAATTGGCATAGCATTCCTTGCATACTCCACAGTAGCTCCGAAGGCTTCGGCCATATAATAATTATCAGATTGAACAACAATGACATCCTGCTGGAAGATGTCCCAGGCGGTGAGTTGAGCAGTTGCAAGAGCTTGCCCATGTTGGTAGCATTCTGAAAGATTTTTCCCAGCAGCGCGAATTGCAAAGTTTCCCATATATGGAGCTGCAACAGGATAATCCACTGAAAGCCCTCTGACAATGTTGAGCACTCTTTCCCGTCCCCTCATACACTACCCTCCATACATGTCTTTTTCTCTCTGTCTGATAGGCCTGAGGAATACCTGCCCATTGTTTTTGCGCGTTCAATAAAATGGAGAACATTTTCAATAGGAATGCCTTTATGGAAGGAGTGGTCAGTGGCAAGAATCAAACCACCTTCATCTCCCGCACATTGGATAACAGAAAGAATAGCTTCATCGATATCTTCCAAGCGCGAAGAAGTCATTACAGTAGTAGCATCGACATTTCCAATGAGTGTCCATTGCCGTCCGTACCGTTCTTTAACAGAAGCAATGTTCATTCCTGCATGTGACTGGAGATTGTTCAGCCCATCGAACCCTCCCAAGCCATGAGAACCCATAGCTGCAAGATCGGGGAGAATTGCTTCAATATTTCCACAGGAATGAAGGATTACTCTTCCTCCAGCCTTTTTCCAGACGGTACACTGCCTGGCAAAGGCAGGAAGAAAAAACTCTCGCAGATGTGTTGGGGAAATAAGTGTGGATCCATTCATTCCCATATCATTTGCCACATAGAGCGCATCCACCCCAAGCTCAATCGCCCGAAGCCCGACCTGGGTCCAGTAATCAGTGGCAGCCTCAACAAGTTCATGCAGGAGGTCAGGATCTTCGTAAATCAGCAACGAGACTCCTACAAGTCCAGCGCTTACAGTTAGAAAACTGAATGCACTTCGCACCCCGGCAAAAACTGCAATCTCATCAAAAGAGGCCGTATGCCCTGCCCGTACAGCATCTTCAATCGGATCAAAATCGTCGTTTGTAATAACTGCATGCCGGATAACATCTAAGAACTCTCTGTCCAGAGCAGGCTCGATGGTAGGCATCCCCAAAGGCCAGGATGTTTCCGATACCGTATAACCTACACCAAAACGATCCTTAAAACTCGAAGGTCCAGTCCAGAATTCAGGTCGTGGAATCAAGGCTGTGTAGTTTCTAACAGGAACCATTGCAGCATCCAACCCAAGCTTTTTAGCCAACAGAACCGTTGGGGCACCATCCGACCAGGGATTCTCCATTCCAATCATTTCCTTGAATAATTCAGGATTGTTGGCAACATCGAATACAGGGATTCTATCGGCTTTCTGATGATCGAAAGCCATGAGAATTCGTTTTCTAGGTGTCAAAGCAGGTGATGGACTTTCCATATTTGAATCACACTCCCCTTTGCATCTCATCTATGGAGACGAGAATTGAATCAACCATATAATCCAGTTGTTCGTGAGTAAGGTCATAAATGGGTAGATGTGTGAAGCGGTGGAGAAAAACATCCTCGGAGACAGGGCAGGACCGAGCAGCTTCCTCTACATCATACCCCAATTGCTTCATGAGTGTGAAACGGTACATCGGAGCAAAATGAGGTATGGTAGTAACACTCTTTTCTGCAAGCTTACGCCGCAACACCCGTACATCCCCTCCAGCCTTAATAGGATCCACTTGCAATAAGTATAGATGATAGGTGGGGTTGGTCCCATCTGAACCAACAGGTTGTACCGTAATTGCATCACATCCCTTAAGTCTTTCATTTACATAGCAAACATTCTGGTATCGTTCCTCAAGGATCTTATCATAGCGCTTCAACTGACTCATTAATCCAACAGCCTGAAGTTCAGTACTAGATGAGTTGTTTGCAACAAACAAACCATTCTGACCTTGAAGGGCAATCACATCATACAACCAATCATCAATGGCTCTGGACATATCCAATCCAAGAAATCGAGCTTTCTTCATTTCATGACGGAAAGGCAGGTTTGAAACAAGAATACCTCCCTCCCCAAATGACGTCACGTTCTTTACCTCATGGAAACTAAATGCTCCAAAATCACCTATGGTTCCTAGTTTCCGACCCTTATATGTGCCGCCGAATCCATGGGCCGCATCCTCAAGAACCAGGACACCATGCTTGTGCGCAATCTCCATGACTGGATCCATATCGACAGGATATCCACCGATATGCACAGGGACTACCATTTTGGTTCTACTTGTTATCTTGCGCTCCATATCAGCAGGATCCATATTCAAAGTGACTGGATCCACATCTACAAATACAACTTTAGCACCGACAGCCAGAGGATATGCCATGGTGGCTATGAAGGTAATTGCTGGAATGAGCACTTCATCACCAGCTTGCAAATTAGCATATCTGAAAGCAATCTCGAATCCAGCAGTAGCACTGGTAAGAAACGTACTCTCCTCAACACCTAGATATGCATCAATCATCTGTTCCAACGCCGAAACACGTTCTCCTAAAGATAGTTTTCCAGGAGATATTCCTATCGTGGAGAGTTCCTTAATTGCTGTTCCCACCTTCTCCAAGGCACTGGTATATTCCACACCATCACCTTGCAGCAGGAAACTAACAACTTCCAAAATATCTTCAGCTTTATATGATTCTCCAACAGCTGCCCATGGAACTGCTGATGATCCTGTATTGTAACGGAAGTCAGAGGGTTTCTTGCTCATCACTACTCCTTTTCACAGTGTAATAGCATTATGACAATGGTATGCTTACTTTGAATCATAGGATAATCGGCATGGGTTGTAACTGAAAAATCTTATTGTCGTACTGAACAATCTTCGGATGTTCGTAGCAATTCTGTTCAAGATTTCATATAGTTATGGATATGAGAAGGAGATCCTACAATGAAACATCGCTATACAGGGAAAGACAATTGGTTTAAAGGGAATACTCACACACATACGACTCTTTCTGATGGAGGTTTGACACCTAGTGAGGTAACAGCTCTTTATGCACAGGCAGGTTATGATTTTGTTGCGATAACAGATCACTGGCATGCCTTCCGTAAGCAAGAGATGATTGAAAATGATAATGGATTGCTTGTATTGGATGGAATTGAAATTGATGGAACTGATGACTCCAACCATTACTATCATGTTGTAGCACTGGGAACATTCGACCAGATGGATGTTACTGAAAATCTTAGTCAAACCATGGATACCCTCATCCATAAGGGAGCCTACCTGATACTCGCCCACCCCTATTGGTCGGGAAACCATATGGAAGATGTTAAAAAATACCCTTTCCATGCAATCGAGGTTTACAATCATGTATGTGCCCATCTGAATGGTAAAAGCACGTCCCTTCCCTATTGGGATGGAGCTCTTTTCCAAGGATTGGACCTAATGGGGATTTCTGCCGATGATGCACACCTTCTTCCACAACATCCTGGATGGAAAGGAGGATGGATTATGGTTCAAGCACCGGTATTGAGTGACAAGGATATTCTCAAGGCATTGCAGGATGGGAACTTCTATGCAACGACAGGACCTGAATTCCATAGTATTTTTACTGATGAAACATCAATCAGGTGCAAGACTTCACCCATTCAACGTGCGTGGCTTGTAGGTGAAGGCTACAAAGGAGATAGAGTGATAGCTGCGGAGGGAGAGACACTCCAGTCGTTCAGTTTCTCTTTAGACCCTGATTCTCCATTGGCGAAATCTTCATATCTTCGGCTTGAAATAGAAGATTCCCAAGGCAAAAGAGCATGGAGCAATCCTTTGTAATGTGTTTGATGTATTGGATAGGCAAGGACCGATTTAATCACGGTTCCATATACACATTCGATTATAGCAATCAGCGCTGTTAGTACAGTCATTCTTTAGTTTTTGCTCTGAAGGACTCTAATATCAGGACATCGAAGGAGTTGTAGGCTAGGATAGCTGGCAAACAGCCCGGGTTATTGCAGTACGCCTTGGGCGACTATCCAATTGCAAAACGTGTCGAATAGACTCATGAGGTGGTGCCGATGAACAAAATCGTACCTCTTCACATATCACCCGAAGGTATTCCCACATAGGTAATGGTGCTGACCATAGAGCCACTTCCCAATGCGTGTCTTTCCACTGCACAACTGATCACATGGAACAAAACTCAAAAAGCAGTTTTCGTGAAGGAGTTTTTTATAAAAGGGGGATTAAGAGCCATACAGTGATATTGGAATATGAGATCATAAGGGCTGATTTGGATCCCCTCTGAAACTTGAGATTATCCAGGAAAATGCCGTAGTGAGAATCAAGCAATCCTTCCTCTCTTCACATAAGAACCCTTTTGGGATGTCAGCCCCCTTGACTCCTTACCGCTGCTCCTCCATGCTCTACCCATGTGGAAAGCCTTTGCAGATGATACTGCCCTTACGCAAAACCAGATTGATCTGATACGTAGCTGCTCTGACAGACTCAAGGATCACCCCTTGCATCTCTCCTTGGTCAGGCAAGCTTTGGTCCCCCTTGGAAAGCAGGATAACAGAGCCTTATTTGTTTTATTCGACCAAGGTTTCAAGGAGCTCGGGCCTCTCTACCCCTTGGTTCTCATCTACAGCCTCTATCCTGCTATAGGTGCACTCTATGATCGTTTGGGTATAGCAGAAACAGTTAGACAGGCTACCCTCGCTGATATAGCCATCTGGGTGAAGACCTATGAGGAGCAGCACTCTGGTGCTACCGGTCTTGACCGGTATGGATGGATATGCCGCCACCTCTGTGCAAAGGTGCTCAGGTTGGGCCGCCTGCAGTTCGAGCAGGGATCCTTTCGATTCCCTCACTCCATCTACCATGATATGCATAGCCTGACGTACAGGACATTTGCCCGGGAAAATCTCGTATGTAACGCTGAGGGGTATATTGGCATTGATCATGAAGCAGGCTCTTGGACCACTAGGAGCTCTATTTCTGATGGTATGCTCTCTGCCCATGAGGTCGACCAGAAGAAGGGAAGCATATCAAGGGCTGCTGTTTCTGTCCCTTTCTCTTCCCTCAAGCCCATATGTACCCAGGACACTCCGATCCTTGCAGTACACATACCAGAGGGGGGGCCCCTGACCCCCTCCTTGGTAGATGCATCCTTTTCATTGGCTCAAGGGATGTTCAGTCCTACCCTGTTTGTTTGTGACTCCTGGCTGCTTGATCCAGAACTATCGATGGTGTTGCCTGCAGAATCAAACATCTGCCGTTTCATGAACCGATTCCATAAGTTTCCCATTTCATTTACCACCGCCCAAATCTATGAGCGGGTCTTTGGCTTTGGTGCAACACATAGCGATGTGCTGGCTTGGAAGCCTGGTACGAACTTACAGAAAAAAGTGCAACAGCACATCCGGGATGGAGGGATTTTTCGGACCACCGGAGGGTACATCCCAACAGCTATTGAGATATAAGCCCTATCGCTTTCACTTTCTTTTATCCTTTCTTACCTCTGCTGCAGATAGGAGAAGACCTCTTTAATCTCTACAGGTCTTCCTGTCTGCTCACTCTGAATGCACTGTTTCTGACAGGTTTCCAGGGTTTCTACTGTTGTCTCTTGTTTTTCTGCAAGCCTTTTGGCTCCCTCAACATTGCCTACCATGACACGACGCATGATGCCCCTGATGTCCAGGTCACTGCTGCACTTAGGCTTCTCACAGAAAAGACAGTGGGAGGCCTTTTCCCTGATCTTGTTCTCAGTGAACCTCCTGTCGCCAAACAGCTGTTCTTTGGTGAAGGGGGGATCTATCAGGTTCACATACTGCTTTTGCTCCTTGTCGTAGAGGTAAGGCTGCAAATTACGCTTCTTAAGTATGGCATTGGCGGCACTGACCCCTGAAACCGTTACAGTGGGAGTTCCTGTTCCCATCACCGTCGACTCACCGCAGCAGTACAGGGAATCCCAGCGGGTCCTGGTGTGCATCCTCTTGAACATGTGCTGGCCGAGCATCATCTTCGGCCCGGCAACAGAGCCTCCATTTTTCATCGTGTAGCGCTCGATGGTACGGGGGGTGGCCACCTCGCTGAAGGTTATGGCCTCCTTGAAGCCGGGTATGCGCTTTTCTATGACCTGGATAAGGCGCTCCTTCTCCTGCTCCTTCATCCTTGCATAGGTCTCATCATCAGCATCCTTCCAGTTTCTAAAACTTGGCCCGATGGCCATCAGGACATGCTCGTCTTCTGAGCAAATGCTTCGGTCATCGATGCTCGGGCTGTATATGGTGACCTCACTCTCATCAAGCTCCTTGGGATTGCCCACCAGCATCTCAATGGGTTGCATGTCAGAGGGGATGGCATCTCTGCTGACTGTGGTGTAGAGCACCACACTGGGGTAGGTAGGGACTTGACTTGCTGCCCATGTCCTCTCTGCTTCTGTTGTCTCTTCCTTGGGAATAAGCTTGTCATAGAGGTTCCAGACAGTACCCGAATAGACTAGCTCTTGTGCATGGAGCTCTCTTCCATCATCCAGAAGGACCCCATTGGGTTTTCCTCCGGAAAACAGGATGGCCTTCACCTCCCGCTCCATGATCATGGTCCCTCCATGCTCCTCAATGCTTTTTTCCAGCTTTCCACTCAAGAACAGTGTTGACCCTGCAGGATAGTAGCTGCCCCCTATATGGTTGTCGACAAACATCACCGTTGCCAGGATGGCTGGGGCCTCCTCTACAGTTGCATAGCAGTAGGTTGAGGTCAGCTTGTCAAAGAAATTGAAGATATCGGGGTCGGTGAAATACTTCTCAAGCAGCGTCCTGGCACCCTTGTTCAGGTAGCCCAGGAATCTGGCGTACGAGATGGGATGGCGTAGCAGCGCCTTCAGGCCCTCTATCTTATCCTGTTCATCAGGGGTGCCATAGGAGGGGTTCTCCACCATGACGTGGGTGTAGATCTTCTCCATGTCATGGTAGAACCGCTGGATGCTCGCCCTTTGCGTGGGAAACGCAAGGGCGAGCTCTTCGATGAAAGCATCGATGTCGGTGTGGAAGCTGATCTTCCTACCTTTGAAATGAACCGCATAGAGAAGCTCATGCCTGATGATGTCTATAGGCTCTTCCAAGGCATTGAATACGAACCGGTGAGCATTGAACCCCCTCTCCCCCCAGCCATACAACATAGAGGATCCCTGGTCAAAGGTAGCACTTCCCCGCCTGAAAGCCCCACACGAGCCACCAGGTTGGTAGCCCTTGTCAACAACACCAACGCGAAGCCCCCTCTTTGCAAGCAGGGAGGCCGCTGCCAATCCACTGAGACCACCACCGATGACCAGAACGTCGTATTCCATGCCATGCTCCTTCTTCCTTACTGGGATTCTACACCAACAAGGAGTATTTTGCGAGAAAAAGTTCTATATCAACCTGCATTCAACGATACACAGCAACACCTCTAGCAGGAGCGCCATCCTGCAAGAGGTGTTGCTGATACCCGGCTTTTCTGTGTTGTTTTATTGTCTGCTGAAAGCTACTGGCTTTTGTAGTACCGTATTGCATCGTTACTTCCGGTCAAGAATCTCTTTACAGAAAGCCTCAAGCCTCTGCTTATGGGTGGGATAGGTCTCTTTGGTAACCAAAGCAAAGCCTATCTCCTTGCGGACAGTGCTTTTTGGCAGTAATTTTCTCATAGTGGAAAGGCACTTCTCATGTTGCCCTCCTCCACTGTTGGCCACCAGATAGACGTCCTTTCCCTCGATGGCATAGCTGCTCAGGAAGGATCGTACAGGGGAGCTGACGCTCCCGGCCCACACGGGGCTTGCAATGACCAGCGTATCATACGCCTTGAGGTCTATCGCCTTGTTTGCCAAGGGGGGCTTGGTGCAAAAGACAGAGCTTTGTCCTGCCCAGAAGAACTTGAGGAACTTGTTTGTTGTTGAGAACTCCTTTTGGAGCTTCAGGCGTATGACGGGGCAACCTAGCTGCTTGCTCATTTTCTGGGCGATGAGGTGAGTGTTGCCATCAAGGGAATAATAGATCAGTGCGGTTCTCTCCATAGAGGCGCTCCTTGTGAATACAGATGGATAATACTACCATGAAACATCTGGATTCTCACTAATATTGCGCCCTCTGTTGTTTTGCAAATCTACTATCGCTATTGGTAATAAATTTGTTACTACTGGTACTTAATCGTAGGAACATATGCCCTATCATGGTTTCATCCAGTGTCATGCACCGGGGCCTGGATGAGGAGAACCTGCTGCCCTATGAAGGGAAAACAGATGCAGACACTGCCGGAAAGTTCACCCTATCGTGAACCAAGCGATCTTCTTGACTATAGGTATCCTGCTCTTGCATAAGAGAAGCTTCTATGGCTATGGCATTGCAACACTGGACTTCTACAACCTGACAAGGGAGTGGGACGTCGGTTTTGCAAGCGACAAGGTACGCCCAGTCCTTGCTCTGCAAGGCTATCACACGTCCCCGCTTGAACAAGTCCATACAGAGGCATCGGGTCTCCCTATGGCCGTGTTTGCCTCATGTGTTCTTTCTCTGATGCTTCTTCGGTTTTTTCATCTTGTTTTCTGTCATCTTGACAAGAGCCCTCTCAGCCCTGCGCTGTGCCCTTGCGAGCCGGCGCATCTTTGTCCTGCTGTTTGTCACCTTGCTCTGCCTGGGAATCTCATCCTTATGCCCATCAGCTTGCAAGGTAGGGATGAAGTGCATGACAAAGGATGACTTCTTGCGGTTCTTCACATAGAAGTAACCACCTACGGAGAAGACCAGGGCCCCGATGAAGTTGACAAACATATCCTTGATGGTATCGTGCAGCCCGATATCCAGGTAACCACCCAGACCCAGGTCCTTGCCGTTGACGCTCACTTCGGTGATATTCTCAATGGTAATCACCTTTTGGGTGTTTGTAGGGTCGAGCATCACCGATCTGATGGTGTGCACTATGGTGTCCTTTTGCATATCCGTACCAACCACCATATCCATGAAGTATTCAAAAAACTCCCAGAGGACCCCGATGGTCATCGAAAAGCAGAAGGCGACCACAGCCAGGAAAAAGGGCGAGAGGCGGAACGTCCCCTTCTCGCTCTGGTTGAGTATCTCCACCAGCGAGAACCCGATTGCCGCTGCAAGAAAGCCATTGGCCGTGTGCAGCATAGTATCCCAGAAGGGATAGGCCACGTAGTAGGAGCGCATCTCCCCTAGGATCTGGGCGGCAAAGATAAAGAACAGGATGGAGTTCTCCAAGGCCGGAGGGATGTCGATGCGGGTGTGGGTCTCGATAAAGGAGGGGATCGCAAACAGCAGTATGGCCAAAAGGCAGAAGAACACGTTCTCATAGTTGCGGTCGAACAGCTGGTTGACCATGACGAGAATGACTATCAGACGCAGCAGGTAGTGCACTATTTCGGTACTGTCACGGTCACGGACCATCTGGGGGAAGGATTTCCTGCCCGGCCTTTGCTTGAATATCTTCACACTCTCTCCTCTCGTATCCCATGTATCTTGGTGGGAAGAGCGGGCGAGGTCAAGAGCAAGGGGGGTGGTACCCTTCGCCCCCTTTAGGATCTTGTACCCCAAACCTTGAAAGAGTGGCCTATCTTTAGTATACCTTTTCACATGAACCACATCCCCCCAGGCTTGATAGACTCCCACTTCCACCTGCTAGCAATGCAGGAAAAAGGTGTCGCCATCACCGAGTTGCTCAACGAGATGCATGAGCACTCCATGCAAGGCATCGACATCGGCATCAGAAGCGATGACCTTCCCCTTCGCTCTTCCCTTCTTGCTCCCTACCCCACCATCCACCTCAGCGCGGGCATCGGACCGTGGGGAGTAGCCGATGGGCAAAGGCCAGTACAGGAACAACTTGGGGCTCTCGGATCCTTGCTTTCCCAGCACAAGGTGTGCGCCATCGGGGAGATCGGGCTGGACAACCACTGGGGCTACGGCACAAAGGAATCCCAGAGGGAGCTGTTTGTCGCCCAGATGGATATGGCAGAGCAGCGAAAGCTGCCTGTCATCATCCATAGCCGGGAAGCAGATGGCGAGATGGCCTGCTCGCTTGCGGGTCGCACCTTTGCCAGGAGGGGCATCATGCACTGCTTCCAGGGGTCAAAGGACCTTGCCCTGCTGGCCGTCTCAAAGGGTATGTTCATATCCTTTGCAGGGCCGCTCACCTATAAGGGCAACCAGGAAATGAGGGAGATCCTCACA
>JAVERP010000053.1:0-26164 GCA_034007055.1 Sphaerochaeta sp.
TCAGAACCCCACCTCCAGCAAAAGCTATATATGATGGCCGACCTTTTCATCGATGACCTACCCGACTTGATGAAAAATCAACTGAAAAATTGCTCATGATACAAGTGCGAAGTTTGAGTACATAAGAAAGGAGTACACCATGAAACGTTGGAAAAAAGAAAACCTCACCATCCTCGAATGCAAAGACCGTAAGGAGCTCGGATCTACCGCTGCTGCTGATTTTGGCAAAGCGCTTGCACGTGTGCTTGAAGAAAAGGCCATCGCTACCGTTGTGTTTGCAGCAGCACCTTCTCAAAATGAGTTTTAGGCGGCCCTAGTTGCAGACAAGAGCATTGATTTCTCCCGTGTTCGTGCGTTCAACATGGATGAGTACATTGGGCTATCCAGTGATGCACCTGAAACATTTGGTAATTTTGTAAGCAGGGGCCTGTACAGCAAAAGAGATTTCCATGCAGTGGAGTTCCTTTCTAGCGATAGCGAAAATCCTGAAGAAGAGGCAGAGCGCTAAGCGAACCTTCTTGCTGAACAACCCATAGACATCGTATGCATGGGAATTGGCGAGAACGGCCACCTAGCCTTCAACGATCCCAAAGCGGTCAAGGTAGTCGAGTTGGAACTGCCTTGCCGTACCCAACAGGTCAATGACGGATGCTTCCCCACCATCGGGGATGTCCCTACGCATGCACTGACCCTGACCATCCCTACCTTAGGCAGTGCAAAGCTGCTCAATACGTAACCATTGGCATGCAAGTCCAGCAATACCTTACCGCTGAGAGCGGTAAGGCAAACCCAATGACCTATGTACCTACCTCCCTAGACCCCGTCCTAGAAGAGTTCCTTCTGGATATACTCTTTAGTTTGCAGCTTTTTCTTCATCCTTGTGATGGCTGCTGTCCTACCCAATCGGGTATAGGCGGCAAGGGCTTCCTCGAACCTGCCCAGGGCTTCATACATTCTACCCATGCCAGACAGATCACCCATTTTTGTGTAGCAACGAAGCGCATCGGAGAGGTTTTCATTTTTCTGATAGATCTCGGCTGCCCGCTTGTAGTCTTCGATCTGTTCATGCAGGAGGGCCGCCTCCTTCTGCAAACCTGCCCTAAAGCAAAAGCCCACCATCTTTGAAAAATCAGCTCGGCTCTTCTTGAGGAAGGCCAGTGCTTCTGCCGATCGCCTGGGAGAGCGGGAGAAGATCAGGTAGTTGTGCATATCGACAGGCAGGCCCTTTAGTTCCTTATCCAGGGTGGCAGGAAGGCTTTTCTGGGCAAGTGCTTTCAGAAGGGAGTCGCCAGAAGCGAGGGCATGGGAGAGAAGACGGCTCTTGAACTGTTCAAGGAATGTTTTGTCAATAATCATGGTGTCACTGACTATCAGGAATATATGGTTGAGATACCGGGTCCCGATGACCAGGTCAATGAAGGCTTTGGGTGCCTGATCAAATAAGAAGATCATCTCAAAGGATGCCAGGTATGTTTGTATGAGTTCTGAAACATCGTAGGGAGCCTTGCATGCATGGAGTTTTCCCAGCAGTTCCAAGAGTATCCGCTCCTCTGCATCAAAGGAGAGCTCCCCAAGCGTCCTGCCCCGTCTTCTTTTGGTGAGATCCTCCAGATAGCTTTTGGAGATGGAAATATCCCTTTTCCTGCTGATGAACTCGACTCCTTTTTCTACTTTGCTCACCTGCATGAAAAAGTCGAGCACCTCCTCGTCGCGTCCTTCGACAAGCAGCGCAGACTTCACAACCCCATCGGGATCGTTCACCGCCAGGTAGCGGGTAAGCGCCTTGCTGTACTGCTTTTTCCTGTAATGGAATTCAGCGGTTTCATAACACGCCTGAATCTGGTTCTGATCATACCTGCGTCCTTTTTTCATGCGCGAACGGAGGATTTCGATCACTTCCCGGTAGGATTGCCTGTCTCCAATCTCCTCATACAAGGTGATGGCCTGCTCTATCTTGCCAAGGGCTGTGTAGCAGAAGGCGGCAAGCTGCAGGTCGCCTGCCTGCAGATACTCTTCAACGGCCAGATCGTACTGTTTTTTATTCAGGAAAAGATTCGCTGCATCGCCATGGCGCAACATGGCGGCATAGCGAACACCGGCCTTGATCATCGAGCGGGAGAGATCCTCCATTGACAGAGCTTCATCGAGCAGCTGCTTTTTTTGCTTCTTTGATTCGTTGGCGTAAAGAGTGAACTCCTCTATTGCCAATGAATACTCCTTGCGCTTCTCATGCAAGGCCCCGGCCTTATAGTGATCGCCGAGGGCTACATAGCAGGCAAGCACCTCATCCCAGGCCTTCACCCTGGTATAGAGGGGGACAGCGGAGGCATGGTCTCCACCGGCCACATAGTAGTCCGCTGCCTTTCTCACCTGCTTCAACCGCTTGTAACAGAGGGCGGCATCCAGATACTGACCGGCAGAGGCATAGTTCTCCCCTGCCAGTGCGTAGGAGCGCGCCTTGAAATAATACGCGCCAAGGAGAGAGAAAGCCTTGGCCTTTTCCCAGTTCTCCACAGCCCGGTCAAAGCGTTTCAGCTTCACCCAAAGATCAGCAGCCTCGGCATACCGATGCTCGGTCTCAAGCATGGCTATTTCGCACGGAACTATGCGGTCCTTGCGTTTCAGCTCCCTCCAAAGGGGAAGGGCCTTGTCAAAGGAGCCGGCTTCCTCAAAATCCTGGGCTGCCTCGGCCTTTCGGCCCCGCAAGAGGAACAGCTCAGCAGAGGCAAGATAGAGCTTCTCCCCTCGTTTGATATATGCCTGGCATACATCATGCATTGCATCGTTGGAGCTGTTGCGATAGCACTCGGCGGCAACTGAATAGTGCTCACGCGCAAAGAAGTAGTCACCCTGCCCGTCCCACTCCTTTGCAGTTGAGATTTGCTTCCATATCTGGTGCAGGGCATCCTTTTCCTGGGTCATGAAGATGTGGGGAGCGAGGGCCTGTACCTGCCATACCGGCGAGGTACGTGCCCCATCGTAGATGATCAGGGTGTTTCTTGCCCTGGTCACCGCCACATACAGGAGGTTTATCTCGTGCCTGATCAGGGGGTGGTGTCTCGTATCGAGGAGGTTTTCCGCTTGGATCTTCCGCCAGATATCACCTGATTTGGCATCGGAGGAGAATTTCCACAAGAGCACGGTATCGAACTCCAGCCCTTTCGCTTCGTGGATGGTGAATACAAGCTCGGTTCCCAGGCTCTTCACCAACTTCCGCTTCTCGCTGTCGCTGCGCACGAGGATTACCTGACCCGCTGCCGTAGCGGCCACCTGAGCGCTCATCTCCACCTCAGAGATGCCATGCACGAGATACGGTGGACGGCCGTTGAACTTCCACTGCTCCATCTGCTCGTGTCCGCTGATCCCCACCAACTGCTGCTTGAGGGAGAGCAAGGCGTTGGAAAGCCTGACAACACTGCCGACACAACGGAAATTAAGGTGCAGGTGCTGAACCTCCGGCACCGGAAGGCCTTGTTCATAGAAGCGGTTCTTCAGCTCCTCCCAGCGAAACCCGCTGGGGTTGATGATCTGCTTGGGGTCCCCTGCACACACCAGCTGCCCTGGGTTTTTCGAAAGCTTGAACAGGAGGGTGAGCTGGATGTCTGAAAAGTCCTGCACCTCGTCGCCTACCACCAGATCCCATTGAAACTGGTCCCCCAGCTGTTCCAGGGCGACTATCGCCCTTCTGCAGAGGTCTATCTCATCAAAGCGCTTCCCTGATTCCAGCTGAGCCTGGTAATACTCGGCTATGCTGTAGATCTCCTGTCGGTCATAGAGGAAGTTGGGAGCCCTCTTTTTCCCCAGCTCGCTATATTCCTGAAACGAGAGCAACGGCGAGGATAGATGGCTCTCCTTTGTCACCAGGATGCGCAAGATCTCACTGAGGATGAAGGCAAAGGTAGCGTAGTCGGATTGTTGGTTGGGCAAGGTGAGTTTCTGTACAAAGTCATTGAAGTCAATGAAGGAACTCTTCTTTTCAATGATCCTTTCAAACTTCCTGCAAAAATCATAGGCTTTCAGCGCCAACAGGGAGTCCTTAAGCTGACGCAGGTGGATGGTGGTGAGCGTATTGCCCAGGTAGCGTGCGATGAGGGTGCGGTAATGGGTGAGGCTTACCGGGGGGTTGGCCCCCTTGATGATGGAGCGGATCTCCTCCCACACCAGTTCGGGGTCGTACTTCTTTGCAAGGCCATGGCGGCTGAATATCTCAGTGAACCCCTTCAGGTCCACCTCCTGTTTCAGGTCCTGGTGGAGACCTGCTGCAGCGAGTATCTCCAAGACGAGCTCGCGCAGCATGGCGAACCGGACCTTCCCGATCTTGTCTTCCAGGCAGGAGTGGACTATCAGGCCCCGATAGAGCTTTTCCGAGTAATCCCGGAGGAAATGGCTGCACGTGACGAACAGCACATCCTGGCCGGTATGGCTGCCCTTGACCAGGTAATAGACGGCCAGGGTGGTTTTTCCACTGCCTGCGGTCCCGGACAGGAGTATGGGTGGCCTCAGGTCGAGCACATCCTGTTGCTCCCCGGTCAGATAGAGGAAGAGCTCAAAGAAGTCAGGATTGTTCTTACCCAAGAGTCTCTTGAGCTGGTCCTCGCTGATATCCATCCATTTCTGAGGGCCATAATCCTCCAGCACCTTCTGTTCGATGGACTCCTGGGTGAACAGGTCGTCAGGGAGGGTATCGAGGAACAGGTCGTCAAAGCTCTCTTCGCTATGGGCTTCGAAGTTCAAAAACGGTGCATTCTCAGGAATGATTGTCCGGGCCTTTGAGCTGATGTCGTCATGGTGGACGATTCCCCACAGGTAGATGCAGGTACGACTTCCGTCGCGTCCGAGGGTGAAGATAAGCCGGTCCCCCTTGCTGACCCGGGCTTCGAAAACCACCTTGTCAGATGCTCCCTTGAGCTTCTTGACCCGAACGCCCGCATCCCACATGCCGTTTTCCAAAAAAGAGAGCTTCTCCAGTATTCGTTCCTTCTCTTTTGCAGATTGGGAGAGGAGGTCTTTCTTAAGCCTTTCGTTGAGCAACAGCAGATAGGTGGTGTTTTCCATGATGCCCTATCATAAAAGAGCGGCTCTTTTTTGTCCAGCGAATACAGCAAGGAGGTATAACCGCCCAGATGATTGGGTAATGGCACAGTTCGTGATCAAATCATACTTTGGTATGATGCGCATCCCTGTAGCAGGCCGTATTGTGTAGTCAGAGTTCATCAAGGCGGATCGATCGGTGGCAGGACACTAACTCTAAGATCGATCCTATACCAACTGTTCATGACCGTTCATCACAGGAGGATAGGAACATGACAAAGCGTAAGAACGTCGGGTATATGGCATTGCTGCTGGTTCTTCTGGCAACAATGGTTTTCGTCTCGTGTGATCAGGGGGAAGCTATAGGGGGTCAGGGGTCGCTGAAGATCATCCTGAGGGATGAGATCAATGCCAGAACAATTGCCCCTGAATTGGACATGTGGCCCGCTTTCTTCCGCATCACATGTGACCGCACAGGATCCTCAGACCGGATAGGTCCGGTTGATGTCAGCGGGAACTGGCACATGTTCAACGGCATCCTTGCAGGAACCTGGTTGGTTACAGTCGAAGCCTATAATGATGATGCCGAACCGGTAAGGATCGGTGAAGGGCAGAAGCAGGTCACCATCGTCCGCGGTTCAAGCAGCGTAGCCAAAGTGACCATAGTTCCGCTCTCAGGGCAGGGGCAGTTCACCTTCACCCTAGACTGGACGGGGACCTGCGTTGATGCCCCGAACATCGTGGCCTTCCTTACCCCTGAAACTGCTCTCTCCGAGGTTCAGATAGATGGTGCTGACATCACCATCTCGGGTTCGACGGCGACGATCACCGTTGATGAGCTACCCATGGGCTACTATGATTTTTCCTATGTGCTCAAGGATGGTGACTCCTTGTTTGCGGGAAACTACCATGAGGTGAGGATCCTCTCAGGGCAGGTCAGTTCAGCTGTGGAGATTATTCCTGTCTCTGCGGTAGGAGTCTGGGTCTCCATAATAGACAACCTTCACAACCCCTTCGAAGTGGAGATACTATCGGACGACAACATGTTGGAACGGATCTGTGTACAACCTTTTCATGCCTCCCCTGCTGATGGGATAGCCTACCAATGGTATCTTGATGGCATGAAGATAGCAGGGGCGAATGAGGCAACATACCACGTCGATGGTGAAGGGATGGCGTTTGGCTGGCATACCCTCTCAGTGAAGGTGAAAAAGGCTGAAGGCTGGTACTCATCGGGCACCACATCTTTCCTGATGGATGAGTTTGCCACCAACCGGGGGTTTATAGAACTCCACCTCACCAACAAGGCCTACTCTGATGATGCTTGGCATCTCTTCATGGCCAACGGTCCTGCTGAAGACTCCGTCGGCTTCAACATGTTGGGTACCTACCCGTCGTACTATCTCCCCATCCACTTTGAGACGGCCTTTGAACAGGGCCATGACAACTTCGTCGACGGCTCTTTCATGCTAGCCTCTTCGGTCCCCCTTGATATTTCAGCGGGCCTGAGCATGTTCCCCTATGGGGGTGATGAACAGGACGAGTGTATGGTTACAGGCCTGGGAGCATGGGAAGTCGATTACCATACGGTCGAATTGGACACGCCCTACCCAGGATGCCTGTTCATGGCATTCTCAGTCGATGGGGAGGGAAGGCGAAAGACCTTTGATAGTATCAACAACCTGTACAATCCCCTTGATGAGGATGGCCATCCGAGGTGGGGCGGGCTTGACTATTCAGATGAATCAAGTGTCTTCATAACCTTTACCAAGTATGGCGAGCTTGAGGGGTCCTACGTCAAGGGTGCGATCAGCGGAACAGCGGTCTCAGTCATCCCAGACCAGGGCATTGAGCCTGAAAAGTTGGGCTACTATGAAATAGAGGGACAGTTCGTAGTTCCCAGAGGGACTTCCTCCGGTGTGATCCACCAATAGCCTCCGTATCATGGAGGGGCAAGTCAGAGCTGGGAGGATACAAGGCAGCAGATACAGAAGTGATGCCATCACTTGTGGATCTGCTGCTGGTGTATCGATGTCGGGTTTTCAGCTTGCAGCAAAGCGTAGAGTTCGCTGCGGCTGGAGATTCCCAGGCGGTTATACAAGCTGGTCGTATGGGTTTTCACCGTTGCAAGGGATATGAACAGTGCATCGGCGGTCTGGGCCTGGGACTTGCCGCTCAGGATATGCCGTGCGACATCAGCCTGTCGTTCGCTTAGGGAGTACCGGGTGACAAAGGCGCGCAAGTCCAGGTGAGGATTGCAGATGCCCAGTATGCCGATCCTATCGCCCCAACTATCATGGATGAGTGAGAAGCTTGTCACCACAGGTACTAAGTGCCCACCAAAGGTGCGCAGAAACCCTGCCTGGGTAAAATAGGTGTCTTTTGCATCCATTACCGCCTTGGTCCGATTTCGTATTGTCTGGGCATCAAGGAAGAGATCGTCCAGGGGAATGGGTTGTTTCAACGCTCCGTCATGTTCCATGACAAACAGTGCGGCATCATTGAGGTCGGTGATGTTCCATGAGGCGTCTATCATGAAAACAGCCCTGTCCATATGCTGGATAAGCTCACGATTCACCTGGGCTGGTGAATATCGCATAAGTCCGTAGCGCATGATGGCGAAACAGATGGCCACCATCCACAATACCGGGACCACACAGGATATGGGGTTGAAGCCCTTCGCCCCTGAAAGGAAGTCCACACCGACGCCGATGATCGTGCCGACAATCGTACTGACGGCCAGGATCTTTGCCTGTATGCGTTCACGATACAGCGATGTACGCCTTCCCCAAAGCACGGCAATGATCGGCATGAGAGCTGTTTCAGCCATGGATGCCATCTGATGGGACAGAAACCAAAATCCATCGGGGAAGTCCCGAGCAAGCAGGTTCCATCCCCAGTTGGCACTCTGATAGACAGCTATGCGCAGTATGATGAGGGCCAGGATGGCACGGTAGACCTTGCTCTTCCCTGTTTTTGAGAGAATCAGCACAAAGATGACTCCTGCAAGGACAAACAGCTCAGCACCGGTGAAATAGATTCTCTCAAACAGGGCCTTCCATCGGGGGCCTGGGAAAAGTTGGATCCCGACACTGGCGAAGGACCAGATGGCAAGCATTGCACACAGTGCGACAAAGGCCTTCTGGGTTGGAGAGTTTTTCCCGAACACCAAAAGCAGAAGCCCAAGAAAGAGATAGGTCATACATGCAACGGTCGAAATAATTGCATACATCATACTTAGGTAGATTCATCTTACCCCATGGCTTCTCCAGCGGTCAAACACTACTGCACCATATTTCTACCGATACCGGTAACCGGCCAGTCAGACACATACGGACAAACCAAAACCTGAAGCGCTATGGCACACTCCTGTGCAGGTTTGAAGCTATCAATTGACCCTCATTGCTCCCTATGCATGAGCGTCACAGACCAAAAGTTCAGCTTGGGTATCTATACAGGTACCGGTTTTCTACCACTTGGAAGAAAACCGGTACTCTGTACGCAATAGGGTTTGTGCTGGTGAGGATCAGCTCACATGTTGGCTTGCCATCATCTCATGCAACCCACCGCCGTTTTCCACATTGGTAAAGCCAAGCTGCTTGAGGATACGCACTCCATAGCTCGATCGTGCTCCTGAAGCACAGTAGAGCACTATGGTGCGGTCCTTGTCCTCAACTGACTGGGACCAGGTGCCAAGGTTATCAAGTTCAACATTGACAGCTCCCGGGCATGCGCCCATGGAAAATTCCATCGGGGTACGAACGTCCAGGATGATCGGGCCGGTCTGTGAAAGCTCTTCAGGCACTTCATCAGGGGCTGGGCACAGCAGGCCGTTGTCCTGTGCACTCTTTCGCTCAACAGGATAGAGGCCCACACTCAGGTGGGGATACCCTATCGCACGGGCATGGCGCTCGATGCTTATATACCCTCCACTGACGTTGTACACCTGCTCAAAGCCTGAACCCTTGAGCATTCTCAGCGCCACATGTCCTTTCTGACCATCGTCGCTGATCAGCAGAAGCGGATGACCCTGGGGAATCTTATCCAGGTTCTCCCTGATGGCACTCTGGCTCAGGTTGTTGCTCCCCCTCAGGTTTGCCTTTGCAAAACTGATGGGGTCACGCAAATCGATGACTATCGGCTGGTGCTCCAGGACAAACAGCTCGATATCCTGTGCCAGCACTGAGGGACTGAAGCCGCTATGGTGGTTTTCAGCAGTAAAGGCAGCCATGTTGACCGGGCCATTGGGTGAGTTGAACGGAGGGGCATAGGCGAGGTCAAGCTCTGAGAGGTCCTCGATGGTGAGTCCCCCTGCAATGGCAGTAGCCAGTACATCAATGCGCTTATCAACACCAACGCGCCCTGCTACCTGGGCCCCAAGGATATTCTTGCTCTTGCGGTCCCAGACAAGCATCAGGCTCACCTTCTCAGACCCAGGATAGTACGAGGTATGGCTTGCCTTGTGGACAACCACGGCCTCGGCATCGAAGCCCGCTTCCTTGGCGCCTTTGAGCGACATGCCTGTCGAACCTGCAACTGCCTCAAAGACCTTTACTATCGAAGAGCCGGAAACCCCTGAATAGGTACGCCCTCCTCCGAGAGCGTTCTCCCCCGCTATCCTTCCCTGCCTGTTGGCAGGCCCGGCAAGCGGCATGCGAACCCTCTTGCCAAGGATGGTATGCTCCACTTCGACCATATCGCCTGCAGCGAAGATGGAGGGGTCACTGGTACGCAGGCCCTTGTCCACCAGCAGGCCGCCTGCATCCCCTATTTCAAGGAGTGCATCCTTAGCAAGCTGAAGCGTAGGCCTCACTCCTACTGAGAGCAGTACAAAATCAGTATCGACAGTGGTGCCGTCATTCAGGAGCACCGTCTTGTCTTCAATTGCCTGCACAGACTTGCCAAGCTTCAGCTGCACACCGTAGTCCAGAAGCTCCTTTGTGATGAAGGCGGCAAACTCCCCTTCCAGGTTGGGCATTACCTGGGGAGCCATCTCTACCAGCGTGACTGCAACCCCACGCTTGGTCAGGGCTTCCACCATCTCCAGTCCGATGAAGCCACCACCGACGACCACAGCCTTCTTGGGCTCCTTCTCGCTGATGTAGCGGTCTATCCTATCCATGTCAGCGAGCGTCCACAACTGGAAGACATGATCCTTATCGACACCAGCGAGAGGAGGTACGACAGGCTTGCCCCCCTGGGCAAGGATGAGCGAATCATAGGAGAACACCTGCTCTTTTCCTGTCTTCGTGTTACGTGTCCGTACCTGCTTGTTGGCACGATCGATCGCAATCGCCTCAGTATGGGTATGGACCTTGACCTTGTACTGCTCGTCAAAGGTCTCTTCACTGGCAAGGATCAGGGAGGATCGGTATGCAATATCCCTGCCTATGTAATAGGGAAGCCCGCAGTTGGCAAAGGAGACGTCGGCTCCAGCCTCCAGCAAGGTTATGTTCACTTCATTGTCTATTCTACGGGCTCTGGCAGCGGCTGTCGCTCCGGCGGCTACCCCGCCTATTATCAAAAGGTCTTTCATTACTATCTCCTATGGTTTACCTAAGAGAATATAATGCTTTTAGTTGCTAATGGCAAGTATCTAACCCAAATATATCGATTAGCTCCTACTGGGCTCCCAATGCAGTATAAGATCAAGAGGCGGTTGCCCTTCTTGCATACGGCGCTGTTATTACTATGAGCCTGGTCAAGGGATCGTCCGCAAACCCCAGCCATCACTTCGAAAGAACTGCATGTGATGCCTGTAACAGCCCATCCACTTGAAGGGCTATGTGCCTATAGACCTTCTCATCGATCTCCTTATACAAAGCTACATGTTCTGCGATCGGGACAAAGGTATCCTTGATGTGCACCATGTGCTGAATCGCATCATCGCGACTTGGATAGATATCAAGAGCCAGGGAAACACAGATTGCCGCTCCTATGCTTGCCGACCCACTCACCATAGTGCGCTTTGTCGGCACTCCCAGCACATCAGCGAAGATTTGCATGAACACATCCCCTTGAGAGCCCCCTCCGCTGATGTTGGCCTGTGTCAGGGCAATGCCCCTTTCCTCACACATGGCGAGGATATTGCGCTTCATGGTCAAGGCTATACCCTCCATGATGGACCGGAACATATGCCTGCCCTTATGGGTCCCATTGAATCCTAGCATGATGCCCCTTTCATGGGGGTGATCAGGACGGGAAAGCCAGTTCAGCACGGTGTACAGGCCACCTGATCCTACAGGGACACCCCTGGCAAGGGTGTTGAGGTAGTTCTCCGGGGTAAGGCCTTGCGCCTCTGCCTCATCTTCAATATCGGAACCGAGAAGCTCCCTGATCCAGGAGATGGTGGACATACCCCTTCTGATCCCATTGCTCTCATAGACAAACTCACCCTTGGTCGCCCCCGGGTTGCTCCAATAGGAAGTGCTGTCGCCCTTGTGCTCTGAGCCCGCCATCATGCTGGTGATGTAGGTGCCCAAGGAGACGAGGACCGTCCCATCATGGGTAAGGCCGGAGCCCAACCCCTCTACAGCCTTGTCGTTTGCAGTTGCGACTACAGGCAGACCGACAGGTATGCCTGTAGCCTCACTTGCAAAGGCGTTGATGGTTCCCAGGACGGTTGCTGGATCGACAAGCTCAAACAGCATCGCCCTTGGCGTGGTGAAGGAGGAAAACAGGTGCTCATCCTCAAACCAGTTGAGTGTGACAGGGTCAATGGGCCAAGGCCCCACGTAATTGGAGCGGGTATCCTTTCTTTCACCGGTGAGCCTGTAGGTCAGGTACCCTGTGGTGGCACTTACATACGCTACCCTGTCATCCTCATGCACGTACGGTGATGACAGGCGCACATCCATCCAGCTTTGGACAGGATGGGCAAGGTGCCCATCCTCCTTCATCAGGGCCCTGCAGCACCGAATGGATCCAAGCCCCACCCCGATGATGGCCTTCGGGTCATGGGGAAAAAGTGCGAGCGTATGACGGCAAGCCGTTTGCAGGGAGGTCCACAGATCATCACAGGGATGCTCTGCCCTACCGTCAGGATAGAGGACTATCTCCTGCAAGGGGACGGTATACGAACATACCTCGTGCCCCTTGAGGTCGAAGACCACGACCTTTGTACTTTGTGTGCCGCCATCAATTGCCAGTATATAGTGTTCCATATGAGCCATACCCTCCATCTGATCGGCTTGTCACCGCATCAGGTATCCACCGTCGACTGTGAGAACCGTTCCATTCACATAGGAAGAGGCCCTGCTGGCCAAAAACACAGTAGCGCCCATTAGGTCCGATGACTGCCCCCACCTGGAGGCCGGAATATGGGAGAGTATCTCACTGTTGCGTTTCTCATCGAGCCTTGTCATCTCTGTCAGCGGGGTCGCAAAGTACCCGGGGGCAATTGCATTGACCTGGATGTTGAACTGTGCAAGCTCGTCACACATAGCCTTGGTAAGACCTACTATGCCGTGTTTGGTAGAGGCATAGGCAGGCGACCACTTACCCCCTAAAAAGGAGAACAGGGAGGCTATGTTGATGATCTTCCCGCTTTGCTGCTGTATCATGGGGATGCACACCTCATGTATCATCTCAAACGCAGCGGTAAGGTTGATGGAGACCATCTTGTCCCACTCCTTTCGGCTGTACTGCCTGACATCCTCGACGTTTATGCTGATGCCGGCACAGTTGATCAGGATATCGACACTACCGAAGTGTTCCACACAGGTATCCACCACCCTTTTGCACTCACCATCCAGGGTAATGTCAGCCTCGATGAATGCGTACTGCACCCCACACGCTTCCACCAAAGATTGCGTAGTGCCGTCATCATCAAGGAGACTTTGCACCATCACGTTGGCACCCCCCTTGGCAAGGGCTGTGGAGAATGCCTGCCCGAGGCCCCCATTGCCACCGGTGACAATGGCGTTTTTCCCTTGTAGTGAAAAGAAATCCATTGCGAAATCCCTTACATGCATAGTTGTTTCCCTTTTTCTATTCTTTGAACCAGTCGTTGTATGAACGGTAACGCTTCACCTTCAACCACAATATCAGAGATGCTGCACATAGGCGCATTCCTATTGGTGTTTACCGAAATGATATGTTGGACATCCTTAAGACCCTCGACGTGTTGGATGGAGCCATGTATCCCTAACGCCATGTACAGCTTTGGGCTTACCGTCTTTCCGGACTGCCCAACCTGCATTGCCCGCGGGAGCACCCCTTTGTCGACAACTGCCCGACTTGCACTCACCTCACCCCCTAGGAGGGCGGCAAGCTTTCCTAGGAGGTGCATATCGCTCATTCCCCCTCCGGCTGAGATAAGTACAGTGCTGTCACGAATATCATAGGCAATCTTTTTCTCTTCAGTTTTTGTCTTTCTCATGCTGCCATACCTATAGGAAAGACCCTCCAGCAAGACAAGCCTGGAGTCAACCTTTTGGCCCTGGGTATGGGTAAATACAGCAGGGCGTACACTCATCATCACAGGCCCATCCCCTGTAAAACGAATGCCCGCCATGATCTTCCCCCCATAAGCCGGCCTTGTCACCACAAGACCCTCATCATCAGAAGCGATACCGGTCACATCAGCGACCAACCCTGTGCGCAACTGCATGGCAACCCTTGGAG
This sequence comes from Sphaerochaeta sp., assembly GCA_034007055.1. Taxonomy (GTDB): domain Bacteria; phylum Spirochaetota; class Spirochaetia; order Sphaerochaetales; family Sphaerochaetaceae; genus Sphaerochaeta. Next base: position 13,657 of record JAVERP010000053.1, read on the forward strand.
CCAAGAGCCTCCCCATGGGGGTGGCCAGGAACAGGATCGCATCAAAGCTGTAACGGGTATGCACAGCTGTTACCACATCACCTATTCCCCTCTGGTCAAAGCTTTGCAGCCTATCATCAACAAGGTGCATGATCACATCACAAAACCCTTGCACAGATGGCAAACCACCATGTATTACCAGGGCATAGGTTTGGACTTTTTCATCCTTGTACAGGAGCCTGGCCACCTCGATGAGGTCCAGCGAGTCCTGGATGTGTCCATCCTCAATGTAGAGCATAACTTTTTTCATATCATACAAACCCATTGGTTTTCAAAAAACCATAGACAAACTCAAGGCCGCCTTCATCAGGGGCCACCATCTTCCTCGCCCTTGTTTGGTACACCTTTGTGTAGGTAGAGACCACCTTGGTCCGGGACCCCTGCAATCCTACCTCATCAGGGGAGAACCCCAACTCCCTGTTTGAAATGTGCCCTATCCTGGATGAGACATCCAGGTGCAGGTCCTTATACCGGACATAGGGCAGCTTGTATGCCGCTTCCCTGGTCAGGCCCAGCACGGCGGGCATCCCGATTTCGTAGGTGGTGACAGCGGCCTCCCCCTCCACCTCCACTGCAGCAAAGGAGGTGGAGAAGCGCTCCCTGTCGATGACAAGGATAGTATTGAGATGATCAAGGTCGAGGGCCTGGGCTATCTGGGAAGGAACATGGGAGGTGTCCCCATCGAGGGCGTGGGTTCCTGTAAGGATGCAATCATAGGTGAAACCAGAGAGATACCTGCTGAGGATGGTGCTCGTTGCAAAGGTGTCGCTCCCTGCAAAAAGGGGGTCGGAGATGAGGGTGGCCCGGTCAACGCCGACTCTGAGGAGCTCTTCCAGCAAGGGGACGACGGAAGGAGGTGCCATGGTAACCACTTCAATGGTGGTGTGCGGATCATCTTTCTTTGCCTGGAGGGCAAACCCGATGGCACTCGCATCATCGGCATTGAGGCGCATGACACTGCCATCCCTATCGATGGTGTGCCTCTCATAGTCATAGCTGAAGGTGTCAACATCAGGGACAAACTTCACTACACAAAATATATTCATCTCTACCCAACCCTCATATTTGTATGCAGGCACCATGCATCCCAGCCCGTCTCACAGCGGGCAGGGAGAGCAGGCTATCAAACAGGAAATTCGACAAACAAAACAAATATAACGAAATACAAACAAGGGTGACTACCCATCTTTTTGCCTACTGGATGTATTTCATCCCCTCTTCCTGGGGGAAGATGGTCCCGTAGTTCATGATACCCTTGGGATCAAATGCCTCTTTCAGCTTTGCAAGCATGTAGTACGCCGATCCATGTTCGTCTTGTGTCCACTCACTGCGGTATTTTCCAATGCCGTGGTGGTGGCACATCGACCCACCCAATCGCAGGGTCTCCTCCACGATGATCTTTTGCAGTGGGTGGTGGTATATGATCAACTCATCCTCAGGCTCGCACAAGATGTTGTAGTTATAGACGAAGTACATGTTTGTCCCGTTCAGGTACGAGTGCGATGAGTGCCCCCCGAGCATGGTCAGATCCTTGGCCCTGTCAAATTCGTTTCTTATGCGTTCTATCACAGCATTGTAGAGCTTGGGAATCGTCTCCCAGTCTGCCGAGACTTCAGTGGTGAACCCACTGTGGGAGTCACGCTCCTTCATGCCCAGGAACTCATCATCGATATCCTGCTGGGACCAGTTCAGTTGGCTGAACCACTGTTCGATCAGAACACTTTCCACCTGCTTCACGACCCCTTCCTTATATTTCTCAACAGCTTCCTCTATGGCGGCAATGGTAGCATCTACGATGCCTTTGGGACCCTCTGCCATGAACAGCAGTACGCACTTGTCTTCATAGAAGTGGTAGAAGTGCTGCGCTGCATCCTCTTCGGAGTAGGTTCTGGCTACGGAAGGCCTGAAGCCATTGACCATCACCTCCCGAAGGACCTTGATGCCGGTCTTTACATCCTTTACCAAATACCCCAGGAACGTATTGTTTTCCGGGTAGTGTCTGAAGATCTTTACCGTTACCTCGGTGATGTAACAGAGCGTACCCTCATTGCCGATGGCAATGTGGCGGATGTCAGGGCCTCCTGAACGCCTGGGTACATTCTTGATCCTGGAGATGTGCCCGTCAGGGAATACACATGCAAGGCCAACCACCATGTCTTCAATGCCCCCATAGAGGGTGGAGAGCTGGCCAATGCTGCGCGTTGCCACCAGGCCACCATATTTGGCAACCGGCTTTGACTGGGGGGAGTGCCCGGTCGTATAGCCGATCTTTCTCAGTTCATCTTCCAGTGTCTGCAGGGCAACACCTGCCTGGACTGTGGCCTGGCAGTTGTATGCATCGATCTTCACAATCGCATCGAGGTGGAGTGCATCAATGACGATGGTACTCTCCTTCCAGTTTTCAAGCCCGCCTTCTGTAGCGGTCTTGCCGCCCCGGGCGATCACATTGATGGCATTATCATTGCAGAACATCAGGAGCTTGCGTACCTCCCCCGTATCCTTTGGGTACACTATGGCAAGCGGAGAGGGTACGTTCAGGACCTTGCGCGCCTTGGCATATTTCTTGTACCTGTCCGCCGCAGCGTCGTACAGCTCATCCTTGTCGGTGTTGATTTGCCCTGGTGTAAGTATAGCAGCCAGTTGTTCGAGTATCTCTTCTCTGTCCATCTGTATTTCCTCCTAAGAATAACCCTAGGGCATTCTCTCGTTCCTTGATCACCTTTCAACCTTAAGGGGTATTGGCTATAGCGTCAAGGAAAATGGAAAGTTTTTAATATTAACACAAAACACTTTATAATTATGGAAAACTTTCCATTATTTACACCATAAACTAAGAATTCATGCTACTATATGCAAGACAAAGGAACACAAGGAAAAATGATAAGCATAGATTTTACTGCATTGAATGCACTGGAGAGGACCATCCATGAGAGACTGCAAGGATCTGCAAAGGTCCTGCCTACGCTCACTATCACAGAGGCGGCTCGCCTGTGTGGGTGCTCTGTCTCCAAGGTCTCAAAGTTCAGCAAGAAGCTTGGGTTTCCCAACTTCAAGCAGTATGTTGCATTTCTCTATGATAGGGAGAAAGAGCACAAGGAGACCTCAAGCGAACTGGAGAGGATACAAGCATTCATCACCCACTTTGATAGGAGACTCGTTGATGAGATGATCGATCTCATCGCAGGGCATGAGAGGATAGTCCTGTTTGGGTATGGGCCTTCGTTGTTGTGTGCCCAATATATTGAGTATCGATTGCGCACAGCCTCCCCAAGGTGATCATCGCAGTGGTGGATGACCTGAGCGTGGCCTCGATCAGTGATGCATCCACGCTTCTCATAATCTTTACCGTCACCGGAATGTATAGGGACTTTACCCCCATGTACCGATCAGCTGCAACCAAGGGGGCTACCGTGGTCATAGTGGCACAACACTACAATGTCTCGTTGCTCTCCCAGTGTGACAAGATCTTCTTTTTGACGGATGTACCCAACTCTAAGGATATGGTTCCCCATGAACGGTCACGGACTCTGTTTTTCATCTTCATGGAAGAGGTTATCCAGCGCATCAGCACTGATTCAGTCAAACCCAGAGAGAAGAAACGTCTATAAACTCCCAGGGAAGCAGGGCAAGGGGGACGATGCTACAAAACCCAATAACCACATGATCAGATGCCAGGTTGATCCTGATTCGGCACCTTACGTATGTGATCCCCTCCTTTCATGCAGGCTTGAACACTCGTGATGTTTCAATGAGCCCTCCTGATGGCCTGGCAAAAGCCGTCTGGGTTAGTAGGTGCCATACGGTAGCAGTGAAAAGAAAACAAACAACCAAATACACAAATCCAAACCTGAGATTATGATACGTGATGACATTGTCTGCTTGCTATTTTTTCCCTTGGGTACCTATACTGAAGAAAACGCCATTATTCAAAGGAGATGTACCAATGTCAGGGAGATTCGTCATTACCAAGACCCCAAAAGGGTTCTACAGGTTCAGCCTCCAAGCTGCTAATTACCAGACGGTCCTTACAAGCCAGAACTATGCAACGCTTGCCAATTGTCGTGAGGGGGTGGAAACGATTAAGAAGAACGCCCTCTCTCCTATTGAAGACCAGACCTTGGCAAGGGAGAGGCAGCCGCTGAAGTACCCCAAGTATGAGGTGTACTTTGACTCTGCAAACCAGTATCGCTACCGACTTTTGGCTTCCAATGGCCAGAATATCGCCATGGCCGAAGATGGGTACGCCACCAAGGCGGGGTGCATGAACGGCATCGCAGCCATCAGCCGGGCAGCAGTCGATGCACAGGTGGATGAAAGCGCTCTGGAGAAATGAGACGGTCATGCTCGTCTTTGAGGAAACAATACAACCCTCATCTTCCTGATGAGGGTTGTATTGCTGAGCCATTTTGTCAGAGACAAGGCAGCATTGGTGAAGAGAGCAGCAAGGGTCAAAACGAACCCAGTGGTTCCAAGGAAATGCTCAGCAAGAAAGCAATGAGAAATAGATATAAAAATATAATCTATAAAATCCATAGGTAATACTTCTATACAAGGAAACATTTACAAAACTTTTGACAACCCCTAACGACCAAAGAGCCCTTTCTTATCATGCTCATCAACAACCATTCCCTTAGCAGCCACTCTTGTGTCATGGAGAAGATGTGCCATGGCTTGTACCGAAGCATGAGGTGGAGCATCTTCACATGCATCCATGATGGATTGATATTTTTGCTTTGAGCCTGTCTGTGTGTCATCCCCCACATAGCCTGTATCTGATCATCGTTGAGGCATCCTTCTTTCACATCCTCTTGGGTAACATCATCAAGTGCTGTATTTCTTTGGACTCCCTTCATCACCCATACATTGGGACTCGGAGTGCATAGAGAATAGGCAATATGACCTGAGTGATAGGGGCTTTGTGACCAATATCCAGAAACTACAAGTTTCCAGCCTTTGAAATCTTTAGCAGGGCAACATTGCTCCAAATCACCTTCATAATCGACAGCTGTTCTGATCGTCAGTGTGCTTTTCTCCCTGAATGCATCGGCGGTGCCCAGAGCCTGAAGATATCCCCATGATCGTATCGGTTCTTTTGTGCAGGTCTACAGTTTGTGCGAAAGATCAGTTCTACTTCTGGGGTAAAGGCCTGTCTTCTGTGATTCACAGGTGATACAGCAGAAGGGTCCTGTGTGCATGCTCATTCATCGAACCAGTATAGCACGCTTCTTGCCTCAAGGGGAGCGTGATACAGCACAGGGTGAAAAACAAACTCAAGAACAAGGCCCCAGGTATTCTTACATTATGCTATCTACACCTCACAGATGAGGTGCGATGTCCGCATTATTATTCCACTTGGATGCAATGTGGCTTGACTGTGGTAGTATCATCCAAGATACCATATAGCTTTCCCAGAAACTCCCTACCTGCCTCCTCAATAGGCTTGTTCAGATTAAAGGCCAGGCTTCTTACCCTGATGTTGCCAGGCTTTACATCCATGGGTCTTGAAAGCTCCTCAGGATAGACCAACAGAGCCTCAGCACAACCCAACGCTTCAGCATAAGCTATCACCTGATAATAATCAGCGTTGGCAAATGTATTGCTTACTTTGTATTTCGTGTCGATCACGCACAGCGGCAGGTTGGTGACTGCATGACTGATGAGAATATCCAAACGCATCTCCAGTTCATTCTGTTCCCCAAAAAGGTGCTGGACCTGCCCCCTTACAGTATATCTGGCAGTATCAATATGGGCTTGGAGCCAACGGACCACAAAGGATTCAAATAATTTTGGCATTTCCACAATAAAGGGAATCATGGTATGCTCCCCAGTAGTATGGGCAGGACCAGTTTGTTCAAGAAAGAAGCGACAAAGTTTATGTATGACTTCATAATCGCTGTTGAGCCTGTTATACGTACGGTATAGGCAATCGTAGGGTTGGAAATGATTCAAGCTTACGACATTGCGTAATGTTCTATCAAGTTTCCGTACCAGTTGCAGAGTCTCTTCCCTGTGGACCATTCCGCTTCTAAGGATCGAATACATTGTCCAGGCAATTATTTGGTTTTCCTCAACATCAAGGGTTTGGTCCTCAGAATAACAAGAGATTTTAGTTTTTAGCGGGTCCTGTGACAGGGATGCTACATCCATCCGTCCGCGAATATAAGGAAGGATTGCATGCTCCTGCACATATTCCCGATAGAGCCCAACTCTCATCCTGTCGGTTATCCGGTGAACCAAAATCTTGGCAATTCTTTCAAAAAAATCTTGAATCGAGTCAGAATCAAACTCACCATCCAACAAGGTAAAGGATTTGAGGTCATAGGCATATTCCAACATGCCAAAAAGATTCTGAATACCTGTCTTTGGCTGTAGGTTTATTCCAAAGTCTGTTGAAACAGGCAAATAGCCTACCCACCCTTGCGCTGTTAGTTTCCAAGTATACTTGGTCTTGGGCGTGGGCCAGTCTACAGCAACCTTATCGTTGTAGGTGTCAAATACATAGTTTGCTTGTTCTTCAACAAGCGTTTCACGGAGCAGATCGCAACTTTGATACTCCACCAGCTCTACAATACGAGGCTTGTTCATGCTAATATCTGGGCCTTCACAGCAGCCCATCTGTAATCCTTCATCACAGCGGCCTGGGTGAAGAAATACTCCTCAAGATAGGTTTCTATCTCCATGCGCCATATCTGTCCGATATGTTTTTGCAAATCCTTTAGCAAGAAGAAGGAAACGCCCAATGAGAAGCTTTTATCATTAATCTTCCTGTTGATCTCCTCCAAAATCCGTATCAGATTAGGTACATTGACACCTTGGGTATATTCGGGGTGTTTCTTCAACAAATCATAATCAGGGGCCAGTTCTATAAATGCAAACCGTCTGCGCAAGGCAAAATCGACCAAGGCTATGGAGCGGTCAGCCGTATTCATTGTACCTATGATCCTGACATGTGCAGGGATGGAGAATTGATTTCCCTCACCATTAGCCAAATGGACTTTTTTATCCCTGTATTCCAGGAGGTACATCAACTCTCCAAATACTCGGGCAAGGTTTGCCCTGTTGATTTCATCGATTATCAAGACACAAGTATCTTGAGTTCGTGAAGCCTTGGTACAGAATGATACAAACCTACCGGGCTTCAATGCAAAGACAGGGGTGCCATCACCATCCACTTCAGGGCGAATCCCCTGAACAAAGTCTTCATAGGCATATGCTGGGTGGAATTGCACGAGCTCATAGAATCCATTTCCACCTCCGACCAAATGTCGTGCCAGATGTTCTGCCATGAAGGTTTTGCCCGTCCCTGGAGGCCCATAGATTATTGCTTGCCCCTTTCTGTCAATTGCCGAACACCAATCCTCAAGAACTGATAGCTCTATTCCCGTATCTTGGGAGCACTCTTGTAAGGTGTATTCGGTTTGAATTTCTGGAATTGATGGTTGGTTCTCATCGATTATCTCTTTGATGAAGTCATACTCATCCTCAGAGAGCTTGAACAAGCTTCCCTGATTGTTTACAAAGGGTTCACATCTCTTCAGTTCCGGCAGAGCCTGTAGGGTTTTATAGGGAATGGGCACCACCAGGTTTTCAATTTTTTCAATCTCAATTATTTCACCCTCATCATCGGAAATATGCAGAGCCTTGGTAGCCTTGTATAATGCAACGACCTGTTTTGTTGGGGTTGAAGCGTACCCTATCAGAAGGTCACCCTCTTGTATTTGGGTAAAGTATTGGTACACCCTGCGTTTGTTTCCTTTTTCATTGTGGGAGGTGTAGGTCTGCAACTCCCCGACTTGTGGAGAGGCAATATCCCATATCCTAGGATTAGCATTCAACCACCAAAAGGAGGTCGGAGAGGAATGTGAAGGCGAGTCACTAAGAGATGCTTCAATTTCTTTGAGAAACCTTGGATACTGGGTAATTTCTGTCAGATGTTTGGTGTTCAGCTTCCTCTCTTCAGGCACCTGCCATTCGCCGTTTCTTTCCCAGGCAACCGTACGCACTTGCTTATAGTACGCTCGTGAATCGTCATATTCATACTCACCGGTTATCGTTCCCTTCCCAATGATGGTACCTCTCCCTTTTTTCGCATATACGATATCACCTACCTGCATCTCATGGACAAAATCAAAACAGGCTTTGGCTTGCATGATGGGAGAATTTCGAAGGTTCTCCTGGCTTTCTGAAAACCTCTGCACAATCTCTTCTTGTGAAGCATACTCACGAAGGTCACCCAACTCATCCCATCCAACCGCCATTATCCCCTCTTGCAAGAATTCATCCCAGTGGGTTGCTTGATTACCAGGGGAGTATAGCCATACCCTCTCACCTGTTGGCTCACTCCCTTCAACGGATGCTGCTGCCTCAGACGGCTTTATAGCAATCGCTGTTTGAAAAACAAAATCAAAGGTCATCAAGGTATTGTTGGGGTCAAGCAAGGCATTGGTGGCAATCCATTTGTCATAGATGTCCACTAAAGCTCCATCTGACAGTAAAATGGATCGAACTTCAGGGAATTGATCCAAGAAAGCCAAGTACCTGTCAATTGATTTTGCATACTTCATCACTTTCGCAGACCTGAATTTTGCAAAGAACCGATTAACTTCGGTATACTTGTAGAGGTAATATTTCTCTGGATACCGAAAGAACAGATACTGCGAAACAGCACGCATATCACCATGATAATGGCTCAGGTCTCTTTCTGATCTTTCACCTTCTTCCATCCAGCGTCCGAGTAATGTATCGCACTGGAGAGCAAAAGCCTCTACTCGCAGACGGATATCTTGATCTTCATCATACAGTTCTCGAAACATGGAACGGACCAGTTCCTGATCCAAGGCAATAAATTCGAGCATCATTTTTTTTGGATAATAGCGGGAGGATACCCACAGGTTTTCGGAAACTGCCTGGAAGCTGGAATCAAACATTGCACCAAAGTCTGATGCTTCAATATCCCATGTGTCTTGGAAGTTTACCAATGCTTCCCACTTGTACCTCTCCCCTGGATTTCCCTCAGCGATTATGGTTTTATAACTCTCAATATATGGTTGCAATGCTTGTTCATTCATATTCCCATCCCCTCTCTTCTTTTTCTGGACACAGAACCGGTGTCCAATTTACCGGCTATGCCTATGCAAATAGCAAAAAAACAATCGTTTCACTACCCACACCCATGAGAATTGGCAGTTACTGAATTTTTACAAGGTAATTTCATGATAGCACAGAATGCATGCTATGAGTGTTGAATCATTTGGTGATCATAGGTGCGCTGCCATTCTGTTTGTATTCAGGATAAGCGTATCAATAGTCTTGCATGCAACATTTCCAGCTGTTTTATCCTAAATCATTTGTTCGCACCAGAGCAAAGTCTGATAAGCTTGCAAGAGGGTGTTTTCTGGATGGAATTCATGGGTGGAGCACATTATGATGACCATCAGTGTGATGTTGGAACTGTTGGGGTGTAATGAGGCGTAGGAGCAAGACATGGCGATACGATTTCATAGGTCGATCAGAATTGCAAAAGGGATAAGGCTTACCTTCTCCAAGAAGGGGCTTGGGGCATCAATTGGCCCGAAAGGTGCGAAAGTCTCTGTAGGTCCTTCTGGGGTATATTCAAATATTGGGATCCCGGGAACTGGGGTGTATTCCCGTACCAAGCTATCTGGCCCCTCCAACCCATCAAAAGCCAGTCCAGGCCCCTCCACACAAAGTGTCCTCACATATTTTGAGGTCCAGGTTTCCATCGATGAACAAACCGGAATCGAAGAGATAACGATGCTTGATGAAGGCACTGTGGTGACAGACCCATCCCTGCTAAGGAGAATGAGAGCAGATGCGGGCCTCAAAGAGCATGTGCAACAGGTTAGGGAAAAAACCTACGCGTCCATTGAAGAGAAGAGTCAGGTGTTGGTTCACATACACAAGCACTCCATACCTCTGCCCAATTGGGAAGAAATTCGAGTGCAAGCTGAAACACAGACACCTGAGCACTATGTCAAAGAGGAATTCACGATAAAAAAACCAGATGCAGAGGAACTCCATCAGAGGTTGGAAGATGAGGCATCAAAGGAAGTCAAAGGATTTTTCGGCCTCAAGAAGAAACGAAAAGAGTATGTTGACCAACGAATAGATGCGTTTGTAGCAGCTGAGGCAAATGCATGGCAGAAAGCAAAGGACGAGTTTGAAAAAGCTGAAGCCGACAAGGAAAGAAGCGCAAACTCACAATTCCAAAGGGAGTTTGCTTCTTGGAAGGAGGTGATGGAGGCAACCTTCAACCCAACCGTGGAATACCTGGAGGAGAAACTTGACCGACAGCTTTCAGAGATCCAACTACCGGTAGAGTTCTCACTCTCCTTTGAAGTCCTTGATGATGGCAAGGCCATCCATCTTGATATTGAACTTCCTAAAATAGAGGACTATCCACAAAAGAAAGCGAGAATCCTATCAACGGGCAAGATATCCGTGAAAGACAAAGCACAAAAGGAAAAAAAGGCTGAGTATCTACGAAGCATCTCGGGGATGAGCATCTACTTTGCCTCTATGGCATTCGCGCTATCACCAGCAATAGAGGAGGTGATAATCTCAGGCTATACCCAAAGAGTGAACAAAGCTTCTGGAAACGTTGAAGATGAATATGTCTATTCCGTCAAGTATGATGTTCAAAGGTTCAGCACTTTGAATAGCAATCATGTGGAACCTGAGCTAACCATACAGTCTTTTGAACATCGGATGGAAGCAAACGCTCAGTATGACCTGAAGACGATAATTCCTTTTGAAGCATGAGGTAGTAAAAAAAAGGTTTCCATAAAACGGCTGTTCCATCATGCAGCTCTACTCGAAGATATTGCTAATCCACCTGCCTGATGCTTCGTTTCTACACGTGAATTTCCATCAAACCGGCAAACAGTTCGAAAATATTATGTGTATTTGATGAATACCCCCTCTTATGTGGGACTGTCTTTTTTCCGTTCGTCAGGGCTTGCCAAAGTATCGGACTTGACCTTGTTCTTGCTTCCCCTTGGCCGCCCTGGTCCCTGTTTCTGTCCTGCAGCCGCATGTTCCTTAGCCTTGGGTGGTCGGCCTCTCTTCCTTGATCCCTGTCTGTCGTGGCTTGGCTTTAGCCTGACCTGGCCTTTCATGCTGCTTGAGAGGCGGTTGTTCACCTCTGTGGCAATCGAGTCAAAATCAGCAGGAATGATATCATACAAAGATAGAAGCTCTTTGGCCCTTGCACTCTCATCATGGATTGCAGTGTAGGTGCCGTTGGGAAGGAGAAGGAGTTCAATCCTGTCCACTTCACGAATCATCTGGTTTGTGGCATACCCGAGAGCCTTGCAGGCGTTCATGACCTCAGCTCTGATGATAGCCGCTATGAAACAGGCACAGAACTTGTTCTGGATGCTTGGAGTGGAATGCACCCTGGTGACATCATAGCCCAACTGGCTCTTGAGTATCGCATATTGGGTCTCCGAGGCGTCCCTGAGATGATGGATCCTGTCCACTTCCTCCGCCCCGAAATCCTCTGAGGAAGCGAGGCTGCAGAAACCCTTCAGGTTGACATCCTCCTGCCATCTGGCATAGTCGTGCTCGACAGAAAGGGTATCGCCTTCCTCCCTGAGCGAGATGTACTTGGTCAGGGAGCGAGGAACAGGCGGTCTCTTTCCCTTTTGTATCTCTGCCTTCAGAACCTTGGTGGCCTCCACTATCCTTGCATTGAGGGCCAGGGCCTGCTGGGAACCGTTGGAGGCGTCAAAGAAGAGGTTGACGAAGGCTTCTTCCGGGTGCTGGCAAAAGATTCTCTTCCTTTTTGACAGGCCGAACAGGCCTTGTTCACCTACTGCATAGGAGACGCGCCATCGTATTGTCTCGCTATGCTCCGCCATCATCTGCGAATGGGCGAAGGTGTCGGCTTGCAGCATGACCACATAGGGATATCCCAGCCTGCCAAGCAGTTCAAATACACCATGGGTGCAGAAGGCCCTGTCAAGAATGACGCCTACAATCTCTATCCCATGGGAGGAGAGTATGGCCGCCATCTTCTGGAAGGCCTTGGAGTCAACCTTGCCCCCATTGGAGAGCGTATAGGTGATAGGACTGCCGTCCTCTGCATTGACTGCATACATATAGCTTACGATATTGGTGTTCTCCCTGGATTTGGCATGCCCCTTCTCCGCTAGGGTGCAAGATACCGCATCACAGTCGTTGTTGCTCCCGTCAATGCTGATCCAGGCTTTCGTCACGCCTCTTTCTTTGCATGCTTCAAGCCACTGCGACCTGAAGGCAACATTGTCATTCTCAGTTATTTTATCCTGGAAGAAGTCGGAGAGCCAGGAATCACTGGGGCAATCCTTGGAGAAGAGCACCTGCTGTGCCATCCTGTCAGGAAAGAGCAAGGAGAAACCCGACCTCTCGAGGATGGAATACATCGCATAATCCATGAGAATGTTGGCGTACAAGGGGGCATAGGCGC
>JAVERP010000001.1:0-289006 GCA_034007055.1 Sphaerochaeta sp.
CCTCCTGGAGCAGGCTGTCGTCAACGATGTTGATCATCTCAACTCCCGGTAATTTCTCTGCAAAGAGCTTTTTCAGATCTTCGACCGAATACAAAAAAGTATGTATTATGGCAACTTTTTTTTTCATGTACTATTCTCCCTTGTTGTTATTTTTTCTATTACTACTATTGTTAGTTTGTAGTTTTTTGCTTTGATTTTGTTAGAAACCCTCTGACTATGCTAAATATGATTGAGAGCAGGGCAATAACAATGAACGTTCCTGAGATTGGTCTGGTGAAGAATTCGAGAACATTACCTTGGCTATACTGCATCCCCCTTCTGAGGTTGAGCTCAACGATGGGCCCAAGGACAAATCCCATGATCATGGGAGCCAGAGGATAATCGAATGCTTTCATGGTAAAGCCGATAATACCAAAGATAAGGATTCCCCAGATATCAAAGGTCCTGTTGTTCAGACCATAGGCACCAACGCCGCAAAGAACGATAATGATGGGAAGTAAGTAGTACTTCTTTACCTCTAGTATCTTTATAAACCCTTTAAGGCCTATATATTCCATGAAGACCATGATGATGCTTGAGATAAACATAGCAGCAAGAATTCCATAGACGATATCCGGGCTTTGAGTGAAAAGAAGAGGCCCCGGGGTAATGCCATGAATAATGAGACCACCTAATAGCATTGCAGTAGCAGCGTCTCCAGGAATCCCCAAGGTGAGCAGGGGGATCATGGCTCCTCCAATATTTGCATTGTTAGCAGTTTCTGAAGCTACCACCCCATCAATAATTCCTGTTCCATAAAGTTCGGGATATTTTGAACGGTTTTTTGAGACTGAGTAGGAGATGATGTTTGATGTCGCTCCCCCGATTCCTGGTAAAATCCCGATGCCAACTCCAATTAGTCCTGAGATCAACGCATTCCATTTCTGTCCCCAAAACTCTTTGAAGGTAAAGCCCAAGCCTTTTGCAGTTACAGAGTATCGGGTCATGTTTTTGTTTTCCATCAAGTCTTTGTTTCCAGCACTCGAAAGAACTTCATTGATAGCGTACAGACCTACAAGAACAATAAGGATATCAAAGCCAGTACGTAAGTTTAAGCTTTTGAAGGTATATCTTAGTGATGCATCGATTGGAGCTGTACCTATAGTGCCAACCATCATTCCCAACAGGGCGGTTATGAGCCCTTTTACCAGAGATTTCCCAGCAAGCCCAGCAATGAGAGTGAGTGAAAATATACCTACAGCAAAATATTCATGAGGCCCGAACTTGATTGCGAAATTTGCCAGAACGGGTGCAATGAACATCAATGCAAGCATGCTAATAATTGTTCCGATGAAAGAGAATATTATACCAATACCAATAGCTTTGTATGCCTGGCCTTTTTCAGCCATTGGATGTCCGTCAAAGGTTGTTGCTATGGATGCAGGTGTCCCAGGCATCTTAAGCAGAATTGCAGAGATGAGACCACCAGATACTGAGCCTACATACAACGCCATCAGAATTGACATGCCCTCGATGGGTGAAAGGCCATACGTAACAGGCAAGAATAGTGCAATTGCCATTACAGAGGTCAGCCCGGGAACTGCTCCGAAGATTATTCCAACTCCTACTCCCACAATGAGCAAGGTGAAAATCTTAAGGCTGAACATTGCCATAACACCTTGAAAAAATAGTGTAGCCATTATAGATGCTCCTTATCCTAATATTCCACTAGGTAAAACAAGACTAAATCCTTTCACAAAAAGAAAGTAGATTATAATTGAAGAGGTGAGTGAAAGCAGTGCAGCAAAAACAAGTTTCCTTTTTTTCTTGGGAGAAAGGATAAGGATTAGTGCAAAGACATACAGAGCGCTCATAATCAGAAAACCGATAGGCTCCAAGAGGGCAATATATACACCGGTAGAGACTATGGTAAGAAGTATTGTTATGTAGTTTGGTAGATTTTCCGATGCCTCCTCATTTTCTTCAACCGTTTTGGCTTTCATCTGTTTCAAGACTGTGAATACCTGAATGCTGCACAAGCCCAAGAGCAACCATCCCAAGACTCTTGGATAGAATGCAGACCCGACAGAGCTTGCCCCCGCCCCTTTGTAGATGTGGATTGTATTGGCCCCAAGAAGGTAGAGAATTGCGAGTACCAGTAAGAACAAAGCACCCACTAAAGGTTTGTTTTTTTTAAGTTTTTCCATACTTGACTCCTTGAATTTTTTCATTCGATAATATTCCCCGATTCATCAAATGGCAGAGCATAGGACTCACTTATTATTTGAATTGTGGGATTGCTTGAAACCTCACTGATCAGATTTTCTGATACCTCCAATTCTTCGACATGCAAGGTATTCTTTATTCTTACCATCCTAACTTCAGAAAAAGGACGGCCTATTATGGTCTTAATTGCAGCTCTGATCGCCAAATCATCATTTTCCATGATGATGGGAATCTTACCTGAGACTACAACCCTGCTGGTGAGCTGGTTTGGGTATGTCTTTTCCAGTTTTATCTTGTCAAAAAAGCGCCTTGTGATGACATCTCCATTTCCCATACCTGTTGCATTCCCTGCTGAAGCAGCTGTGAGGTCTCGGATAACAATACGTTGGGTCAAGGGATCCGCTTTTATGTGTTCTGCGGTATATCTGCGGATTACATTACAGTCCATACCTGGCCCACTTATATCTTTTCCCATCTCATCGACAACCAGCACATCTATCGATTTAAAAGGAATAGCAGGCATCATTGATCTTGCTTGTTCAAGCAGTCCTGGTTCCTTCTCCATGATCTCATTGCTAGGAATCGTGACAATGCGTGCAGTCTCATCATAGGCATTTTCTAAAAGTCCAATAGCAAAGCGGATATTGCTATGTGCAAATAGAGTAGTTCCGATCTCCTCTATCCTGTCTGCCATCAGGTCCATGCCAGCACTATGGCACAACTCTGCACCAACCTGCTTTCCCAGTCCAATGACACCCATTTTTGCAAGTCCACTCTCATATTTTCCATGAAAACCTGGATGGGGCTTGATTTTTGCTATGATTATAGTTGCATCGGCTTGTGCTGCATGTGCGTCAAAATACACAGGGAGTCCTGATTCTGTTGTGGCAAGGGTTACTACATCCATGGATGAGCGGATACTTGCTCCCATAGTGGATTCGGTAATGCCGAACCCTGCCAATACAGCCACTTGTCCTTCCCCAGTAGCCCCACCATGGCTTCCCATGGCAGGTACTATGAAGGGTTTTGTTTTGATGTCCTTGAGTATATGCACTGTTTTGGCAACAATTTGTGATAAATTAGCAATCCCCCTGCTTCCCACGGCGATAGCAACATTCATGCCTGGCTTGAGGGATTCGAGTACTTTGGAATTATATAGTTGCTTTTCTAATTCTGCGTTTACATCTTTAATTACGGGACGTTCGAATGCCTGTCTGATTCGAACGACCTTCGGGATTGTAACGTCAGCAAGCAGTGCTCCATATACATCAGACATACTCAATCCTCCACTATTTGTCTTGGAGAACTAGGTTTGTTAGCAGCCCAACTTGCCTTTTTACCGCTGAGAATCTCGTGGATACCCATTGCTGCATGAAGCCCCATGCGATCGGTTGTCTCGTTGGTTAGTGATGCATTGTGCGGTGATAAGGTCACGTTATCCATTTTCAGCAGGGGATTATCCTGTGCCGGTGGTTCTTTCTCAAATACGTCCAATGCAGCCCCAGCAATTACTCCTGACTGTAAGGCTTCGATGAGATCCTTTTCACGAACGACATCACCCCTTGCACAGTTGATAAGGATTGCTGAACGTTTCATCAAGGAAAACTGTTCCATGCCAATACTTGCTTGTGTGTCTGGTGTGCTGGGAAGGTGAAGTGATACAAAGTCGGCTTTGCTCCACACATCATCCACGGAGTCTTGGAATTCAATCTCCTGGGCAACTTTATCGGGTGAGAGGAAAGGATCATACCCAATTACTTTCATACCAAGTCCGTAGCAGGCCTTCTTTGCCACCAATGTCCCAATGCGTCCAAGACCGATGATTCCAAGGACCTTGCCTTCAATATCCATTCCCTTTATTCGGTTTCTGGCTTCAAAGTCTCCCTGTCTGGTCAATCGGTCCATCAGGACTGTACGCTTAGCAGCATCTATCAGAAGCCCGAGGGTTCTCTCAGCAACTGCCAAAGTGTTGGAATGGGGGCCATTTGTAACCCAGATACCTTTTTGTTCCGCATATGTGAGATCGATATTGTCCAGTCCCACACCATGTTTGCTAATGACTTTTAGAGTATCTGCAGCATCAAGTATGTTTTTTGATATTTTTTCATTTCTCGAAAGGATTGCATCAACCCCGACAACATCGGCAATTATCTGGTCTTCCTTGATCCCCGACCCCATTTTTACGATATATCCCCTTTCTCTAAGGAAATCCTTTCCCGGTTCAGATATGTTGGAAGGGATCAAAACGATTTTGCTCATGTAATACTTCTCCTTTTGGCCGTTATCTCTTGCATGTATCAGTATGCAAGTTCCATGCCAAAAGAAGAAATCGAGGTCACACGTCTAGATCTAGTTCCTGTATTTTCCTCCAGAGGGTGACTCTACTTATTCCCAGAATCTGTGCTGCTTTTGTCTTGTTGAAGGATGTGCTCTTGAGCGCTTCTTGAATCAATTGCCTTTCTTGCTCACGAAATGGAAGAGTTGTTTTTTCCTTTGGTTCCTCATTCTGGTGGGGATGTTGGATGTACTGGGTGTCTAGGTGTTCTTTAATATCAATGTCGGTAATGGTTCCTGTCAAATTCAGAGCAGCCAGTCGCTCACACATATTTCTGAGTTCTCTGACATTACCTGTCCACTCGTACTGAACCAGCAGTTGTATCGCTTTTTCATCAACTACGGGTGCCTTCCTTCCATATAATTCAGCAAAATGTGAGAGAAACTCCTTTGCTAATAACATGATATCGCCCTGTCTCTGACGTAAGGGAGGGATGCGTAGGGTAAATACATTGAGGCGGAAGTAGAGGTCTTCTCTGAATTCTCCATTCTGTGTAAGAATTTTTAATTCCTTGTTTGTTGCAGATATAACTCTCACGTTAATCGGAAGAACCCTATCATGTCCAATGGGTATTACCTCTTGTTCCTGGATTACACGAAGCAGTTTAGCTTGAAGGGATAAAGGAATTTCAGAGATTTCGTCAAGGAAAATTGTCCCATTGTGGGCAAGTTCAAACAATCCTTTTTTACCTTTTTTTGTTGCCCCCGTGAAAGCACCTTCTACATACCCGAAGAGCTCACTTTCCAGCAAACCTTCCGATAGTGCAGCACAGTTGATAGCCACGAAGCTCTCGTTTGAACGAGAACTCAGCATATGAATGCTTTGTGCAAAAAGTTCCTTTCCAGTCCCTGTTTCTCCAATGATCAGGACATTTGAATCGACTGCGGCGTATTGTTTGCAGGTGAATTTTGCTTTGGTGATTTGAGGACTGTTTCCCAATATGTCAGTTATAGAATACTTGGCACGATGGCCCTTCGAGTAAATTTTCCCTCGAATTTTTCCTTCAAGTTCTTGGACCCGAGATACATTTTGAAAGGTAAAGACTCTGCCAATTCTTTTGCCATTCATCTTTACCGGAACATTGTTGAAAGTAAGGTATTGGTTATCAAACTTGACTGTTTCAGCAACCAGCTCCCTATCTTCTTTGATCAAAGAAGCTATTTCGCGATTTTGAATTACAGAATCTATGTGTTTGTTTATATATTTTTCAGTCTCCCTGGGCATTCCTAATATCTTTTGTCCAATGTCATTGCATACCAAAATGGTTTGAGTGAGATCTACTGCTATGATTCCCTCTGTTACGTAGTCCATGATGGTTTTGTATACAAGGGTTTTTTGCTGCTCGACAATGCTTATGTCGGCGATGCGCTTGGCCTCGGAAATAGCTTGGCTAATTGATTCCCTTCCTGATCGGATAAGAACAGCATGTAAGCCGAGCGTTCTAGCATGACGGCAGCCATTATTTCCTCCTATGATGGTCTTGCATCCATCAGATTCTGCTTTTTCTACTTTTTCTATAACCTCATGAAGGGAGTTTTCCTTAAGATAATATGGTTGCAAGTGAACTCCCATCGCTTTTGAGACCTGCTCAATACCTGCCAACATGTTTATTGAGCCGATGACAGCAGTGGGAAGGTTCCCAAATTGTTGTTTTGCCTCATTTACAGCAGCAACAAGGTCACTGCCAGCAACGATAACCTCTACAACTGGAAGATGAAATCCCACTCGCTTTAGGTCATATACAATTGCACCGCGAGCCACTACAACATTGGAGTCAATATTGTGATCCAACACGGCTTGGGTGGAAGAGGCAGAAATGATTTCCAAAATATAATCATCTGCTTCCTTAAAAGACTGAGCGTACGTCCCTTGAGTTGTAAAAACTTCTTCAGCAATTTCCTTCATTTCTGGATAGTTAGCAATAAAAGTTATCTTTGCCATAATTCCTCGTTTGAATGAATGTTTCAAAATGTTACAAATTGCAACAAATTGTTAAATACATGTTACGCTTTTGTAGAGAGTTTGTCAAAAAGTATTTCGCAGTTTGAATATTTTGTTGAACTATTCAACAGTTTTATCTTTGAATATCTTGTAATATGCATGGCTTGTCATAACTTGGCATCATACTTGCATACTTGGTTGGTGAAGATTTTTTTAACCATACTGTTTTACTAAAAGAGGAGGAATGAGTATGAAACGAACAAGAAGAATCACTGTGTTGGTGATTGTAGGGCTGCTAGCCCTCTCGTTGTATGCACAGGGACAACAGGAAGTTGCAGGTAGTGACCCCTATGCCAAATGGCCAGAAAAGCCAGTGCAATTCATAGCCTTCATGGGTGCCGGTGGCGATACCGACTTTAACTCTCGTACCTATGCAAAGTACCTGGAAGCTGAACTTGGAAAGCCTGTAGTCGTATCTAACGTATCAGGTCTTGGTGGTGCTCTTGGAACTGCAAAGTTGAAAAGCAGTGCTGCTGATGGATATACTTTTGGGTTTTTCCACACGTGTGTAAATATCAATGAAGTGACAAAGATGGCTGATTATAGCTGGGAAGTCTTTGATATGGTCCGTGTAGTAGGAAAGAGTGGAGGAGAGGCATTTGTTGTTCGAAAGGATTCTCCCTATAATACACTCCTAGAAATGATTGAAGCTTCAAAGAAAAATCCTGGAGCAATGAAGATTGCCGCAAACGTTGGAGCAACTTCACACTGGGCATCGATGGTATTGCTTGCTGAGCATGACGCTGGATTCAATATAGTGAACACCGGAAGTTCTGCAGAACGCGTTTCAGGTCTTCTTGGTGGTCACTTAGACATCATTCTCAATCCTATTGGAACAGTCAAAGCATATTTGGAGACCGGAGCTTTCAAGTTGCTTGCTGTGACTAGCCCTGAAAGGCTTCCACAGTATGCTGATATCCCTACCGCAAAAGAGCAAGGCGTCAAGTTGAACTATGACCTGCACTACTATGTATTGGCTCCAAAGGGTACTCCCAAGCCAATTATTGAAAAACTTGGAAAGGCAATGGAGAATGTTGCAAAGCGTGCTGATTATGCTGCCGATATTGCCAAAGCCTATAATCAGCTCCCTCTTGTGATGAGTTATGAGGATTCCATCAAGTATATCACCGATGAGCGCACAATGATTATGAAGTATGCTCCTATGTTTGATAAATAAAAGGATGTACATATGAAGCAGAGCATACTATCCAAAGAAGAGATTCGCTGTCTGGAGATTTATGATACCCCTACAATTGCTAATGCCTTGGAAAGGTTTGAACTAAGAGCCAGGACCGAAGGTGTTACAGATGAATCAATACACCAGATAATTCCTTATAGCAAAACTTTTATCGGATATGTATGCACTGCCACCATTTCTGCATCCGAGCCTGCACAAGGGGACAATCGTCCCCTTGCACGCAGGTATTTTGAGCAATTTCATGCATTTGATGGACCTACGATTTCAGTGATTCAGGATCTGGATAAGAAACCTGTTGGATCCTTTTGGGGCGAGGTAAACGCAACTGTTCATAAAGCTCTTGGCTGCATTGCAACAGTTACCGACGGTGGCGTTCGTGATTTGCGCGAAGTGAAAACCCTTGGATTTGGTTATTTTGCCAAAGAGGTTCTGGTCACTCATGGGTATGTTCACTTTGAAGATTGCTGCTGTCCCGTAACTATAGGAAATCTTCAGTTGAACCCCGGTGATCTGATCGCTGCAGATGAGCATGGGGTGGTGCTAATACCAGCGGAGGCCGCAAAAGATTTGCTACAGGCTTGTAGGCTGACAGCAATGGCGGAGACTCCGATCCTTGAAGGAAGCAGAAGGGCTATCTTGGCTGGAATAAAACCGAGTGTCGATGAAATCATGGAATTACGTGAAAGTATGTATCGGTTACGTAAGAGTCATTGCTAAACAAACTCTTCTCTTGTACTCGTTGAGTTATCTACTACAACTCTATCAAGTGCAAAGAGTACATTAAGGACCCAACGTTTTTAAAATCATACTCTTGTGTAGTATGTTTTTTCGTTTACAGCTAATTCAGATCAAGTAGAACACCTTGTTCGGGATTTTGATGAGGAGATATAAGCATGGAAGATTTGATGAAGTTCCGTTCAATGAAGACTCTGAATGTTTCTGGAAAAAAGGTGCTTGTTCGTCTTGATATCAATTCCCCTTTGGATACTCAAACAAAGGAAATTATCAATACTAATCGAATAGCCAAAAGTATTCCTACCATTGAATGGCTGGTATCACAAGGGGCTAAAGTTGCCCTAATTGCCCACCAGGGTGATACAGATGATTATCAGAACTTGATAACGATGGAAGAACATGCACATATCTTGTCTTTTATGCTAAACAAGACAGTTGTATATGTTGATGATGTTTGTGGGCCTACGGCACAGGAAAAGGTAAAAACCCTTCAAGATGGTGAAATTGTCTTGCTGGGAAATCTCAGATATTTGGCAGAAGAGATCTCTGTGTTTGAAAAGGTCGTGCCTTTGGAAGCCCAACAGATGCTCTCTTGTTATTTGGTACGTTCTTTGGCTCCTCTCTTTGATTTCTATATTAATGATGCGTTTTCAGCGGCTCATCGGAAGTCACCCAGTATGGTGGCTTTTCAACAGGTATTGCCAAGCGCTGCTGGATTACTTTTTTTTGACGAAGTGCAAGCACTTTCCCAGATTCTTCTAGCTCCAGAGCATCCTTGTGTTTTCGTCTTGGGAGGATCCCGTATTGGTGATGCTTTTGGGATGATGCAATCTGTTTTGGAAAATAAAACAGCTGATGCTATCCTCACTTGTGGAATAACCGGTCAAATTTTCCTTTTGGCGAAAGGGGTTGCTTTAGGAGATAAGACTATGAGTTTTCTCGAAAAGAAATCCTTGCTGAAATATGTTGCTGAGGCTAAAACATACCTTGAACGTTTTCCTGAGAATATTTACATGCCCCTTGATTTTGCCTACCTGGATTCTTCTGGTATGCGCAAGGAAGAGGTTGTGACTGAAAGTATGCAGAGTTATTCCTATGGAGATATAGGATCAAAAACTATAGACCAGTACTCAAAGCTACTCACCAGTGCAAAGACCATATTCGTAAATGGCCCAGCAGGCATCTATGAACAGAAAGAGTTTCAGTTGGGAACGGAAGCCCTCTGGCAAACTATTGCCAGCAGTTCAGCATATTCTGTTGTAGGCGGAGGTGACAGCGTCAATGCTGCTACCAAATTTACCGAGTTGTCTGACTGGTCTTATATATGCACTGCCGGAGGTGCAATGGTGCAATTCCTTGCAGGAAAAAAACTCCCCCTTATTGAAGCGATGGAACAGGGGACTTGCTGATGAAGACGAAATTGGAAGTTGCAATCCCTTACAATAAAGGCACCTTTGTCGTTTCGCTCTCTGATACTCATCTGCTCGGTATAGTTGAGCCTAACGAAGTGGAAAATCCAAAAAGTCAGCAGGAGTTACTTGCAACTATTAACACCCCAGAATTTCATGAGTTTTTGGCGTTCCCAGGATCTTTATTGGTAATAATAAACGATGGAACCCGGCCCACACCTACACGATTACTCTTGTCAGCCATCAAAGGGGAATTGCTTGAAGCTAATGCGAAATTCATCATTGCTACTGGGGCGCATAGGGGACCTACCGAAGAAGAGTATGAATTCATATTTGGTAGCACTTATGAAGTTTTCAAGGATAGGGTTTTCGTACATGATGCCCGTTGTGATGAGGCCATGGTCTATATCGGAACCTCTAGCAATGGGACAAAACTGCTTTTGAACCAATTGGTCGTCAACGCTGGGAAGATCTTGGTGATAGGCTCGGTTGAGCCCCATTACTTTGCGGGGTATACAGGCGGAAGAAAAGCCTTTTTGCCAGGGACTGCTGCATACGTGTCTATCGAACAAAACCACAAGCTTGCGCTGTCCTCTGAAGCTACTTCCCTTGCTCTTGTCGGCAATCCTGTACATGAAGATATGATGGATGCTGTCTCTTTGATCAAAACCCCGGTATACTCATTCATGACAGTATTGGACAAAAACCATCAATTGGCTGGTCTTTTTTCCGGAAGCTTATCTGATTCTTTTCAAGCGGCAATAGATTCTGCCAATTCTGTTTTTGTAACTGAAATTTCCCAAAAAGCGGATATTGTCGTCACTGTTGCTAGATATCCTATGGATGTTGATCTGTACCAGGCACAAAAGGCAATGGACAATGCCAAGCTTGCACTCAAGGACGGGGGGACCATGATTCTAATTGCCGCTTGCAGGGAGGGGGTTGGGGATCAGGCCTTTTCAAACCTACTCTCTTCTTCCGACACTCCGGAAAAGGTATTGGAATCCATCAGCAGAGAGTACAAGTTGGGTTATCACAAGGCTGCGAAGATGGCTGAGGTTTTCTCATGGGCAACAGTTGAAATCTTATCCGTCTTGGATGACAAGCTCCTTGAATCACTCTTCTTTAAGCCAATTCATGATCTTCAGCAGGCCCTCGACGTTGCGATCTCTAGGCATGGGAGTGTAGACAGACCTGCAAAAGTATTGTTCCTACTTGATGGGTGCGTAAACGTTCCAAAAGTGAAAGATGATACTGACGGTGTTATGATGAAATAAAAGGTAGTGTTTATAATTTATTATAATGCTGTTGGTTACTGTATAGTCAAATTACTGCTTGTAAGATGTTTTTTGCTCAAGATGTACTATGTGCTAATTGGGAATAACTGTAAACGATATAACTTGGAGGTTAGTCATGCAGAAAAAAAGAATGGTTTTTATCAGTGTTTTATTGGTGTTCGCTTTGGGTAGTTCCCTTTGGGCCGCAGGGGCCACCGAACAAAAGCAACAGGAAGCTTGGCCTAGTCGCCCTGTCACCTTGATCGTTCCTTATGCCGCTGGTGGCGGAACAGATGTCGTGGCAAGATTGATTGCTGACGATTTGCAAAGAGAGTATGGAATGCCCTTTAATGTGGTGAACAGGGATGGTGGTGGTGGTGTTGTCGGTCACAATGCCATTTCCACAGCAGAGCCTGATGGATACACCATTGGTCTGGCTACATTCTCACTTACCACTTACAAGTGGTTTGGTTCTTCAAATGTAACGTACGAAAACTTTACACCTATTGCTTTGTTCAATATCGATTCAACGGCAATTCTTGTAAATGAAAAAAGTCCTTATCAAAACCTGGGACAGCTCATTGATGCAATCAGGGCTAATCCTAATACTTTGAAGATGGCGACACCCATGGGTGCCGGTCACCATTTGGCATTTTCCAACCTGTTGGATAAGCTAGACATCGATCCTAATACTGTAACCACTGTACCTGTTACTGGTGGTGCCGTCATTATTCAGGAGCTTGCTGCAAATGGTGTTGATATTGGCCCTTCCACGCTTCCTGAGTCAGTTGGAATGATTCAGGCTGGCAAGGTCCGTCCACTAGCAACTCTTTCAAAAGAGCGCTCTTCTGCATTCCCTGATGTGCCTACAGTCAAGGAAGCGGTCGGCATTGAGCTTATTGGGGGTACCTGGAGAGGCCTGGTCGCTCCAAAAAACATGGATAAGGAAATTGTGGATAAGTTGTCTGCAAGCATAAAGAGAATTTATGACAGTTCCAGTTTTCAGGATGTTATGAACAAAAGAGGGTATGGACTCACCTATTTGAATTCGCAGGACTTTTACAGCTTCATGAAGGATATGCATGAAGCCAACGGAATAATCCTTAAGAAGATTGGCCTGATAAAATAAGTTGTGATTTTTTAACTGCCAAAGGATTGTTATCCTTTGGCAGTGTTTTGATGTTTATCTATGATTAGGGAGTAATCCGATGAAATTCAATGATGCTTTGATAGGTGGTGTTTTACTGATATTGTCTGTGGCCATATTGGGGTATGTGAATACCTTTCCTGCAATGCCATTGAGTACCTATGGACCGGCTACATTTCCCAAATTATTAGGGACGGGCCTGTTAGCTAGTAGTGTATACTTGATAATTTCAGGCATTCGAAACCGCAAGACAGTTCCATGGACACAATTCGCTGCTTGGACTCAAGATAGGCGTAGATGGTTACGGTTTATGGAAATTCCTCTGGCTATACTTGGCTATGTTATTATCGCGCCCTTCTTTGGATATATTCTATATGTCTTTGTAGCACTAGTATTAATTCTATTAGACTTTACAGAGATGCGCTGGAAGGTTTCGATTATTACTGCAGCCGTATTTTCAGTGGTTTCCTTTCTGATATTTTCAAATGGGCTTATGGTTCCCCTTCCACAGGGATTTTTAGGATCAATAATCTAGGAGGTCTCCTCATGCATGGTTTTATGGAAGCGGTCCATTTGGTATTTCAATTTGATATTCTTGCTGTCTTGGTTCTCTCTTCCTTGTTTGGACTTTTTATGGGTTCCATTCCTGGGTTGACCGCCACTATGGCAGTAGCACTCATCGTTCCCTTAACGTTTTTTATGGATCCCATTGCGGCAATGGGGGCTGTTGTCGGCGCCACATCAATGGCGATCTTTGCTGGGGATATCCCAGGGGCTTTGCTTAGGATTCCAGGAACACCAGCTTCTGCTGCTTATTCTGATGATTCCTTCCTGCTAAGTCAGAAAGGTTATTTGGAGCTTAGCTTAGGTTCGAGTGTTATCTTCTCTTCAATCGGAGGGCTTTTCGGTTCAGTGTTCTTTATTTTTGCTGCACCTGCGCTTGCTGAACTGGCCTTGCTCTTTACCAGTTTTGAATATTTTTGGCTGACTCTTATGGGGCTTTCCTCTGCAGTTATCATTTCCAAAGGTTCAAATATCCGTGGGTGGGTTGCTCTTATCATCGGACTTCTCCTTGCAACAATCGGTTTGGATATTTCCATGGGGTTTCCTCGCTTTACTTTTGGAAATTCCAATTTGGCTGCGGGTATTGATATCCTGCCTGCTCTTATCGGGGCATTTGCGATTTCTGAGATTTTACGCTCAGTTTCAGCTACTGACCTCAAAGGACAGAAGGTTCAGCAGCATATTGGGAACCTCTTGAAGGGTGTTGGGAAAGTGGGCATGAAGTATAAGTTTAATGTTATTCGTTCGGGAATTCTGGGAACCCTCATTGGAGCACTTCCAGGGTCTGGAGCAACCATGGCTTCATACCTTGCGTATGCTTTGAGCAAGAGCATGTCCAAGGAAAAAGAGAAATATGGTACGGGTCATATCGAGGGTATTATTGATGCGAGCTCTGCTAACAATGCAAGTGTAGCTGGAGCTTGGATTCCTGCATTGGTATTTGGAATACCTGGAGATACGTTGACAGCTATCGCTTTGGGTGTGCTTTTTATGAAAGGAATCAACCCTGGACCCACGATATTTATGAACACTCCTGAGTTTGTATATGCGATCTTCATTTTATTCATCATAGCTAATGTTCTTATGATACCTTTTGGGCTTGGAGCTATAAAGGTGTCAAAACACATTTTATCAGTACCTCCAAGTATTCTATATCCTCTTATCCTTATGACAACTGTTGTGGGTACCTTTTCCGTACAGAATGCAACCTTTGACCTCATCTTGATGCTGGGAATTGGAATCCTCGCATATGTTATGAACGAAAATGGGTTTCCACTTGCCCCCATGATCCTAGGACTGCTGCTAGGGGAGATGCTTGAGAATAACTTCATGGGCTCCATCGTAAAAGCTCAGGGAAATCTTTTGGTCTTCTTCGAAAGACCTCTTTCAGCTGTTCTTGGAATCATCACCATCCTGCTATGGGTATTCCCAATAGTAAAGGGCTTTGTATCATTTCTTAGATCTGCAAAACATAGTAAATCGCAAGTTTGATTCTCTTGACCTGTCCCTTAGGTAGTGTATAGTCATAATATGAGTTACACACCAAATACAAACCGTTATGAAGAGATGAAGTACCGGTATGCTGGAGCAAGTGGCTTGAAGTTGCCCGAGCTCTCCTTGGGGCTCTGGCATAACTTCGGGACAGATGCCGATCACAGCGTTGCTACAGATATCCTGTGCACTGCCTTTGACCGGGGCATCACCCACTTTGACCTTGCCAACAACTATGGGCCTCTTCCTGGAAGTGCCGAGAGCCGGTTCGGCCAGATTTTTACAGAGCAGTTTGGCTCCCATCGTGATGAGATGCTCATTTCCACAAAGGCAGGCTACCTCATGTGGCCTGGGCCCTATGGGGACTTCGGCTCGCGCAAGTACCTGCTTGCAAGTTGCGACCAGAGCCTCAAGCGCATGGGCCTTGAGTATGTGGACATCTTCTACCACCACCGCCCTGACCCCAATACCCCCTTGGAGGAGACGATGGGAGCCTTGGCGACCTTGGTCTCCCAGGGCAAGGCCCTCTATGTCGCGATAAGCAACTACCATGCAAAGGATGCCCTGAAGGCCAAAGCCATGCTTGACGGGATGGGGTGCCCCTGCATCCTCAACCAGGTCCGCTACTCCATCCTTGACCGTTGGACAGAAGAGGACAAGCTCCTTGATGCCCTGGATGGCAAGGTAGGGACCATCTGCTTCTCTCCCTTGGCCCAAGGGTTGCTGACCTCCCGCTACCTCGAGGGAAAGGTTCCCTCCGGCTCCAGGGCAAGTGAGAACAGGTTCCTCAAGGCCAAGAACATCACGCCTGTAGTGGTGGATAAGCTCAACAAGCTCAATGCGATAGCCATGAAGCGGGAGCAGACACTCTCTGAGATGGCCATCGCCTGGTTGCTGAGGGATCAGAGGGTAACCTCGGTCCTGATCGGAGCAAGCTCGGTTGGGCAGTTGGAGGAGAACCTCAAGGCCATCAAGGACGATACTCCTTTTACCAAAGAGGAGCTCGCTGCCATCGACGCCCTGACGACGTAGGGGATGGGATTGATGGGAGAAAAAGACAGGCGAGTCGATGCGTATATCGCTCAGTTCCCACAGGAGCAGCAGAGCCGCCTCACGGCTCTGCGCTCACTCATCCATGAGACGGTCCCCGCTGTGAGGGAGACTATCAAATATGCGATGCCCACCTTCCTCTATGGGGGGGACCTTATCTATATTGCTGGTGCCAAAGCACATACCGGGGTGTATCCGATGCCTAGTGGAGTCTCCCACTTTGCCACGGAGCTGTTCTCCTACCACACCTCCAAAGGGGCGATACAGTTTCCCCTTGACAGGAGCCTCCCTTTGGAACTTATCAGGAGAATCATCCTCTTCAGGGTTGAGGAGAATATCCAACAACAGGAAAAGAGGGAAAAATAAACATTCAGTTTATGTCGTCTACTCTATAAGTCACTCATATACAAACGATACCAGTTCAGATTTTCTGCGATTACTGTGTTTGCGGGCAAGGGCTCTGGCAGATTCTTCATCTCTATTTCTTATCGCCTCATATAGCTGTACATGGTCTTCGATGATAGCAAGAAATCTTTCTTCTGTGTTGTTGGGATTTGATAGGCGATCAGGTCTCAGCATTGCATGCAATAGATCTTGGATTATTGAAACCAATGGATTACGGGTAATTTTGGCAATCTTACTATGGAATTTTTCATCCAGTATGATAAATTCAGCAGTCTTGGCAGTATCAACTGCTTTGCGTTGTTCAATAAGGATAGCACGAAGCTCGAGAAGCTCGATGTCCGTTCGTACTTGTGAAGCCAATGCCAAGACTTCTGGTTCGATTATCGTCTTCAAGTCATACACGTGGAGTATGTTTTGATTGGTTCCTCCCATACCTTGTTGAAGATAAATCCCAAATAAGGTCTGAATGATGTTGTTGTCTAAGGATTTGACAAATGTTCCCGCTCGTGGTCTTATTTCAACTAACCCAATTGAGCTAAGTGAAATGATTCCAGTTCTGATTTCGCTGGGAGTGCAACCGACTAATTCTGCGAATTCCCTGATGGCAGGCAATCGCTCTCCTGCTTTCATTTTTTTTTCATGCATAAAGTTGAATATCTCTAAAACTACTTCTTGAGTGTCCACTGTTAATCAATCCTCCATGTCTGTTCATCACACGGATTGCATTTTAGTAGAATATTTTTGTTATTGCAAATGAAATTAAAAAACTATTTCAGAATTACATGATCGGTTTTTTTGACGACATACTGTTTGTCCTGGTATCTGCCTTAAAAATGGCCTATGAATACTATTTTTGTTGACGGGTAGCATATGCTATGTTATTCTTGATTTATTAGATAATCACTGATTATCAGAGGAGGACTTGATGAGAAAATTGTTTTTAGTGAGCATGGTAATCTTGCTGGCTTCATCGTTTATGGTGTTTGCTGCTGGTGAAGCTGAAGCTTCTAGCTGGCCTACTCGGACTGTGCAGATAGTTGCACCATACGGCCCCGGTGGAGATACAGATTTCAATGCGCGTGCATATTCTAAGTTTCTGGATGTGGAATTAGGAAAGCCAGCAATTGTCGCTAACATGGCAGGAAGTGGAGGAGTTACTGGAAGCCGCCATGTAAAGGATTCTCGTCCTGATGGCTACACAGTCTTATTCTATCACACAGCAATGTTGGTAAATGAGCTTGCCGGTTCATCCAATTATAGTCTCAAGGATTTTGAATATGTATGCACAAGTGGTGAGGCTCCTGGGGACGTGATTGTTGTTAGATCAAATATGGGGATCAATACTCTTGGTGAGCTTATTGAATACTCAAAGAAGAACCCTGGTGAACTCACTTTGGCTGCTGACGTAGGAACGATCACACATATCTTGGCGTTGCAGTTAGCAGATGCAGGCGCAGAATTTAACGTTGTCAGTACCGGTGGGGCTGCAGAGCGTGTAACGGCTCTGAAGGGCGGGCACATTGATATCATCATGAATGCCTACGGAACTGTAAGTGACTATGTTCAAACTGGTGAATTCAAGGTTTTGGCAGTAACAAGTCCCAAGCGTGAAGAAGGATTCAAGACTGTTCCTACAGCTTTGGAGCAGGGCTATAATGTACAGGTTCCCAAATATTATTTCTTTGCTATGCCAAAAGGAACCCCAAAAGAAATCGTTGCTAAGTTTGCTTCCGCAATAGAAAATGTTTCCAAAAATCCTGAATACGCAAAACTTATTTGGAATTCTTTCCGCCAGGTTCCTGTATTCAAAACAGCAGAAGAAGGCCTAAAAGATTTCACAGAGATTTCTAATTTCATTGAGAAGTATCGCGTCAGATTTCAATAATTGGTTCAAGGAGGGTGGTAATTCCACCCTCCCTATACAATAAGGGTCATTAATTATGATAAAGAATAAAGGTAATTTTATTTCAGGAGTAGTGATTTTTTTCGTTGCAGGTTTCATGTTTTTTTTCTCGCTTGGAATTAAATCAGTTGCTGGAATGACCATTGCCATTGGTTCAGATCTTTTGCCGAAGGTGGTAGCAATTCTTCTTATGTGTTTTAGTGCGATATTGGTTGTGACTAATTTTACCTTCAAGAAAAATATAGAGCCGCAACCCGAAGTTGTAATTGCCCCTTCCAAGCAGGCAAACATCAGCCAAGTAAAAGCTGTTTTGATTTCCATTGCGCTGATAACTGTATACATTGCAATGATGGAATTCTTTGGATTTATAATTTCTACAATGTTGTATCTTTTTGCACAATTTATAGTCTTAGCACCAAAGAAAAAAGTAAGGTATATTGGTTTTCTTGCTATAGCCATTCCTGCTACTTTTATAATCTATTTCATATTTGTCAGGGGTTTCTCCCTCATGCTTCCTCGTGGTTTAGTGTTCAATTTCTAAGGAGTCGGAATATGGCAGAATTATTTCTTACTGGATTTCTCAGTATATTTACGATAAAAATTATTTTCCTTATCACCATCGGTGTCGCTATTGGCATTATCTTTGGAGCAATTCCAGGATTGACTGCAACAATGGCCGTTGCACTGTGTCTTCCAATGACATTTGGTATGGAGCCAATAGCTGGTTTCAGTCTTTTGATTGGTCTCTATATCGGAGGAATATCTGGAGGGTTGATTTCAGCTATCTTGCTAAATATACCAGGTACCCCTGCATCCATCGCTACAGCTTTTGATGGGTATCCGATGGCTATGCGCGGTGAAGCTGGCAAGGCTCTTGGTGTAGGAATCGTATTCTCCTTTATCGGTGGATTCATAGGAATACTCTTTCTGATTTTACTCTCTCCTCCAATCGCTTCATTTGCCTTAAGGTTTGGTACGTTTGAATATTTTGCCGTAAGTATTTTTTCTTTGACCATGATCATCAGTTTGTCTGGGAAATCAATAGTTAAAGGATTGATCAGTGGGTTGCTAGGTATCTCTTTCGCAATGATCGGCTCTGCTCCGATAGATTCAGCAAAACGGTTTACCTTTGGAAATTATGATTTTGATGCTGGTCTTTCTCTGCTCCCAGTTCTTATAGGGTTGTTTGCAATTTCTGAGATTCTTCGCACTGCTGAGGCAGATAAAGATGCAGAAGAGGCCTCCCTTGCTAGTTTTCACATTAAAGGTTTTGGTTTTAGCATGAAGGAGTTCCTGTCCCAAAAATGGAATGCACTTCGTTCAACTATGATTGGCTTAGGAATAGGGATTTTGCCCGGAATCGGTGGTGGTACAGCCAATATCATCGCATATGTTGCAGCTAAAAACCAATCGAAGTATCCAGAAAAGTTTGGAACTGGTGTTATTGATGGCATCGTAGCTTCAGAAAGTGCGAACAATGCTTCTATTGCAGGAGCCATGATACCGTTGATGACTCTAGGTATACCAGGCGATACGATTACGGCGATGTTACTTGGTGGTATGATGATCCATGGCTTGCATCCTGGACCGCTTTTGTTTGTGAACCAGCCCAAAATTGTCTATGGGATATTTGCAGCTTTGTTGGTTGCCAATTTGATGATGTTGGTTTTGGAGTTTCTCGGGATGCGGGTTTTCGTCAAGCTATTATCCATTCCCAAGCATATCCTTTTACCTATCATATTGGTCCTCTGCCTTGTTGGATCATATGGGTTGAACAATAGAATGTTTGATGTATGGACCATGCTGGCTTTTGGCTTGATAGGTTATACCCTTGATAAACTTAAGTTTCCTTTACCGCCTGTTATCCTTGGTTTCATTCTAGGGCCAATCATTGAAATCAACTTGAGAAGAGGCATTATGATCAGCAAGGGAAGTTTCGTTCCATTTTTTACACGCCCTATTTCGGTTGTATTCCTGCTGATCGCACTATTTTCTCTTATATTTTCTATTGTTAAGAGCAAGAAAAGCTCCTAATAGCTTCTTGTATTCACAAATGATATTCCGGAGGCATCGTAGTATGAATTCCCATCAAAATTTTTTCCATAGAGTTACTTCCCAAACTCCCACCAGATTTTGGATTAATAATGTAACGCGTAATGAAGCGGTATTGGCACTGGGTGAAGGGGCTGTTGGCTGCACCCAGAATCCATCGTATGTATATAAAATGTTGACCCATGAGGTTGACTCAGCTTATGCGATGGAAAAACTAGGTGTACTAATGGATTCTGGATATTCTGATGTTGATCAGATCCAAGAAGTGCTGCAGCAACAATTGGTAGGGGAAATTGCGAAAGCTTTTTTGCCACAATGGGAACAATCACAAGGCCGTTTGGGGTATGTTAGTGTGCAAGGCGATCCCTTTAAAGAGGATGTGGGGACTATTGTAGCCAGCGCACGCTTCAATAGGGAGGCTGGTCCTAACATCATGGCAAAGATACCAGCGACTAAAGAGGGGCTTGAGGCTATAGAATTACTCCTGACTGAGGGAGTGCCCATAAATGCAACAGAAGTGATGGGCGTTAGACAAGCAATGGATATCTGCGATGTCTACGACAAAATCATCGGAAAAGTCAAGAATCCTCCTCCCTTGTACATATCACATATCACAGGTATCTATGATGAGTACCTACAAAACTATGTCAAAGAGAAGCAGATTGAAGTAAGTAAGGATAGCCTTTGGCAAGCGGGTATGATAATCGCCAAAAAGGTTCACAAGCTTGTAAAAGATCGTCATAGCGCAATTGGATTCATTGGCGGAGGAGCTCGTGGCTTGCATCATTTTACAGAAATGATTGGCGCTGAATGCAATATCACCATTAACTGGAAAGGTACGGCAGAAGACTTGATCAAGCTGGATCCCCCTGTGATTGATAGGTTTAATGCGCCTGTTGATGATGCTGTTCTGGATGAGCTGCTTGAAAAGGTCGATGAGTTTTCAAAGGGCTGGTTCATAAACGGCCTCAACCCAGATGAATATGACCATTTCGGTCCTGTAGTGCTTTTTCGAACATCCTTTGAGAAAAGCTGGGATCAAGCAAGGTCTCTCATTCAGAAACAGATGGACCGTAGACAGTAGCAGTCTTATTTTTATGCTTTCTATTAATGCAGATTTACATGCAAATTCATGCTATATATCAAAATGTAGAGATGATTGCTGATCTGTATATATGATTTTGCATATATATGAAGTGAGAATGTAAATGTTGCATCGCTAGACACCCATCTGGAGTGTTACTGATGCGAGACTCTTCAACAAGTGGATGAGTAATAATAAATTATGGCGCTTAGGAAGTCTATATGTCGTCTTAATGTACCAAAGGAAGTGTGATATGAATGAAATTCGGATCGATGCACATGTTTTGAGCGACTATGTGCTTGAACTGTTTCAAAAAGCTGGGCTATCTGATGATGATGCTAAAGTTGTTGCGGATTGTATTGTCCAAACCAATTTATGGGGTGTGGATTCCCATGGACTTTTGCGTGCAGGTGTATATTTGGATCGGGTAGAAAAAAAGATTATAAACCCCAAACCTGAGTTTAAAGTCATTAAAGATGAAGATGGCCCGGTGGTCTTATTGGATGGGGACGCAGGCTTGGGATACATCGTTGGCAAAAAGGGTATGGCTGTCGCCATAGAACGAGCTAAAAGGTTTGGGATTGGTTTTGTCCTTGTTCGCAATAGCAATCATTTTGGTGCTGCTGCTCTCTATACACGTATGGCAACAGATGTAGGGCTCATGAGCATTGTGTCCACAAATGTGGTTCCTAATATTGGCATGAAGGGTAGTGTAAAGCCATCAACGGGTAATAATCCTATTGCACTGGGGATGCCTCTTACTGGAAATTTCCCTTTTTCCCTTGATATTTCTATGTCTGCAGTCTCTGGTGGCAAGCTTTTACTTGCAGCCAAAAATGGGGAAAAGATTCCAAAAGACTGGGCTGTGACCAAAGAAGGTGAAGAAACTGATGATCCTGAGAAGGGCTTTGCTGGATTTTTACTCCCCATGGGTATGCATAAAGGATGGGGTATGTCCTTGTTTGTGGATGCTGTTACAGGAATTCTCAGTGGAGGTCCTTTTCTGCAAAACTTGCGAAGTATGTATAAGAATCCAGATGTCCCCAGTTTGACCTCTCACTTGTTTTGTGTGATAGACCCCCACTTTTTCCTTTCAGAGGAAGATTACAAGGAAAGAGTAGCTTCCTGGGAAAAAATGATACATGAAACTCAAATGGCAGGGGATGCAAAGCCTCAGGTTATCCCTGGAGAAATCGAGTATTTGATTGAAAAGGAACGTCTGGAAAATGGGATACCTATTTCAATCCAACTCCAAGAGGAATTGGTTGCATTGGGCAAGAGATTAGGAATTGATACTTCTGCTGTAGAGTGAGAATAAGGCCACCGCAGGATACACTATTGGGTCTTCTGACGTCTATAAAGTTGAATTGATATAATTCCTGTAAAATATATTGCATGGTGGTATTTTATTGGGGAAAGGGTGAAGGGGAGCTTGATTCAAGGGTGGATAGCCGCGAATGAAAACAAGGATTATTGAATAGGTAAGGCATAATGGTTGGGTTTAACCCGCTTGGATATGACCATACTGAAAAGGATACACGAATATGATTGAAAAAAATATAAACTGGGCTAAAAGTGCATTGGAACAAAATCAGAAATTGTCCGGTGGATGGCTACAGGCTTGCAGTCCCATCACTGCAGAAATAATGGCAGAAGCTGGATATGATGTCCTAATGATCGATCTTGAGCATGCACCTGGTGATATGCTAACCACCCTGTCGCAGGTCCAGGCGATGAAAGGCGAAAAAGCGGTTCCTTTTGCAAGAGCCACCTGGAATGATTTTGTATTGATAAAGCGAATTCTCGATACTGGAGTGTATGGTTTGCTTGTACCCTATGTTAACTCAAAACAAGAGGTGTTGAATGCCATTTCTGCAATAAGTTATCCGAGTGGTGGGATTCGTGGCGTGGCTGGTAGTCCAAGGGCAGCCCATTATGGTAACA
Source organism: Sphaerochaeta sp. (assembly GCA_034007055.1). Classification (GTDB taxonomy): domain Bacteria; phylum Spirochaetota; class Spirochaetia; order Sphaerochaetales; family Sphaerochaetaceae; genus Sphaerochaeta. Next base: position 22,801 of record JAVERP010000001.1, read on the forward strand.
ACAGTATGGAGTATCTTACCCAAGCAAATCAGAACATCTTCTTGATGACTGCTGTTGAGACTCCTGAAGCTGTAAAGAATCTTGACGACATACTCTCTGTTGAAAGATTGGATGGGATTTTCATCGGTCCTATGGATCTTGCCACCAGTATGGGACATTTTGGTAATCCAAAGGCTCCAGAAGTGCAAAAAGTCATTGCGCAAGTAGAGGAAAAGGTTCTAGCTAGCGGGAAAGTCTTAGCTTCGATTGCCGGGTCATGGGAAGATGCCAAGGCTAAATATGATCGTGGTTATCGTCTTGTGTTTTTCTTTTCAGATACCACAAGTTTGAGTGGGTTTGCCAAGGAGAGGATTGCTCAGTTCACTGCCTATAATACATAACTTCGTTGTGTGAATATCCCTCTTATTGTGTCTGAAGCGCTACAATAAGAGGGATTCTAATCTGTTGCTAAGTTTGTAGAATTTGTTCAATATATTGACGAGAGAAACCATGCTTCAGGCATTTTATGGATAAAATGCCAAGATTTTTTGACCGATAAAGTAACCCAAATATACCATGAAGAGCAGCAACCCTTAGCTCTCTTTGGCCGTCTTCCCTGTAAAGATAAGGATTGCATCCCTGAGAAAGGCTGCCCTGCCTTGGTAGTGCTCACCGAATCTGGGGTCGTCGACATACATCTGGGCAAGGTTTTCATGGGCCTCCTTGGTATAGTTCGGCCAGGTGTAGAGCAACCACTGCTTGTGCATCCTTGCAACCTGCTGGGCAAGGTCGCAGCCCGGGTCCTTGGTCTTTTCAGCCTCCACAAGCTTCTCCACTATCTGCTTTCCAAGCAGGTCGAATTCCGCAAAGCTCTCCTCACTCATGCGCATCAGCTTCGCCTGTGAACCATCGACCTTTTCATCCCCATACTTGGCTCGGATCTCTTCTCCGTAGGCTTGTTCGTTCTTTTCGATGAGCTCTTTCTTGAACCCCTCAAACTTTTTCTCATCACTCATACTCTTCTCTCCTCGAGCCTCCTGCAGGCTCTGCTTCACTGTCCAGATAAGCGTCGCTATGTCGCGTTGCTTCTTCAGCAGACTCTGCATATGCTCTTCCAACGCCTGTATACGGTCAAAGCGGGGATCATCAAGGATGACCCTGATGGCCTCCAGGCTGAAGTCCAGTTCCCGGTAGAACAGAATCTGCTGCAGGCGGTTCACCTCCTCCTGCCCATACAGCCGATATCCGGAGCAGGTGGTGCTTCTTGGTTTGAGCAACCCTATCTCATCATAGTAGCGCAACGTCCGCTTTGATATACCTGCATACCGGGCAAGGTCTCCGATGGGGTGGTCCATGCTCAGCCTCCTATGTATAGTGATACACCCTTACGCAGCGGTAAGGTCAAGATAAATCGTATGAATAGGGAAAATCGCTTGAGACGCACGATGTCCAGCGCCCCTGATAACCGAACTCATCTGTGGGAGAGGTCATGGCGTTCTAGCTGGTATGGACCTGGTTGCGCCCGGCATCCTTCGCCTTGTACAAGGCCATGTCGGCCCTCCTGATGATGGTTACATCACTTTCGTCATGGTCAAACTGCGTGACACCGATGCTCAGCGTTATGTGCAGGTTCTGAGGAAACCTCGCTTGTTCTATCCGTGTGCGCATCGCTTGTGCAATATCGACAGCTTGGCAGAGGGTTTGCCCTGGAAGCAAGGTCATCAGTTCATCACCTCCCCATCGGGCTAGGGTCCCAGTGCCTGCAAGCAGCGGGCACAGCAGTTCCACGATAGCGATAATAATCTCATCCCCTGTTTGGTGGCCGTAGGTATCATTGACCAGTTTGAAGCGGTCGATATCGAGGATCAGGAGGGAGAATACACCCTTGCCCTCCCTGCTGATCCTGATCTCCTCGGTCAGGAGGTTGTTGATCCTCCTCCGGTTGGGAAGACCGGTAAGGGCATCCTGTTCACTCAGGCGCTTGAGGGCGACGGTCCTTTCCTGCACCTTCTGGGCGAGGCTGTCCAGGATCTCCTCTTGCTGTATCTCTTTTCTTGCTACCTCAAAACCCAGGCGGGTTATGTAGATCACAGAGATGAGCACCATCACCAGCAAGAAGGAGAAGCTTATGGTCAGGGCCTTGTCATACGAGGCCATAGCGTTTTGGATGTCTACCTTGAGGGTAAGGGTATAGGGGAAGCCTGCTAGGGAGGTTGTCGTATAGAGCTTGCCCCCCTGTGAATGCGAGCGGATTCCCGCTTGCAAGGTGGTTTCTTCAACCCCTGGCGCAGCATTGACATATTCAGGACCCTCACCGCTGTGGCGAGCAGAACTGCTCCATAAGGCAACGATGGCTTCCTCTGAATCACTGACTACCAACTGCTCAATGCCAGGGATGGATGTCAGGTTAAGCTGCTCATGGAAAAGATCGGTGCAAACGATGAGGGCGACTATTCGTGCAATCATGCCCGAGGCGTCTTCAATGGAGCGGCTCAAGGAGAGATAGTGCACTTCTTGGTCTGTAAAGGGCAGTGAGCTAAAGGAGAACTCCTGTTCGATATGGCATTTGGTCAAGTCCATACGCATTGCATCGAGAGCGGCCGATTCGTGATAGAAGGAGGAGAATTGTTTCTCTCCTTTGGGGGTCAGGATACATATCCCTTCAATTTCACTGAAAATGAGCTGGTTTTGTCGTACTGTGTGCTCTAGGAGCTCCTCTCCTTCCCTTGTGGAGAGGTCCATCAGTCTGGTCTGCTGCGCCAGTGAATCGAGCAGGATTTCCAGGGCATTGAGCTTGCCTGATATCTTCTCAGCGAAAAGCGTTGCCTGCAGTTCTGAGCGTGTTTCCAAGTTGTTCAGTTCCAGCGTCCGCTGATTGGCCAGCACGATTAAGAGCACCACCAAGAGGAGGATGCTCAGCACAAGGGGCAACCCTATATATTTCAGCGATCTCTTGATAGAGGGGCCTTGTTTCATAAACTCTCCTCATACAGCGCAAAAAAGTTGTAAAAATGAGTGTAGAGCTCAGTGTTGATGCCCATGTGCATGGCCATTGCCTCTTGCTGTTCCATAAGCATCTTTCGGGTTGCACGTATGACCGCTTCATCCGGTTCAGTAACCTTCAATCCATAGGCTATGACGCTCTTCTTGGCCATTTCCTGAGCTGCTCGGGCCTCTTCCCTGGCCTCCCCAACCCCAATTTGCCAGGCATCAATGATGGTCTGCTGTACCCATGGGGGCAGCCTTTTCCAGAAACTCTCTGATGCGATGGGGACATATTGGGCAAAGTACTGGTCATCCTCATAGACATGGGAGAGCCCCCTCTCCCATAACCGGGCGCTTGCAATGGTCTCGTAGGAGGTGAGTACCCCATCGATCTGTGAGTGCTGCAATGCACTGGCTAGCAGTGGCCAGGTGATGGTGATGGGCTTAGCCCCCAAGGCTTGGACCCTCAGCGAGTTGCCCATGCCTCCGGCAACCCTGATGAGCTTTCCTTCAAAGTCGGAAGGTGCCGTAATAGAGGCTTTTGTGCTGAATATCTGGGTGCTCCCCAAGTCTATGAAGGAGCCGAATACCGTGACCCCCATGGCCTTTTCAATGGCCTGTGTTACCTGTTTGCCCACATCACTTGCAAGCAGTGCATAGGTTGTCTCTGCCTTCCTTCCATATAGTGAAGGCAGGAGGAATAACCCCACTTCAGGTACATAGCGATCAAACTGCCAAGTGCCGGGGAAGGCTATCTCCACCTTCCCTTGGGTCAGGGCACGGAAGACATCAGCATCCTTATAAAGGGAGGCCGAGTGGTAGAACCGAATCTCATAGTGTGAGGCAAGCTCTTGTGAGAGCCTTTGGGCAAACCTTTCCACAGCTTGGGTCTGTACATGTGCGAGGGTGTTTTCAACAGAAATACGTATGACTGGCAACGCCTGGGCATGAAGGGTGGTCATGCCTATAAGGATAAGGATGACCACACCAAACAATATTTTCGACCCCGTCCTATTCATAGAGCAACTCCACCGTAGTACTTGTATAGGAATAGTAGCTGTAAAACAGTAGGAAATAAAGAGGGTTTGTACAATAGGTGAACAAAAAGCGCTGGAGGTTTTTTTGAAATAGCCTTTGGATGGAGTGGTTGAGATTGAAGGTGTAGGATGTGCATACAAAAAGCACGGCAAAGGCCGTGCTTTCATCCAATTTAGGAATCCGTTTGTTAGCCTACATCAAGATCTTGAACACAACCTTGACCACCTGGCTGGATGTCTCATCAACAAGGTTGGGAGCATGGGGCTCCCCTGGGAAGAAGACCACAAAGCTGTCCTGTCTTGCATGGTAGGAGAGCAGTTCTTCCCCTTTGGCCATAAAGAAGTCCTTCTCATCATCATAGGCTGTGGTAGCGGTAATCCCATCGCGCCTGGCAATATCCATACGTTCATGTCCCTTGAGCAGGATCTGTACGTCAGCTTCCTTCCTGTGCACCTCATATTCGGATGCCTTCGTCTTCTCAGTCTTGTAGGTAAACAGGTTGTAGCGAAGATTCTTATGTTCGGTGGTGTAGCTGCCCAACTCCAAGGTCTCAAGCTTGCCGCTTTCCAGGATGTCGATGACATGCTGGAGGGCGGGGAGGGTGGGGACATACGTTTTCATCTGGGAAATCTGGTCTAGTATCATGGGGTACCTCGTTTGCTATCTAGCATAGCGAAAGTGAAGGAAAAGAGAAAGATGCCCAATGCAGTGCATAGTGGTTTCTAAAGCCTGTGGACGAAGAGCTTGTCTTGAAATATGCTAAGAAGAGTGGCTGCTATTGCATTGAAACGACAGGGGCCATACCAACAACGCTGAGAATTGGAGTGCACGATGATGAAAACCCTTGGGATCGGAATTGATTTTGGTACTGATTCAGTGCGAAGCGCCCTATTTTCCTATGCGAGCGGGACAAGCCTGGGGAGCTTTTCATCTGAGTACCCACGGTGGAAGGAGGGCGCATATTGTGATGCATCACTAGCACAGTATCGCCACCATCCATCAGATTACAAGGAAGCTTTGTTGCACTCACTTCAGGAGCTGTTGGGATGTCTTAGTCAGGAGCAACGTGACAGCATAGGTTCTGTGGGTGTCGCGGCTACTGGGTCTACCGTATCACCGGTCACCAGCAGTGGTGAGCCCCTTGCCCTCCTTGAAGAGTTCTCTGATGATCCCGATGCCATGTTCTACCTGTGGAAGGACCATACTGCAACCGCTGAGGCTCAGAAGTTCAGCTCCTTATGCAGGCAGGGGGAGGTGGATTATATAGCGTATCAAGGTGCGTACTCATCAGAGTGGCACTGGGCCAAGGTCGCCTATGCAGGACGGAAAAGCCCCAAAGTGCGATCGGCTTCAAAAGATTGGATCGAGCTGTCTGACTGGATCCCCCTGCTTCTTACGGGAAAAGAGGGTATACGCTATCGGAATCAGTGTGCCTCAGCTCACAAGGCGATGTACAATAGTGCCTTTGGCGGGTTGCCGTCACAGGAGTTTTTTCTCGCCTTTGATGCGTATGCTGCTGAGGTGTATGAGCAATACACCCAGAAACCCAGTTCCAGCTCTACAGTAGTGGGGCTTTTGGACCCGCACCTTGCCACCCTGCTGCACTTGCCAGAGGATGTGGTCATCGGCGGCAGCTCCCTTGATGCCCATGCCGGAGCGATAGGGGCAGGTATAGGTCCTGGCAAGCTGGTTTCGGTCCTTGGGACCTCTGCCGTCCATTTGACCGTGCTCCCCTATGACAGGTTGGATAGTCCAAGAGAACTTACAAAGTGGTGTGGCCTTGCAGAGGATTCCATCTTACCGGGGTATTGGGGTGTTGAATCCGGACAGGCGGCCTTTGGTGATGTCCTCTCCTGGTTTGCCAAATGCCTCGCTCCCTTTTCTGAAAATCCTGCCCTGATCTTACCCAAGCTCGATCAGATGCTAGCGGCCAAAGAGGACCGCTGCCGGGTAACCGCATTGGAATGGCTCAATGGTCGGCGCTACCCACAAGCCACTGACCTTGTTCGGGGGGCATTGCTTGGGTTGGACCTCTCTACAGATGCCACTTCCCTCTATGGCGCCCTTGTCGATGGTATCCTGTTTGGCATCAGGAAAATACTATCAGGAATGAAAGGCGAGGGGTTGTCTTTTGAGGTGATGATAGCCACTGGGGGCATTGCGAGAAAATCCCCGGTGCTCATGCAACGGCTCTCCTCCATCCTTGATCTGCCTGTCCTTGCCCTTTGCGAACAGGAGACCTGTGCCTTGGGCGCTGCCATGTATGGAGCTGTTGCCTCAGGGCAGTTCGCAACCTTGGAGGATGCCCAGCGAGCCATGGCGGCAAAGCAGGGTATCTCCTACACTCCAAACAAGGATGACAGGCAGTACTTCGATACTATGTTTGAACGATATTGTGCGTTTGGTGATGCATTGGAACAGATCTGGTGAGCCCTTTTCCTTCACTCTAGCCGGTGGCTCCTTAATTCTATATCTTTGGCATACCACACTAAACTAGTGGACTAAAACAAGTGAGCTAAAAGGAGCTATGCATGTCAGATACCCATACCTATACAACCAGTGTCACCTATACCGAACAGAGGAAGGGAGTGCTCTCCTCTGAAGGGCTCGCCCCGTTTGAAATTGCCACCCCTCCCCAGTTTCCCGGTGGACACGAGGGGATCTGGTCCCCAGAACACCTCTATGTAGCATCGGCGGAGATCTGCCTGATGACAACCTTTCTCTCCATTGCAGAAAAGTCCCGCCTTGAGTTTGTCTCGTATAGCTCAGAGGCTGTAGGAACCCTTGAAAAGGTAGAGAAGGGCATGTTGATGACCAAGATAGTCATCAGGCCAAAGGTAGTCATCACCGATGAAGGCAAGAAGGAGCGTACGCTGTTGCTCTTGGAGAAGGCTGAGAAGTACTGCCTGATCTCCAACTCCATGAAAACTGAGGTTACCTTGGAGCCCATTGTTGAAGTGAGAGCGGAAGCTGATCAGGTGGGGTAAGGGCAGGTTATGCTCCTACAAGAAGGAAGCCTGAATCACTCAACTAACAGGACAGATGAGTATGCAAAGGTGATGAACACGGAAAAGTGGAATGCCAAAACCCAGTGAAATAAAAGAAATAAAATAAGAATACGAAGAGAATAAAAAACAAAATGGTAAAAATATAAAATTGTATTTGAAAATAGTATTATCAAAATAGTAATAAGAGTGACAACGCCCCCCGGCACTACTGCCGGGGGGCGTTGTCACTACAATGCTAGCGTTAGCCTGCTCCCCAAGTGATGGGCTCTACTGCAGGGCATCAACATAGATGCCATTTCCAGCTTGTTTGAGGGTGACCAGGTTGTCCTGTTCCAGAGCATGCACATGCTTCATCGCCTCGTCCTTGTCCAGCTCAAAGGCCATCATGATTTCAAGGGGAACGACCCTCCCATAGCCCTTGATGAACTGCAGTATGGTTTCAGCAGAAGCTGAGGGGACTCTGGCTGTGAGCTCGTTGTTGCTAAGCTTCTTCATGACCTGTTCAAAATCTTCCACACGCTGGTAATTTTCCAGAACCACCTCTTTCCCTTTATAGCGCACGATGAAGGTTGGGAAAAGTCTTACCCTATAGGCCTTTGTTGTCGCCTTGTCCATCTCAAAGGCAGCTTGTGCTGTTCCATCAGTGTAGTGGGTGAGGAACTTGTTGGTATCCAAGCCAACTTCCTTGGCCAATGCCAGCAACACCTCCTCCCTGTTTGTCTGTTTTGCTTCAACAGCTGTCGCTTCGCGCAGGCGCCGTAAAAACCTGTCCGCCAATTCCTGGTCCTCAAACTGAGCTGCCTTGTAGGCTATGTTTTGTGGATAGGAGGATGGATGCTCTGCTGAAAACAACTCCAGGGTGCGCGTTGTTACCGGCATCCCATGGAGGTGAGATGCCTCAAGCCAATGTTCCCCTATCTGTTTGTTTGATACTGCAGGGTCCCCACCGATCTCATTGTCGACATCTTCAAAGTCCCTGATGTCCTTGACCAGACCTCCTGCGATAAAGGATATCTCCAGTTGGTCGGCATATCGTGCCTTAAGGGCCCGGAGTACTGGCTCGCTTGCCCAGCACCAGGTGCAGACCGGATCAGTACATTCTAGTATTTCCAAAGTATTGGTTTGTTTCATGATTTCCCTCTCTTTGAGAAAGGTAGGCAGTAGGTGTGTAGGTAATGCATCTATTATCCGTACCCTGTCTCATCCCTACTATAGGCATAAAGTATAGTAATTTGCTAGGCTATAAGGGTGTTGTTTGGGAAAAATAGCAGTTCCAAGGCAGCTTGTTTGAGAGCGTCTCCACGATGTGGTTTTGGCTATCCCTCTTTTTCCAGCAACTTCTCCAGCTTGCTGATGGTCACCGGTGATGATCCCTCATAGTGGTTATTAATGTTGATGTAGAGTTTTGACCCTTCTTTTGCTATCTTAGCGATGAGGGGGGCAATGTAGGTGAGTTCCTCATCCCTAGGTGTAACAATCCTGTTCCACTCATCACCTGTTGCCTTCTCGATCCCCTGGCGGTCGTCCCCATGCAAACGGATGCAGGCAACATCTCCCAAGCTCTTTCCATAGCGTTGCAAGGTTGAGGTGACGTCGTCCATCCAGTACCCCTGCAGCAATACCGGGGCTACCTGTTGGCCCTTGAGAAAAGAGAACCAGGAGGAGCCGATCCATCGGGGATTGCGAATCTCAACTGCATAGGGGAGGCCTTTGGGAAGGGCGGAGAAGAAGGTGTCCAAACGATCGAGGAACTGCTTTTGGGAGTCCATCTTGTCCTTGTTGAGATACTCGAACTGGAACATCAGCAGCCCAAGTTTAGGTTGCAAAGGCTCTATCCTTTCAAAAAACTGATTGAAGACATCCGGGTGCAGGAACCATCGGTTGGGTTCAGTTCCTCCCCGATAGGCGAAGAAGGAGGTTATGGTGTTGGGGCATTTGATGGTGAAGCGAAAATCAGAGGGTGTTGCATCATTATACTCTGCAACCAAGGTGCGGTTGGGTAAGGCGTAGCTTTTCTTGCCCAATGACCAAAACCACTGGTCTATCTCGACACTGTTGTATTTCCGGGCATACTCAGCGAGATAGTTCTCAGGGCTCCTGCTGGAGTAGACAAGCCCTTCCCAGGATGGGTATTTCCATGAACATGATCCAACATAGATATTCTTCATGCTTGGAGTCTACACTATGATTTATGGTATTTCCACAGGGGGGAAGCTACTCCAAGCGATTGAGTTGATGCAAGGATATATAGGGCTCAAGCAGAACCAGTATTGGTGATATGATTGGATTTGCTGGTTCCTGTAATCATTTTTTCTTCGTAATCCTTACCCCTTGTTTATCAAATTCCTTCACATTTTCACTGGATACCCGCAAATGATCGACCATTGCTTGGTGAGCTGCCTTGGGGTCACGTTTCTCCAAAGCAGATAAAATCTCCTGATGGCGCTTGATGCCATCTTCAATTCCTCCGTCTACAAGAACACCCTTGCCCATATAGTCGCGCAACAGGGAGGTGAGGACTGTGATGAACATGACCATCAGGTTGTTTCCGCTTGCCTGTGCGATCGCTATGTGGAATGCCTCATCCAACGAAACACGTTTTTTCAAGGGTAAGGTGGTATCGGAGAAGGTTGCTATTATACCCTTCATCTCCTGCAGTTGTTCATCGGTTATTTTTTGCACTGCCAGGTCGATGGAGGAGAGTTCAAGAATCCCTCGCATCTGGGTAAGCTCTTCAGCACTGATGTTGTCCACCTGCATGATACGGCTTACTGCATTCATGACCGTATTGGTTTCAGGTCGTGAAATATACGCTCCCGAACCATTTTTCAGGGTGATGAGCCCTCTTTCCTGAAGTAGTTTCATGGCCTCTCTGATGATTGGTCTGCTCACATTGTACTGCTTGGCCAGCTTCATCTCAGAAGGGAGCTTCTCAGAAATCCTTGAGGTGGTAGAGGAAAGTATCACTTCCTCAAGGTGGTCTGCAACTTGCTGACTCAAATTTGTTCGTGATAGGGAAAAATCAGCAATGTTCACCAGCGGCTCCTTACGTAATCTTGTATCTTTGCAGATTAGTGCAAAAAAGAAGAAATTTCCACCATAGGGGTGAAATCACTCCTCTTTGCCTTTTGCAACCATCGCGAGGGTTCTTTGTACTCCCTGTTGCAAGAAAGAGATGTCATCACCTACACTCATGAAGTTCAGGTCCATCTTCATCCAGGTACTGATAGCTTTTTCATCCGGTCCTATTGATACCCCTACAGGTATTCCTGCTTTCTTTGCATGAACTATTACTTTCTCTCCAAGCGCAAGGACCTCCGGGTGCATGCTATCCCCTAGCCGTCCGATCGAAGCGGAGAGGTCATTTGGCCCGATGATGATGGCATCGAGGCCAGGCACTGCGAGGATAGCATCGATATTCTCTATCGCTTGGATATGCTCTATCTGCAGTATACGCAAAAAGGAAGCAGAGGCCTCCTCAAGATATGTTTTAATAGGGGTCTGACCGTACCTGCCTGCCCTTCTCGGGCCAAAGCCCCGGTTCCCCATAGGAGGATAGAGGCAGGCCTTGATGGCCCTTTGGGCATCCTCCTCTGTAAGGATCATGGGTATGATGATTCCGTCAAGGCCCATTTCCAACAACGGCTTGATCACCGCCGGGTTGTTTTCAGCTACCCGGACAAATGCTGCAGCTCCTCCTGCATTGGCTGCCATAATATGCATGAGCAGGTTATGCTTGTCAAAGGGACCATGCTCTGCATCTATCCATAGAAAATCATAGCCGTGCATAGCCAGAGCCTCAGTAATAGAAGGGTCGGTGAAGAACACATGACCCCCCACTACTGTACACCCTTCCGAGCGCATATCTTTGAGCAATGCCTGGGCCCTGTTCATGCCTTGAGCCCCAACCTCTTGCGCATGGAGTCTTCAAGGCGGATAAGGCTTGCTATCTCATGGCGCCCGTTTTCGTTGAGCAAGTCCACGCTCTTCGACCGCGTTACCAGGCTCATGGGAACACCGGTGAGGTCCAGATGATATTTTGCACTGACAGGATAGGCCCTTGCCTCGGTTATGGCTGTGATTGTCAAGAAGTCGCTGACCTCCCTAGCCAGTTCAGGCTGATCCTTGTAATGCTCATACATCCACTTGTAGATATCAATATGGAAGTTGGCCATCACACCGTTATAGCCATGGTAGCCGGCGATGAGGGAGTCTAGCAGTGTAGAGGTGTTTGCATTGAACAGGGCAAGAGCTGTTCCCTGTACCAGTTCCACTCTGCGCTTCTCAATTTCCAGACTGCACGATACGTCCTTGAGGAAGATCAGGTTTCCACTTTTCGCAGAGGCGGCTAAAAAATCATCGGTAAGCAGGCGAAGGTAAGGATAGGGACATTCATACAGGCCGAAGGTGACATCAGGGAGCTGGGTGAATATGTCCTGGGCGTTGGCATTGAAGACCGTTGCTCCCTCATCCTGCTTGGCCATGCGGTTGGCTACCAGAACTACCGCATCAACACCTGTCTGGGCCATTGCCCCCAGTTGTTGGATCTGAGCCTGATGGTCGTCTGCGGTATGTCCGGATGCGATGACCTTAACGCGTGAATCTGATGCTTCAACGACAGCTTTGGCTATGTCGAGCTTTTCCTGTTCTGAAAGGAAGAACATCTCACTGGACTGGCAGACGGCAAATATGCCGTCACACCCTCGGTCGACATACCAATCAACCAAGGCTGTGACTGCTTTGAAGTCAACTTTGTTGTCATCAGTAAAAGGTGTGATCATAGTCGGCCAGCAGCCGTTATAGGTGTTTGTCATAGAAGGCTCCTTAAACAATAAGCCCGGTAGCCCTAGGTAGGAATAGGGTGACTTCGGGGATATAGGTTATGATTATCAAGACGAGTATCATGACCACAAGAGGCCATAGTATTTCACGCATGATTCCTTTCAGCGGAGTGCCTGAAATTCCAGCTGTTATGAAGAGCAACATGCCAAAGGGTGGGGTAGAGAGGCCAACCATCATGTTGAACGTCACCACCAGGCCAAAGTGAACCATGTCTATCCCTAACGCATTTGCAACGGGGATCATGATGGGGACAAAGACCAGCTGGATGGTGGAGGTATCCATGAACATACCCAAGATAAGGATGACTACGTTGACCAGGAAAAGGAAGGTGTACTTGCTTGCAGTGAAGCTGAGTATCCAGTTTCCGATATCGGCAGCGAGTTGCTCACGTGCTACGATGTAGCTGATGACAGCGGCAGCCCCTATCATGATGCTGGTTGCACCGATATCCTTTATGGAGGTCTTTATCACCTCTATCAGGTCATCCAGGCCCATTGCCTTGTAGGCAAACACTGAGACAAGGATGGCGTAGAGTCCTGCAATTGCTCCGGCTTCAGTTGGTGTCATGACTCCGGTATAAATTCCAACAAGCAAGATGACTGGGGTCATGAGAGCGGGCAGTGCCTTGAAGGTGAAGCGTAGAAAGGTTTTCCATACGATCTTCTCGCCTCTGGGGTAGTCTCTTTTTTTGGAAATGATGGCAACATAAACCATGAGAAACAGGGCTAGCAGAATGGCTGGGATCATACCTCCCATAAAAAGCGCTCCTACAGAGGTGCTGCTCAGCATGGCATAGATTACCAAAGGTATTGATGGGGGAAAAATGGGGCCTATGGTGGCAGAAGCAGCTGTGATGGCACAGGCAAACTCAGCATCATAGCCATCTTCCTTCATGGCTGCTATTTCTATCTTGCCTAGGCCTGCAGCATCAGCTATAGCCGAACCTGTCATGCCTGAGAAGATCAGGGATGCAAGGATATTGACATGTCCAAGGGAGCCTCTCATCCTTCCCGCAAGACCACCGGCAAATTTAAAGATCATGTCGGTGACTTTGCCGGTATTCATGACGTTGGCAGTAAAGATAAAAAGGGGAACAGCTATGATTACGTAGTTTGAATAGTAGGTATTCATCACATGGTTCACAACCAGGCTCAAATCACCACCTTTTGCAAGGAAGTAGCACGCTGATGCCGATAGCATGCCAATGGCGATGGGCATCCTCAGAATAAATATCAGAATGAATACAATGAGTGTAATAAGTAGGGGGAAACTCATATCTTGTCTACCTCCCCAATGATTGGATCGAAGCGATGGTCGTGGCTGTCAGCAAGGGTGCCACGTATGACTTTCCAGTCCTCTATGATCGGGGCGATGGTATACCCGATGATGGATACGAGAAAATAGGTGAAGGGGAGAAATATCCAAGTGAAAGATACTCTCAGCACAGGGGTCCTTTGGAAGCCCAGAAAAAAAGCGTACTTGAAAGAAGGGATGATCATGAGGATAAAGGTTATGACGATCAGGATGTTCCCAGCAAGCCTTGCCCATGCAGCCACTTTGGGTGGGTAGGCCTCATAGAGCATGGTGAATTGGACATGCCCTTTCCGGCGCATTGTATAGCAGGCACCGAGTATTACTGTCCAGCAGAACCCTATGACGATGGCATCTTGTGTCCAGGTGAGGGGATGATTGACCACATACCGAAAAAATACCTGTAGGATGAAGGTCAGGAATAATACGATAAAAGATAAGATGGGGATATAAATCTCCATCACATCTCTAAGAAACAACGCTGTTTTTTTCACGTGGTACCCTCCGAATCTGATAGTACAAAGTATCCGGAGCTGCAACAGCTCCGGATAGGATGCATTCGTTATTTTCCAGCGGACTGGACTTTGTCAAACATTGGCCTATCCCAGGTCTTTGCAAAGTCACTGGCAAGGTAGAGTTTTAGGACGTGGTCACTGAAAGCATCAAGGTCGGCATAGTAGATCTTTAAACCTGCACTCTTGAAGAATGCAACCAGTTCTGCTTCTGCCTTGAGGTTTGTTTCGTCACAGTATTTGATACCTGCTTTCACACCTTCCATGACCCAGCCTTTCTGTTCTGCTGTCAAGGACTGCCACTTCTTCTCATTGATGGTTGGCCAGACACTATCTACAAGGTGGTTGGTGATGGAGATTGACTTGGTGACTTCATAGAACTTTGCATTCTTGGTTGTGGGAAGTGGGTTATCCTGACCATCAACGGTCTTTGTCTGCAATGCCATGTACAGCTCACTGAAAGAAATCGGGGTGGGGTTGGCTCCAAGGGCCTTCCCAAGGAAAATCCAAGATTCGGAGTTGGGCATTCTCAAGTTGATGCCTTTGAGGTCAGCGGGAGTCTTGATAGCCTTGTCCTGGACAAGGTTCACTTGGCGCGTTCCAAGATACTCTGCACCAAGGGGTCTGATCCCCTGCTCTTTTGCAATGCGTTCGAATACTTCAGCTCCGATAGGACCATTGAGGACGGAGGTCATGTGGTCGTAGCTCTTGAAGATGTAGCCTGCGGTAAACATGGATACCCAAGGAGATCCGTCGGTAAGCCATGAAGCACTGGTTACAGTCATGTCCGCTTGTCCGCTCTTGATGGCAGATACTTCCTGCTCCTGCTTGAACAGGGATGCAGAGTCATAGGTAAGGACCTTGATCTGTCCACTTGAAGCCTTCTCAACAGTCTCCTTGAAGACTCTCATGGCACCCGTATGGGCATCGGTGGGTACTGCAGTCATGGTATAGACCAGTTCCACCGGTTTGGCAGCACTCTCTGCTGCTCCTTGAGCAAAAGCCATGGGTAGGACCATAGCAACCAATAACAGAGCGATAGTAAGTTTCTTCATTGTATTCCTCCTTGGAAGCCGGTAACCGGCAAAACAATGGTGCGTATTGACTCGGACAAAGCCGAGATTCCCAGTACCAAAAACCCTATACAAACAAATCTGTAAAGCTGTAAAGCTGTCTTACAGGTTAATGTTCGCACGAGTTTGAGGATCTGTCAAACAATTTTGCATGCATGTTGATAAAAAGGTGAAGTACAAGGAATAAAGGTGGGTTATCATCACAAGAGAGTCTTTCGCGCATGAGTTGCTTTTACACCTGAAGGGCAGATAAGATAAAGAGTTATAGGAATAGGATCGGTTTGTCTTCCATGAAAGGTTCTTTTCTGTGGGTTTTGGAGAGAAAATTTGCTTGCCAAATGACACGTATTGCCATTACCATTCTTTTGTGTTGCACTGACTAGGCAGAGGTAAGGGATGACTGCTCGATAGTATGCGATCATACATGAAGAGAAATAAGCACTGTACTGATTGGGAGAGCAGGTACATACGAACAAAGCGCATCAAGAGGGAACCGTTTTGGAAAAATGGTAGGTTTGGAATGGGGCAGATGATCTGGCATACTGAGAAACCTTAAGGAGAACTATATATCCTTGCATAGGAGCAAGATATATTGTAGGGAATACTGAAAGGTCCAGCTGAGAAGCAGAGCATTGAAAGATATTCTTTTCGACAGAAGATCCTCAATCCAGCTCCCTAACCACCAAATGTATCATGAAAAAGAGAAGCACCAAATAGATGAAAAACCAGCCACACGACATCCTGGAATTTCTATACCTATATGGTGTTTTCGATAGGAGAGCTACTGTGGAACCAAACAGAATAATTCGCTCGGAGACAACATATCAAAAGTTTCACCGTTTTAAGCAGATCAGGACAAGGAGCATACAATGACACCAGACTACCAACTACGCAACCACATACCACTCTCAGGACCAGCCACACGAGAACCTTGTGACGGTACTGAGAGTAGGCTCCGTGTCTCCCTGGGATTTACCCCCCTGTGGTATCGGGACAGATTGGGCATTGATTTCGGGGAGGAATGGCACAATGACCCTGAGTATAGGTACTGCAGCCTAGTGAAAATGAAGGAGTACCTTCATGAGCACTTCCCTTCGGTGCCCTACTTTACACCGCTATATGAAAATGGCATCGAACCTACATGTGCTACGATTTCTGGGGTTTACGGCATCTTGCTGATCTCCATGATATATGGGGCAAAGCCTGAATATGCTGCTGATTCCTGGCCTGATGCCAAACCCATCTTCAGCCTTGAGGATATCCAAAACCTCCCTGTCATTGACCTGGATACCAATGAGACCTTCCAGAAGCTGTGGGCTCAGATGGATGAGATAGCCAGCCGTTGGGGCAAGATTCATGGGTACCTGAATTATCAGGGGGTCATCAACATCGCCACCAAGCTCAGAGGAAGCGAGCTGTTCCTGGATATGCTTGATGAACCGGATACGGTGAAGGCTTTTTTCAAGCATATTGCAGATACAATCCTTCAGGTCTCCAAAAGGGTACAGGAACGCCAGAGAAGATCAGGCTTTGCCATCGACCTGCTCTCCATGAGCAACTGTACGGTCAGCATGATCTCACCTGAACAGTATGAGCAGTTCATACTCCCCTTTGATGAGGATCTGAGCACTCACTTTAGTAGGTTCGGAATCCATACCTGCAACTGGGTGGCTGACCCGTATCTTGATGGTATCAGGAAAATTGAAAAGGTCGGGTATTTCGATACCGGGGTCAATTCCGATCTGCCTCGCATCAAGGCGATGTTCCCCAACACTCGCAGGGCTCTGCTGCTCACCCCTGGTGAGTTTGAATCGGCAGAGATGGAAGAGCTGAAAGAGCTGGTCAGGCGCATCAATCGTGATTATGCCCCCTGTGATATTGTGCTTGCCGATATCGAGTCTTCGACTCCCGACAGCAGGATACAGGAGTTTTTGGATATGGTTCGGCAGGAGGAGAGCTCACCATCGATATGATGAGCTGAAAAGCATATCTGGCAATACTGGCATGGAATCTTGAAACTCCTCTTTGTTCTCGTGCGAAGAGGTGTTTTTGGTAGGCTTGGATTGCCATATACGGATCATCTCTCTTGTGTATCCCATAGCGTTGTAAACTCCTTACAATGCTTGGAATGCCCGTACCAAGCTTGCTTTGCTTGTGAGTGTAAGAATTGCACCCTTTGTGGGTGCGACCTTTGAAACTCTCCCCCTAATGTTACAATAATAGAAAACATAGCCTTTCCTGTGTAAAGACTTCTACCAGAACTAGGCTAGAATTGATATGTGTACAACGGTCTTCCGTTGATAAAAAGGAGTCACATATGAAGAAAGCTATGGTGTTTTTGGTAATTCTAAGCCTGGTCTTTACTGCAGCCTTTGCAGAGGGATCCAGTGAAAAAGCCCCAGTCAATCAGAAATTGGTTGTTGGATTTGCTCAGATCGGGCAGGAGTCGGGATGGAGAGGGGCTGAGACCACATCCATTACCTTCTATGCTGCACAGAACATCGATACCATCCAGTTGCATTTCGCTGATGCCCAGCAGAAGCAAGAGAACCAGATCAAGGCAGTACGTTCCTTCATCCAGATGGGTGTGGATGTAATCGGTCTTGCTCCTGTTGTTGAGACAGGATGGGAAACCGTCCTTAAGGAAGCCAAAGAAGCAGAGATTCCTGTAATCTTCGTTGACAGAATGGCTAACGTTCCTGCTGACCTGTATGCATCTTTCATTGGTTCCGACTTTATCGATGAAGGGCAGAAGGCCGCTGCAGAGATGATCCGCTTGCTGAATGGCAAGGGCAAGGTTGTCATGCTTGAAGGGACTGTTGGTGCTTCCGCTGCCATCGATCGTCAGAAGGGTTTCCTCGAAGGCATTGCCAAGGCTCCTGGCATCACCATTATCGCTCGCCAGAGTGGTGATTTTACCCGTTCAAAGGGTAAGGAAGTCATGGAATCCTTCCTGAAGAGCTATCCTCAGATTGACGGCGCTTATGCTGACAATGATGACATGATGCTCGGTGCTATCGAAGCTATGAAAGAAGCAGGCAAGAAGCCTGGTTCACAGATCAAAACCGTATCCGTCGATGGCGTCAAGGGCATCTTTGAAGCCATGGTAGCCGGTGAAGCCAACGTTACTGTTGAGTGCAACCCCCTGCTAGGACCTCAGTTCTTCCAGGCAGCAGCCGACCTTAAGGCTGGAAAGTCTGTTCCTAAGTGGATCAAGTCCAACGAAAGTGTGTACCGCCAGGAAACTGCTGCGGCTGATCTTCCTACCCGTCTCTATTAAGAGGAGTCTGACGTAGGTCAGAAGCGTTTTGCAAGCCGCTCTGCCAGACCAGAGCGGCTTTTTCGGAGGAACCATGAACCAGAAATTCATTGAAATGCAGCACATCTCCAAAAGTTTTCCTGGAGTCAAGGCCCTCAGTGATGTCCCCTTCACCCTGGACAAGGGAGAGATCCATGCATTGTTGGGAGAGAATGGAGCGGGAAAATCAACCCTGATCAAAGTGTTGACCGGTGTCGAACATCGTGATGAAGGGGTCATCCTGTTGGAAGGAAAACCCATCAATGCCCGTACGCCCCAGGAAGCCCAGCGCCTAGGCATAAGCACCGTATACCAAGAGGTCAACCTCTGCCCCAACCTATCTGTGACCGAGAACATCTTTATCGGTAGGGAGCATAAGAGGCGAGGATTCATCGACTGGAATTATGCGAACGAAGCTTCAGAAAAACTCTTGAAGATGTTCAACCTGGACATCGATGTGACCCAGACCCTATCGCGCTATTCTGTGGCCATCCAGCAGATGGTTGCCATCGCTCGGGCTGTAGACATCTCTGCAAAGGTGCTTATCCTTGATGAACCCACCTCCAGCCTATCGGCTGTCGAGGTGCAGGAACTCTTCAAGATCATGCGCATGCTCAAGGACCGTGGCATGGGCATTATCTTTGTCACCCATTTTCTTGATCAGGTGTATGGCATCTCCGATACCATCACCATCTTGCGCAATGGAGAGTATGTGGGCACGTATCCCACTTCTGATCTCACGCGCATCCAATTGGTGGGCAAGATGATCGGCAAGGAGTATTCGGAAATTGATGAGAAGGCATCTGAGTTCCAGCAACAGAAAAAGGACAAAGAAGTCATCATGGAGCTGAAAAATGCCTCCAGTGCCCATATCAAGGGCATCGACCTTTCCCTTAGGAAGGGGGAGGTCATGGGCTTTGGTGGTCTTCTTGGATCAGGGAGAAGTGAGACAGCGCGCATGTTGTTTGCAGCCGACCCCCTGCTAGAAGGCACCCTTGAGATAGGGGGGAATACCGTTCAGATGAAATACACCCTTGATGCCATCCGCAATGGAATAGCCTTCTGCCCGGAAGATCGTAAGAGCGACGGCATAATAGGGGAGCTTTCCATACGGGAGAATATCATCCTTGCCCTGCAAGCAAAGCGAGGGGTGTTCAAAACAATCTCCAATGCAGAGGCTGAGAGTATTGCCCAGGAATATATTGAAAAACTGCAGATAAAGACACCCGGTACAGACCAGCTGATAAAGAACCTTTCAGGGGGAAACCAGCAAAAAGTCATCCTTGCAAGGTGGTTGGCTACCGACCCCAACCTCCTCATCCTTGATGAGCCAACCCGTGGTATTGATGTGGGGACCAAGGCTGAGATCCAGAGGATGGTAATCTCCCTTGCCGATGGCGGGATGGCTCTTGTATTCATCTCCTCCGAAATAGACGAAATGCTCCGTTGCTGCAATCGTATGACGATTATGCGGGACAAGGAGCAGGTAGGGGAGCTGGTGGGAAGCGAGATAACAGAGGCTGCTATCATGGAATATATAGCTGGAGGGGTGCAATGAAAGAGGCAATAAAAAAACTGACTAAGGCACAGATATTCTGGCCCTTGATAATCTTTCTTGGGATTCTGGCTCTCAACGGGGTGATCTCAGGCGGTGAATTCTTTAGGTTGCAAATAGTCGATGGACACCTGTATGGGAGGATCATCGATATCTTCCGTAACGGAAGCAAGCTCATGCTGCTTGCCTTGGGCATGACCATGGTCCTTGCCACCGGGGGGACAGATATCTCCGTAGGCTCTGTAATGGCTATATCGGGTGCAGTAGCCTGTACCATCATTGAGGGTTCTCTCTTCTCGTTTGCCAACGGGAATGTTGCATTTGCTATAACAGCGGCTATCATTGCAGGGATGCTCTGCGGTTCGTGGAATGGATTTTTGGTCTCCAAGATACAGATGCAACCCATCGTTGCCACTATGATACTCTTGGTAGCGGGGCGTGGTATTGCCCAGTTGATCTGTGAGGGAAGAATTGTAACCATCAATTCACCTTCCTTCTACTTTCTCAACGGTGGATATATATTTGGTTTTCCTTTTCCAGTATACATAGTGGTATTCTTTACGGCTCTTGTGCTGTGGGGAGTGCGAAAGACTGCCTTTGGTCTCTATGTGGAGAGTGTGGGGTGCAATGCGGAAGCGAGCCGCTTCTCTGGTATCAACAGTGCACGGATTAAGTTTTTCATTTATGTGCTCTGTGGAACCCTTGCAGCCGTTGCAGGTCTTATCGAAAGTGCCGGTATCAAGGGAGCCGATGCCAACAATGCAGGCTTCATGATCGAGCTCGATGCAATCCTGGCCGTTGCCATAGGTGGCTCGTCCCTCTCTGGGGGGCGGTTCTCGCTGCTCTCCAGCTTGGTAGGTGCTCTGATTATCCAAAGCATCACCACCTCCATTCTTAGTCTTGGAGTAGCGCCTGAAGTGAACTTGGTGGTTAAGGCTGTGGTTGTCATTGCAATCTGCCTTGCCCAGTCACCTGTCTTCCAGCAGAGTTTTGCTGATCTCAAATTCAAGTTCAAGAAGCAGGAGGTTGCTGCATGATCCATTCAGGAAAGAGGAATTTCTTTAGTAAGAATCTATCCTTATTCATTACATTGGGCTTGTTTGTTCTCCTGTTCTCATCGGTGATGGTCATCGGTCCGATGCGATCGAACCGATTTAAGTACATACCAGTCTTTTTTAATTTGCTCAACGACAATGCCTATCTTCTCATTGCTTCGGTTGGCATCATGTTTGTGCTCATTACCGGTAACATTGATATTTCCGTTGCATCGACTTTGGCTTTCTCAGCTGTGCTCTCTTCCTTCCTCCTTCGCTTGCTCTGGCCAGCTTGGGTGGTTATCCCTGTGGTGCTCTTCATCGGATTCTCCTTTGGCGCCTTTATGGGATTCCTCATCGAGAAGTTCAAGCTGCAATCCTTTATCGTGACCCTTGCAGGATTGTTTTTCCTGCGTGGTATGTGCGCAGTGGTCAGCAAGGAGTCCATTCCCATCGAAAATGAGTTCTATCGATCTGTTGCACAGGCTAAAATCTCTTTCGGGAGTATCAGGACAATTGGAAAGGTCAACATCTATCTGTACGGCTTTGTAGCCATTGCAGTGGTCATCATAGCCTTATACATCCTTCGCTATTCCAAGTTTGGTCGAAGCGTCTATGCTATTGGGGGCAGTGAACAAAGTGCCCGTCTCATGGGTTTGCCTGTGAGTAGGGTAAAGATACTGGTTTTTGCCATCAGTGGATTCTGTGCAGCCCTTGGCGGGGTGCTGTTCAGCTTCTATACGCTAGCGGGATATGCACTGCAGAACCTCGGCTTGGAACTCGATGCCATATCATCGGCTGTCATCGGAGGGACCATGCTTTCCGGTGGAGTGGGCAGTGTCGTCGGAACTGCCTTTGGAGTTCTAATCCAGGGAACCATCCAGACGATAGTAACCCTGCTGAACTTGAACGCCTGGTGGACAAAGGTTACGATCGCTGTCCTGTTGTGTATATTCGTTATCCTACAGCGAGTAATAGCGATGCGGAATGACAAATAATATGTTTTGGAGATATTATTTTAGGAAGTTGACCTAGCCATGGTAAGATATTGATCATGAGTCTGAAGCAATTACTAAACAATCTACCATTCAGGACAAAGATGCTGTACTCCTACCTGATCATCTCTTTGGTTTCCTTTTTGGTGTTTGCCTTTGCCAGCGGCGGGATTGTCACCAGACAACTGAGAAGGTCTGCAACAGTGCAGACTGAACAGACCATATCACAAGTCGAGAATTCCATATCGGTGTATCTGCAGACTATGGAGCATATGATAGATTATGTCTCGGCTCTTGCCCTGGAAGGGAGTTCAGACCTTCCTTTGGTTTTTGAGAAGCTACGACTTACAAACCCCGAAATAGCAGGTATCTTGTTTGCCAAGAAGGATGACTCATTTGTCAGCAACGGGCTTTCACGGGTTTCCCGTGACCCCTTCAGCAATGAGTCATGGTTCATGCAAGCCAAAAAGGCTAAAGGCTCTTTGGTGTTGCTTCGTTCCAATGCAGGGCGAAATATCACCACTGAGGACGTCTTCAGCATTGATGATGTATTCTCCATCGCAAAGGCCCTTGTAGACCCCGTGACACAGGTCTTTCAAGGTGTTGTCCTCTTTGATGTGCGCCATGACATCATCCGAAACTCCATCAACAATGCAAGTATTGGCAAACAGGGATTTGTCTTTGTCCTCGATACTCAAGACGAGATGGTCTACGCCCCTGTAAACTCTGTCGTGCATAGGGTAAACCCCCTTTGGCTGACCGGTGGAGAAACTTCTGTAAGTGTCGACATAGAAGGGGATAGGTACTATCTGCAGTCCAAGGTGAGCCAACCCTCTGGGTGGCAGGTTGTGGGGGTGTTCCCTGCAAGCGAAGTTCTCCATGATATGACCACTACCGTATATGTGATGGCCATCAGCTTATTGGGAGCCTTGCTGAGTATTGCAATACTTTCATATGTGCTCTCCAATACGATAACCAAGCCTTTGTCAAAACTGCAACGCCTTATGGAGCAGGCTGAGGCAGGCGATTTCTCTGTCAGGTTCAACAGCCGATATACTGATGAGGTTGGTTCTCTTGGACAGAGTTTCAACCACATGCTCCAACAGACCGAGCAGCTTATCCAACAGGTCTATGTTGAGCAGAAGAACAAGCGTAACGCTGAATTGAGGATTTTGCAGGAACAGATAAAACCCCATTTTCTCTACAATACGTTGGATACCATCTCATGGCTTTCCCGTGAGAATGGAGCTGAAGATGTTGTGCTGTTGGTTGATGCACTGACGAGCATGTTCCGTGTCGGCCTCTCCAAAGGCAGGGAGACCATCACCATCAGGGAAGAGATATGCCATGTATCCAGCTATCTCTATATCCAGCAGGTTCGGTACAGCACCAAGCTTTCCTATGAGATTACCGTTCCAGAATCCTTGGAAAACTACATGGTCCCAAAGCTCATATTACAACCTTTGGTGGAGAATGCCATCTACCACGGCATAAAGCAGAAGCGGGAGAAGGGGCTCATTTCAGTCAATGTGACTCTTGATGATGGGGTGCTGGCACTCGAAGTGCGTGATACCGGCCCTGGTATCAAAGAGGACAAACTGAAAATCCTTCAAGAGCAACTGTACGATAGGTCTCGTACTGAGAATAGTGGATTTGGCCTCTTTTACGTGAACGAGCAGGTCAAGCTGAGCTGTGGAGCAGCATATGGGGTTGTCCTCGATAGTGAAGAAGGGTCTTGGACCACCTCTACTGTGTATGTTCCTGCTAGGGTAAAGGAGTCCCCTGATGAAAAAAATCAGAGTCTTACTAGCTGATGATGAACTGATCATCCGTCGAGGATTGCTAACGATGCTTGAGAAGGATCCTTCCATCGAGGTGGTGGGTGTTGCTGAAGATGGGGAACTTGCCCTCGCCCTCTGTAAGGAAATAATGCCGGAAATTGCATGTGTCGACATCAACATGCCTTTTCTCGATGGCCTTGGCTTCATAGAACAGCTAAAACAGATGAGCCCCACAACGGTGGTCATTGTCATCTCCGGCTATGATGATTTTGAATTTGCCCGCAAGGCCATCGAGCTTGGGGTGTTTGCCTATCTGCTCAAGCCAATAAAAGAAACCAGTTTTTTCGAAACCCTGGCTGATGCAAAGAAGGAGCTGCAGAAAACCCAGGAGACAGCGGAGTATTTGCTCTGGGCGAAAGAGCAGCTGGCCAAGAACAAGGATTCTCTTGTCTCATATTTCCTGCATGCCTTGCTTTCCGGTAGCTATGAGGAAGAGGAGATCCTCCAGGAGATGAAGTATCTAAATCTACAAGTCTCTGAGGATTTTTCGCTTTTTCTTATCAATATGACCCAAAAGACACTCCTCTTGGATGAGAATGACTGGCAGGATTCCTTGCTGTTCTTTGCTGCAAAGGAACATGCCCTCGCACTCTTTCCCCAAGGGACCCTGTGCTACAGAAATGGCAGTAGTGAGATGGTGCTCCTCAGTGAGGCTCTCCCTTCTGAGGAGAGAGAGCATTTGTTGGATGCCTTGCAAGAATGTCTTAGCAAAAAGCTCCCCTCTGAGCTCTTTTCTGTATCCACCAGCGGTGAAGGCTATCTGGCCATTGCAGAGAAGTTTGCAGCCTTGGAAGAGGAACTTGCCCAGTTCAAGCAATTGCCCCGGACAATGGTTCAGGCTCAAAGCTATCTTGCAAAGCATTTCTGGCAAAACAGTATCTCTTTGAGTGAGGTTGCAGACCATGTGCAGGTTACCTCCCAGCATCTGAGCAGGCTTTTCAAGTCTTCCCTCAATGTTACCTTTGTGGAGCATCTCACTGTTCTGAGGGTTCAAAAGGCACTTGAATTGCTTAAGGATTCGGAGAAGAAAATCTATGAGGTCGCAGAAGAGGTTGGATACTCATCGCAGCACTATTTCTGTACAGCCTTCAAGAGGGTCTTGCACCTTTCGCCTCAAGAGTACCGCAAGACCCAGAGCCGGGGAGAACACTGATGCAAAAGCAATCGTTCATTCGACTAATACTTGTCTTTCTTGTAGTCCTCTCTCTTTGTTTTTTTGTAGTTGGGTGTCTGTTTGTTTCTCAGGATAAAAAGAATACGGAAGGGGCCTATTCTTTTGTGATCGGAATCTCTCAGGCAAACCAGAGGGATCCCTGGCGCCTCGTGTTGTCCAAGGAGTTGCAGTCAGAGGCTGCTAAGCATGATGAGCTCAAATTGATCTTTGCTGATGCTGCCGATGATGTTGAGAAGCAGAAGGCTGATATCAAAAGGCTGTTGGCCTATGATGTCGATCTGCTCATAGTCTCACCGTGCAATGCCGTCGCCCTCACCCAGACAGTACGGGAAGCGTACAAGAGCATTCCGGTCATTGTATTGGACCGGGTAGTCGATGGGTATGACTACTCGCTGTTTATAGGGCCTGAGAATCGGTTGTTGGGCAGACAAGCCGGAAAGGCGGTTTTGGCCCTTGCCAAGAACGGTCCGGTGAAGGTCCTGGAGGTATCGGCGAGTAGCTCGTCTCTGGTAAGCCAGGATCGGCATGCAGGGTTTCTTGAGGAGATTGACCAAGCCTCCAACGTCACCTTGATAAGCGTGCCCGTCGATGATGGCACCCGAGACAGCGCTGAGGACCTTCTCAAGGCGATGGGAGAGGAGCTTGCTGCTATTGACCTTATCTTTGCCCATACCGATTACCTGGCTCTCGGGGCCTTCAAGGCCGTTGCCTCTCTGGGGTATGAGCACATAAAGATTGTTTCGATTGATGGGTTTCAGATCACCGATGGCGGATTGGACCTGCTTGCCCGTGGGGCCATAGAGGCAACCATCACCTGTCCCACAGGAGGCAAGGAGGCAATACAGTATGCCCTGGATATCCTGCATAAGAAAAAGGGTGTGCCGAAGCAGATAATCTTGCGCAATCATACGGTGACCAGGGAGAGCCTGCCGCAATACAGGGAGCTGCTTGCACAAAATCTTGTGCCGATACAGGAAAAGATCCGCGTAGCACATGCCCAGATAGCTGATGAAGGTGGCTGGCGATCTGCCAACAAGGACTCTATTGCCAAAGCAGCCAGGGACTTTGGTATCGATCTTGAGAGCGTCGATGCTTCATCCCTAGAGGGACAGATAGAGGTTGTTCGGTCGTTCATACAGGAAAAGGTCGATATAATCGTGCTGTCACCCATTGTGGAGGGTGGTTGGGAAGAGGTGCTGAAGGAGTGTAAGGACGCAGGTATTCCTGTGTTCCTTTCTGACCGTAAGGTTATGGTCTCTGATGACAACCTCTACTACTCCTTTATCGGAGGAGACTTCACCGAAGAGGGCCGTCGAGCGATGAGGTGGGTGGTCTCAGCTATCCAGCCGACGTTGAAACCTGTAAGGATATTGGAGATCCAAGGTACCGCTGGCGCAAGTCCTACAAAAGAGAGAAGCCAAGGGTTTCTGGAGGTTCTATCCTTGATGAAATCCTATGATGTGATTGCATCCCCGTATGGTGACTATAATTTTGATGGGGGGTATCGCTCCATCAAGGACTATATGGAGGGCAGGCTCAAGTGGGACATTGATGTGATCTATTCCCATAATGACGATATGGCCCTAGGGGCCGTGAAAGCCCTTAAGGAATTGGGGATAAATCCAGGAGTCGATGTACTGATTGTCTCCATCGATGGTATTGGCCCTGCCCTGAAGGCTCTCAAGAAGGGTGAATTGAACTGTGTTGTTGAGTGCAGCCCCTTGTTCGGACCTCAGCTGATGAAGGCAATAGAGGACTATATGAGTGGGAAGGACCTGCCCCGTAGGATCATAACAGATGAGATAGTCTTCACCAAAGATACGCCAGAGCAGTATTTCCGGGGGAGGCACTACTAGAAAGCCAAAAATAGAAAGGTTCCCAAATTGTTTGATGGAAGTGTATTTTAGCACTAAGATTTGAGTGTAAGAGTCGCAGCCTTCACGGGTGCGTACATTAAAATGTGTTTAGTTGATATATTTCTAAATCGTAATGTACTAAATCATGATTTAGCAATGCCCCTATCCTTTCTGATATACTTGATTTGAGTTTAACTTAATCTTATTATGCATAGTATAGATATGTAATTTTGTAGTAAGGTAAACTAAATGACCCGAAAATCACTTGATTCACTATTACCTGAAGGACAGCTTGTAAACCGTGATTGGCTATCAACACGGGGTTTTGACCGCTCCTCTGTTGATTATTTCATTAGGGCTGGCAAGCTTGAAGCTGCTGCGCACGGAATATATAGAAAACCTGGGCCTCCGTTGAAGTGGCAGAATGTCATATACTCGTTGGGGCAGATGGGGTTTGATATCCATGTTGGCCATATCTCAGCTTTGTGCTTCCATGGATTTGAACATTTTCCCATGCTAGGAGGAGTGAAGGAACTACTGGTATATAGTTCAGTACGAATTCCTTCATGGGTAGACACCGTTTCTAATGTATCATTTACACAAATCCATAGGTCTCCTTTTCTGGAGGGCTTAGTACTTGGTCTAGAGGAAATACCATATGGAACTTGGGATTGGCCCATTCCTTACGCAACTCCAGAAAGAGCTTTTATTGAGTTCCTGAGTACTGTGTCATCTGAAGTAGATATAGGAGGAGCACTCCTAAGGCTAGAATTAGCTTTTTCTTTACGACCTGATTTGATTCAAGAATTACTTGAAGAATGTAAGCAGATAAAAGCAAAAAGGCTATTCCTTTGGCTGGCAAGAGAGCTCGACCACTCATGGTTCAAACATATCGATCAAAGCAGAATAGATCTAGGCTCAGGAAAAAGACAGATCGTCATTGGTGGAAAGCTTGACGAAGAGTTTCTCATTACGGTTCCGAGGGGTTTGTTTGATGAACTGAAAGAACCTATATTTTGAGCGAAGAATGCTATTGGGGCATGTTGTAGATAGGAAAGAAGATCGCAATCAATCTATATCCTACTAAAAAACTCATACCGCAATGTGCCTTGATATGGTATGCTAGTAATGAAAACATTCATTGGAGGGAAAATTGTGAAAAAATCTGTAGTATTGAAATCAATGGTGACCATAACCTTACTTGCCCTGCTGGCAACACCCCTATTTGCCGCCAATACCAGTGCCGGGAACATCAAGCTCATAGGAGCTTATCCCGTTGAGGCCAAGATGGAAGCAGGCTATTCGCTGAAAATACCCATGCTCGTAGGAAAAGGCCCCCTGTTCAGTGGCAACAACCTCAAAGTGAAGGGCTTGCTCGGGCTGTCGCCTGTGGCCGTCACGTTAGGAGTTGATGCGGTGTTGACTCCCATTGCCCTGATGGAGCTTACCCTTGGGGGTTCTCTTGGAACCGGTTGGGATTTTGACCCCATGGAACTTTCGGGCCTGCTCAAAAGTACCGGTGGCATTGGAACTGTCCTGGCTGCAGACCCGCTTGGTGGGGCTTACTACAAGGCTCGCGCTGGTGCTGCCCTGCAGTTCGATACCGGAGCAATCTTCCCCGGAGACTGGACCAGCGTCCTGCTCCGCACCTATCATGAGTTCATGTACCAAGGGTACACCGGTGCCAAGTCTGGCGAAGCCTGGGAGTATGAGACCTCTGGGGCCAAGGTGAATGGATTCAACTATAAGGGCGAATATATTGTCGGATACAAGTTGCCTTTCAAGCTCAATATGGTTGCCCTCCAGTTGGAGACCTTTGCCTATGACCTGTTTGATGGCGGCCCCCATCCTCTGCGCTATGATGTTGGCGTTATTGGCAATGTGGAATTTTTCCCTGGCCTGGATCTTACGGTGATCGTTCAAGGCACAAACCAAAAGAAAAAAGATGATGGATCCAAAGAGGTTGAAATAGTTGATTTCCGCTACAAGCGTGTAGGGGTCATGCTCAACTACTCCTTCTGATCTGTACAATGGCCATGGAGTATAGGCATCCTCAATGGGGATGCCTATACTGAATACGCTCACCTCCTATTTTTTTGCCTGACGTGTCTTCCAAACACCCCTTATCCTATAATCCTGACCACCTATCCTTTTGACTTCCCCCCATCCCTAGAGTATCTTATACCTAAGGATCTTACTCCGTATCGCAAAGATCCGGAGGATTTTGTATATATAAGACATGAGGAGAATCAAATGGACAAAAAGAAATTGGCCGATGCTATACGCATTTTGAGTATGGATGGAGTGCAGAAGGCTAACTCGGGACACCCTGGTGCCCCTATGGGGATGGCAGATATTGCAGAGGTGCTTTTCCGACGAACCATGCGCTATAACCCAAAGAATCCCTCTTGGGAGAATCGTGACAGGTTTGTCCTATCCAACGGGCATGCCTCAATGCTTCTGTATTCCTTGCTGCATCTGACCGGCTTCGATGTGAGCCTTGATGATTTGAAGCAGTTCAGGCAGCTTGGTTCCATAACACCCGGGCACCCTGAATGCGACCTTACCCCAGGGGTTGAGACTACCACCGGTCCTCTAGGACAGGGGTTTGCCAACGCCGTAGGTATGGCATTGGCAGAGGCGAAGCTGGCAGCCACCTTCAACAAGAAGGACTTTCCCCTTGTTGATCACTACACCTATGCCTTTGTAGGGGATGGATGTCTGATGGAAGGCATCTCCCATGAGGCGGCCTCTCTTGCAGGGACCTGGAAGCTGAACAAGCTCATAACCATGTATGACAGCAACGGAATCTCCATCGATGGGGAGATCACAGACTGGTTTACCGATGATACCGCCCAGCGGTTCTCCGCCTACGGTTGGCACGTCATCTCCGATGTCGACGGGCATGACCCGCATGCGATAGGCAAGGCAATTGCCAGGGCCAAATCCAACACAGACCAACCCACCCTGATCATCTGCAACACGATCATAGGCTTCGGCTCCCCCCACAAGCAGGGCAAGGCTTCAAGCCATGGTTCCCCCCTTGGTGATGAAGAGGTCTCCTTGGCCAGAAAGCAGCTTGGATGGAAATATGAAGAGCGCTTCTATGTCCCTGATGAGATGTATGAGGACTGGGATTTCTCCAAGCAGGGAGCGGAATTTGAAAAAGAGTGGAACGAGCTTTTTGCCGAGTATAAGATGCAGTATCCCGAGGATGCCGCTGAGTTTGAACGCAGGATAGGGGGCTCGTACCCCGATGGCTGGGAAGAGAAGCTCGATGCGACCATCGCCAAGTGGCAGGCCGACAAGCTCAATGTGGCATCAAGGAAGGCCTCCCAGATGGTCCTTGACCAGATCAGTGCCCTGATGCCGGAACTGCTGGGAGGGTCTGCTGACCTGACCCCCTCCAACCTTACCCAAGGAAAAGGCTCGGAAAGCTATGACATTGAGGAGAACAAGGGCGGCTACCTGCACTTTGGGGTCCGCGAGTTCGGCATGATGGCCATCCTCAACGGCGTTGCGTTGCATGGCGGGTTTGTCCCCTATGGCGGAACCTTCCTGATGTTTATGGAGTATGCAAGAAATGCGATCAGGATGGCAGCGATCATGCACCTTCCGGTCATTCAGGTATTCACCCATGACTCCATCGGCCTTGGCGAGGATGGTCCTACACACCAGGCTGTCGAGCAGGCCGCTAGCCTGCGCATGACGCCCAACATGGTGGTGTGGAGACCTGCCGATGCTGTGGAGAGTGCAGTTGCCTGGAAGGGTGCCCTCAAGCGCAAGGATGGTCCTACCTCCCTGCTCCTGAGCCGTCAGAACCTGGTTCCCCAGGATCGTACAGAGAAGCAGGTGGAGGCGATCAGTCGGGGTGGGTATGTACTTTGGGAATCCAAAGGCGAGCCAGAGATCATCCTTATCGGAACCGGATCGGAGCTTGACATCGCCATGCAGGCGGCAAAGCGCTTGGACAAGGAGGGGCGGAAGGTGCGAGTCGTATCGATGCCCTCCTGTGAGGTATTTGAAGCACAGGACCTCGAGTACCGTGAAAGCGTGCTACCGAACACCGTACGCAAGAGAGTCGCTGTAGAGGCGGCATGGGCTGACTACTGGTTCAAGTATGTGGGTCTCGATGGCAAGATCATTGGTATGCGCAGCTTTGGAGCATCTGCTCCTGCAGACGACCTGTATGAACACTTCCATATAACAGCCGATGCTGTATATGAGGCCGCTCTCTCGTTGAAGTAGGGGGTGGTATGCAGTGTTAGAGGTGCCTTAGGAAAATGAGGCAAGTATTGTTAGTTTTGTAAATAGTATCAGTTTTGTAGTGCTGTGCCCGCTTCTGCAAGGAGGCGGGCATAGCTTTTATGGAAGTATACATATTCTTTTCATTGCATAAAATTCATGTATGGGTACGTATTTCTCTTGGTCATAGTGCCCATTAAGAATCTCATTTTTGCTATATAACCACAGATATTCTGTGGATTTACTAGGATTATTATGTATCTGGAGTCTCCGGTCAGGGTTTCTACAAATGTGAATGTAAAATATAAATATATTCAATTTTATGTACCCATGGTATAATTATACAAATTTTTACGCATAAGGAGACTCATGTATGGAACTGCTGAAACTTATCGGAGTACTGATAGTCGTCATTGGCTTTGTACTGAAGAAAGACACTATTGCAACGGTTGTCATCGCGGGTGTGGTCACAGGTCTCGTGGCAGGTATGCCTTTTATTGAGATCTTGAACACTTTGGGAAAATCTTTCATTTCTCAAAGGACTGCCACCCTGTTCGTTCTCACACTTCCTGTCATTGGGATAAGTGAACGCTATGGGTTGAAAGACAAGGCTGTAGACCTCATCAAAAAAGCAAAGGGTGCTACAGCTGGCAGAATCATCTCCCTTTACCTTGCAGTCAGGGCTTTGGCTGCTGCTTTTTCTCTGCGTCTGGGTGGTCATCCCCAGTTCGTACGTCCTCTTGTCAATCCAATGGCTCAGGCAGCGGCAATTGCCAAATTTGACCACGTTGATGAGGATACGGAGGATACGATCAAGGGGTATAGTGCTGCGAGTGAGAACTTTGGCAACTTCTTTGCACAGAACTGCTTTATGGGAGCATCCGGCACCTTGCTGATCGTTGCCACCCTCAATGGGCAAGGCTACGAAGTCAATGCCCTTCAAATCGCCATGATGTCAATACCCGTTGCAGTCATCGCAGTTCTCGTAGGTGTTGTCCACAATGCATTCTTGGACAAAAAACTTGCTTCAAGCGTCAAGAAAGGAGAGAAATAACCATGTCAAGAAATGTCATCATTGCTGAATTTTTCTACTGTGTCATTGGCCTGACCTTCTTCCTTGTTGGTATGAAGGCACTGAAGGACAAGACTCATGCAAAGCCAATTACAACTGCTATATTTTGGTTCATCCTCGCTTTCACCTTTATTGTCGGTCCTTACGTACCTCATTGGGTGACTGGCATTTGCGTGCTATGCATTGCAGCCTTGACAGCTTCAAAAAGGGTTATTCAATCAAAAAGTGATGTGCCGACTGCAGAGGCTACACGTAAGAGTGCTGACAAGCTTGGCTACAAGGTATTCATACCTGCCCTTAGTCTGGCTTTCGTAGCTGTGCTTGCCGCTACATTCCTTCCCTTTGGAGCAAACAATGCCATCGGTATCTCAGCTGCTGTTGCCCTTGTCGTAGCATTTGTCATCACCAAGGCCCCTGCCAAGAGCGCTGTCATTGATGGGACCCGGCTTATGGATAATGTTGGTCCTGTTGGTATTCTTCCTCAGTTGCTTGCTGCATTGGGTGCTTTGTTCACAGCTGCTGGAGTAGGAACGGTCATAGCAAAGGGTGTTTCCACAATTATTCCTGATGGAAGCAAACTCATTGCAGTCGCTGTATATTGCATAGGTATGGCTTTGTTCACCATCATTATGGGAAACGGGTTCGCCGCCTTCAGTGTTATCACCGTGGGTATTGGAATTCCTTTCCTCATCATGCAAGGAGCTGATCCTGTAGTCGTAGGTGCCCTTGGACTTACCGCCGGATATTGTGGCACGTTGCTTACTCCAATGGCCGCTAACTTCAATATCATGCCTGCAGCCCTGTTGGAGACAAAAGACAAATATGTGATCATCAAGAGCCAGGCGCCTGTTGCGCTTGTCATGTTGTTGGTGCACATCATACTTATGTACATTCTCGCATTCTAAAGAAGAGGGGTATTATGAAGGTTTTACTGACAGCATTTGATCCGTTCGGTGGAGAAGCGATAAATCCAGCCCTAGAAGCAGTAAAGATGGTGCGTCCTTCGCTAGGAGCCATTGAAGTGGTCAAACTCGAAGTTCCCACTGTTTTTGGCAAGTCGATCGAGAGAGTCCGTGAAGTGATCGAAGAGATCAACCCAGATGTGGTTCTGTGCATCGGCCAAGCAGGGGGAAGGTTTGATATTTCCATTGAACGGGTAGCCATCAACCTGGATGATGCTAGGATCGCAGACAACGAAGGCAATCGGCCAATCGACAAGCGTATTGTTGAAGATGGGCAGAGTGCTTATTTTGCTACATTGCCTATCAAGGCTATGGTGGATGCTATCCGCAAGGTTGGAATCCCCAGCAGCATTTCCAATACTGCCGGGACTTTCGTCTGCAATCACCTGATGTATGGTGTCTTGCACATCCTTTCTGAAAGGAAGGAACTAATCAAAGGGGGGTTCATTCATGTTCCCTTCATTCCATCTCAGGTAGTCGCCAAAGCAAATGTTCCATGCATGTCCCTCTCTGATATTGTTACGGCACTGGAAGCAGGAATAACTGCGATTGGAGAGCATAGTTCTGACCTGAAGATTTCTGGAGGAAAAGAGTTTTGATCGAATGTAGCAAACTTTGGGTGTATGGTAGTTTGCTGTCTGGATTCTTCAACTACAAGAGGGTGCTTGATGGCCAAGTCTTGACCTGCACTCCTGCTAAGGTGCAGGGGACCTTATTCCATCAGACGAATAAAGGGTATCCTGCTCTGGTTGAGGGGAAGGGTTGGGTCTATGGTGAACTTCTGGAGGTCAAGAATTTTGGAGAATTGCTCCCAAAGATAGATGCGCTGGAAAACTACGGTGGTGTCGGACTTGATAATGAGTACAATCGTATTCAGTCTCAGGTATTTGTGAACGCTCAGGGTGCATGGCTGCCCCAGCAGGCGTATGTCTACTGGTATGGACAGGACGACTTGAACAAACCGGGGAACCCTGCCGTACATGTGCCTGGAGGAGATTGGCGTTTGTATATGCGGAATCAGCCCAATAGCTATGATGTGCTGACAGAAACAGTACCCTGTATTCTTTAGGTAGGTGTATTGTGGTGCTATGCCCGCTTCTGCAAGGAGGCGGGCATAGCTTCTTACACATCACACATCCCTGATCATGTTCTTTCTTAGACCGTTCAATCGGCCGTTTCGGTTCTCTCTTCAGGTTCAACCTCTGTCTCATCATCCTTCGGCTTCAGGCGCCTTTCATCACGGTAGATGACCGGCGAAGCCCCAAAGAGATACTCATCCTCGATGGCGGTCCTCTCCATCTTGAGCAGTTCCTGCGCTATCTTGGTGACCCCCCGCCTGAAGTCCGGGCTGTTGATCTCCATGACCGTCTTTCCCCGCTGCTTTCGGTAGTGGGAGTAGTGCTTCCAGAGGCTGTTGGTCATCTTCGCAGTCGTCGATGGCTTTCGCAAAACCTCAAGGACCTCCGAGCGAAACCTTGGCTCGAACTGGGGGAACTCGCTTTTCGGCAGTGCCGCAAGGGTGCGCCCCATCTCTCTTGCCCAGGTGTTGTCCAGCTCCTGGCAGAGGAACTTCAGCCTGTACCACACATCATAGAGCTCCTGCATCGTTGTAATGGGCATGTCGCTCAGCCAGAGGAAGGCGAGCATCCTGCGCCTCCAGTCCCACCACTTGAGGGGGCTTTGCAGATCGCTAGCAGGGATGAGGAAATACCCCTTCTTCAGGAGCAGCGAACCGAATGTCCCTGGAGGGTTTCCCCGTTTGGTGCTTTTGAGCGTGGTGCGGTACACCCCGCATGAAGGACTGCCGTCCATATAGATGAAGGCTCGGGTATTGCACCTTTCAAGGGCCTCCATGCAGACTTCGCACCCCGTCTTCATCTCTTGGGTCACCACCCTGCCGTGGCGGTTCTTTACCGCGGCCTCCCCTGTCCAGACATCATCGCCTGTGCCGTTGCTCAGGTGCACAGGGTCACGCGGGATGCCCATGCCTGCCATGCACTCAGGGCAGACCGGACACCAGATGTAGTCCAGCTTCTCCCTGCCAAGATGGGCGAGCATGTCAAAGCCTTTTCCGTTATAGCGTACAGGCCCTCCCATGCAGCAGAGGCTGATGCCTATGGGTATCTTCTGGGTAAGTATCACCGGTTGTTGTAGGTTCATCGGTCGGTCTCCTTATCGTTGGGTATATGCTAGCATGGTTTGTTCGCCCTCGGGTACCAATACCGGATTTTTATACTCTACACCCAATTTTTTGTGTGAGAAAAAGGCAAAAGTTTTAGTTGACAGATAGAATATTATGCTTTTATAATTAGTTCATAGTTTGAATGAATTAATTAAAAGGAAGCAGCAATGGCCAAGATCAACGAGCGCTACAGGAACATGCTCTCCCTATTCAGGACCCTGCGCCTTGAAGGGACCCTGACACAGGCCGACCTGAAGGAACGTCTTCACCTGCAAGCCTCGACTGTCTCCTACCTGGTCAACGACCTCAGACAACAGAACCTGATCATCAACTCGGAGAAAAGCGTACAGACGGCTCGTGTCGGCAAACCCGGACAGTACCTTGAGCTGGACAATGAGGTGGCCGCCTTCCTTGGCCTCTACCTGGAAGAGACCTTTATCGACGCCCACGTCATCGGCCTCGCCGACCAGGAGATCCACTACCAACGCATACCATTGGAAGACTGCCTCCCTGAAAACCTGACTAAAAAAGTAATTGAAATCGTACAGAAGTTCACCCTCGTTTATGAGAACATCAAGGGGGTGGGCCTTGCCGTCAAGTCGGTGGTTGATTCGGATGGGAACCTCTCCTCCTTCAAGCGAACGGTCATGGAGATGGAGGTGCCCAAGATATGGAAGGTCCAAGGCTTCAGCTCCAAGATCCGCGAAGCATTCCCCTCACTCTCTGTCATCGTGGAAAATGATGCAAACTGTGCCGCCGTCTACTGCCAGTCCTCGGAAAAACATGCCTACTCCTCGTCGATGGTGTTTGTAGTAAATGTAAAACCTTTTGGCATAGGGTGCGGCATAACCATCAACGGAGAGCTTTTCAGAGGCTTTACCGGTTCCTCTGGTGAGACCTTCTTCTCGGACAGAAGCATTCAGGATCTGGTGGAGGAGAACAATACCCACCAGGATCCTGTCAGGCTTATGGAAATGCTCAGGGATTCTATCCTCAAGGGGGTCTACTTCATTGATCCTGAACAGGTATTCCTGACCGGAGGCCTGTTTGCCGATATCTCCCTCTCGGCGATTGAGGAGATCACGGCCTTGTTCGCCACAAGCCCGTACCCCATGACCATTCTTACCCAAGAGCATGTTTCGCTTCCAGCCAAGGGGGCTGTCCTGTTGGTGGCAGATGCGTATATTGAGTCCCTTTTATCCGCAGTAGACAGGAGACAATCATGAATCGAGATACAGCGTGGTATATCGCCACCAGAATCTTCAAGGTGCTTTTTACCGTATGGGTGGTCACCACCCTCATATTCTTTCTCATCCGCCTCATGCCATCGAACCCTATCGAGCAGTACGTCCAGAACCTGGTCGTACAGTACGGGATGAGCTACGAGGAGGCAAACTCGAGGGCAATGTCACTTTTTTCCATCGACCTGAACAAAAACCTGTTCCTGCAGTATGTGGACTATCTCAAGGCGGCTGTCAGGCTGGACTTCGGCACCTCGTTCCTCTCCCCTGGGGTGAAGGTATCCACCATCATCGCTTCTCGCCTTCCTTGGACGCTCTTTACCGTTGGTACCGGCCTCATCCTCTCCTTCCTGATAGGGATAGTATTGGGGGCCATATCGGCATACAGGCGTGATTCGTGGTATGAGCCGATCATATCGGGGGTGAGCTCGTTTCTCAGTGCTATCCCGGATTTCCTCATAGCAATCTTTATCATCCTCATGTTTGGTGTCTTTACCTGGGGAGGGGCCAAGAGCATCATCCCGATATTCCAGATGCGCGGAAACTATGGTGCAGGGGTCACCCAAGGGTTTAACTGGCCCTTTATCAAGAGTATCTTTGCACACGGTTTCGGGCCCATCATGACCTATTTCTTTTCTCAGATTGGCATCTGGGTGATCCTGATGAAGGGAAGCACCACAGGGTGTCTCAATGCTGACTACGCCATCATAGCGAGGGCGCGGGGCCTGCACCCCAAGAAGATCCTCTCCTCCTACATCGGACGCAATGCAATGCTGCCCATAGCTACTGAGTTCGCCATGCGCCTGGGGTTCATCATCGGAGGCTCGCTGATCATCGAGCAGCTGTTTGTCTACCAGGGGATAGGGCTTGAGCTGCTCAAGGCGACCACTAACAGGGACTACCCGCTTATGCAAGGCATCTTTCTGGTCATGACCATCGCCATCGTCCTGTCCAACCTCTTGGCAGAGATCGTGTACAGCATCCTTGATCCTCGCATCAGGGCAGAGGGAGGGAGAAAGCATGTCTAAGACACCGACAGCTGCACAGCTAAACCTGACTACAACAACACGCCTGAGCCGCAACCTGCGGCACCTGCGTTCAGCTATCTTCGGCGATCCCATAGGATCGGTCGGATTCTTTCTCCTTTTGGCAATCATCCTGATGTCAGTCTTCGGACCCATCTGGTTCCCGTTGGACACCATCAGTGACCCGACCAAGCTGCTCAACCCCCCTTCGGCAGAGCACTTCCTCGGGACAGACCACCTCGGTCGGGATATCTGGGCACAGATAGTGTCAGGGGGGAGGGAGCTGTTGCTCATGGCCTTCCTGACAGCGAGCATCGCTGTGGTGCTGGGAATCTTCCTCGGCTCGTTCTCTGCCCTGGTGGGGGGTAAGTTTGACGAGATGCTGCTGTTCTTTGCCGATGTGTGGCTGACCATCCCACGCTTTCCCCTGCTGGTGGTCTTGTCCGGCTTCTTTACCCTCGATGCCCTGGCCTTGGCCCTGGTGCTTGCAATACTCTCCTGGGCAGGGCTCTATCGTACTGTAAGAGCTCAGGTCCTCTCCCTTCGAAGTCGCGACTTCATAGAGGTTGCCTTTATGCTGGACATGCCCAAGCTCTACATCATCTTCAAGGAAGTACTTCCCAATATGATGGGATTCATCGTAGCTAACTTCACCCTGCTCATGCGGGCAGCAATCTATGCGCAGGTGGGACTGGTTTTCCTAGGCCTGCTTCCCTTGGACCAGAACTGGGGGGTGATGATCAACGTTGCATGGAACCAGGGGGTGATCTACAACCCGGATGCGATCTGGTTCCTGCTCTCACCCACCATTGTCATCTGCCTCCTGATCCTCTCCTTGGTCTGGATCTCCCGGTCGATGGAAGAGTTCTTCAACCCGGGGCTGAGAAAATGAGGAGTACCACGATGAAAGCACAAGAAGATGTTCTTCTGGAAATACAGGACCTCTCCATCGAGTATCGTACCAAGCGGGGCAAGCTGCAGGCGGTCTTTGAAGCATCCCTGAGCATTGGCTATGGACAGTCCGTGGCTGTCATAGGCGAGTCGGGGTGTGGCAAGACGACGCTGGCAACCAGCATCGTGCAGATGCTCAGCCGCAATGCAGCCATTTCAAGCGGAACGGTCCTCTTTCGCAAAAAGGGCGAAGAGGGGGTGGTTCTCAACCACCTCAACGAAAAGGAGATGCGCAAGCTTCGCTGGAGCAATATTGTCATGATGTTCCAGGCTTCGCAAAGCTCGTTCAACCCGGTGACCAAGATCCAGACCCAGTTCATCGACACTGCCCTTGCCCACGACCCCCATGCTGACATCCAGGAGGTGCTCAAGCGATCGAAGGAGTTGCTGGAACTGGTCTATCTCGATAGCGATACGGCCCTCAACGCCTATCCCCATGAGCTTTCCGGGGGGATGAAGCAGCGAACCCTGATAGCGCTTTCGCTGCTGCTGGACCCCCAGCTGGTCATCCTGGATGAGCCGACCACCGCCTTGGACCTGATAACGCAGAAGAAGATCCTGCATCTGTTGAACTCACTTCGTTCGTCCAAGGGGTTCAGCATGATGTTCATCACACACGACCTTGGAATCGTCACCCAGCTTGCAGACCGGGTGGTGACCATGTATGCAGGGGCAGTGGTGGAGAATGCACCGACAAAAGCCTTCTTCAGCGATCCACAACACCCCTACAGCAAGGGTCTGCTCAAGGCGATCCCCTCCCTTGATGCATCCTTTGAACAGCTCTACTCAATCCCCGGCTCTACTCCCG
This sequence comes from Sphaerochaeta sp., assembly GCA_034007055.1. Lineage (GTDB taxonomy): Bacteria > Spirochaetota > Spirochaetia > Sphaerochaetales > Sphaerochaetaceae > Sphaerochaeta. Next base: position 61,788 of record JAVERP010000001.1, read on the forward strand.
ACCTGGTGGAGAAGATCAAGGGGTGCCTCTTTGCCCCACGGTGTGAGTTTGCCTTTGACCGCTGTACGAAAGAAGTTCCCCAACTGAGAAAAGTCGGTCAGGATCGGTGGGCTGCCTGCCACCTGCTCAAGGAGGTAAGCGATGTCACTCATTGAAATACACGATTTGCACAAGAGTTTTCATAACCGCAAGGCCGGGGGTGTGGATATCCTTCGCTCGATCGACCTGACTATGCAAGTCGGAGAGACGGTGTGCGTAGTAGGGGAGTCGGGGTGTGGAAAGACGACCCTGGGCAAGATTCTTGCAGGATTGCAGGAGTATAGCGGCGGCTCGTTTACCTATAAGGGGGAGGAGGTCTCCGCCTTGCGTAAGGAACAGTGGAAAACCTTTCGCAAAGATGTGCAGATGATCCATCAAAACCCCTACGAGTCGCTCAACCCCACCCAGATGGTCTTTGACATGATCGCTGCCCCCATACGACGGCACAAGAAGATACGGGATTTTGATGCCCTGTATGCCGAGGTGGTGCGCCTGTTGGAGATGGTGGGCCTCACCCCTGTGGAGGACTTCATCGACAAGTACCCTGCCAACCTCTCAGGAGGCCAGCGTCAGAGGGTCTCCATTGCAAGGGTGCTCTCCATGGATCCGAAGTTCATCGTAGTCGACGAGGCTACCAGCATGATAGACACGTCGCTGCGCATCAGTTTGCTTGCCACGCTCAAGAAGATCCAGGACGAGCTTGGCGTAGCCTACCTCTACATCACCCATGACCTCGCCTTGGGCAGGTATTTTGCCTGGGGGCAGAGGCTTGCGGTTATGTACCTGGGCCAGATAGTCGAATTGGGCCCGACAGAGGGGATGATAGAGGACCCCCATCACCCGTATACCAAGGCGATCCTCTCCGCGGGAAGGGTGGAGGACAAGGATAGCTACGACCTCAAGGGCGTTGATATCCCCTCCTTCAGGCAGATACCCCAAGGGTGCTCCCTCTCACCCCGCTGTCCTGAGATGATCGCCGGCTTGTGTGATGTGACCGTTCCCAAGCTGCTGGAGGTAGGATCGGATCGCTTTGTCTCCTGCCACCTCTATGGGCAGAGGGACGAGCCGTCGATGGCTGAGAAAGCAAGGCAGGGGCAGCGATGAAACGGGAAATCATGAGATTGTTCGTACGCCTCATGCTTCCCTTAGGTTTGCTTATTCTTATCTTGAGCATATGGATACTTCCTTTTCAGGAGGGAGGAAGTGCCGATCACCTGATTACGCTGATCGATATTGCGTTGGGCTCTGTCCTGACGGTGTTGGGAGTGTTTCTTATCCTTCGGGAAAGACACAATAAAAAAGACTCATGACTCAATCAAGGAGGTTGATATGAGAAAGAAAATTACCGGTATTCTTGTCCTGTGTGTGTTGTTGGCACTCACTGTTGGTCCCCTCATGGCACAGGGATCCCCCGAAGTTGCCGCCCCTGTAAGTTCAGGGCCAGTTCTGGCCCCTACCTTTGCAGGTGGCTGGCCCTATCCGATCCCCCCCACAGGGCATTACAACATGTTTGTCGCCAATGCGATCGAATTGAAGTTCTGGCGTGAAATGCACCAGCTTCCCCTGGCCCTGTATGTCAATGCAACCGGCGAATATACGCCGATGCTGGCAAAGAGCTGGAACATCGATGAAGCGGCAAAAGTCATGCATTTGGAGCTGCAGGATGCAAAGTGGCTCACCGGAGAGAAGGTGACGGCAAAGGATGTGTGGACGACCTTCTACATCTACCGCCTCATGGGGAACCCTGCATGGAACTACATCGAGGATGTCAGGGCAATCTCTGACACCAAGGTGGATTTTGCCATAAAGAATCCCACCCCTCTGTTTATCCGCAATGCCCTTCGCAAGCCTATCGTAGACACCCTGACCTATGGAGAGTATGCACAGAAGACCGCAGACCTGGTGAAGAAGGGCTTGGACTCCTCCTCCCAGGAGTGGAAAAACCTTGTTGCAGACTTCAACTCATTCAGGCCCGCCATGGTCAACTCAACAGGCCCTTACTACATCGATCCGGCAAAGGTGAGCCAGGCTAGCATCGAGATGCCCCTGAACCCCAACTCATTCCTCGCCGACAAGGTGAAGTTCAAGACCCTTACCATCTACAACGGTGATGTGCCCGATCTTACCCCGCTCGTACTCAGCGGCCAGATGGATTACCTCACCCATGTGTTCCCCGCTTCCTCCATGCTCGCTTTCGAACGTGCCGGATACAGCTTCGTACAGCTTCCTGGTGTTGATGGTCTGGCTATCTACTTCAACCATAGCCTCAAGCCCCTTGATGATGTACGGGTGCGTCAGGCAATGGCCTATGTCATCGACCGCGACCGCATTGGCCTCTTGGCCCTTCCAGGTGTCTCCGTTGGTGTCTACTACGCTACCGGCCTTGGTGATGGCGTCACCAAGAGTTGGGTGGATGTATCCAAGCTGAATGCCTACCAGGTTGATCTTGCCAAGGCAGAGGCCCTGCTTCGTGATGCAGGTCTCTCCAAGAGGGGCAACCAGTGGTACCTCTCCAACGGCAAGCCTTTTGAACTCTCCTTGCAGTGCCCCAGTGGCTGGGCCGATGCCTCCACTGCCGCTACCGAGGCTGCCCAGCAGCTCTCAGCCTTCGGCATCAAGACAACGTTCAACGGGATCGAGTCGACTCAGAGGACTCCCAACATCAACAGTGGCAAGTTCGAGCTGGCCATGTCGTTCTTTGGAACCGGACAGCCCCACCCGATGTATGCCTACGAGGGTCCTCTCTTGGCCAGCAACACCGGCAGCGGTGGTGTGGGAATCTCCTTCCCGATGGTCCAGAAGACCTCCCGTGGAACAGTTGATTTCAACGCCCTCATCGAGAACTCGGTCAAGGGTTGGGACGTTGCTGCACAGCGGGCTATCATCAGTGACCTTGCCATTGCATACAACGAGTTGCTCCCCGTCCTTCCCATCTACACCAAACAGAGCCGCAACCTGGCCAGCAATGGCCTGCGCACTGTCTGGGAAGGTCCTGAGAACCTCTATCGCAACTCCGCCGGTGATGACAACTTCGTCGTCTACCAGCTGTTGCATGGAATGATCAAGGCCAAGTAAGTATCAAGCTAAGGAGCCGCTACCCCTCTCAAGGTAGCGGCCACCCTTTCATTCTTTCTCAATAGTCGTGTCCAACCTTTGGCCTTCACTACATTTGCTCGTTATTTTCTCTCTTTTTTTACTCTCTCTTAGTGCCTGTATGTATACAGACCTGCTGTATATCTCCTGAACTGAATACAAATGCAGAAGGATTGCTGTGCATCTAATACCCCAACCCAAACATATATCCAGACAAGAAATGACCTGCGACGCCCTCTTGGGCTTCTCCATCCGTCAGGTCCCTCCCTCGTTGCAGGGCTACTGCCAGGCTCTGCTTCCCTATGTGACCGAACAGGGCCTGCCCATCGCCCTTGATGACAAGTTCGTACAGGTCCCCAAGGACCTTCCCCATTGGCAGCGGCTGCAAAGCCAGGCGTATAGGCTGGAGATACAGGCCAATGCCGTGTTGATCAGCAGCGAGAGTGAATCTGGCTTTCGTGATGCCATAGCAACACTGCGCCAGCTCTGGCTGCAAAAGAGCAGCGCCCTGCCTTGTTTGATAATCGAGGACTACCCCACAGTTCCCATCCGCGGCATGATGCTCGACGTCTCACGGGGGAAGATTCCTACCCGAAAGAAACTGGAGGAGGTGGTGCTCCTGCTTGCCTCCTACAAGTACACCATGATGCAGCTCTACATGGAGGACTGCTATATCCTGGAGAGCCATCCCGCCCTCGGGGTGCTCAATGGATATTACGACAAGCAGGAGGTGCTCGCCATCGATGAACTGTGCAAGCGCTTTGGCATCGAGCTGCAGCCAAACATACAGAGCCTTTCCCATGTCCACGGCCTGGTGCGCAACCCAGGCTACCAGGAGCTTGCCGAAGGGCCCGCCCTCTTTAGCTTCGGGGCAGGCAATCCTGATGTCTACTGCCTGCTTGATGATATCCTGGGGGAGGTCATGCCCTGGTTCACATCAAAGACAGTCAACCTCGACTTGGATGAGGCGTATGACCTTGGCACCGGCTACAGCAAGAAGGCTGTTGGCGACAAGGGCTCGCGCAAGGTCTTCTTGGAGCATATCAACGCTGTTGCGACCCTGGCCCGAAACCATGGCTCAGAGCAGATCTTCATCTGGGGGGACTGCCTCAATACCCACCCTGGCCTGCAGCATGAGGTCGATGACGATGTTTTCTTCATCGACTGGAACTATAATCCCTTGGAACATTTCCCCTCTCTGGACAACCATGATGGGGCGGTGAAGCCCTTTTGGGTAGCCCCTGGAACCAGCTCATGGAACGGGCTCTTCCCTCGTGTGCAGAATGCCAACGCCAACGTGAAGAACTACATCCATGAGGGTAGCAAAAAGCAGACAGAAGGAGTATTGGTTACTCATTGGGGTGATTACGGCCATCATCAGCCGATATCCTTTAGTTATCATGGCTTTGTGGTAGGAGCCGAGCATGCATACAACGGCGGCTCTACTACACAGGAGGCATTGGATGCGGCGATGGCAAAACTTTTCTTTGTTGATGAAAAACAAAAGGAAGGATTTGATCTCCTTTCGGAGATCAATCTGCTTCCCTCCATCACCAACACTTTCAAGAGCCAGTCGTTCTATGCTCTCTTCGATGACCTGTTCAAAGGCCTTACCCTTGTGGGTGATGATCGCTACCCACCCATTGCAGAGGAGACCTTTGGCCGCATACAGGAGCTGGCAAGGCAGGCCTTGGACGCCTTCAACGAGAGCCGGGGGAGCCTGGCCTTCCACCGGGAACTGACCCAGAGTGCCGCCTCCTTGGAGTTTGTCGGGCGCAAGGGGCTGCTCAGCTACGAGATCAAAAATGCATTTGCCTCCGGAGAGGTCGATGAGAGCAGCATCCTAGGCTGGATCATAGCCATCAAGCTGCTCTACCGGGATTTCCTCTGCCTGCGCCATCGTTTTACCGAGCTGTGGGAAGAGGAGGCCGTGGATATCGGAAGGGAAGGGGCCCTCTACTTTTTCGCCCATGCCTCATCACGGTTTGCAGAGGCAGTCATCTGGTTGAATAACCAACGCCTCGCCATTGCAGAAGGAAAACCCATCGACACGAAGATGGAGAGCTATCAGGCCCATGAGGGGTACACCACCTTGTGGACCGGCAACTGCACGAACCTTTGGGACCGTGCCTACCCTTGGAGATGAATATGAAAGATACAGGACCTTACTCACTGCTTCCCCAGCCTCAGAGCATCACGTATGGCTCAGGAGGATTCGATACGCACTATATGGAGTGGCAGGTTGTCAGCAACTCTTTTGCCATAGGGGAAAAGGTGAGGAAAAGCCTGCCTCTTTGCATGAAGGGCCTTGCCGTACAGCCTCAGCAGGAGGGGCAGAGGTTCTTTGTACAGATAGGAAAGACAGAAGAGCTGAACAAGCAGTTTCCCCTATGTGAACTCTCTCCCCATCTCCAGGGGTATCTGCTGATAGTGGAGCCAGAGTATGTGTATATCGCCAGTCTAACCGAAAGGGGATTGTTTTATGGCTTCACTACATGGCAACACCTTTTGGTGCAAAGAGAGAAGAGTGTTACCTCCCTCACCATCCAGGACTGGCCTGTGCTGGACAACCGCGGCCTGATGCTCGACATCTCACGCGGTAGGGTCTTTACCTTGGAACATCTCAAGGATGTTGTGCTTACGCTCGCCTCCATGAAGATGAATGTCCTGCAGCTCTATGTCGAGCACACCTTCGACTTCTCCTTCCTCTCTGATGTGCATGAGGGAACAGATCCCATCACTTCCGAAGAGATCCAGATCCTTGATGCCTGGTGCAGGGAGAACCACATCGAGCTGCAGGCAAACCTGCAATCCTTCGGGCACTGCAACCGCCTTCTCACCACCGATGGGTACAGGCACCTTCGGGAGAGCGACCTCTACTGGACGCTCTCTCCCAGCGTGGAGGAGAGCTATACCCTGCTGGATAGGATGTACAGTGAATATCTGCCCAACTTCACCTCCTCCATACTCAATGTGGACTCGGACGAGACGTACGACCTCGGCTCTGACAAGAGTGCTTCGCTGATGAAGGCGATGGGCCAAGGCCCGCTATACCTGCAGCATCTGTTGCGCCTGCGTTCCCTTGCCAAAAAGCAGGGCAAGACCCTTATGGTGTTCGGAGATGTGATACTCAACCATCCAGAACTACTCAAAGAGGTCCCTGATGACATCATCTTCCTTGATTGGATCTATGACCCCCTGGAAACATACCCGACTCCCTCCAAGTTTGCCAAGGCAGGGAAGACCTTCTGGGTATGCCCGGGAACCGGGGCCTGGAACAGCCTCTTTCCCCGACAGGAGGGTGCGTACCGCAACATCACCGACCTTACCCTTGAAGGGATAGCACAAGGCACTGAAGGGATGCTCCTATGCGACTGGGGTGACCATGGCGCATACTCGATGCCGGCCTTCACCTACTTCTCCTACGCCACTGCTAGCTCTGTGAGCTGGACAGGTAAGGATTCTGGCCATGAGAGCATTAGCCGGGCTTTCGCCCTATGCATGGAGGAGCCCTCCCTACAACAACTCCACACGCTCCTTCCGGAAATTCATCGCCTTCCCGCCCTCTGGTCAAAGAATCGCAGCCAGTGCGTCATAGCCCTGTTTGATGAACCCCTGCTGGGCAGGATGCTTACGCACCCCCTCCCTCCTGAGGACCTGCTCCATTTCAAGGCACTTCCCCAAGGGGTGGCTGGAGTGTTGGACAAGGAGAGCCATCATCTGATGAGGCCCCTGTTCTCCCTATCAGAGGAGACCCTTGCTTCCATCAAGGGAATAGCAGAGAAGGCAAGGCCCCTAACTAAGAAACTCTCCAGCACCTCGCTGAAGGCCCAGTATGGTTGGCTTTGTGATGCTCTGGATCTTCTTTCTGACAAGGTATCACTTGGTAGAGAGATACGACAACATTTCAAAAATACAGAGATCAGCTGCGACCTGATCCTTGATTGGGAGAGGGCCCTCCGTCTGATGATAGGACGGTATGCTACTCTGGAGATGGACTTTATTGATATCTGGCGCACCTTTGCCAAGCAAAGTGAGATAGCCATCACCCTGACATACTTTGCCCACATCATCGAGCGTCTTGACTACCTCAAGGCCTGGCTGTGCAGGCAGCGGGAGGCCTTGCAGACAAACCATGAGGTCGACTACGCTTTTGCAAGCTATGAGACGGCGGGGTACAAGTCGTTGCCGACGTATTAGGGGTGAATATGCAAGCAAGAAACAAGAAGAACTACAAAAAAAGGAAAACTTGAAAAAGTAAAGCACTGAAGTAATGAAACTAAAAGGCCCTGCATGCACCCCCTCTTAGAGGATGTGCATGCAGGGCCTTTTCCCCTTTCTTTTCTTTTTCTGTTTCTATGGCCAGGGCCTACGACTCGATGGCACCTTTCTTCTTGGCATAGATGGAGGAACCCACCATCGCCAGGAGGGTGAAGACATAGGGGATGGCCAGGATGAAGTCAGAAGGGATGTTGAGGGCCCCCTGTGCATAGTTGGAGAAGGCGTCGGCAAGGCCGAAGATGAAGGCGGCTATGAGAAGCCCGAAGGGTTTCTTATTCCCTAGGAAAATCACCACCAGTGCTATCCACCCTTTTCCTGCAGTGATGTTCGGAACAAAGGCCCCGAGGTTCAGGGTAAGCAGGGCCCCTCCGAGGCCACAGGTGAAGCCTGAGATGAGAAATGATGCAAACCGGTACCGGTCAGGGCGCATGCCCAGGGTGGAGAGGGCCTCAGGGTGGAGCCCTGTTGCCCGTATCCTGAAGCCAAACGGTGTCCTGTAGAGGACAAAGTAGGAGAGGGCTAGCAATATCCAGCTCAGGTAGACAAAAGCGGAGTGCCCGATGAAGATATCCCCGAATATGGGGATCCTTGCCAAGGCCTGTGTTCCCAAGAGGGGCAGGGAGGGTATGTCATCAAAGACCACTACCCCCTTATTGGCAAACAGGGCAAACGAGAGCACCACTGTCAGACCCGAAGCAAATAGGTTGGTGGCAAGGCCGGTGATGAATACGTTGGACTTCAGGTTCAATGTGACAGAGGCCAGGATGGCAGACAGGAGCATGGTGGCCCCGATACCAAGCACTGTTCCCACTACCATACTGCCTGTGTAATGGGTGAAGATGATCGAGCAGAAAGCGCCCATGAGCAGCAACCCTTCCAAGGCAATGTTCAGCATGCCTGAGAGCTCGGTGAAGAGCCCTCCCATAGAAGCCAGAAGCAGGGGCGTCATGATGGTCACGGCACTATGGAGGATGGGGATGGTGAACTGCATCAGGGGTTCCTCCTTTTCTTTTCAAACAGAGTGAGCAACACCTCACTGCTGATGAGGAAGAAGACGATCGACTGCACTATCGCAGCTATCTCGAACGTCACATCGGAATGAAGCATGGCACTGCGGGCTCCTGCCTCTATGTAGGCAAAGAACAGGGCTGCAGGGATCACAGCCGAGGGCTTGCTCTTCGCTATCAGGGCGACGGCAAGGCCGTTCCAGCCCATGCCTGCGGAAAACTCCTTGATGGCGGAGAAATAGGTGCCGTAGATGGCGAACCCCCCACCAAGGCCATAGAGAAAGCCGCTGAGGAACATCGGCAGCACGATGAACTTCCTGGTGTTGATGCCCCCATACTTGGCAAAGCGGCTGTTGAGCCCCGTCATGCGCAGCTCATACCCGCTTTTTGTCTTGTAGAGGTAGGCATGGACAGCAACGACTGCCACCAGCGCAAAGAACAGGGCGGTGCTCAGGCTTGAGGGCGGAAGCAGGGCAGAGAGCCTGAAGGAGTCAGGGATCTTCCTGGTTGCTATCAGGCTGGTTGACGGGTCCATGAAGGGACCTGAGATGAGGTAGTTCATCACAAGAACCACCGCATTGGAGATGAGAAACGAGGTGATGAGCTCACTGGTATTCCATTTCATGCGCAGAAAGCCTGACAGTCCTGCAAGGGCCCCTGCAAAGGAGGCTCCGATGAACAGGGCCATGATAGCCCCTAGCACCCCCAGAGGTGCCAGATAGATGGCAAACAAGGTGGTGACCAGCGCTCCGCCATAGATCTGTCCTTCCCCTCCGAGGTTGAAGTTGCCCGACCTCATGGCCAGGGAGACGCCCAAGCCTCCGAAGATGAGGGGGGTCGCGCTGTTGAGCATATTGCCAAAATAGTAGGTGTTCTGCAGGGGCCCTAGGAAAAAGTACCGAAGCGTCCTTGCAGGGGTCTTGCTGAGCAGAAGCGAGAGGACCAGCACCCCACAAAGGGCTATCAGGACGATCAGCAGGATGCCTCCACTCGAACGCAGGGAGGGCAGGAGCTTTCGGTTTGTCTGGTTTCTGTTTTCAAGCACGAGGTGCCCCCTGGCTCTTTATCCCCAGCATGTATTCACCGATCTCTTCCTTGGAGAGGTTTCGCGCCTCATCGCCAGAAAAGGAGGCTACCCGGGTTCCCCGGTAGAGCACGACGATCCTGTCTGCGATGGTAAGGATCTCATCGAGGTTGGAAGAGATGAGGATGACTGCAGCACCCTTGTCCCTAAGGGCGGCTATCTGCTCATAGACAAACTGGCTGCTGGCGATATCAAGGCCCCAGGTGGGTTCGGAGAAAACTATGTAGTCCTGGTAGCGTTCAATCTCCCTGGCAAGGATCACCTTCTGGATGGTACCCCCTGACAAGGTGCCGATGGGCATCTGGGCTGTTGCCTTTGCCGAGTAGCGTTCAAGGAGCGCATTGGTGTGCTTGGTTACCCTTTTCTGGTCAAGAAATCCATTCTTCCTGAAGGATGCGCTCTCCCCTACGATGATGTTCTCCTGCACGCTCGCCTTGAGGGAGCTTCCTATCTGAAGCCTGTCGGAGGGGACGTAGGCAAGGCCCTGCTTGCGCAGCAGGGCGGTCCCTATATTGGTGATGTCCGCCCCGTTGTGCAGCACCTTCCCATCAAAGATGGGAATGAACCCTCCCAGCACTGCCTCAAGGACACCCAGCCCGTTACCGCTGACCCCTGCAAAGCCAAGGATCTCCCCTGAGTAGGCGGTGAAGCTGAGGGCGTTGAGCAAGGGCCTCTGTTGGCCCTGCCTGAGCACGGTAATCTTTCTGCCCTCTATGACCGGGCGGCTGTCCGCCCTCTTTATTCTATGTTCGATGGAGAGCGAAATGCTCTTTCCCATCATCAGGGCTGATATCTGCCGTTCAGTCACCTCGTGTGTCTCGTAGGTGCCCAGCATCTTTCCCTGGCGCATGACAGAGACACGGTCTGAGATGGCTTTTATCTCCTGAAGCTTGTGCGTGATGAGGATCAGGGACTTGCCCCTTTTTGCCAGCTGTCGGAGGGTGGAGAACAGACCTTCTATCTCTTGCTCGGTGAGCACTGCAGTAGGTTCATCCAGGATGAGGATGTCCACATCCCTATAGAGCATCTTGATGATCTCCACCTGCTGTTTTTGTCCGACGGTCAGGTTTCGCACCACCATGCCCGCCTCTATGGAGAAGTTGTGGCGCCCGATCACCTCATTGACCAAGGCGACCGCCTTTTTCATATCGTAGGTCAGACCATACTTGCGCGGCTCTATGCCCATAAGGACATTCTGGGCAACGGTGAAATCCTCCACCAGCATGAAATGCTGGTGGACCATTCCGATGCCCAGGCGGTTTGCAACCAGAGGGGAGGATATGCTCTCCTGGCTGCCGTGTATGCTGATGGTCCCCTCCTCATGGCCTTCAAGGCCGTAGAGGACTTTCATCAGGGTGGTCTTGCCTGCTCCGTTTTCCCCTGCCAGGCAGAGGATCTCCCCCTTGCGCACCAAGAAATCCACCCCGTCATTTGCACGGAGGTTGTTTTCCACATAGGTCTTGGAGATGTTGCGCATCTCAACGGCAAGTTCCAATAGCATCACTCCTTGAAAGAGAGCTTGTAGTTACAGGGAGGGCAGGGTGTAGGCAATCTTGCCCTTGTAGATATCGTCCATGAAAGCGTCAAACCTGACCCTGATCCCTTGGGGCAGGTTGTTGGTGTACGCACTGTCATCTGCGATGAATCCCAGATACCCCTCCTGTGCCCCCACTATCGTGGCTTTCCCATACTCTATCTTGCCAAGCAGTGCAGAGTTGAGGATCTCCTTGGTCAGTTTCTTCTGCTCCATCGAACCACAGCCCACCACATAGCCGGGGGCACTTGCATACTCGTTGGTGTTGTGGAAGACTATATAGGCTCCCTGCTCCTTTGCAACCTTGAACAGGCCCTGTGCCGCGCCCCCTGCGATGGCGGCAAAGACATCCACTCCGGCATTTTTCATGCTTGTGGCAAGGTCTGCAGTCTTGTTGGCATCAAACCAGTTCCCGATGACGCGGAAGTCAATCTCGATGTTTTGATCGACCATCCTTGCCCCGTCGAGGAACCCCGGTAGCATATGCTTGTTCAGCAGCGGATACTCCTGTGCTGCTATGAACCCTATCTTCAAAGCCTTGTTGGCATGGCTCATGCTGCTGGTGGTCACAAGCCCTGCAAGGTATCCCAAGAAGAGGGACTGTTCGTACTGGTTGTAGAGGTAGGTCCGTATCTGCGCGTTCCCTTCCATGAATGCGTCGGTGATGACAAACTTCTGCTTGGGGAATTTTTTGCCTATGGAGGCGCAAATCTCCGGCAAGGATGGGTTTGAGCCCAACACAAGGTCATACTCGCCGGTAGCGACCAGGGAGGTGAGCTGCTCCTCCCACTGTGCCTGGTTGAAGCCTGCCTCATATATCTTTACCGTCACGCTCTTGTTTTCAGCGGCAAACTCAGTAGCCCCTTCGGCCAGGGCTGTATAGGGTGGGCTTCCTGCCGTGACACCGGTGATGTAGACCAGGATCGAGAGCGAAGGGGTGCCTGCCATCTCCTTCTCCACACTCCCTGTTGCTACAGCAAGAGAGAGAACCATGCCTAGGAGTAGTGCAATACAGATGAATTTTTTCATTATCGGCTCCTTTTGGTCGGGTCAGAACATAGCGCTGTCCTGCTGTCCTAAGCTTCCACCTTTGCCAGAGCCTTGTCTACACCCCAATGGCCATGAACAAGACCATTTACTGCCTCTAGCATCGCCCCTACCTTGCCAAAGCCCCATATGTTCCTACCCATGGCTATACCGCACCCCCCAGCCTCAAGGGAGTCGTGGATGGTCTGCAGGACATCGCGCACCGATTCAGTCTTTGCCCCACCCAGGATCAGGATAGGCACAGGACACCCCTCTACGACGCGTGCGAAGGAGTCGACGCTTCCTGTGTAGTAGGTCTTGATGAGGTCCGCCCCGATCTCCGCTCCCATGCGCGCCACCATCCTGATGGCCTCACTGTCATGGGGGACAACCTCCTTTCCTCCGATGCTCCCCCTTGCCATCGCCTCAAGCATGACAGGCAGTCCAAGGCTGTGGCAGCGGTCTATCGCCAAGGAGGCCTGCCTGATGAAAGCCCCTTCACGCTCGTGGCCGAACTTCACCGTTATCGCTGCACATGAGGCTCCATAGGCGAGAGCCGTCTCAGGGTCGGCTATCATCTCCTCCTCGAACTTTTCCCCAAGGAGGGTAAAGCCGCCGCTCAGGCGCAGGACCAGGGAGGTCGGCCTTTCCCATTCTGCCAAGGACGCGTCGACAAACCCCTTGGTGGTGAGGATGCCATCGACCTGTGCCTTCACACACTCCCTTACAATTCCTGAAGGGTTAGTGATCCCGGCCATGGGACCGGCGATGGAGCCATGGTCCAAGGCGATGATGACCGACCTTCCATCCTGTTTGTCAAAGATTGCCCTCTTGCGTAGCGTCAGTCCTGATTGCATGGCCTACTCCTTGGTGGGTTTGAGGTCTCTATAGGTTGCGAACAACCGGTCATAGAGGGGTTGTACCTTGGGATCCGGGGTGAAGCAGCGCTTGGTCCTGACCACCGCGTTCGCAGCCTCCTTATATGAGGCGAAGAGCCCAAGCGAGGTAAGGGCGATGATGAGACAGCCCATAAGCTCGGCATCCTGCATGGCAGGGACGAGCACCTCGCGCCCTGTTATGTCTGCCTTGAGCTGATTCAGGAAGGGGCTTTCGCTCGGGCCACCTGTGATGCGCAGCTGGCCTACCGTTGCCCCAAGCTCCTCCATGACGGTTATCACGTCCCGCATGGCAAAGCAGGTGCCTTCAGCAACAGAGCGTAGGAGTTCGCCCTTGCCTGTAGCAAGGCTCAAGCCGGAAAAGAGAGCCCTTGCATCAGGATCCCAGATGGGGGCGCGCTCCCCGCTGAGGTAGGGCAGGAAGACCACCCCCCCTGAGCCTGGTTCTGCCCGGGCCATCTCGGCATAGAGGTCGGCAAAGGATGCATCTGTGAGGCCAACAAGGTTTTTAGCCCACTCAATGGCCTTGCCTGTGGTGGAGATGATACCTGAAACATTATACAAAGGGGCGATGGGGTGGCGGTAGGTCATCAGGCGAGGATCACCCAAGGGCTTGTGCGTACAGAGGTTTATCCCTTCCGATGTTCCTGCCCGGTTGCATACCTGGCCTACCTCCACTGTCCCGGTCCCCAGGATCGAGACGAAGAAGTCGGGAGCCCCGGCAAAAAGGGGTATCCCCCTAGGGATGCCCAGGGTCTTGCTTGCCAGGGGTGTGATCGGTCCTATCAGGTCGCCGGGGTTGCACAAGGGAGGGAACTTCTCCTTGTCCAATCCAAGGGAGGTGACCAGATCATCACTCCAGTACCACTTCTGGGAGTCATCCGAGTGGATCACCGCCTTGGCAACTCCTGTAAGCAGGTAGTCCAGATACTCGTGGGAGGAGAGCAGCCAGAGGCTACGCTCGTACGTTTGCCGTTCGTTCCTATAGAGATACAGGGCCTTGGGAAGGAAAAAGCCTGAGTCGACAAAGGAACCCAGAGCCGAACTTATCTCAGAGGACTCCTGCACAGGACGCCGGTCAAGCCAGGTCCTTGCCAGGGCTGTCCTTGCCTGGAGCAGACCGTCCTTGCCCTCAGGTTCCCCCAATACGGGTACGAGCGTGGGCCCGTTGCCGCTGATGACCACAGCCTTGACCGAGGACAGGGAGCCAAGACCATCACAGAGGGCCTTCAGTGCACGACTCCAGAGTATGGGATCGAGTTCATGTTCCTCTGATGACCTGCCTATCGGGGCATGCCTGACGGCGGAGGGGACCCCTTCTTCACTGAACAAAGCTGCCTTGAGGGTTGTCGTGCCGAGGTCTATTGTCAGAATCATGCTCTATTCCATCCTTACCAATACGCGATAGGTCTTCTTGTCCAGTGCAGCAGCCATCGCTTCGCCGATGGAATCCAAGGGGAATATCTTGCTGATGAGATGCTCAAGCGCTACCGTCTTGTTTGATAGTACCCTCACTGCTTGGTTGAAATCAACCTCGGTTCGGCTTTCACTGCCGGTGATCTGGTACTCCCTCCTATGGACGGTGTTCATGTCGATGGGGAACTCAGGCTTGTCGTCATAGGAGGTGAACACATTGACCCTCGCTGCAGGGGCGAGGACCTGGAAGGCGAGTCTGGCAGCATCCTTGGAAGAGGAGGTGATGATGCAGCACTCCACCCCACGGCCTCTGGTGAGCTGCTGCACCTGCCCCACAAGGTCAGGCCCTGAGGCATCAAGGGCTACAGTGCATCCCATCCGTAGGGCATCTTGGAGGCGCTGCTTGTCAATATCACACATGATGACCCTAGCTCCCATGGCCAAGGCGACTTTCATGTGGAGCATGCCCATGGTGCCTGCTCCACAGACCATGAGCGTCTCTCCGAGCTGCAGGTCGACTTTCTTCAGGGATCGTATGGCGCAGGCCAGCGGTTCGGTAAGGGCGGCAGTGGAGAGGGAGAGCTCTTTGGGCAGGATGTGCGCCTGATCGGGGCGCACGGTCATGTACTCTGAGAAGGCACCCAGCACATGCTGGCCCTTGTTGAACCTGTTTTCGCAGAGGTTTGTATTGCCTGCAAGGCACTGTGGGCAGATGTGGCAACGGTTGGCCAGGTCCAGGGCAACATGGTCCCCGATGGCATGCTCAGAGACCACCTCAGGGCCGACACTCACAATGGTGGCTGAAGCCTCATGGCCTGCTATGATGGGAAGATAGATGGTTCGCTCTCCCGTATAGAGGCGTTGTTCCAAGGTGCATATGCCGCAGTAGGCGATCTTGACCAGCAGTTCATCCTTCAGGGGTACGGGTTTCTGCTCGTCCCTGACCTCTACTTGGTTTGTTCCAGTGATGTATGCACATTTCATGGTTGCCTCACTTTGAAAAACTTGACGCAGAACGTCAGCTTTGTCTCTACCTCTAGTTTGGGCTCCTCCTGCAGGGCTGTCAAGAAAAATCTCCCATACAAAAAGGTGCAAAAAAAGTGCTAACAACAGGTCTGTCAGCCTAAAAAAAAGGGCAAGGAGAAACATATGATCAAGCACAAAATCCATGTATCCGTCTTTGGATGGGGCTGTCGGGATTCTGGTGAAGGGAGGCTTTTCTATTCAGGGATGGGGGTTTGACCCTTGCGTTGGCCCCCTAGGCGTGGTAGTTCTTATAGTAGGGAAGAGGGCAAGCCGTGGCAGAAGAGAAGGGGTATAGGATAGGGGCCCTTGCCCGCAAGGCAGGGGTTACTACAAGGACTGTGCGATACTATGAGGCCCTTGGGCTGCTGAAGACGCAGGACCGCCATGATGGGGGTCAGCGTCACTATACCGATGAGGATCTGGTCTACCTCAACCGGATTCTCCAGCTGAAGAACTATGGCCTCTCCTTGGATGAGATCGCTGAGATCATACGCCTCGGCAATGAGGACAGTACCGGTCAGAAGCGTCGCCTGCAATTGATCAAGCAGTACAGGAAGCTGTTGAGCCGTGAGATCGTACACCTGAAGGCGGTAAAGGCCCTTATCAGCGACCTCTGCTGGCATGTCGAGCAACTGGAGTCTGTAGACCAAGACTTCCAAAGGTGCCCGGGATCGGCTTGCCCTAAGTGTGAGTTCAAGGACCGCTGTGAGTTCTATCGGCAGGAGGGTGTGTAAGCTCTATCTCTTCTCGCTCATCGTCCATATTTCCTTTGAAATGTGTCTCCTGCATGGTTATCTGTAAACCTATGAAGCATCCTATCATATTTTCCTCTCATCTTCCTTCTCATCACTCTTTCTTTATGCTCTGACAGATCCACCCGACCTCATGGGAGAAGTGCTTCCCTGCAGAGTAAGAGAGGCTTGCGGGCTACTTTTCTTTCTCTTTCTCTCTTGTGCCTGACCCTTGCCTTTTGCTTTCTTTTAGGTGATGATGAGGGTAAAGACAAGATAAAGAAACTCTTTCACCAGGGAGGCCTTGCATGCACGCAACCGAACGGAAAAGAATCATTATGGATTTGATGGAGAAGAACGACTCTGTTGATGTGATCAGCCTGTCAAAGCATCTTGATGTCTCCAAGGTTACCATTCGCAAGGATCTGGATGAATTGGCCCGGAAAGGACTTGCTTTGAGGACCCATGGCGGGGCCCTGCTGGCTGAGAAAAATAAACTGGTCCGCCTTGTTTCCCATACCATCGCCGAAAACACTGCCGAAAAGAAGGCCATCTGCAGGGAAGCCCTGCAGTATGTCCCTGATGGCAAGAGCATCATCATCGACAGCGGCAGCACCACCGTCCATCTTGCCTCCTTGATTGCTGATAAGCAGCTCACCGTCATAACAAACAGTGTCCTTGTCATCAATGAGTTGGCAGAAGCCGACTCAGTTGAGCTCATCATTGCAGGAGGCCTTCTCAGGCGTCCTTCGCTGGCGGCGATGGGCTCTCCCACCCGTTCATATTTCAGCCTGATCCATGCCGATGTACTGTTTTTGGGAGCAAGTGGCTTCTCCTTGGAAAGTGGCATCAGCTGTACGAACCTTATTGAAGCCGAAACCAAGCAGGCGATGATCAAGAGTGCGAGCCGGGTATGCCTGCTTGCCGATTCTTCCAAGTTTGGCAATGTATCCCTGGCCAAAGTGTGTGACTGGAGCTCCATTGATGTGCTCATCACCAATTCCCTGCCCCCACAGGCGTGCAAAGCGCTCGTTTCACAGGGCGTCACTGTAGTAACAACCCGGCCCTAGTGTCGGAAAAGCAAAGAATAGCTATTTCTGGAGGAACGTATGCAAAAGAAACGTATCGCAGCAATTGTATTGGTCTTGTTGGTGGGAATGACCTTCCTTGTGGCAACAGGATCGAAAGAAGTGATGTATCCTGACCCTGAGAAGAATATTACCATCGTGGTACCCCACTCCCCGGGTGGAAGCACCGACCTGATCTTCCGCACGCTTGCAGAAGAGATGAAAAGGGTCTCGGGCATCAACTTCCTGGTGACCAACATAACAGGGGCAGGAAGTGCGACCGGAACCAATGAGGTCATCAACGGCAGTGCAGACGGGTATATGTTTTTGGGTGCCGGAACCCATACCACCGCTGCAACCATGCAAGGTCTCACCAAAGGGTACATGGAACTCGATCATGTCGCTGCCCTCAACTGGGATCCCTTCATCATCGCAGTACGCACTGACAAGCCTTGGATGAGCTTGCGTGACCTCATCGAGGATGCAAAGAGCCGCCCCGGCAAGGTTACCCTTGGCAATGCAGGGATGGGTGGAGCTACCGGCGTAGCCTCAGTGGGCATCAACCTTGCCTTTGGCAAGAGCTTCAACGTCACCCCCTTCAACGGTGGTGCCGACCTTATCGCATCTGTCCTTGGCGGTCACTGTGATGTGGGTATTTTCTCCCAGTCGGAAGTCATTGCCAACAAGAACTCCTTCAGGCCTCTGGCAATCCTCTCCGAAGAGCGAAGCAGTCTTGCCTCATTAGCTTCCGTGCCTAACTTGAGTGATGCAGGATACCCGGGCATCACCATTCCCGGAGGATCCTTCCGTTCCATCATGGTAAAGAAGGGAACCGGTGCGAAGGAGAAGCAGTGGCTCGCTGATACGGCAGACAAGGCCTTCCATTCCGAGAATTTCCAGGCTTTCATGAAAAACAGTGGCTTGATCCCCGTATTCAGCACCCTGGAAGATTTTGCTGCCTACGATGCAACCATTGTTGCAGACTATGAGCCGATTCTCAAGGAAGCCGGACTGTATAAACTAACGAAGTAATTAGGGGAAGAGACGATGTTCAGAAAACATAAACCAGTACCGTTGGCATTCATGGGTTTGTCAGTCCTGTATTTCTTCTACGTGGTTAGCCTGGGATCATCAAAAATGATCGGCGATGAGCTAGGCGGGGATCCCGGTGGGATGCTCCTGCCCCTGGTTCTCTCGATCTTCATGTTCCTGGCATCAACCTACCTCATGATCACCGATACGAAGAAACGTGGGGATCAGACGGTGACGTTCGGTCCTGACGAACGTCGTCTCTTCTCTCTTACCTTTCTCATGGCCATCGCATACGTGCTGGCCATGAGGAGCGTAGGATTTGTGCTGAGCACAGCAGTGCTCTCCTTTACGCTGACCTTCTTCTATCTCAGGGGAACGGTACGGCTGCAAGACCTCAAGGCATGGGCCATAGGGTCCCTGCTGAGCACGGCCTTCCTCTTGGCCCTCTACACGTTGGCCAGGATCCTGACCCGATTCCTGCTCATCGGAGGACGCACAGGCCAAGTTCCCCCGTGGATGGGAAGCAATGGCTTTGTCATTGGAACCGCTCTCTTGCTGGTCACGATCCTGTACCTTCCTGTAGCAATCCTCGGGACAAAGAGGATGAAGGCTCTGCCCTCAGAATCCTCGGTGCGAGACGTATTTGTCTCCCTGTTGGTCTCTGTTGCAACGACAGAGCTGTTGTATTTGATTTTCCGTCAACTGTTCCTGGTCGAATTGGTCAGGGGCCTGGTTGCCTGGTAAGAGGAGAAACCTATGGAATTTTTCTTGGAAGGCCTCGCCCAAGTGGCCAATGTCTCAACGATTCTCTGGATGATTACCGGATCTATCCTAGGCATAGTCCTGGGAGCCCTGCCAGGGCTCTCGGCAACCATGGGCATAGCGCTGATGATGCCCATCAGTTTCCAACTTCCCACGGCAACCGGGATCGGGCTGCTGCTGGCTGTCTACTGTGGAGCGGTCTCGGGTGCCTCCATACCGGCAATATTGCTGGGGATCCCGGGAAACCCCAATGCCATCGCAACAATAGAGGACGGCCTTCTTATGACCAAGAATGGCCAGGCCGGCCAGGCCCTTGGTGGTGCGACCATCGCCTCCTTCATCGGAGGTATCGGCAGCCTTATCTTCCTGGTGCTCTTTGCCCCCCTCATTGCCAGGCTCACCCTTGCCTTCGGTCCTGCTGAGAAGACCACTTTGGCACTTGTAGGGCTTGTGATCATCGCCTCTGTCTCCGGGACCAATATCTGGAAAGGGTTGCTTATGGGAGCGTTCGGCATGGGCCTGGCCTTTTTGGGCACCGATCCCTTCAGCGGCCAGCTGCGCATCCCCTTTGCAAACCAACTGGCGACGACCCCCCTTTCAAAGGGTCTGGACCTCACCTCAACACTCATCGGGCTGTTTGGCATCTCCCAGGTCTTCATTGAATTGAGGAAACGTCAGGAGAGGGCCCAAAAGATAGAACCGGTTAAGATCGAGAAGGTATTCCCTCCGTTGAAGAAACTCCTGCAGATGTGGAAAGTCATCCTCAGCTCGTTGGGCATCGGTACGGTTGTGGGGGCCATTCCCGGTACAGGGGCCTCCATCGCCGTGTTCATGGCCTATAACTCGGCTAAAACCATTGTGGATAGCTCAGGGGGCAAACTGGAACCCCTGGGGACAGGTTCTTTGGTGGGAGTGATAGCCCCTGAGGTTGCAAACAATGCGGTCACCGGCGGTGCTTTGATCCCTGCCCTGGCCTTGGGAATCCCCGGTGATGCTGCAACAGCGGTGCTCATCGGAGCGCTGATGATCAAGGGCGTTACCCCGGGCTTCCATCTGTTCGCCACCAATATGCCCTTGGTATACGCCATCTTCATCACCATGTTTCTGGCAAACATCTTTATGCTCCTGTTCCAGTTGATGGGCATCAGGCTCTATCCTAAGATCCTCAATGTCCCCCAGCAGGTCTTGCTTCCCCTGATCCTGATCCTCTCGTTCATCGGAGCCTACGCCATCGCTGGCCAAGCCACCTCAGTTGGGATTTACAATCTGGGTATTGCCCTGGTTATGGGCCTTATTGGATATGCGCTGAAACAGGACGACTATCCTATAGCACCCATTGTACTGGGCTTGATCTTGGGTGGGATGTTTGAAGAGAACTTCCGACGGGCTGTGAAGCTTGCAGGCGGCAATTACTGGGTATTCTTCACCAAGCCGATCTGTTTGTTCTTTATGGCACTTTCCGTTCTTTCGATAGTGCTTCCCTTGCTTTCCAAAAAAAGGAAACGGTAGCCAGTATGAAGGTACAATTTCTTGGAGTTACAGGGAGCATCCAGAGCGCCCGTTCTGCTAATGTCTCCCTGCTGGTCAGCCACTCTGATACCAAGGTGCTCATCGATGTCTCAGGCTCTCCTGTGCAGGCCCTCTGCCTGTGCAATGTCGATCCCCTTGGGCTCACGCACCTCTTCTTGACCCATAGCCATGTGGACCACCTGTATGGACTGCCGTCGCTGGTTCACCAGCTCTGGCTCCTGGGCCGGACCGATGAGCTCCTTATCTTGGGCAATGGCGAGACTCTCAAGCGGGCTAGGGCTCTGTGCGCCGTGTTCTCCCTGGAGGAGAAGAAAGGCATGTTTCCCCTTATTTGGACTGCCCTCGATGAGATGGAGCAGGCAATATCCTGCACTTCAATGGAGTTGCAGCTGTTTCCCGTCAACCATGGGATTCCTACCTTAGGGTGTCTGTTCCTTTCTGAGCAGGGCAGCATCGCCTATCTTGCCGACACGGCTCCCATGGAGTCTTACCCCCGGATCTTGCACAGCCCCTCCTTGCTGATCCATGAGGCAGGAGGAATGGACAGTGGGCGTGACTTGTTGAACAGCAAGGGACACTGCTCAGCCTTGCAGGCTGGAAGGGCCGGTGCCTCTTTGCAGGCTGGAAGGCTGTTTCTCTGCCATCTGCCTGAAAATCAGGAGCTCTATGCCGATATGCTTAGGGAGGCCAGGAGCCTGTTCCCCCAAACCAGCATCCCTGAGGTTTTCCGTTCGTACGAGATAGAGCGAGGAAAGGTCCTCTGATGAAGGGTCCTACCGTAGCCATTTCCCTGGCTTCCATGCTCTCTGTTCCCCGCCTGGAGGAGGTGCTAGCCCATTATGAGCTGACCGGCCCAAAAGAGGTGATGAAGTTTGAACTCTCCTATGAGATGAGTGCTTCGTTGCTCTCTGCCATGGCGCCTTTGCTGCAGGGGCGTGTGGTCTCTGTCCATGCCTCCTGTCCCCACACCCTTTTCTTCCCCAACCTTGCCAGCAGTAACGAGGGCGTCTTGAGCCGAAGCTTTGCAGACCTTCGTGCAAGCCTGGATACCGCCTGTGATTTTGGGGCTGCCTATTTGGTATTGCATCCAGGCTACGCTACCGACAGGCCAATCCCTTCGAACAGCAGGGAGCGCGAGCTCATCCTTACCGGAGAAGAGTTCCAGCCATACATATGGAAGCATGAGGGGTCCGTCTGTGTGCCCGGCTATACTGAAACTCCCCTGTATGAGCGATTCAAGAAGCGGGCGGTGGAGAATATGCTCATATTTTCCCGGGAGTGTGCCGAGCGGGGGGTGATCCTGGCTGTCGAGAACCTCAATCCCCGTGTCGGGTATCTCTTTCAGACACCCCAGGAGATGGTTCGTCTGGTACAAGAGAATCCGGAGCTCTCACTCTGTTTGGATGTGGGCCATCTCTGGGTTTCCAGCTGCCTGTATGGATTTGACTTTATGGAAGGGGTCATGCAAATCCTTGATACCGGCAAGGTTGTCACCACCCATCTGCACAGCAACTCCTCACATGCCGGGGTGGACCAGGCCTCCATACGGCTCCAGGATGACCATACCTCCTTTGACAGCTGGGATTTCCCCTATAAGCGGCTGACTGAAGAGTTCATCAGGGGCAACACCAACCTGGTCCTTGAGGTGAAGGAGAAACCCTTGGAAAACTACCTGCTTGTGCAGGGACTGGTTGCAGAGGTGAGCTCTACCATGCCCGCCCCTGGGATATGAGGGGCCTTCGTATAAAGAGTAGAAAATACAGGTAACTATTCACAAAAAAAGAGTACTACCATCACAAGGGGGTAGTACTCTTTTTTTGTTTTATTCTATCCAGGCTGTATGTCTAATAGTCCTGGCGCACTCCAAACTCAGCATCCTCCACCCATCTCTGGGGGCGGCTTACCAGCTTGACCAGCTCTTCCAAGGTCTCATAGTGCTTCTTCTCCTCTGCTATGATTCTCTTCACAGCACTGCGGGCCTCATCGCTATCCAGGTCATCAAGGTGTGAGGTGTAGAGGTCAATGCTCTTCTGCTCGATCTCCAAAGCCTTTTCGTACATGCTGACTTGCGGAGCCTCCTTGAGGTAGGTCTCCTTGTCGAACTGCTTGAATATTGCCTGTGCTTCATCAGCAACACTGCTGGGAACCATTGCAGGGACAGATTTATTCTTGAGCGAAGTGAATGCCTTCTCATGATTCTTCTCATCTTTGGCCAACATGGTAAAGATAGTCTTCAGACCTTCGGTTGTAGCGTGGGCGGCGAGCTCTTCATAAAACTTGGCCCCTTCCTGCTCCAGCTGAATTGCAATAGTGAATATATCCATAGGTGAATCTCCTTTCTGCATTATGACTCTATTGTAACAAGCTTACCCGCGCCTTGGCAAGGAAATGTTTGCTGGGATAAAGATAGCCTAAGGGGCGGGAATTCCACCGTTTTCTACCATCACCTTGATCAGGGGGGTGTGTACTATCTGTTGGGGGAAGTCTGACCAGTCTCCTTCGAGCCTTCGCAGGACCAGGGTTGCCACTGACTTGCCGATCTCCTCCAGTGGCTGGTAGACGGCATAGTGGCAGAACTGCAGCAGCGAGGAGTAGGAGAGGTAGTCGAAGCTTGCAAATACGATCTTGGGACGATCCTTGGCAGTGTAGGATTCCATCAGGTAGGTGGTTGCCCCAAGGTGCAGCATATCATTGGCGATGAAGAATGCTTGGGGATGGTCTGGCTTTTTCAGTATGGCATGCATCAGGGCAAAGCCCTTCTTCTTGTCCATATTCCCCTCTGTGAATACGAACTCCTGCTCGACAGGCAGGGCTGACTCCTGCATGGTTTCCAGGTATCCTTCGTAGCGTTCCTTCGCTGTGGGGATGTGCAATCCTCCACCAAGGAACCCAATGCGCTTAAAGCCCTCCCGTATGAGCCCTTGGATGACGTGTTTCACGCCATAGCGGTTGTCAGTGAGTACTGTATCAACATGCAGGGAGGGGAGCTGCCGGTCAAGGATGACCATGGGGATTTGTTGCAGCACCTTGTTCTGCAGATGGCTGCTCTCGTCGCTTACAGGGATGATGACCAAGGCATCGACTGTGCGCTCGATCATGACCTGCAGCTTCTTGCGCTCCTCCTCGATGGAGTTGTTTGAGGAGCAGAGCACCATGGTATAGTCCTGGAGGGCCAGGCTCCGTTCCATGGATTCAAGGATCTCCATAAAGAATATATTGGAGAGTTCTGGTGCGATGATGCCGATGGTCTTGGTTTTCCTGATCTTCAGCGAACGGGCGACCGCATTGCGGTTGTACCCCAATTCAAGCATCGCCTTCGTTACTTTGATGCGGGTTTTTTCTGTGACGGATTCAGAGTTGTTGAGCACTCTCGACACTGTTGCAATGGAGACACCAGAAACTTGGGCAACTTCCCTGATGGTGATGGGATTTTGATCGTCATGTCTCATAGCAATGCTCCTTACCCTGAGAAAAGGGTAGGGGGCCATGTGTTAACATGTGGCCCCCTACCTCTGGAATTAACCGAAATAACAACGATTAGTCGTAGAGAAGACCCTTGATGTCGGCGTTGTTCATGTTTGTCTTGTCATAGAACTTGGCACCGGTGTCCACATCGGAGACTTTCTCTCCCTTGTAGGCCTTGTATGCAAGCTCGACAGCCTTGTAACCGATTGAGTATGGATCCTGGGTGATGGAACCAAAGAAGTAGCCTTCACGAACGGCGTTCTTCTGAGCTGCACCAGAGTCAAATCCGAGTACCACAACATTCTTGAAGGCTGCATTCGACTTCAGCGTAGCACCATCATTGGTTGCAGCAAGCAGACCCTTGACAGTAGCTTCGTTGGAGCAGAAGATTCCGAGGATGTTGTCAGAGACAATCTTGTTCAAGACAGCCTGTGAAGCGTTGGTAGCATCAGTCATAGCCGCAGAAGCAGGAACAACCATCTCGATGATGACTTTCTTTCCCATTGTGGGGCTATTGGCGGCGATGTACCCTACGTTTCCAGTGACCTTGATGTCATTCTTGGTAAGTTTTGTCTGGGTGACGATCAGGTCGATCATGGTGTCGCGGAAACCCTTTCCACGGCTCAGCAATGACTCACCGGATGCGTCCTGGTTCATGACAACAATCTTGACGGGTTTTGCATCAGTTGCACTTTCAATCTTGCCCTTGATGACGTCAAACATTTTCTGTGCTGCCACACCGGCTGCATTGAAGTTGTCAGTTGAAGCATTTGCCCAAATTGATCCGGCTGGAGCTTCAGGGACACCAGAGTCAAAACCGATTACAGGGATGCCCTTGGCCTTGGTCTCCTGCAACTGGTCAAGCACGCTGCTTGTGTTCAGTGCTGCGAGGGCGATGGCTACTGGTTTCTTGGCCATGGCGTTATTCAGCATCTCTACCTGGATCTGGACATCGCTTTCTGAAGGGGGGCCTTCAAAGGTAATGTCGACAGCATACTTTTCTGCTGCTGCGTTGGCACCGAGCTTAACCTGCTGCCAGAAATCGTGCTGTTCGCCTTTCGAGACAACAGCGATGTAAGGCTTGCCGCTTTCTGCTGCGGCCTGGGCAAAAATTGGTGCAAACGAAGCAAGAACAATCAAAGCCAGTAGAATAACCAAACTTTTTTTCATGTGAACCTCCTATATACTACCGAGGGCATACGCCTTCGGATATAACCATTATGAATACTTAGGACTGCTTGTCCTGCATTGTCATTGCAAACTCTTTCTCCTGGTGTTCCAGGCGGGCTTGCTCTGCCTTCTCTTCCTTCCTCATCTTCCGATAGGTGATGTTCATCTCTTTTTTGACCATGTTCATGAGGTTCTGCAGTTCACCTCTCTTTTGGGTGTTGCTCTCAAGCGAAAGGTCTTTCTTTAATTTCTCAAGCTTAGCCAGCTGCTCTTCACGGTACTGGTCTGCAGGGGTGAGCATCTTTACCTCTGTAGCCTTCTTGGTCCGATAGATGTCCAGCATGACCGCTCCGATGACGACTACACCGGTGAAGAAGGTCTGGTACTGGGACTGCAGGTTCATCGAAGGGAGGCCCGAACGAAGCACGCTCATGATGTAGACACCGATCATGGTGCCGAATACCGAGCCTGCACCACCTGAGAGGGATGTGCCCCCGATGACAGCACCTGCGATGGCATAGAGCTCAAAACCAGCTCCCTGTGCAGGCATGACGGTGGTATAGACTGCAGCGAAGGCAATGCCACCGATGCCGGCGGTAAAGCCCGCTATCACGTAGGCCATCATCTCCCACTTCTGTACATCTACACCTGAGAGCCTTGCCGCATCCTTGTTCGATCCGATGGCGAAGATGTACCGTCCCATCTTGGTCTTGGTCAGGATGACGTAAGCAATGAAAGCGGTGAGAAAGAGTACTATGGCACCTGTGGGAAAGGAATTGTTCCCCGGTGTGATGAACTTGAATATGCTCTTGAACCAGCTGCCGTCAGCACCGCGTGCAGGGAAGGTGGCGCTACGCACATTCGATACGATGGAGCCTGTTCCAAGGCTGATCATCTGGGTTCCGAGCGTTGCAATGAACGGGGGTAGCTTGAGCTTGGAGATGAGAATTCCATTCAGCAGTCCAAAGCCGGTGCCTACAGCCAGGATCAGGAGCAGGGAGAGCCACATCGGCCATCCCCAAGTCTTGTAGGCTGTGCCCCCGATAATGGCGGAGGCCATCATCACGGTTCCCAGACTCAGGTCGATGCCACCGGTTATGATGACAAAGGTCACTCCAATGGCGATGAAGCCTATGTAGTAGGAGGAGTCAAGGATATTGACCAGCGTGGTAAGGGAGAAGAAGTTTCTCCCAAAGATTGAGAAGAAAACATAAATTATAACCAATGCCAAAGGTGCAAGAAGTTTCTGCATGTTGATGACACTCTTCTTTTCCCTCAATTCCAGATCTTCGTTAGTAGCCATACCTGCCAACTCCTATTTGTAAAGTGTTGCCAAACCCATGATTTTCTCCTGGGTCGCATCTTCTATGTCTAAGATTCCGGTGATCCTTCCCTCATTCATTACCACAACGCGGTCACTCATCCTCAGGACCTCTCCCAACTCGGAGCTGATCATGATGATGGACTTGCCTTCCTTGACCAGCTCATTCATCAGGGCGTAGATCTCACTTTTTGCCCCGACGTCGATGCCTCGGGTAGGTTCGTCAAAGATCAGGATGGAGCTGTTCTTTATCAGCCATTTTGCAATGACCACCTTCTGTTGGTTTCCTCCAGAGAGGTTTCTCACAAACTGGTCTATCGAAGGGGTCTTAATCGACAACTTCTCGACATACCTGTTTGTCGAATCGATCAGAACCTTTTCCTTAATCAGCATCGAAGGGGAGAGCTCCTCATAGGATGCCATCACAGAGTTTTCGATGACCGAGAGCTTTGTGGCAAGGCCGTAGCGCTTTCTATCCTCGGACAGATAGCCTATACCAAGTTTTACCGCATCCATGGGGGTTTTTATCGAGACTTTGCGTCCATAGACCTCGATACCCCCTGTTGATTCGTCTGCACCATACAGGGCCCGCATGGTCTCTGTTCGTCCTGCTCCCATCAAGCCTGCAAAGCCCAGAATCTCTCCCTTGTGCAGGTCGAAGCTAACATTATCGACCATACTCCCTGCACAAAGATTGGAAATCTTCAGCACGACAGGGGCATCAGGGGGGCAGTTGCTCTTGCATTTGGGCTTTTCATAGATGACACGACCAACCATCATGTTGATCATCTCTTCTTTGGTCAGCTCGCTTGTCTTTTCGGTTCCGACAAGCTCGCCGTCACGCAGGACGGTGACCCTGTCTGAAATCTCCCCGATCTCATCAAGGCGGTGGGAGATGTAGATCATGCCGACGCCCTTGGAGGCAAGGTCCCTCATGATGGAGAAGAGGTCCTCGATCTCAGTGTCGGTAAGGGCTGCTGTAGGTTCGTCGAGGATGAGAACCTTCAGGTTGTAGCTTACCGCCTTTGCTATCTCGATCATCTGCTGCTTGCCTACGGTGAGGTCCCCTAGCTTGAGCTCCACATCAATGTCCATGTTGAGCTTTTTCAGGAGGTCGCGTGCCCGCTGGTTCTGCTGTTTGGCATCAAGGAACAGGCCGTTGAACTTGGTTGACTCGCGCCCTATGAAAAGGTTCTGTGCAACGGTAAGGTGGTCCATCATGTTCAGTTCCTGGTGGACGATTGCAATGCCTGCAGTCAGCGCCTGCTTGGGGCTGTGGGGGTTGAAGAGTTTTCCCCTGTAGAGGATCTCACCTGAATCCTTGGGAAAGATTCCCGTCAGGGCCTTCATGAGTGTGGATTTTCCTGCACCGTTTTCGCCTACAAGCGCGTGGATCTCTCCTTCCTTAAGGGTGAAATCTACCTTTTTCAAGGCATGTACACCAGAAAAGCGCTTGTCTATGGCTTTCATCGACAACACAATATTGTTCAAAGCCACCTCCCTCTTATATCGGATACGATTCGTACTACTCTAGTTGGGAATCCCAAATATCTTGGTTTTCAGAACCCCATAGACAAATCATTACATGGAATTAGTGCGTTGTCAAGAAAATTGTAAACGTTTACAATTTTATTGACAACAGGAGGGGAAACCTGACTTGATCGCCTTGAAATGTGGTAGAAGGGGAGAAGATATCAGTAGCAACGACTGTTTAATGGCGATTTACCAGTACTGCTGGTGGTGCTTCCCTACAGAGGGAAAAGTTATCAAGCCTAAAGGCGATATCAATTTTGTTGCAGGGCGTTGGCGGCAAGATAGATCTTTGCACATGCCAAGGAGTCGCTCAGGGCTTCGTGGTGCTTCAGCACTATGCCGAGGTGCCTGCTGACAGTGTCGAGCTTGTGGTTCATCAAGGTGGGCCAAGCGCCTCGTGCACTTTCAACAGTGCAAGCAAAGTTAGGCAGCGGATAATTAATGCCGTAGTACTCGAGGCAGAGCCTGAGGACGCTGCGATCAAAGCTGCTGTTGTGGGCTACAAGGTAATCGTCTCCTATGAATGCTTGCATCACCGGCCATGCCTCTCCAAAGGTTGGTGAGTGTGCGACATCCCTCATCCTGATACCATGGATCGATGTAAAGAAGGGTAAGATTTCCATACCGTACGGAGGTTTGATGAAGGTGTAGTACTGGTCGACCAATACCCCCTCTCGTACCTTGACCAGGGCAACTGCACAGGCGCTTGCACGTTTGGGGCAAGCTGTCTCGAAGTCTATGGCACAGAAGTTCATCATATCAGGCATGGTTTATTTAGCAGATCAGACATCCTGGTCTGCTTTCCTCCGTTTTGTACTATGCACAAGCGAGAGGGTTTTGTCCATGCACCATTAAATGCATGGTTGCCTAGATTGATTTTGTATAGTCCCATCGCTTATGCAAGTTCATCGGAACTCACTTGCTTGTTACGTTGTAGTAAGTCAAAGATCTCATTTCACCCATGCTAATTCAATTACAATAAATCATAAATATATAATAAAAGTTCAAAAAAAATTAAAATATGAAATTAATTGGACAAACAGAAAAATGCGTGATATCGTTAAAAATGTAAATTGATCTGTTAGAAACATGCGATAAAAATAGGTAGGTGGGTTATGATTCCCTATGTACGACAAAGTAAAATGTACGATTTCATTAAGATTCGGAATATTGTATATCTTAATGAATTGGTTGAATTCACCAAGGTCTCATTGCCCACAGTCCGACGTGATCTGAAAATACTCCAAGATAAGGGGAAGATAATTCTCCTCAGTGGTGGAGGAGTCAAAGTCAGTGAGGTTGAAGATCATTCTGTAGATGGAAGGCTAGAGGTAAACTCTGAGGAAAAATACATAATTTGTGCCAAGGCAGCACAATATGTAAAGAACAATGATTTTATCTATCTTGGGCCAGGAACGACCGAGAATTACCTGATTAGTTTTCTTGCAGGGAAGAATATCACAGTTGTTACCAATGGAGTTTTCCATGTGACTAAACTTGTGGAATACAATATCAAGACAATCCTTATCGGAGGACAGCTGGATAATAATCTAGGGATTACCTATGGGCCCGAAGTCTATGATAAGATTAATAAGCTTAATTTCACGGTTTGTTTCATTGGGGCAAGTGGTGTGTCTGAACATACTGTTTCTTCCTTTGATACCTATACTGCAGTGATAAATGAAAAAGTTATGGAACGCACAGCCAGGCGGATTCTCATCGTTGATTCAACAAAGATTAGTAAGGTCTCCCACTTCGTATTTGGGGAAACTAAGAACTTTGACCATATCATAACCACAGACAAGGCAGTAATTCCTTTCAAAAATACTGATAATTTTGTTGTAGCTGACAAATTTGATATCTGACAACCTATCCTAATCATCGCAAACTATACTCACAGGAGATACAAGGAGCACTATGAACAAAGCAATCATTGGAGGGACAGGAGCGAGTTCTCTGCCCAATAGCACTGGCCCCCATATAATTGAGACAGAATATGGGTCGGTTGAGACCTACATATTGAGAATTGGAAATGAAGATATACTTTTTTTACCCCGTCATGGTTCCAAGCATACAACTCCCCCTCATAAAATACATTATAGGGCAAATTGTATGGCACTCAAGCAACTTGGGATTACCCATGTCTACGCACTTGCTACCAGCGGGTCAATGGATACCAACATCAGAGAAGGCTCAATCGTGATAATTGAGGATTTTCTCGACTTTACTACCAACAGGGTTAAGACGTACTTTGATGGCTCCGATACTAGGGTGGCTCACACAGATATGTCCGACCCCTTTTGCGGACAGCTACGAAAGCTGTTTTCACAGAAAGCACTACAAAAGGGTGTTACTGTTGTCGATAAAGGGATATATGTTTGCACCGATGGTCCTAGATTTGAGGGGAAAAGTGAGATCCGGATGTACCAGACGCTTGGGGGAACATTGGTGGGCATGACATGTATTCCAGAGGTATTCCTTGCAAAGGAACTAAACATCTGCTATTCCGCAATTGGGCTGATTTCAAATATGGCCTGCGGTATCACTAATGAAAATCTTGCGAACATTGATCACGGAAATGTTGTTTCACAAGCAAAAAAAGATGCTTTAGGTGTCATTATGGATGTTTTTACTGAAGATACCCTTAATCAACAACATTGTGCCTGTAACCAAGCAGTGCTGTATTTATAACAGGCTTCATCCTTAGACCAACTTGAACTTATTTTCAGGGATATCTCATAAAAACCAGAGGAAAAACAATGAATACAATCTTGCCAGTTACCTTGAATAACGATGCTACAAAACTCATTTTGCTGGATCAGACGAAATTGCCGACGATGGAAACATTTTTGGAAATAGATACCAAAGAAGACCTGTTCGAAGCTATTATGAAGCTTCGTGTAAGGGGTGCCCCTGCAATAGGGGTAGCCGCTGCCTATGGCTTATATATCTGCATGCAAAAGAAAGTCTATGGTTGTGTAGATGAGATGATGAAAGACTTTCGGACTTTGAAGAGTTATCTGGCCAGCTCACGCCCTACAGCAGTGAATTTGTTCTGGGCTTTGAACCGTATGGAACTGAGATTCCTCAATGAATGCAAGCAAGAATCTTGCTCTTCTGAGTCGGTCCTGAAAGGGTTGTTTGAAGAAAGCGCTGCTATTTTCCATGAGGATCAGAATATGTCAATTGCCATTGGAAAACATGGTCTCACCCTTCTTGAAAAGAATATGGGGATCATGACGCACTGTAATGCAGGCGGACTTGCAACCACTGGATACGGAACAGCATTAGCCCCCTTATATTTAGGGTTTGAACAGGGGTATGGGTTTAAGGTATTTTCAAATGAGACACGGCCCTTACTCCAAGGCTCCCGCTTGACTGCTTATGAACTGCACAAAGTAGGAATCGATGTAACTGTCCTGTGCGATAGCATGGCTTCCCTGGTCATGAAACAAGGAAAGATTGATGCGATAATTGTGGGTGCTGACAGGATTGCTGCTAATGGAGATACCGCCAACAAGATAGGAACATCTGGTCTGGCCATCATGGCCAAAGAATTTGGAATACCATTTTATGTGGCTGCCCCAACTTCGACGTTCGATCTGCAGACCGCTGTTGGGGATGATATTGAAATAGAAGTCCGAGATGGAGAAGAAGTTACCAATGGATTTGGCAGGAGAACCGGCCCGGAGGGTATCAAGGTATATAATCCTGCATTTGATGTAACGCCTAGCAAACATATCACTGCAATCATCACTGAAAGAGGGATTATTTCCCATCCTGATGCAGAGTCAGTTGCGATTCATCTGGAAAATTGTTGAATTGGCCAGTAGATATGTAAGATTTGGGGAAGGCCTGCAGTAGGGTAGAAAAATAGGCAGGGAGCTAGAAAAAAAGATAAGGAAGGAGTCAAAAATCACATGCTCCTATCTTAGAAAATACTAGAAAAGCTACTCGTATCAGAGTTGTTTTCCCTATATTGCTTCTCGCAAAATTAATTTCCAACAGAATTATTACAAAACTGCCATATGACATTTTTTTCTATAAAACATGGCATATACTGAATATAGAAGAGAGGTTCCTACGATGACGGTTAAAACTATTATCGAAACGAATGAATGGCTCCATGGGTTGTTTAAAAACCCTAGCAGTAGTTTTCTTTCAAAAATGGAATACCTCAAGGTTTCTTCAGGAAAGATACTAATAAAAAAAGGGGAAAGTAACCCGTATATATTTATCCTTTTCGTTGGAGAATTACGGGTGTTGAATGAATATGATAACGGTAGAAGGTATTCATATGCCGTAAAAAGTGCTCCAGGCTTTATGGGACTGTTGGAGCTCTTCGCTCAAAAGGAAAAGGCGACTTCAACTGTGATGACGCAAAGTGAATCTGAATATATACGGATTAGGAAAAATGATTTCGAAAAATGGATTGAATCCGACTTCACGATGTACAAGATGATAGCTCAATATTTTGCAAAGCAGATGTACCCGTCAATAAACCAGTTTGGAACATTTGGGGTCTACAGTCATAAAAAAAATATGGTCAAATACCTGATAGACCAGTCACAACATACTTTATCGACTCTAGAAATAGTAAGGCTTCAACAAACAAGAGAAGAAATGGCAGAGAAGTTGGGAATGAGTCTGAGAACTATATATCGGGTAATCGATGGTATCAGGAATGAAAGATACTGCAATCTAGACAAAGGGAAAATTACCATAACGAAGAAACAACTAGAACTGATGGAGGAGTACTTAGAAAATGAAAGTGAATAAGAGACCCAATATTGTGTTATTTCTGACTGATGATCATGCAGCGTGGGCAAATGGCTGCTATGGGAACTCGGATGTCATGACACCAAACTTAGATTTTCTTGCCAATAAGGGAGTTGTGATGCAAAATGCATTTACCCCTACTCCCGTTTGTTCGCCTGGAAGAGCTTGCTTGTTCACAGGAAGAATTTCGTCACAGCATGGCGTACATGACTTTATCGGCTCAGGTTTAGAGGATGATAACCGTAATTGGGTTGAAAATGAGCTGATTTTACCTGAACTACTTCAAGTTGACGGGTATGAGACTGCTTTGATAGGCAAATGGCACCTTGGACAGGAGTGTCTCTCTAAGCAAGGATTTGATCACTCGTTTACCATTGGCCCAGATTTCCCTATATATCATAAGGGCGAGAGAACACACTTCAGAGGGGATGAGGCTGTACTACGCAAAGGGTATATGGCTCAAAATATCACTGATGATGCCATTGAATACCTCCGTGATAGGCAAGTAACGGAGAAACCGTTTTTTTTGGTAGTCGGTCACTATGCTACCCATAGTCCATTTGAAGATCATCCTGAAAGATTGGTTGATTATTACCGAAAGAAAGGCATTGCACCTGCATCGAAGCAAACAAATTATCCCTTTGGAATTCAGAAGAATGAATCCTTGTATCAGACACGAGAAGATAGGACAGAAGCCCTCTGTCAATATTACGCTGGCATTTCCCAAATTGATGAGTCTATTGGTACTATTCTGGATGAACTTGAAAAACAGGATCTGATGGAAAATACCATTGTTATCTACACCGCTGACCATGGCTTGAATTGTGGGCAGCATGCTTTGTTTGGAAAAGCCAATGCTACCTTCCCTATAAATATGGTTGAAGAAAATTTGAGAGTCCCTCTGATTTTCTATTCACCAAACCATCTTTTTTCACAGCAAGTACGCACAGAATGGGTCGACCATACTGATTTGTTCAATACAATTCTTGATCTGATCGGAATTGAGGAATCGCAAGAGAAAAAGATAGAAAGAAATTCGCCAGGAAAAAGTTACGCATATTTCTTGACGAATACCGTACCTTACATTAGCTCTTGGAAGGATGTGCAATTTTGCGAATATGGTCCTGTCAAGATGGTCAAATGGCATGAGTTTAAACTTGTTGTATACCCTGATGCAAGTCAGAATATCCTGTTTGATTTGGCAAAGGACCCAGAAGAAAAATTATCCTATTATCATGATGAGGCCTATCAAAAAATACGAGAAAAATTGAACAAACTGGTTGAAGATTATTATGCAAAGTATGTAGTTGAGGCTTATGATGCGCGACATTTCGAAAACCTTCCACGATACAATAAAATTATTGCGTGGGAAGAAAAATAAAGGAGAATTGCTATGAAAAGAATGCTTGTTGGTTTACTTGTCCTTATGCTGGCATCTACGTTTGTATTTTCTGGTGGGGCATCAGAAAAACCTGTTACATTAGAAGGAAATGAACTAAAAATTTTTGTTCCCCAAAGCCCTGGAGTTCCAGAAGGTATGCAAACATTGGCGAAAGCCTATATGGAGAAGCATCCAGGAACAGTAATCACTGTAAGAAGTGTTCCTTTTAACAAATATAAGGAACAGCTCACAGTAATGTGGTCTAGCGATAAAGTAGATGATATTGTCATGTTTTCTACCACTGATTCACTGACGTATGCATATTTAGGATCTCTTCTTCCGTTGAATGATATCCTTCCTGAATCAGAGAAAAAATTGTTTATCCCTGCAGTTATCGAAGCAGCAACATATAATGGAAACATTTACTCGTATCCATTTAGAGAAGCTAGTTCAGCAATGTACTATAATAAGGAATTCTTTGCTCTTGCCGGCGTTGAACCTGCTACGTTTGAGAGTCCTTGGACATGGACAGAATGGAAAGAAAATGTGGGCAAGATCCGAGTTGCTGTTGAGAAGAAAAGTGGAAGATTGCCTTGGGGACTGAACTTTTTATCCAATCCAGGTACTGGAGATTTTTGGATAACTCCAATTATCCGATCTAACGGAACAAAAAGTTCCAATACGTATAAAGCCATTTCTCCCGATGGAATGACTTTGACCGGTTATGCAGATACTGCTGAAGCAATGGAAGCCTATAAGTTTTACCAAGACCTCTATCAGGTAGATAAATTTTGCCCAATAGCAGAAGTGCCTGATGCTTTTGGTACCGGACAATCTGTGACTATGATTTCCTTCTTGGCAACAGCAAGTCAGCTGGAAAAGAATTTCCCTGATCTAAATTGGGGGTTGATGCCACTGCCATACTTTAAGACTCCTCTCACACATACTGGGGGATTTGCTTTTTCAGTTTCTTCAAAGACCCAGGTTCCAACGCTTGCAAAAGACTTTGTAAAGTTTGCAGGAAGCGATGAAGGATTGGTTCTATATTCGAATACTTCTGGGTCTGACGTTGTAAGTAGGCTAGATTTTTCTGACAAGCATCCTGAACTATATGTAAAGGAGTATCAGCAATTTTTCCTTAAGAACCTAGCAATGTACGGAGAAGCGAGACCTAAGACACATGGGTATGCTCTCTATAATGCTATCATAGGATTCTCAATGTTTGAGGATATTGTAGCTGGTGCTGACATCGAGAAGACAGTTAAAGATAAGATTGCAATTTTTGAATCACAGATGAAACTTTTTTAATTCATACTATCAAAATGAATTAGAGTTTGTTTAAGAGAGGACTCTTATGGAAAAATACAGACTGAGATCATTGAAGAAAGATAGAGACATTGGTTTAGCCTTGTTGCTTTATCTTGTACCTGGAGTTGTCTTGATGGCGTTGTTTCAGCTTCTGCCGATCATCACAGCTTTTGAGTACAGTTTCTTTAAAGTCAATTTGATGAACAACACGAGAAAATTTATGGGCTTGAAAAATTATGCTACAGCTTTTACTGATAAGGAGTTTTTGAGTTCACTGTGGATCACGGTCAAGTATTTTCTCATGAGAGTCCCTTTGCAAATGCTATTTGGGTTTTTGTTAAGCTTGATAATTGCTAAGGCGAAATGGTACACAACAATTTTGAGAACCATTATTCTTGTTCCTGTCATTACGTCAATGGTTGTTGCAACAGCTATTTTGGGGCTGATGTTCCATCCTTCCAACGGTTTGGTAAATGCAATCTTGGCACTGGTCAAAATACCATCCCAAGGATTTCTCACTGATGGAAGTCAAGCCCTATGGACAATCGCCTTGATCACCGTGTGGAAAAATGTGGGATTGACCATGCTTTTTTTCCTTGCTGGCCTGCTCAGTATACCGAGTACTATTTATGAAGCAGCAGAGATTGATGGCGTGAATTCTTTTCAGAAGCATTGGTATGTGACAATCCCCATGCTACGGAGCACCATTGCTTTTATATTTTTGACTACAACCATTCATTCCTTCCAGGTGTTCAGCCCAGTTTTGTTGACAACCAAAGGCGGTCCTGCAGGGGCAACAAAGGTCGTTGTTATGAGTATTTATGAGAATGCCTTCACCTACAACCAAATCGGGTATGCCTCCGCTTTGTCCATCATACTCGCTTCGATATTGATCGTGATCAGTTTCATTCAGAAATCGGTAAAAAAACATGGGTAAAAATACTGTTATGAAAACCAGAAAAATCCCTAAAAACGTACTATTGCTTGTCGGCCTCCTTTTTCTGGGCTTGATATTTCTCTTGCCTTATGCCTGGATGTTAGGATCTGCCTTTAAAACACGCAGTGAAATGTTTACGTATGTCTTTCCTGTAAGCTGGAGAACGTTTGTCCCCCTATCCCCAACCCTTGATAATTTTCAAACACTACTGGAAATGAATTTTCTGAGAAATGTGTCTAACTCATTGTTACTATCAGTTGTTACAGTCTTAGGCTCGTTGTTTATTTGTACCTCTATGGCCTTTATTTTTGCTCGATTTGAGTTTCGAGGTTCAAAATTTCTATATGCGCTTGTTCTGTTTACTATGATGGTCCCTTTTGAAGCAAGGATGATTCCAACGTTCCTGGTCGTGCAGAATTTTGGACTCGGGGATACCTTTACTGCTCTCTGGTTGCCGTGGCTGGCAGATGCGTTTCTCATTATGCTGTTCACCAACCATTTTTCTCAAGTTCCTGCAGACCTTCATAATGCTGCTGTCATTGATGGTTGTCCGCACTACAAAATTTTCTACAAGATTTTACTTCCGAACATAGCTCCGGCTTTGATAAGTGGCGGCCTGATAAAGTTCTTCTTTGCTTGGGACAGTTTTGTTTGGCCTTTGATAATTCTACGCTCCCCGAAGTGGCAAGTCCTAGGGGTGGCAATAGCAAATCTTTTTACTGATCAGAGCATCGCATGGGAGTTGGTATTTGCTTCTTCTTTGGTCTCTACGATCCCTGTTTTGATTTTGTTCCTGTTCCTGCAAAAATACTATATCGCAGGGATGACAAGTGGGAGTGTAAAAGAGTAATGAAAAAACCTAATATTTTATTCTTAATGGTCGATCAGATGAGGAGTGATTCCTTTGGTTCAGCTACCCCTCATTTGAACAAGCTCATACAAGATAGTGTCACCTTTACGAATTGTTTCACTACATCTCCGATTTGTGCCCCTGCTAGAGCTTCTCTTCTATTAGGAAAATATCCTCATCAATTGGGAATAGTCAATAATAGTCATCATATTCTCGAAAGGGGAAGCTCCTCCTGGGTTCAGGATTTGAGAGATTCTGGGTATGAGACAAGCGTATTTGGCAAGACTCACTATTATACGTATGACGGTACCATCCCTGATATGCGGGAAGCTGAAGATCTTATCCAGTCTTTTGGATTCAATACAGTCAATGAAGTGCCTGGCCCTCGTGTTTCGGGGAGATTATTGTCACATCTGACTCAAATTTGGCATGATCAAGGTCTTATTGAAAAGTATAACGCTGATATGAAGCGTCGCTATGGTAGAGTCCAGACAGATGTGAGTCCTACTGTTTTGCCTTTTGAACTCTACCCTGATAATTATGTGGGTGAGAAAGGGTATGAATACTTGAAAGGGTATGCGAGTGAAAACCCATTTTTTACCATGATCAGTTTCCCTGGACCTCATGACCCTTGGGATGCTCCCCTGAGCTACCATGACAACATAGCCGCTACTGATATCAATCTACCCTTGTCTGATTTTGTGGATGCAAATCCTGATAGGAATAGAGGTGATTATGACAAGGACTTGGACTACAACCGAGTATCAAGCAAAGAAGCTATCAAGGTTCGTACAGGGTATCTGGCAAAAGTCAGTGTCATAGACGAGAAGATTGGTAAAGTCTTGCAGTTGTTGAAAGACCGCAATATGTATGACAATACCATTGTGGTTTTAGTATCTGATCATGGTGAGATGTGTGGGGACCGGGGTCGATTATATAAGAGCAACTTCTTGGACAGTTCCGTAAAAATACCCCTCTTGATCAAGAACGTGGAGAATCAACGGCAAGGAACTGAAGACACTTTGGTGGCGCTTTTTGATATAGGACCCACGTTGTTGGATTTGGCTGATGTCCCCATACGTTATGAACAAGAAGGTATCTCAGTATTTTCCAACGAGCATAAGGATTATATTTTTAGTGAGTACAATGGAGAAACCATGGTGCTAACACAAGAGTGGAAGCTTGTTGTAAACAAGGATATGGAGCCATATCTCCTGTTTGACAGGCAAAATGATCAGCTTGAAATGCTTAATCTAGCCTGTACTGGTTTGGATATTGAAAAGGAGTTGCTCCTTGTGATCAATTCTTTTTTCGAGACAAAGGGGACTGAATAGTTCAATGAAGAAAAAACCTAATATCGTTATGATCGTGTCTGATCATCAACTGAACAAGAATCATACTCAATTACAGCGACCACAGTATGATGCTTTCCTGGAAAATGCAATTGAATTTGAGCAAGCCTATTGTACAACCCCTCTTTGTGGGCCGGTACGACGAACAATTCTGTCTGGATTGTATCCGCATAACCATGGTCATCTGTATAATCAGGAACCAGCTCCTTTTGATAGAGACACGTATATGGAAGTCTTAGATAGGGCTGGCTATGATATATATTGCTTTGGAAAGTGGCATGCAGGGCCTGGGACAGCATTGGATCACCAAGCAAAGGGCTTTTCTCTTGCTGAATATGGTAATCCATATATTACAGAGGAGTATCAGCAATATCTGGAAAAGAATGGTCTT
Source organism: Sphaerochaeta sp. (assembly GCA_034007055.1). Classification (GTDB taxonomy): domain Bacteria; phylum Spirochaetota; class Spirochaetia; order Sphaerochaetales; family Sphaerochaetaceae; genus Sphaerochaeta. The sequence goes on from JAVERP010000001.1 coordinate 100,799, forward strand.
CCTACTCCAAAGCATGCTATCGAAATGGTATTCCCCAATAAAAATACAAGTGAGACCTTTCCAGCCTTAGTGCAGGGCAATACCGATTACACGTGTGACAAGTACTGGTGTGGAGAACCTTGCATAGGGAAGACCCTTACGCCAAAAGAGACGCATGAAGCTTTCTTCTTAGCTTCGTTAGCCAATGATGCTTTGGAGCAAGTGCAGCATAATGATAAACCGTTTCATATGCGCATAGATTTTTGGGGACCCCATCAACCCTACTTTCCTACACAAGAATATTTGGACTTGTATAAGGATGTCGTTATTCCAGAATACCCGAATTTTCGAGATACTCTGGAGAATAAACCTAAAACGTATCGACATATGAATGCTCCAATTGCTGATGAGCATGGCGATTTAATAATCCCCAGTGTTTTTTCTTGGGCGGAGTGGGCTCGGTTCCTAAAAGTTGCCTATGCACATTCAACCTTGGTCGACAATGCGGCGGGGCAGATCATCCAGAAGATTGAAGAGTTGCAGTTGGATGATGATACGATAATTATCTGGACAAGTGATCATGGTGATGCATTGGCTAGTCATGGGGGGATGTTTGACAAGGGGAGTTTCATGACCGAAGAGACTATCAGGATTCCCTTTGCAATTCGCGTTCCTGGAAAAGGAGCCAGAAAAACCCAAGCATTGATCAATTCAATTGATATTGCACCTACGATTTTAGATTTTGCTCAGACAAAGTTTGAAGATGCAATCGATGGAGTAAGTTTAGTTCCTCTTATCAATGGCGATGTGGAAAAGGTCAGAGATGCTGTATTGCTAGAAACTTTTGGCCAAGGCTATCGCGATAAAACAAAGGTGCGAACTCTTATCGATGGAAGGTATAAATACAATTTTACTGAAAACGATAGAGAAGAACTATACGATATAACGGAAGATCCCTATGAAATGCATAATTTAGCACAAGAAGAACAGTACCAAAATAAAATAACCATGATGTACAAAGAATGTATTGCACTGATGGAACATTATGGCGAAACAGAGCATACATTTATGGGATCAATACGATGAAAACAGTGTCACTATTAGGACAACTTGAAGAAGCGAAAAACTATATCCAAGGGTTATATTCCCCACCAGTGCAGATAGGGATGATTTTAGGAAGTGGTCTAGGCGACCTTGCTGATGAGGTACAAAACAAGGTTGTCATTCCTTATGGTGCCATCCCACACTTCCCCACATCAACAGTAGAGGGGCATGCAGGACGTATGGTGTTAGGCGTATTGGATGGTAAGCATGTAGTATGTTTGCAGGGCCGAGTGCATTACTATGAAAACTATGATATGGGACGATTAGCTTTTCCCGTTCAAGTCATGAAAATGATGGGAATTGAAAACCTCCTGGTTACAAATGCATGTGGATGCGTCAATACTTCTTGGAATCCTGGAGATTTGATGATTATCTCCGATCACATAAAACTTGTTCAGGACAATCCCTTGCGAGGTGAAAATATAGACGCCTTAGGCCCTCGCTTCTTTGATATGACAACCGCTTACGACAAAAATTTACGAGCATTGGCAAAAAAATGTGCTGACGAGTTGGACATTCCCATACGAGAAGGTGTCTACCAATGGTTCTCTGGACCCTCCTTTGAAACCCCAGCAGAAGTTAAATTAGCTCGGCTTCTTGGTGCTGATGCAGTAGGAATGTCTACAGTCCCAGAGGTTATCGCTGCTGCACATATGAGGATGCATACCTTGGGTCTTAGTTGTTTGACAAATATGGCGGCAGGTATTCTAGATCAACCTCTTAACCATACGGAGGTGCTGCATGTTGCACAGCAGGTCAAGTCTCAATTAAGCAGTTTAGTTAAAGAAATTGTGAGAAATTGGCTGCTAGAATAGGTGTTTTGTACATATTAGGATATACCCTAACCCGAGCTGTTGATGAATTTTGAGAAAATGAGCTATCAACAGCCTTTACATTTGAACCCTTCCTATTGAAGCAATTCCATAGGAAGGGATTATTTTTATATTGAGACTTTGCAATCTCTTTAGGTACAGAGGAACTTCCAATGACATTATTTTTCAAACAGCTCTAGATTCCCCATCTCCGGACGCAGTTCATCCCTCTCTATGCGGTGGATGATGTCGATGACCTTGTCGTTGATAGGGGTAGGGATGCCTGCCTTTCTTGCCTGTTCACTCAAAACACCGTTTATGGAGTCGACCTCACATTTCTTCCCTTTCTCGATGTCCTGCAACATGCTCGCCTTGATGGTTCTGTGTTTTTTCATGGCAAGGGGGATCAGGTGGAAGGATATCCACCGTTTTATGGGTCCTGAATAGTTGAAGAGTTTTACAATATCCTTGCCTTGTATAGGTTCGATGGTTACCCCCAATGCTTGGGTGGTATCAATGCACTCCTTCATGATTTTCAGGGCGAGGGACCGAGCCCTCTTGTTGTCGACAACATCTCCATATGTACTACCTACTACAGTTCCCATTCCACTGAAAGCTGTATTGATAAGCAGTTTGGACCACCGAGCACCCAAGAAGTTGGAATCAATCTCTACGGTACCCATATTCCTGAGTATCGTGGCAATTTCTTCTAGCCCCTTTTTGTCCGGGTCCTCTATCATCCCCAGACTGAAGGTGAGGCTGTCCTTTTCGCTTGTCAGCTCTGAAATGCCAGGGCCCTGCCTGGTGGCACCCCATCCGATGGTACATCCACAGACTCGTCCCTTCCCTAGGATCTCAATGAGATCAGGTTCAGGAAGTCCGTTCTGCATGGTGCAGAGCATGCCCTTTGCCGCTAGGTACTGTTTGAGGAATGTGGCGACCGAATTGTTTTCCAGTTGTTTGGTAAGCAAGAAGATGATGTCATACTTGCCTGTCATCTCTGAGGGGAGTAGGGCTTTGACCGGAACGGTAAACTCTGCTTTTCCCACCACCTTGGCACCGTTTGCCTGTAAGGCGGCTATGTGCTCTTTGTTTCGGGTAATGAGGTCGGCTTCTACCCCGCCTTTTGTCAGATAGGCTCCCAAGATGGTACCTAGAGAGCCAGCTCCATAGATTGCTATGCGCATTGTGCACCTCCTTCCCTAAGGGTACGTGCCAGGGCTGAGATTGTCAAGAAAGCGCAATACCTTTACGTATAGATGCTTGTAGCGACCATCACAGAGATGATGGAGACCAGGGTATCCATAGAAAGGGTGTTGTCCACGTAGTCGGCATTCTCCTTGTCCCCAGCCTTCATGAATATGGTGATGATGAACGGTGGAGGGGTGAGGAACATTAGCAGAACTGCATAGCGATAGATGGCACTCATGCCAAGCAGTTTGTCTACCAGGAAATAGTTGATGAGCAAGGCCAAGGCAACCAGGAGGATCTTCCTGACAAGGATGGTCTTCAATGCCTTTGCCAAGCCATCACCCTTGATGTGAATGCCATATCCAATTGAGATGGCGATAAGGGGGACTGTCAGGTTTGCCAACAGGTCAATGAATTCACCCAAGGCGGTAAAAAGAGGATTGGGTGATAGGTCCTTTGCAAAAAGGCTTACCAGTATTCCTGCAAATATTGCTATGATAACAGGCGATGTGACGAACTGACGAAGCAGCACCTTTTTGTTGTGCACGCCATCGCGTTCCTTTATCAGCAGGGCCATCAGGACGAAGAATACAAACAGGACCTGTCCAAGGTCGACCAGGGCTAGCTTGCCAATGTGTTCGACCCCATAGACTGAAATGAAGAGAGCATAGCCGAGCATGCCCATCTCAAAGCCACCCATCATCAGGGGGAAGTAAGGGGAGTCCATGCCAAGGGGTTTAGCCAGGGCTTTGCCTATGAGGACCATCACGAGGCAAACAATGAAGATGGTAGTCACTAACAGCAGATAGCTCTTCTCAAACTCGAGGGTAGAGAAGGCCTGGAACATCAGAGCTGGCAGGGCAAGGTCAGAGACAATGCGCTTTATGCCGGCGATTGTAGATTCTGAGAAGCTTTTTGTCCGTTGCAGAATAAAACCCAAAACGAACAACAGGAGAATTGGAAAGATCGACCACATAGTGCTACCACCCTACAGAGAGATTCGAACTGATAGGATAAACGGTATCACACTAGAGGAGGGCTAGCAAGGTCATGTAAGATCTATCTGATTTTGTTCTTCCCTTGACAGATTTTGGCTTTGCTCCTTATACTGGCCCTAACGACGTGATTTACAAACCCACTTGCAGCGTCGAAAAACAAATAGCTAAATAGGAGCCCGACATGTCTAGTCATCATCAAACATTCCCCCAATCCCTCATCTCCCTATCTTCTTGGGCTTTCCTGTGCATACAGGAGGCAGCCATGTGGTGTTCTTAGTCGTCATCTAAAAAAAGAATGAACAGATCAAAACCAAGACATACCACGATTCTTGGACTAAGAGACTTGAGGCTTGCTCCCTGTAACATACTAACAAGGAACAAGAGACAGGCACCAAGATTCACGGAGAGAAGAGTACCAAGAGCCATAGCTCATGCTGATGAACTATGGCCCAAAAAGAGACATAAAGTACAATCAGGATAATTGGAGAGTAATCATGAAGTATGAGAGGAAAATGAAATTTGATAAGCATATCATCAGTGACGAGTATGTCGTCGATGGTGCGACATACCAAGCAGAACTGGAGATCCACAGCCTTGGATCTATTACAGCGATGGCAGGCTATGATGCATGTACCGTAGAGGTGATCTTGTCTAGAGAAGGATTGGACTATCCGATCGGCAGGATAGGTATCGACTTCCCCATGGTTATGCACCTCGATAAAAATAATCCCAAGCGTATGCTGGAGCCTTGTCCTGCAAGGCTCTTGCCTTGGAATGTGCCTCCTGAGAGAGCGTTTACCCAGTATGCAGAGAGGGAGATCAAGTGTGTGGTGACTACCTTTATCCGAGAGAAAGAAAGCTTCTTCACATCGGGTCTCCCCCTGACCTCGATCAGTGTCAGTGTTGGGGACCGGGATGCTAAAACGAGGAGAAGCTTTTTCATCTTTGTAGATGAGTATCTCTCTCTGCTGTTCTGCCAGATCACCGATCGTATCGGAGATCTGTGCTAGAACAGCAGTCATTGTACTGATCTCCCAACGATACAATTTTCTCGTACTTGCAAAAACATATACCACGACGTGATTTACAAACCCACTTGCAGCGTCGCAAAAGAAATCGCTAAATAGGAGCCCGCCATGTCTGCTCACCATCAAAAAATCTTTCATCTCCCTTCTCTTTTCTCTTTGGGCCTTCCTGTGCGCATAGGAGGTAAGAGATGAGGTAGAGCTACGTCTTAAGTGTAAAGAGCACCTAACAACCAAGGGTCAAAGGCCTTGAAGCATGAAGTGAGCGTTACTTGAAATTGTTTGACAAGACCAGTTCCTTTCTAAGCAACAAGGAGAAAAGAGTAAGGAGAGCCATAGATCAAAAAGATGCACTATGGCCCCAAGAAGAGGTACCAAGTACCTACAATAGGAGATTACAGCATGAAATATGAGACACTAATGAAGTTTGACAAGCACCTCATCACTGAGGAGTACGTCATTGACGAGAAAGAGTATAGAGCTGAATTTTCCATCAGTTCCCTGGGATTCTGTACAGGCATGGCAGGGTTTAGTGAGTATGGTCTAAGCATTGCACTGTATCGAAAAGAGTCAAAAGTCCCAATTGGATACCTGGGCATCAGGTTTCCGATGCTACAGAGATCCGATGTCACCAATGAGGAGCAGATGCTGATGCCTTGTTCAATCCATTGGAGTGAACACCCGGTTCCTACGTTCACGCCGTTTGCAGAGAGGGAGATAGAGCGGGTGGTCACTGAATTTGTCCGTTCGGAAACAGCCTTTGGCAGGTTGGGATTTCTCTTGAACAAGATCAACGTCAGTGTAGGCACCCAGGATAGCCAGGGTAGGGGAAGAGAGTTTCCCCGTGGACCTGTAAATGGGGTGAGTTCGATCAGTTCAATGAAGGAGTAGAGGATTTTATACAGCACAACCGCCCATCAATAATTAATGGGCGGTAGCGTTTAAAGCATCCAAAAAAACCTTTTGATCTTAATTCTGGGCTAGCGTAACTTGGTCAGAATTAAGATTGCTACTCTGCATATCGCAACCAGTGCTTTTATCATTTGAGCTTCCTTTGCTGTAGCAAAGGTATAGCTACAATCTTCATCAAAACGCAAAAAGCGCGATTGGTCCTGATGAGTTACAAATGCAATCCAATACAGTTCTAATCCCAAGCCTGGGTAAATGCCCTGACATTCTCAAGAGGAACGTCACGATTTATTTCACCTTGGCCGATCAAGCCACCACCATTGAGGAACAGCAAGTCCTTCATTTTTTTTCCTGCGGCAAGAATTTCTTCCTCTGTTCCATCAGGCAACGTTGTCTGACGGCTGATCTCTCCCCAGAATGTAATCTTACCAGCAAAATCCTTGGCAACCTTTTCCACTCCCATGCACCAGAGCTGTGAGTTGATAGCATCGACACCCAATTCAATAAATTGGGGATAGAGGTCAAAAATATATCCATCGCTATGGAAAAACACTTTCTTTCCAGCTGCCTTGATCAGATCAATAAGTTCCTTGTACAGCGGTTTGAATAGCTTTTCCCACGAGGCAGGAGAGATAAGCAAAGCCATCTGAGCTCCCCAGTCATCTCCAAAGGCAACAGCATCAATATCCATTTCCAACCATTTGGAAACATAGGTTCGCATAAAGTCCATGGTCAGTTCGAACATATCGAACATCTCATCCTCTTCAAGAGCTATGTCGCAGTACAGGTCTTCTGTTCCCCGAAGGTACTGGAACCTTTCAAACAAGCTGATCCAGCCTCCGATCACAAACTTATCCCTACCTCTTTGTACCTTTATCTGCTTTTCCAGGTTCTCCCTGTTCGCGTCAAACTCTTGTATGAACTGTTTTTTAGGTGATATGTAACCCTTCATCTTTTCATACTCATCAAATACAGGGTTTTTGACTTCCCCAATGATGCCTTCCTGGATATTTGTCCATTCGCTACCCCATGGATCCATATATTTTCCCACCTGGTAGTACTCGGGTGTGTAGGCATGGTCAAAAGGGGCACACATCTGTGCTATATCGGAATCGTACGCCGCTACCAGTTCCTCAAGGGCCCCTCCATGCTGGATTCTTGCTGCTGGCAAAATCCAGATGTCTTTTGCAAGACGGTCAACCCCTTCGAAATTCAATGTATGTAAAACTCTTTCTTTGCTTGTCATCTATGTATCCCATTGTATTTGTCTGTGCCAGACAATTCTTCGATCGCAGTAAAATCTAGCATATCTCAAGGATGTCTATTTCTACCTTTTCTATGGTCAAATCATACGGAGACCTGTTAGGCCATGCATTCAGTTTTGCATTTCATACAAAATCGAACCTTTTCAGCAGGTGAAATCACCCCGTATTGTTCTGACTATCCTATTCATCTGGACAAATTGGTCTGCAGGAACATAGTCTGGGATGGAATTGCCAGAGCCAAAGGCAAATCCTCCATGGCCATCAGCGGCCTGAACCACGTCAGAAATATACTCATGCATCTCTTTCTCTCCCAACTGGCAGACAGCATCCGTATCAATGCCTCCGAAGTTACCAATCCTATCACCATAGGTTTCAACCCAATAGGAGAAAGGCGCTATCTGATCTTCATTGGAGTGTTTGGCATCTATCTTTGCTTTGGTTATCAGATCGTCCATCACTGAAAAGATACAACCACAGGAGTGCAGCAGAAACGGTTTGTGCTGTGCATGGACAGCCTCTATTATCCTCGCATACTGGGGAATGATATCTTCCTTAATATCAGTATCGGAGATCAATGTGCCTGATTTGAAACCCAAATCATCGCCAAAGCGACACACACAGAAGGCATCACCGAATTCATGAAGCAACCGTTCCCAGATAGCTAGATTGGTCGAACCCACCCTTACAAACATTTCCTTATACAGGAGAGGATCATCAACCATCATGTAGCAGAGGTTCTCGTATCCAACAACATCCTGTACGCACTCAAAGATTCCATACCCAGCCCCACCGATCGCCTTCATACCCTCAGGCATGTTTTTTCTAAGTGATGTGTACGACCGGGAATAGAGGGAGAAGAAGGTATCGACAACCTCATTCCAGGGATACCGCTCATAATCTTCGCGTGTATGTATTGCCCCAGGGGCATGGCTTCCCAGTGCTCCGCTTCCAGGCATGGCTGGCCCTATCAATTCCTCAAAGGAGACCGTGTCATACCCCATCTGTTTGTAAAACCCACAATAGATCCTGAAAAACTCGTCCAAGTCCCTATCATTACCGTGATACAGATCCGCAAATTCAATTCCCAGGATTTTTTCCATAACGTGTGGGTCTATAATATGCTCATAGAGTGGAAACCTCTTGACTTGGGTGTTCATGGCAGATGAAACCAGTGACGAATAATCAGGGACAAATTCTTTCATTATTGGTGAGCTCCTTTTTGGTATCTGTAGAATGATGCATATCATCCGATACTATTCTTTGTGCAAGAAATCATAAGACATCCTACTGTTGGAATGTATGGCATGTGTAAAAAGGCATGAGGTTGACCTTCTATTCGTTTCTTCTTGCCACTGTTCCCACTTGCTACAGTAAGGGAGAGCTACACGTGTTGCATTCAATTTTATCGACAGTACAAAATCAAATCTTTTTGATTATTCATACCACTTCTGCTATGATTCATGCATGTGGTTGGCAATGATTTTTTCATATCATTGAAAACAGAAATGAGACAAATACATTGCTTCGATCAGACAAAGGACCTATCTATGCCACCTATTGAATGGATTGACGAAGCTTTTTTCTCTATCGACCGCGTCATTCTCACCGAGAATGAACTGAACATACCTGGTTTGAAAATGTTCGGTTGCCATAAGGCAAAGATGGAATATCATTCGCTGCCTGAACATTTCCATCCCCACTGCATCGAATTTACCTATCTCGTAAGTGGCGTTGCAACTTTTGAAATTGCCGGAGAGCAATTTAGCATGTATCCAGGGGACTTGTTGATAACTCCAGCAGATGCACTGCACAGTACCCAGCTAAATGCTCTTGCTCTTCATACCATGTATTGGTTTCAGGTCGATCTGAGCAATCCGAAAAAGTTTTTTTCCTGTGATAGTGCAAAAAGCACCCAACTGATCGCTTCCTTGAAAAATCTGAAGCCCTTGATGATCTCCATGGAGCAGGATCATACGGAAGAATTGTTTTCTAAAATTTACAACTATTTTTGTACAGGAACACAGACTCCAAAAGATATAGGTGCCAGTCTTCTCGTTTATTTTATCCAAAAGATACTATTTGAAGCATCGTTTGAAAGAAACTTTACCGAACAGACACCTGATATAATCCGTGCCCTGAACTATATATCCCATCATCTGCATGAGGCTATTGATTTAGATACCCTTTCAGAAAACTCTCATCTCTCAACTTCACACTTCAAGCAAAAGTTTGCTGAACAGATAGGTACTCCCCCCAGAGTGTATATCAACTATCAGAAGGCATTGAGGTCCAAGGAACTGCTTGCCTCTGGCCTTTCGGTTACCGATACGGCCATGGCTTTGAATTTTTCCAGCAGCAATTACTTCTGTGTTGTGTTCAGACGGTATTTTGGTATCTCTCCATCTGGATATAGGAAACATCTCCGGCTGGAAGAAACAGAATCTGTGTAAAGGTTTCAACTGAAGTTCAGAATGTATGCTGTGGCTAGACTTGTATGTATTTTGAAGAAGTACTACATATTTGGACAGAATCGCATTAAAGGGTGGGTAGGGTAATAATTATCTAAGAAATGATCGGAACCGCTGCCATATTGAAACCAGGGGTGCAAAAACCACACTCTACGGCTCCTCATCGATACCTTTGTGCTTCGCACCCCATCGCGTTCCTTGATCAGGAAGGCCATCAGGACGAAGAAGACAATCAGCACCTGTCCGAGATCGACCAGGGCGAGCTTTCCTATTTGCTCCACCCCATAGACTGAGATGAAGAGGGCGTAGCCGGGCATCCCCATCTCAAAGCCACCCAATCATCAGGGGGAAGTAGCTGCCCTCTATCTCCAGGGTGAAGAAGCCCAATACGAATAACAGGAGAATTGGAAAGATCGACCACAAAGTGCTACCACCCTACAAAAATAGATTGAACCGAACAAGGAAACGGTATCACTCTCACGTGCGGCAAGCAAGGCATACAAAAGGAGTGCAGCCCTCTGCACTCCTTTTGTTAGGAAGGTTGACCTTATCCCTTGGTGTTCCAGCTCGTCATATCAAGTTCATTTAGCATCTTTGCCGTAACGGTCGTACAGGTCAGGTCGCCGGTCACGTTCAAGGCGGTCCTGCCCATGTCGAGGATGGCATCGATTCCAAGAATCATTGCATAGGCTCCGGCTATGGGAGTTCCTGCTACAACAGGCAGTCCGACAGCATCGAGCACCATCAGGAGCATGATGGCCCCGGCTCCGGGAACCCCTGCCGTCCCGATCGATGCAAGGGTTGCCGTCACTACGATCAGGCCCATCTGGGCAAGGGTGAAGCCCTGTCCTGTTGCACTGAGTGCGATGAATGTAGCACATACTCCCTGATAGATTGCAGTACCATCCATGTTGATGGTTGCTCCCAGGGGCAGGGAGAACGAATAGATCTCCTTCTTGATCCCTAGGTTTTCAGCAGCCTTGATGGTGATCGGCAGGGTTCCGTTCGAGCTGCGGGTGACAAACCCGGTGATGAACGGGTTTTTTGCCTCGCGGAAGAAGGTCCTGATGCTGAGCTTGCTCAGTGCAAGCAGACCAAAGTAGACGACGACGATATGGATGGCATAGCCGGTGAAGGTTGCAAGGGTGACAATACCCAAGGACCCCACCACCTTTGAACCGTTCTTTGCAAAGACCTCCGCTACGAGGGCCAGCACTCCTATGGGTGCATATTCCATGATGCCACCTATCATTTTCATCATGATGGTGGAAACTCCGTCAAAGAAATCGAAGACTACATCCCCGAGCTTCTTAGACCGTGCATCTGAGGATACACGCAGGTAGGAGATGCCGATGCCAAACAGCAGTGAGAAGAATATGACCGGCAGGACATTTTCATTGACAACTGCTTGGGCAAAGCTGGTCGGGACAATGTTGATCAGCGTTGTTGAAAGAGGTACGGATGCAGCCTGTTTTCCTACAGCGTCGACGGCAAGGGCTGCCAGATCAGCGCTCGGTCTGAAGATTGCCCCCATTCCCAGTCCGATAACGACTGCGAAGGCCGAGGTCGCCAGGTACAGGATGATTATCCTGATACCTGTCCTGCCGAGGTTTGCCGGACTCACCGATGATGCCCCTACAATGATGGTAGAGAGGATGATGGGCATCATGATCATTTTGAGCAAACGGACGAACAACGCCCCGAACGGGGCGATCCACAGGATCTTTTCCTTGAAGATAAGGCCTAGAACTGCACCTAGAACCAATCCGATGAGAATTCTGTACAACAGATTAAAGTTGAAATACCATCCCAAGGGTCCTTTCATCTTTTTCTTCTCTTCCTTTTTCATAAAACAATCCCCCTTTTTGCTAGTGATGAATTTATGTCCAGTATACCCCATGTTACATATGTAACAAAGGAAAATGTGTCAGGTACTTAATCGTGTGATAATAAATGTAAATATAGCTGCTAAAAGTATATATCCAATTATTTGCTTTGTCGTTCCCGCTAACAGGGGCAAAGGATGAAGTGTCGGGGAAGGGGAAGGAAAAATACGTAACTATTATTGGCTTATTGGAGGCATGACTATTTACAAGAACCCGACTTCTTTTGTCTCTGTTGGTTATACTAGGCTCAACGACGTGATTTACACACCAACTCGCAGCGTCGAAAAACAAATCGCGCAATAGGAGCTCTTCATGATCGCACAAACACATCTTTCCATCAGCAGCAGCATTTCTTGGGCCTTCCTGTACGGAAGTTCACTTCCTATGCAGAGGGCGTGATCGAGGCCTTGGTGACCGGATTCATCCGGCACAGGGAAGCCTCTCGTGCTATGGACTTCTCTTTGCACAGCATCACCGTCAATACAGGGGAACAGGTGGACACCAGAGGAAAAGAGTAGTGACTCGTTGAAACGTTGGATGAGTTTACAAAAAGCAGAGTCCTCCAAGTAATTGGTGGACTCTGCTGATGTTCGCTTTACTCGTGGGAGTATGACCAGGAGGCGAATGGCATCTAGAAATATAGGTGCTATTTCGCCTGCTTCTCCTCAATCCTCTTATGCTGGGTCTTCTCGATCGCATTGATGATCTTGTCATAGCCTGTGCATCTGCAGAGGTTACCGGCAACTTGCTTGCGTATCTCGTCCCTGCTTGCCACTTCATCACGCGTGATTATGGGGATGGAGGCCATGATGAACCCTGGTGTGCAGAAGCCGCACTGTACGGCACCCTCGTCGATGAAGGCCTGCTGGATGTCTGATATGGCTCCCTTCTTGTCGGAGAGCCCTTCCAGGGTCAGGATGGTCTTACCCTCGGCCCAGATGGCAAGATAGATGCAGGAGTTGAAGGGTTGGCCGTCTATGAGGACGGTGCATGCTCCGCACTCACCGACGTCACAGCCGTGCTTGATGCTGTCCAGTCCGCCCTGGCCCCGCAGCATGTCCGAAAGGGAGGCGCGTACGTCAACCGAATATTCCCTATGTATACCATTTATGGTGCATGTCACTGTTCTTCTAGCCATTGATCTTTCCTCCTGCCTTCTCGATCGATGTGATGGTTGCGCGCCTGGCGAGCTCCTCTACGAGGTGGAGCCTGAACTCCTTGGAAGCCCTCCAGCTTGTCCTGGGCATGACGTCAGAGAGGGCGCCTTTTGCAACCTTGTTGATGAGCTCCTCATTGAGCGGATGCCCTTTGGCACTTGTCTCTGCTGTACGCGCCCGGATGGGGGTGGGTGCTGCAACGCCGAAGGCGATGCGCAGCCTGTCGATGCTCATCTTGTCGTCGGTAAGCCTGACGTTGACCGAGCAGCTCAAGGTGGCGATGTCCATTGCGCGGCGCATCGCGTACTTGATGAAATGTGCGTAGGTATTCTCATAGCTCGCCTTGGGTATGCGAATGCCGGTGAGGATCTCCCCGGGGCGCAGGTCCACCTTGCCCGGCTTGAGGTTGAACTGCGCATAAGGCAGGACTCGCGTGCCCTCCAGACTTGCTATCTCGAGGATCGCATCGTAGGCCTTGAGCGTCCCTGCAGAGTCAGCGCTGGTCACCCCGTTGCATATGTTTCCCCCAATGGTTCCGATGTTCCTGATCTGAGGACCGCCGATCTGCTCGACAGCCTCTCCGAGGACAGGCATGTGCTTCTGTATCAGGGGGTGCATCACCACATCGGTGAAGCTGGCAAGAGGCCGTATCAGAAGGGTCCCATCATCCTCAAGGCAGATGCCACGCAGTTCATCAAGGGCAAATATACTGATGAGGTCACACCCTGCAAGCTTGCCTTCACGGATCTGGATGAGGATGTCGCTTCCTCCTGCGAGTACCAATGCTTCGGGGTGTTCCTTTCTCAAGCTCAGTGCTTCCTGCACCGACTTTGGTTCATATAAGTTTTTAATGTCGTACATGCTCGTCTTCCTTTATTTGATAAGTCCCGCTTCTCGAATTGCGTAGAAGAGTTTTTCAGGGTTGAGGGGGATTGAGTTCACAGCCACTCCTGTTGCGTTCAGCATGGCATTCCTGATAGCCGGTGCAACCGGGATGGTAGGGGGCTCTCCGAGTGACTTGTTGCCATATGGGCCGGTGGGGTCATCGGTCTCCACAAACGCAACATGCAGGTCCGGAGTATCCATCGGTGTCATCAGCTTGTAGTCCAGCAGGTTGTCATTGAGCATTCGCCCGGTCTTCTGGTCAAAGTCCAGATGCTCATACAAGCCATAGCCAAGGCCCATGCTCATGCCTCCATGCACCTGCCCTTCGGCAGTCTGGTGGTTGATGATCCTTCCTGAGTCATGGACGTTGATGATGTCCACCACCTTGATGCTGCACATCGGGATGTCGACCTCGATCTCGGCAAAACAGACCCCGAAGGAGTAGGTGTTGTCCGAGCAGTGGTGACTCTCCTCAGCTGAGATGTGCGTCGAGTTGGTCAGGCTGTAGCATGACTCCTCGGCGACCGTCTTGACCGAGAGCAGCACTTCGTCCTTGTTGGTATGGACGATGTTGTTCTCCTTGATGTCAAGGTCCCAGGGATCCTTGTTCAGCATGAAGCCTGCAAAGTCAAGCAGCCTCTTTCGGAACACCTCAGCTGTCTTCTTGACAGCCATGCCCGAGACATAGGTCTGGCGCGAAGCGTATGCACCGGTATCGTAGGGGGTGACATCGGTGTCCTGCTTGCTTACCACATGGATCTTGTCCATGGTCAGCCCGACAGTCTCAGCTGCCATCATGGCAAAGACGGTATCGGCTCCCTGCCCGATCTCGGTGGCTCCCATCTGCAGCTGCAGCGATCCGTCCTGGTTGAGCAGCATCCGGCATGCCGCCGTTTCCAGGGCTATGGGATAGACCCCTGTCTTGTAGCAGAAGATGCCCATGCCGACGCCCCTTCGTAGTGGGCCTGTCTGGTTGGCATACTTGGCGCGTTTCTCGGTGTAGTTGAGGTGCTTCTCCCCAATGTCGATGCACTCGGAAAGGCCGGTGGAGTGGCACTGGATGGTAGTCATCGGGTCGACAAAGCCGAGCTTCATCATATTCTTTTTTCTGAACGCAATAGGGTCGAAGCCCGTCACGCGGACAATGTCATCGACATGTGCCTCAAGGGCGAATCCGATCTGAGGGATTCCGTAGGCGCGCATCGCCCCTGCTGTGGGCAGGTTGGTGTAGACAGTGTAGGCCTCACCCTTGACTGCCCCTTGCGGGTACATCATGCGAAAGCCGTTTACCGCATTGGCAACCAGGGCGTGGGCATGGGATGCATACGCACCCTGGTTGGAGTAGGCTACTATGGAGCGCGCTGCAAAGCTGCCGTCCTTGCGGACATAGGAGACAATGTGGAATTTCATGGCATGGCGTACGCGAGTACAGGCAAAGGTCTCCTCCCTGGTATACTCCAGGCGAACCTGCCTTCCTCCGACGCGGGTGGTCAGATATGCGTTCAACGGTTCTGTCAGGGCGTCCTGGCGGTTTCCGAACCCTCCGCCGAGATAGGGCTTGATGATCCTGATGTCCCCATAGCCGACACCAAGGGCCTGGGCGCAGACCCGTCTGACGATGTGAGGTATCTGCGTCGCTGCGACCACAACTATCTTTCCATCTTCCATGTAGGCAAAGGAGGTGGCCTTCTCGATATGGCAGTGCTGGACAATGGGGGTGTCGTAGTCGCCTTCGATCCTGGTGAGCCCCTCTTCCTTGATGGCCTCGTCAAAGGATCCCATCTCATAGGAGGATTGCACGACGATGTTGTTGGGCTTCTCCTCGTGGATCGCCCTCGCCCCTTCGGCCAGGGCTGCCTCGACGGAGAGGATGGGTTCATACTCTTCGTACGTGACCTTGATCTTGCGCACCGCCTCATGAGCGGAGATCTCATCCTCTGCGATGACAGCGGCAATGTCATCGCCGTAGAAGCGGACCCGGGTATTGAGGAGCTTCCTGTCGGCAATGTCCTGGTGCTTCTTGACCGTGGACCAGGGGTGTCCTGCTGTGGGGAACTGTATGTCCGGCACATCAAAACAGGTGACGATATCTACGACACCGGGAACCTTCCATGCCTCTTCCAGGTCAAAAGACAGGACAAGGCCATTGGCGATGGTGCTGTGCATGACTTTTGCAAAGAGGGCGTGAGGACTTACCAGGTCTCCAGTATATTTTGCCTTACCCGTGACTTTTTCCTTTGCGTCGACTCTGTTCAAGGGTTTTCCGATTATATTCATTGCTTTCCTCCTTATTCCGAGAAGCCTACTATATTCCTACTTGTACCTTACTACTTTCTTAGCATTGTGGGTATTCCCAGAGGGAATCCCTCCTTGGTCATAGTGGACTTGGTATCCATTTCACTAGTCATAATACAACAGATTGCAACATATTCAAGAAAAAAACAGAAAATATATAGACTACTGCAATAAATATCACATTGTCTGCCGTATCCTGCGGTTTTAAGAAAAAGGCCATGATAAGGCCAGTCCCTAAGCACATAAGCCGATTCAGCAACTCTCCCTCTTTTCTCATGGGAGGGTAGTGAAGTAATAATACCATAGCAAAGTCATAGAATATACTCTCTGGCCTATTTTTCTGCTAGGATTATGATCTGGCCGTAGGGGCACCAGGTCTCTCTTCGCTTGCTTCTGATTGGGGCTGTGCAATCTCTATCCTGTTCTTACCCTTGCTTCTAGCCCGGTACATCGCACCGTCGACACGGCCTTGAAGTCATCGAGGTCGAAGAGAATGCAGAAATCAGTGTCAGAGCCCTTCCTGGTCCTGAGGCGCTCTTCGATGCGAAACCTGACCGTTGCGGCGTTGAGCAACCCTGCTTGCTGATATCCTAAAGGACCCACGCTCGCCACTGCCCAGCACCAGGGTCATGACAGGGCTCGCCTCATCGGATGGCTGCCTGTCCAGATAGGAGAGGAGGGCGTTGCTGGCTTCCTGCAAGGCTTGGGGGGTTGCCAGGAGGTCCTTGAGCTTTTTGTAGGGGACAAGGGCCTTGTCATGGGTGTCACATTCAAACAGATACTCGTTGGAGACCTCGGCAATGGTCCTGAACTTCATTTTTTCAAGGCTCAGCCTGCGCCTTGATGTCTGGACAAAGGCAAGGGCGCCCAACAGGAAGGCCATGAGGATAAGGGTGATGGCCTGCAACTCTTGTTTGGTAAAGGAGGAGAGGGCCTTTTCCAGGATTGAGACCATCAGGGGGTCATAGTTGATGAACAGGAGGCGGTATGACCGCTCCTCCTTGCCCTGGGGAACGGTATAGATCTCCTGAAATCCATGCTGTAGGGTGTAAAAGGCGACGGAGTAGGCGTTGCCATACCCGAAGTCAGCCTTTCCTTCATTGAAAGCCCTGATGGCCTCTTCGCGTGTTTGATAGTATATGGCCTGGTCTTCCGATATCCCTTGAGGCAAAGCACTGGAGTGGGTCGCTGCAAAGCGCTTGTCCTCCAAGGCGTGGGAATCTACCGCCTTGTTGGCAAACAAAATGGTCTGTGTCCGTAAGAAAGGTTCTGAAAGCTTGTAGCCTGGGCGTGCATACTGGTCGGGAATGCCAAAGATTATCTCGCTGCCATCATCATAGACCTCTGCCAGCTGGGTCAATTGGTCAAGCAACCTATACTCAAAGACCAAGGCGGAACGTTTGCTGACCTCGTCCAACACCCGTCTCGCAACCCCCCTGACCACCCCTTTCGAGTCCGTGTACTGGATGGGCCCCGAGCCATCGACAGAGACGGCGCGTACAGGAGGGCGAGTAGCTATATAGGAGCGTTCCTCATCAGCAAAGGAGACCGATGCACAGAAAATCTGTTGGAGGGCAAGAAACTGGAAAAGCAGTATTGCCAGGCCCTTATGCTTGCTCATGATACCGATGATCTGCTCTGCATACGCATGACGGATGTGTCTATTTGTATGTATGCATTATCCTGCCCAAATAGGAGATGCTCTCTTGTAGTGCAGAGTCCTCCATACTGATATATCTAAAACAATGTCACATACAGTACAAAGAGGAACCAGTCCACCACTGTTCTCTGATTGTATTCCCCCTTGGCAGGCTTTATGATGGGAGCAGATGCTTTTGTGGAGGTGAAGGATGAGACTACGGCACTTCAAGGGGTTGTTCACAACCCATTCCATGCGATTTGTCAGCTTGGAGCAGGTTGGTGAGGACTATCTCCTGGTGAAGATGCAAAGCCCCCATCCCATAGGGTGGGAGGCCGGCCAGCATGGGGCCTTTACCCTGCCGGGTAGGAAATTCAAGGGAAGACCATACAGGGCCTTCAGCATCGCCAGCGCCCCAGGGGAAGATACCTTTCTTATCGGGACACGGACAGGGCGATCTCCCAGCGGATTCAAGAAAGCCCTTATGGAGATGCAGGAAGGCGATGCGATAAGGATGCGGGGTCCCTTTGGCTGGTTTGTTGTAGAGGACGACACCACCCCCATCGTCCTGCTCGCCACCGGGGTGGGCATCACCCCGATGCGCTCGCTGCTGCATGCACTCAAGGATGAGAAGAGCCGTCCGATCCATCTCATCCACAGTGCCGGGGGCCTGCACCTGTTCAGCGAGGAGTTCAAGCAGCTTGCACAGGAGAACAAGGAGATCAGGCTCACCTTCGTCCCTGACCGCGAGGAGTTCAAGCAGGCCCTGACCGCCCTCACCTGCACGTACGGCTCGGGAGCCTACTACTATGTCTCAGGCACCTTTGAGGCTATCCGATCAACGCGAACACTGCTCAAGGGCCTTGGGGTGAAGGGAAGGCGGATCATCTACGATCCTTTCTTCGGGTACTGATACGCTCATTCCTGGAAAAACGCCTGGTCCTTGCCTGCCTCTTTTGCCTTGTACAACGCCTTGTCAGTGCGTGAAAGCAGACTCTCCATCGTATCAAGAGCAGTAAGGTGGGCAACCCCTATGCTGAGGGTGAACCTCATGGGTGAAAACTCCTCACTTCTAGCAACCTGTGACCGGAGCTGGTTTGCTACCGAAAGAGCCTCAGGGCCGCTGGACTTGGGAAGGATCACCAGGAACTCATCCCCACCCCAACGCCCGAAGCTGTCAGTCGGCCGAAGCGAAGCGTTCACGAGCCTTGCGAACTTGATCAGCGTCTCGTCCCCGGCTATATGTCCGAGCGTATCGTTTATATTCTTGAAATTGTCCACGTCGATCATCAGAAGCGAAAAGGTGTCGCCGGTTCGCCTGCAGAGGGCAAGCTCTGCAAGGAGCCTCTGGTCGAGTTCCCCCCGGTTGCTGACCTGGGTAAGGTGGTCGAGTCGGGAGGAGGTCTCAAGTTTCAGATTATACTTGCTGACCACCCTGATGCTGATCAGGATCGCCAGGATCGAAGCGGCCAGCCCTATCAGTATTGTCCTGAGAAGCATCATTCGTACGATCTGTAGCGAGATGCGCTCCTCTTGCTCCACGATTATGTACCATTTGATGTTCGGAATATATCGGGAGGTCAGCAGTATGTTTCCACTCTCCCCCTCATAGTGGGTGTCTAGGGTCTCCGTTTTGGCGCCAAGGATGGAGGCGGCGATCTTGTCGATGCCAATGGAGGTGCGGATGTTGTGTTCCTCAATGACAGAAACATCTGAATGGGCTTGTACCAAGCCAGATTCATCGACCATGTAGACCACGCGCCCATAGGTTTTTTGGGTCTTTTGGAGCAGGGCGGCAATATCAGACATATCCACGCCGACCCCAACGACACCGAGAAGCTCCCCCGTAGTGCTTTCAACTCGGCAGTTGATGAATATGGTCAGTTTTCCCGCACTGACCTCATCTGTATCCACGTCAAGGGCAACCTTCTCTTGTGAGTCGATGAAGGTATAATACCAGATATCGTGAGCATCCTCCGTCTTGACCTCCTTGTGGACGCCTGCGTAGGTGTAATAGCGTGCGGTCCTTGCAGAGACAAAGAAGGCTGAGGCAAATCCATGGTCGACCCGTATGTTCTCAAGATATCGTACGATCTTGTTCGGATTTGTCTCACCATCTTGGATCCACTCGATCAGGAAGGTATCCCTGGCCATCAGGGAGGAAGCAAGCAGCGGATCCTGCAATCTGGTGCCGATTTCCCAGTCTATCAGATCGCGGACCAGGGGCAATGAAGTTGTTATCAGCTCTTCACGGATGGAATCCCGTTGGACATAGTAATTGAGGAGGCTGACTGCGATGAATGAGGGGATGAGCACCAGCATGAGTAGGAGCGGCAGCTTGTAGCGGGTCAACTTTTTTATCATGCAGCGTAGTATAGCGCACTGCATACCAGGTTGCCATCATATAACCCAGTGTTCTAGTCAAGTTTTCCACCCTATACCATGGTGATCTGCCTCCATGAAGGAACAGGGCCTACGGGTTCTGAGCTCGGGCAGAAGAGGGCAAAGGGTGCATGGGGAACGGATACGGAAGAAACAATACAAGAGAAAAAGCGAAACAGAGAGAAACAAGGACGCCTGTGCTTCAAGCATGAAAACACAGGCGTCATCCTTTTCCTTAAGCTCTTATCTGGCAAAGTCCTTGGGCAGCAAGGCAGCCGAATCGATATCCAGGAACCAGTGGCAGCTTGGGTGTGTCTGCAGGATGGAAGCGGGGCACAGGTTGCTTACAGGGCCGGTCAATGAGCCTTGTACCGCTACAGCCTTCCTCGCATCGGGGACGGTGTTGATGATATTTTTGCTCTTCATGATCTGGCGCACTCCCATGGAGATGGCCTGTTTGGGAACATCGTCGAAGGAGGGGAACCACCCTTCACCGAGCTGCTGCTTTCTGCAAGCCTCGTCAAGGGTGACGACACTGAAAGGTTTCTCCGTGTCGAAATCTGCCGGGGGATCATTGAAGGCGAGGTGTCCGTTCTCTCCTATTCCCACAAATGCCACATCAACTTGCTTGTCAGCCATGAGGGCCTCGAGCCGGGCAAGCTCTGCATTGAGGTCCTGTGCATCCCCTTCGATGTAGTGGAACTCCTTCAGGTTGCCCACCTTCTCGACAAAACGTTCCTTGAGGTACTTCCTGAAGCTTGCAGGGTGGGTTACCGGCACTCCGATATACTCATCAAGGTGGAAGGCCTCGACCTTGGACCAGTCAATCTTTTCCTGGAGCAGGGCCTGAAGCATGTCGAACTGGCTTGCACCTGTCGCTACGATGATGGTTGCAAACCCTTTCTCCCTGATGGCCTCATTGATAAAGGCGGCACCTTTAGCGGCAGCCAGTGTTCCTAGCTCCACTTTGTTCTTACTGATAGATAGATTCATAGTATGTATTCTCCTTACTCTAGATAGTTCTTATTTCTGAAACAACGTATGGTTTCCCAATACTGTTCGTTTCACCGAGAGCTTCCCCTCTCCTTTCCTATAGGAAAAGAGGGTGAAGTCAGCCTCTGTGCCAACCTTCGGAAGGCCGGTCCAGACACTCATTCCAAACAGGGCACGGGGATTGGCAGTGGCACAAGCCACAGCTTGGGCAAGCGAAAATCCGGTGACTTCGCTCAGGTGTGCAACACAGGTGTCCAGCAGCAACGAAGCTCCGGCCAGGCTCTTTGTCCCTGCCAATCCCATATGCCCATCTTCAAACACTTCAACTTCCATCTCCCCCCATTGGTATATTCCAGGCGGGGAGCCTGCCAAGGCCGCGGCATCGCTTATCAGCAGGATCCTGTCCTTGCCCTTTGCCTTGGTAAAGGTGTCAAGCACATACGGGGGCAGATGAAAGCCGTCAGCGATGATGCTTGCACTCAAGCGATCGTCGCTGAGCTGTTTCCACAGGAAGTTCTCAAGGCGTGGAAGCATGGGGGCGCTTCCGTTGCCCAGGTGGGTGGAGAGCCGCGCTCCGGCATCGACGGCCCTAGCGATCATGGATGGGGCGACATTGGTGTGCCCGATGCCCACCACGACCCCTGTAGCGGAGACCTTGCGGATAAACTCCAGGGCAGCCTCATCCTCGGGTGAGACGGTGACGATGCGGATCAGCCCTTCGGCCGCCTCCTGCCACCTGAGGAACTCCTCATAGTCACACCCTCGGATATGAGTGGGGTCATGGACACCCCTTGCCCCCTCCTCGGGGGAGATGAACGGACCTTCGATATGGATGCCCACAAGGGCCTTGGCAACCATATCGTGGGTCTTCCTGGCCTCTACGATAGCCCTGATACTCCTGAGCATCTGGCTCTCACCATTGGTTATGATGGTGGCCAGGTGCTGCGTCGTCCCGCTTTTTGCAATATGGCCGACCAGGTCCAGGATCTCATCGGAGGAGAGGTCCGAGGAGTAATCCTTGCCTGCATACCCGTTGATCTGGATATCCAGGAACCCTGGGCCTATGTAGTCCAATGAGCCCTCTGCCCCGACACTGCTTTGCTTTACAGATACAATCATACCGTCTTCCACTACCAATTCCACCGGGGAATTGGAAAAGACCGACTTTGCAATAATTTTCTCTTTCACCAACAAACTCCTATCCTAACATTCTATTAGGCAACCAAAGGGACAATTGTGGGAAGGCTATCAGGATGATCAATAGTATTATCATCGTAGTATAGAAGGGTAACAGCATCTTTACCGATTTTTCAATCTTAAGATCTGCAATAGCACAACCGACAAACAGCGAGGTCCCTACCGGGGGGGTACACAATCCCAGACCAAGGTTAAGGATCATGATGATTCCAAAGTGAATCGGGTCTATGCCAATGCTCACAGCAACTGGCAAGAGAATCGGGGTAAGCAAGAGGATCAGAACTCCCATATCCATCACCAAACCTAACACAAGCATCAGAACGTTGATGGAGATAAGGATGATGAAGGGATTGTCTGAAATGGACAAGAAGAAGTTGGTTACCATGAGGGGGATTCTCATATATGCCAAGAGGAAGCCGAATGCAGAGGATGCGGCTATGATGGCTATGATCATCAGCAGCATGTTCGTGGTATTCACAAATATCTTGTACAGTTTCTTGAACGTCATATTCTTATAGATGAAGAAGGTGATGAACAGGGCATAGGCCGATGCGATGGCAGCACTCTCGGTAGGAGTGAAGATTCCCATCACTATGCCTCCGATGATGATGACTATCATGAACAGGCCGAGTACTGCATCCTTTGCAACGAACAGCCCTTCCTTAAGAGTATACTTTCTTCCCTTGGGATAGTTTCTCTTCACAGAGATTATATACGTCGTAATCATCAGGCCAATGCCCAACATGATGCCAGGGATATACCCAGCGACGAACAGCTTGCCTATGGAGAGCCCTCCTGCAGCCAATGAGTAGTATATCATGTTCTGCGAGGGAGGGATGATGACCCCCTGGACTGAAGAGGTTACTGTTACGGCAACACTGAAGTCCTTGTCGTATCCTTCGGCCTCCATTGCAGGAATAAGGAAGGAACCGATTGAAGAGACGTCCGCCACAGAAGAGCCGGAAATGCCTCCAAAGAACATACTGGCCACCACATTGACCATAGCCGTACCGCCTCGAATCCTTCCAACAAGCACATTCGCCAATTCCATCAGCTTAGTGCTGATGTCTCCTTCGATCATGATCTGGGCCGCCAGTATGAAAAAGGGAACAGCAAGGAACGTAAAGCTATTCAAGCCATTTACCATCTTCTGGAAAATGAACAGCATTGGTATCTGTAGATACAACGCAGTTAGAATAGAGGATATTGCAAGTGAGAATGCTATGGGAATCCTCAGGATCATAAGAAGCGTCAAGCTTCCGAACAATAGTAGAACACCAAAATTATTCATGGCTTTGCTTCTCCTTTGTAAAGATTGCGATCAAGTTGACGAGCGAGAAGAGACTCATCAGGAG
The DNA here is from genome assembly GCA_034007055.1 of Sphaerochaeta sp. Lineage (GTDB taxonomy): Bacteria > Spirochaetota > Spirochaetia > Sphaerochaetales > Sphaerochaetaceae > Sphaerochaeta. Next base: position 124,339 of record JAVERP010000001.1, read on the forward strand.
CCCTCCCACAAGAGCTGGAGCATATAGTACCGCTCTGGATATTCCTGTTGCAGGCATGCTGTTGGTCATACCGATCTTGATCATGGGAAATGAGTAGAAGGTCATCATGAGGGCGAAAACTAGCAAGAGCGTATTTCTGCCGATGTCCAATACTTTCTTTCCTTTTGTTCCGAGACGGTCGTAGAGGAATTCCAAAGAGATATGGGTATTGTTACGAATTCCAATGGCCATGGCTACATAGCCAAACCAGACGAGGGCAAACAGGGTTATCTCTTCAGACCAAGAGGTGGGTTTGTTGAACACATACCGCAATACCACTTGGAATACTGTGAGTGCAAGCATGATCACCAAGGAGGTCACAGAGAAGACTTCCATGAAACGATCAAGTATCCTTAATAATTTTTTCATACACAACCTTGCTGAATCAGCAGGATAGACATGAAATTGGGAGGCTTTTCAGCCCCCCAATTCTCAAAACCTTGGATTTACAGAGCTCTGATCTTAGCGATGATCTCTGCGAACTGGGGATACTCTTTGTAGATGGGTGCTACTGCATCCTGGAATGGTTTGGTATCAACTTCATAGACCTTGCAACCTGCTGCCTCAACAAGAACGCGGAACTCGTCCTGCTTCTCGTTCATTGCAACACGCTGGAAAGCGGTAGCCTCAGCAGCTGCTTCACGCACTGCAGTCTGCTGTGCAGCGGAGAGCTTCTTCCAGCTCTTCTGACTCATGATGATCATGGCAGGAGGGGAGAGGTGTCCGTCAAGGCTGAAATGCTTGGCTACTTCGTAGTGGCCGCTGGTGTAGTAACTGACAAAGTCATTCTCGGCTCCATCGATGACACCAGTCTGCATGCCGGTATAGACCTCACCATAATCCATGGGGGTTGCCACGGCACCAAGGTAGTTGACCATGTCGATCGAAATCTTGGCAGGCTGGACACGAATCTTCTGTCCTTTCAGGTCTGCAAGAGCGGTGACAGGCTTCTTTGTGGTGTAGAAGTTGCGGGAACCGGCTTCCAGATACCCGAAGCTGATCAGGTTATAGGCAGGGAATTTGTCCAGGACCTCTTTGCCGATGGGACCATCGAGGATCTCATACTTGGTCACCTGGTCGGCGAAGATGTAAGGCAGGGTGAATACGCCGAGTTCCTTGACAGTCTGGGCCAGGGTGACGGAGTTTACCCGTGCCATGTCCAGGATACCTGCAGAGACCTGCTCGATGTTTTCAGTTTCCTGTCCAAGCTGGGCGCTTGCATAGACCTGCACCTCTACAGCACCGTTGGTCTTCTCTTTGACCAAGTCGGCAAACTTGTACATTGCAATGGTCACAGGGTTGTTTTCAGGCTGGTTTTCAGCGAGGCGCAGCGTGATCGGCTTTACAGCACCTTTGACTTCGGTCTGACCGGCAGCGGTCACGCCGAACAAGACGACAGACAGTAATAGAACCACTAAGATTTTTTTCATTAGATTCTCCTTATCGTCAGTATAGGGGCGGAATCTTTTCCTGTCAATGAATATTTATCATAGTAGGTTATTAATTAATAACAGTATGCAGTGAAACCAGTTAAAAATCAATGTATTGGTCAATTATCGATATGTAATACAAATAACGAACATAGTGTGTTTATTAATGGTTACCACCGTGCGGCTAGGTACGGTCCGATGGATTGTGAGAAGAGCGTGCTCACCATTCCCATCGCTTCGCTATGGGCAGAGTACTGCAGGTTGACCACCGAAGGAGCCTTGACGGCAAAGGGCTGCAGGACCTCACTCAAGAAAAGGAAGATGGTATCTGCAGTCGCTGCATCCACGAAGGGACTGAGGATGTAGATGATGTCGGGAAAGAAGGTGAGGTGAAGGTTTCTGATGACCTGGGATATGATGGTATGGATCTCAGAGAGCTTTTCCTCTGTGATGAATCCGTTGCGGATGTTCCTCTGGATGGATTGTTCGTCTATGTGCCCGGTCCAATCATAGGCTTCCATGAATTTGGGAACGGATGCAAGGCTCTCTATGGTCTGTGTCGTCCCGTTGCCGAAGGGTACCATCCAGTGGCCTATCTCGCCGAACAGTCCTCCCCCTGACTGCAGCAGTGCTCCGTTTGACGCATAGGAGATGGCGATTCCATACCCCCAGTGCAGGAGCAGGGAGCTCTTGGTACACGCCTCAGGCTCTGCAAGGAGGCGGTAGTTGAGGATGGCATCAATATTTCGTTCAAAGAGCACGCTGCCTTCTGTAAAGCCGGTGATGCTCTCAAACCTCAGGTTCCTCATCTGGGGAAACCGCGTCACCATGCGCCAGAGGTTGGCCTCCTTGTCGATGAGGCCGGGGACGGCTATGCCGTAGCCAAGCAGATGGGTTCCCTCCGGAACCTTTGCCGAGCACTCCTGGATGAGGCCATTCAGGATGAGGACCATATCGGATGCAGTGAGGTTTTTGTCAAGTTTGAGAATCTGCTCCTCAACGACCTCCCCTCCAAAGTTTGCAATGGTGGTGATCAGGGACATGGACATGATGGAGAACGATATGACCCAGAACCTGTTGGCCTTGATGGAGAGGTACCATTCTGGCCTGCCACGCCCTGCATTCGCCCGTACGCTGAGCTCGTCCACCAGGTTATCCTCGATCATCTCACCGATGGACATCGAGACGGTGGAGGGGCGCATTGCCAGGGCGTCTATAATCATTTTCCGGGAGGCTGTCCCGTGTTCAGCGATATACTGCAGGATGAGGATCTTGACCCTATCCTTTTCTCTGGTGCAGGCCTGGAGCAGGGTACGATAGTCGATCACGGTTTTTCGGTTTGGCTGGTATGTAGTGGGCATGTAGGCATTATATGCATAGAATCACCTGATTGAAAAGGAAAGAGAGAAATCCTTGAGCCCGATATAGGCAGGAGAAGGGGTCATTCCGCTTTACCTCGTCTTATGGAGGCGGTACACTAAGGCCAGCAATTGATGGAGGTAATGCGAATTGGACCACACTACAACAATTCTCTCCCGTCTTCGCTGTATCCCGATGGCCAAGGCCTTCACCCCGGAACAAGCCCCTTCGTTGGCTGCCGCCCTCAGGGCGAGCGGCCTGAAGGTGCTCAACATATCCCAGCAAATAGAGCAGGGCGCCCTCCTGCTGCGCACATTCAGCCGCGACTACCCCGACATATTGGTAGGGGCGGGGAATGTGCAGACCCTGGAGCAAGCGCACAAGGCGATAGAGGCGGGCTCTCAGTTCATCCTCTCCCCCCTCTTTGATAGGGAGATGATCAAGCTCGCCAAGAGAAGGAAGGTCTCCATCTTCCCGGTCACCACCGAAGGGGCGAAGTGCAGGAGGATGAACCTCGATGTCATCGGCTTCTATCCTGTGGATGAGCTCGGGGGCTTGCCGGCCATCGACAAGATTGCCGAATCCTTCAAGCTCAAGGTCATCGTAGCGGGGGGCATCACCGAGCAGGATATGCCCACCTTCCTGGACAACCCCAATGTCCTGGCCATGACAGGCAGCTGGATGTTTGCCAAGGAGGACGTTGCCTCCAACAACTGGAAGGCGATCACCGAAAGCCTGAAGAGGGCCAGGAAGTGGGTGGTCGGGTAGGGAGCAAAGCCAAGGCGTACAACAAGTACAAGGCCTGCTTCAGAAATGAAGCAAGACCGTTCATGGAGGATGTTCAGCCATGAGAGGGGTCTTGTGTGTGAACCAGAAGAACTTTTCACTTGTACTAAGTTTTTACCATGAAATAGTAAAACTTGACTTCTTTATAAATCAAGTGCATTATTCACCTGTACATATCATCTGAGGCAACCGATGCTGCACCCCTATTGAGCTGATGAAGGTTTCATTGTACTTGTCCCTCTTTCGAGATCACGGACGTTATTCTTTTTCTGAACTTTATTGTATGTCGTAACTCTTTTTTAGGGTGCTTTTCCGTTTTATACAGGAAGGAACACTTTGAGTAGGGTCTCTTGTTGTAGGGACAAGAAAGGATGTGAGAAGAAGCAAGGTAGCGGTGGCGATATGAGTGCCCGTCAGGGCACCTGAACATAAGAAGGAGGTTACCATGGTCATACAGTATGAAGGAAGCTATAGCTTTCAGATGCAACAGATGCTTACCTCTCTTTCCCAGGACAGTGTTTCTGAGTTTGTGATCGCCTTTCTGCAAAGGCATCAGATACGTTTCAGGCAGAACCCATCACATGACATCTTCTACTTAGGCCATCGTGATGAACCGGTGATCAGGTGTTCCCTGGACGAAGTGGACAACCTTGAGGATATGAATCTGCTCTACCAGCTGGAGTGGGAGCACAACCCCCTGTCCTGCATCAGCAGCTCCATCAAAGAGGATGATCAGTTCAGTGTCTTCCTGCAACTCAAGATGCTTCAGAAGTATCCGAACCTTAACTTTGTTTTCAGCAGGAACAGGAAGGACCCCAGGGAACTGCAGGACCTGTTCATAGGGGAGGCTGTGCTGCTGATATAGGTTCAACACAGATTATTCTCACAGGGAAAAGGGTATTTGAAAACGGACAAATAAAATTAAGTAACTTAATACAGGTGAAAAAGAAGACAATTGGAAAAAGAAAAATAAGAAACAAATAAGAAAAAAATAAGATCAAAGAGATGGGAGGATAGCTGATCAAAGCTATCCTCTCAACTCTTTAGAACACTCGAATGATATTCCCTCTAATAATCTTGGGATTTTCCTGACCTTTTCTTGTTTGATATAGAGAGGCTGAGGAAGTAGGATTGCTATGTATAGCAGAAACTATAAAACATAAAATATGGCTTACAGCATAGCTAATAAGCCTCTAACTACAAGTGTGATATACTCCAGCTGTATGCAAGAAGGAGATGCTCTATGGATATGTTCGATCGTGGCTTTGGTTCGTTGTTGGGTCTTTTCGTAGGTGATGCCTTTGGTGCCCAGACTGAGTTTGATACAGAGGCAAAGCTGAAAGAGGAGTATCCCGATGGAATCCTTGAGATGACTGACAGGGACCGCTGGATAGGTGAGGCGGGTATGATCACCGATGACAGCGAGATGGCCATCATGCTGGCGACCAGCCTTATCGAGTGCAGGGGCTTTGTACAAAAGGATGTACGGAGGCAGTACATCAAGTGGCTTGATACACTGCCCTCTGACTTGGGGACCACCATTCTCAAAGCCCTAAGGGAAGGGGAGCAGAGCCCTGAAAGCCAGGCAAATGGCGCCTTGATGCGAATGGCTCCCCTTGCACTCTTCGGTGTAAACTTGGATATCGAGCAACTCATTGAGATCTCCGATGGGGATTGTGCCATCACACACATTCATACTGTTTGCAGGGATGCAAATCGTCTCTGGGCTCTGGCTATCGCCAAGGCAGTGCGTGATGGGGGTACGAAGGAGGAAATCTACTCCTACCTGTGTGAACAGGCGCCCAAGTATACACAAGCCACCGGTTTGCTCAGCGCCCTCCACGATGCCAGGACCAGGGAGCCCGAATATTGTGATGCTCCGAACCAGGGATGGGTATTGATAGCCCTTCAGCAGTCCTTATACACTTTGCTTCACAGCAATACCATAGAAGAGGGCATCAGGGCCATCACGATGCGCGGTGGAGATGCTGACACCAATGCAGCTATCTATGGCATGTTGGTAGGCGCCATTGAAGGAGCCAAGGCAATCCCTGATCGTTGGATCAAGGCCCTCAGGTGCACCCGATGCCTTGAAGACCTCCTCGGTGAAGATTCCCGTGATATGGAAGCTCTAGCTAGAAAGCTAACAGAGGGGTTGCTTGCAGAGGAGTAGGGCTTATTGGCCAAGAATAAAGCCCTATCTAATAAAAGAATAGGGCTTTTCTGTTTTCTTAGTATCGCTTACAGCTATTTATCAGAGTTTGACATGGAACTAAAAACCTGATAAAATAGTGTCTGTGAGCATAGGTGTATGCCAGCCCTACATGTAGGCTATAAATTGTAGGGTTTCATCCAAAGGTTCCTCTCTAAGCAGAGAAGGCGACCACCCTTACCAACATAGTACCGTGTTTTAACCCCTATATAATAGGGATGGCTTTCTCCTGCCTAAAATGTGGATCGGAATAGAAAGGCAGGTGATAACAAACCTTGCTCAGGACGGTGTCACCTCCTTTGTTATTGCCTTCCTGGAAAAGCATGGGATCGCCTATGAGCAAATAGAGGACTATGGCATCTTTAGTCTGGATCATCTTGATGAGCCGGTGGTCAAGTGTTCCTTGGCTGAAGTGGCCAACCTTGATGATATGAATCTGCTCTACCACTTGGAATGGGACCATTTCCCCCTGTCCTTTGGCAGTAATGGTGCAATGGATACCGACAATGGGTTTGGTGTAGTCATGCAGCTCAAGCTGCTGCAGAAGTATCCCAATCTTAATTTTGTGGCCATCAGCTAAAGGATGTCCTTTGCTGCGTTACCCAAGATAGTATTACCGAGTTTGTCCAAACATACCTGAAAGAACATGGGATTCCCTTCCAGCAAGACTCCAACAAGAATATCTATAACCTGGGCTATGGTGATGCCCCATGGGATGGGGGCCCATCTTCAGGACAATGAGGATTATTGGAGGTGATGATAGGTGTGGGGTTTTCTTGCAGCTGAAGATGCTTGCACGGTATGCAGGACTCAACTTCTTTAGCAGAAACGAAGAGAAGGGGTGCCCTGGTGTCAGAGCCCTGCTCAAGAGCAAAGCCAACTAGGAAGCACTACAGGAAAATGTGCTCTATGCCCTTGGCCTTGATGCTGTGGGCTCGGATAAGATCGTCTGTTTTGAAAATGGGTATGGTTCGTGGGCTTTTGACAAGGCCCTTTGTCAGCTCAGCAAGGATACCAAGTTGGACTTTTCTTCCCAAATGGGAGGGAGTTCAGGCGTCTCCTACCTTAAGCAGTACACCTGCTGTGCCAATATCAGCGTAGGCTACCACAACCAACACACAAAAAGCGAGTATATCGACCTTGAGGCAGTAGAGAGAAGCGAGGCCTTTGTAGGTAGTGTTATCAGTGGAGTGAGGGGGAAGTATGGGTGGTGAGGGCCCTTTTAAGGCAAATAATTATTGCTATTAGCTAGATATACGATATCATAGTTGTAATGAAGCAAAGGGAGGATAGTATCAATGAGAGAATTAGAGTATACCAAAACCTGTATGTATGAATATTTGGAAGAAGTCCTGGAATACTATAGAAAAGCAGCAGATGCTTCATTTGGAGAGTGGCCTGATAGAGAGATTGGATGGTCGCCCTTTACCAAGAATGCTAATTTTTATGAAAGAGTGAAACAGTGGTTTGCAGCGAGAGATATTACCCTCATTCGAGGGCAAAATACCAACCGCTACCTTAGTACCTTTATCTTGGCAGCAGAGTTTCCTCCTACCCTCGGGTACAGCAGACTGGTTGCAGAACTCGTAAGTAAATGTGGATGGCTTTCTCTTTATCGGTCACCTCAAACCTTTCTCGATAAGTATATTGAGTCGGTAGCCATTGACACCTATACAATAGCCCAAAGACAATCTCTGGTGATAGGATCAGAAGGCTATTTTGCTTTTCTTGAGCTAGTGACCATCCTTGCATCAATCCGCTATCTCCTTGGCACCTCAGACAACCTAGAAGAAATCTGTGTTAAAGTAGCAATTGAGTATGAAAGGGACATAGAGCTCGTACAAAGAATTGCTTCTGCTTATCATGATAGCCTTATCCCACCAGTGAATGATGCACATTCAATACCTGTTCCACAATTCTCTTTCCAGCTCAAGCAGGATGGGATATGGAAGCTTGTCATCAAGCATAATTTACATAAAAGTACACGAATCCAGACGCCAAGTTCTGTAGAACTAAGCCGGTTTTCTATTGGTTCCCTCTCTTGTATTGCTGGGGAAGGGATGTTACAAATCAATACATCCTCTGATTCAGTTCAGCTTGAAGCTTTGGACAACCACATTGATCTGGACTGTGGGATACTAAAAGATCATTTTTTTATTACCAAAAGGAATGAAAGCTTAAAGAACATACAGTTTCTCTTGTCTGTAACTGACAAGAAAACACATATGTTTTCTCTTAATATCGGAGGAATTCAACGACAAGACAACTTCTTGCTGTTTGATATGCAGGGAAACGAGCTTGTAACCAAGTCTAGGCTCTTTAAACGAGGACAACCTCTGATGGTTGTTCCCCTAAATCCACAGATTGGCCAAGCTCTAATTGAAAGCTCTTCTTTCAGACGCCTGATGCTTCCGGAAACTCTCCCTATTTTTGTTTTGGAAGGTAATCCTGAAAAGGTCGAAATTGATGGAGTTCTCCTACATTTTTGTGAAACACCCTTTTCTATCCAGCTACGAGATCAAACTCCGTGGGAACAGACCTTCGGTAAGAAGTCCAGGATTCCTTACTATTTCTTCTCGCCTCTGATGCAGATCTCATTGGAAGGTGATCTTGCAGGTAAGGGGGATCCTGCCATCTTGCTTGTAAAGGTTGTAGAAAGGAAAGGGGGGAAACAATACGACCCTGTCAGCACAAGATATGAAGACAACCGCATCATTCCGACTCCCAGGCTTCCCTCGCCTGGAATGTACAAACTCATTGTAAAGTTCGGCAATGATGTGCAGAGGGAGCAGTTTTTTCGCCTGCTTCCCATACGAAATATCCGGCTACTTGGTGAAAAGCATATGCAGATAAAACTCTATGCACACGTAGCATCATTTGAGCTCCTTGGTGACCAACAGTGCAGCAAGTCAGTCACTAAAGACCTGGTTGATTTGCAATTCAACGAGTATGGCACCCATCAGATAGATGCAAAGTTTGTCTATAATAAGGGGAATATACAGATTGTTTCAGTTATAAAATTCTTCTTTAAAGCACAACAAGAGGTCGTTGGGTACTTCTCAAAAGAGCTGTTTGGCACTAAAAATGAAGGGCTTTCCCTGCAGAGGGACTTTCTTCCTAACTCTTATTTTGAGTTTAGGAAAAACAGTCTGCGTGATCCTGCGCAGCGCTATACCATATCAGCCTACATGGAGGGAGATTCCCAGCATGGCCTTTTCCCTAGACTTGAGAAGGTGAATGTTGCTGGAAATGATAAGGTTCCCTTATTTCCTCTAGTGAACTCTATGAAGAAGCATGGCTATTCGCGGTTACTGCTTTTGGTCCATTGTGGTGGTAAGGAGCTTTTTCGTGCAACCTTTACCAATTCCCTCACTACTATCATAGACCTCTATATAGAGTGGGAGAAAGGCTACTACCATGAGCTTTTGGTTTTGCCCATCTATTCCCTTGACCCTTTTACCGTGACAGATCTTACATCCATACCGGACAACTCCATCGTCTATGGAAGGACCCTTGGTGCTGAGGGGAACATCCAGTATGCAACGAATGGCCTATGCATCCCTCCTACAAAAGAAAGTGTGGATCCTTTCCATAGGTTGCTAGATTCCTTTACAACAGACATTCCAGAAGAAACTGCATGGAATATTTTACTCTCCATACTCACTTCCCCGGCTCTTTCCTACTCACTTATAGCATGGTATACAAAGGCAAGCAGATGGGCCCACCCCTATGATATTCCAGCCTTTGCTTATTTGCTGGATAGGTTTCCTATACTTGCAGCTTGGTCGGATTTGGCACGGAATCCTAATAATAGGGACGAACCCTTTGCACTTATCACTAACGAAGGAAAGTTCTTGCACTCGATTGGTAAGTATTTAGTACCCAACGGGCTAAATCTAGCGTCAAACCCCCGTTACTCTCCAGAGCTTATGACCTTGGGAGATATAGAGGTTTTGGAACATATGAATTTGCTACCTTCCCATGATGAGTCGGCAAAATCTTTGATACGACTGAGCTATTTTTGTGCAATACCGTTTGTAACTGGGAGCAAACCAGTCCTCTCATGGCTTACTCTTTTCTGGTTTCAATCCTATTGTGAAAAGCACAATCTACGAGAAGCATACATCCAATTCACACAGTCATTTCTTAACACCCCTCACGCGGTTACAGTGGTATCGGGTGAGTATACCAGGGTAATGCCTAGGTATATTATTGACAGTCTTCATGAGCAAAACATTCGGAACATGGTTGTCGCAGAGCAAAGTCACTACCTTATACCCATGTTCACGAAGATCCCCGGTCTTTTTGATTTCCTTGCGTGCCTTGAGTCCAGTTCTTTTACGAGTGGTTTGACCTCTATCATTGAAATTGCCCCATTATGGTATGCAAAACCCTATTTGGAAGGGTCCAGTTCATCATCAAAATGGAAGTTCATCATCTTCCTTTCGCTTACAGTTGTTTGCACCCAACTGGACAAACAAGAATTGTTACAAAAATTGCATGGACTTTGGAAATTTACCCCAATGCAATATACCTATCTAGTTCAGTGGGTAAACACAAATCAATCTACAGCATGGATCTATAATGCATATTATGAGTATTGGATGAAACTAATTTGGGGGGGATTACATGTTTGATGCATATAAAACTGAGCAGGAAATAAAGCAGAATGTAGTGGACTTCCTCCTTGATTGGAAGAATGTACGTGATCTTGATGTTCGAAAGAAATTGACCTCACTTTGGACATCCGATACCCCTGCAGAGGGCTCTCTGCTGTCAGAACTCCTGGTAGAGAATAATTTTTCCTATGTGTTTGGTGAAAAAAATGCTACTACGGAGAACCTCGCCCCTCCCGCATTCCAAGGGTTCATTGAGCATCTCTCCTTTAGAGAAAACATCTTAGCCAATTGGAAACTACCTAAACTACCTAATGGAAATAAGTGCTTTGGAGGGAGGACAGGCTTGCAGGAAGATTTTCTGAATGTTATGAGCGACAACCACTTCAAAGCCACGACTCCGCTATTCAAACATCAGGTTCAGGCGATAAGGACGGCTCTTGCAGGGAAGGATTTCATTTTATCCTCCGGGACAGGATCAGGAAAAACTGAGGCTTTCTTGCTTCCGACGTTAGCCAAGCTTTTCAATGAATCCGATGAGGAGCGGAAACAAAGTGGTGTCCGAGTACTGATAATCTACCCCATGAATGCCCTCATCAATAGTCAGGTCACCAGGCTCCAATCACTTATAGGGGCTCAAGACCCCAACCGGGTTCCTATTCGATTTGCGCTATATAACAGTAAGTTGAAGGAGTCACAATCTCGAGCTAATGCATACATGAATGACACCCCTGATTACTGTCACTGGCCTGATGTGCAGAGTATGAATCGGGATGAATTACGAACTGACCCACCTCATATCTTGGTAACCAACTACTCCATGCTTGAGTATGCCCTGATCAGACCCAAAGACCTTCCCTTGTTTTATCCTGAGCGGCAAAAACTCCATACCATCATCTTGGATGAGGCACATACCTACATAGGTGCAATGGCAGCTGAAATAGCTATGCTCATCCGCCGTATTCTTATTGCGTTTGACAAGACAAGCTCGGAGGTACAGTTTTTTGCGACATCAGCTACCTTAGGCGATCCAGAAAAAGACAAGGGATATATCCTCAGGAAATTTGCATCTGACATTTTCTCCAAAGATATCACTATGATCGAGTACATCGATGGACAGCGAATTCTCCCCCTCAAAGGAATAAAGCACAAAAAACCTGTACCAACCGAGGCGTTGCTGGAGATGTTTGGTAAACTTCAAACCATAGAGGATGATGCACCTGAAGAGACAAAGCTTGCGGTGGTAGTGAAGCTATTCCCTGATGTGAAAACTTCTCTCTTCTCTGCCGCACTCTATCAGCTTTTTTCTCGCAATGAAGTTGTGGTCTCTTTGGTGAATGGCCTGGCCAAGGAGCCGCTGACTATTACCAATGTTGCGAAGAAATTGGGCCTTAGCAGTACTAAAGAGGATCTACGCTATGCTTTCCTCTTTGTAAAACACCTCTCTACCATTGAATCTGAAAAATCAGATGACCCTTTGGTGAAGATACGTTTGCACTCTGTTGTAGAAGCTCCTTCAGGGGTGATGGTCTGTCCTCGGTGCAATACGTTTTATGGATCCTACCAAGAACACTGCACGAACGCAGAATGCAACGAAGAGCCTTTAAGGGAGTTGGTAATCTGCAAGCAGTGTGGGGCATCCTACCTGTGTCTGCTAAAATCTGCAGAGGGAAAAGTGGAGAGGATCAACTGGCGGGGCAAAACCGACATGTCAAAACTTGAGGTTACGACCCTTGCCGGTGGTAATGCCAAGACCTTGCAGTGTCTTTCCTGTAGTTCCAAGGATACTTCCTTTGGTGATGACATTACGGATGAGGATCTTCTGGCTCAAGATAAGGAAATTACAGACCCAGAAGTGGTCCTGTACAAAAGAAGCTATTTTTCCCCCCTTTCTGTGAGCATAGAAGTAATCCAAAAGATAGTCATCGATACGCTGTTCTCTAACCTTGATCCCCATCCAGGCAATGGCCCCGATAGGTGGTTGCCTGGGGAGGGCCGAAGACTGCTGACGTTCTCCGATAGTCGCAAAGGGGCTGCCAATCTACCTTCTGCGCTGGATTGGCTGCATGAACTCTATCTGGGTAATCGCCTGATCTTTGAAGCTTGTAGCAACGCTATCGAAGGATCAAACGCAACCCCTGAGAATTTTTTTGCCGGATTTTCAGAAGTGGGAAAAAGTTGGCGCCTTGTGTATAAGAAAGAGAGCCAGTTTATAGAACAGCTTGTTGCTCTCTTACCAACAATAACTGAGGAGACCCTTATACAGGCTATTGATAATGCTTTGGCCATAGATTCTCATGCTTTACATTTTTTCCCTGGTGCATATGAGAAATCCCACCTTGTCCAGGATATTCTCAACAGCATCATCCCAAATTCTGTTGAGAAAGTCACATTTCCTACGGTGATAGAAACTCTTGCCAATCTTCCCCAATTGAAGGAGATGGTTGGTATTTTTGACCAGATAGAACGGGAGAACAGCTGGCAGGAATCTTCGACTAGACAGAAAATTGCTTACTGGATTTTATCGCGATCCCTTGGGATCATCTCCTCTTCGCGTTATCTGCCTGAAAATGCAGGGCTTTGTTTTCTATCTTTTCCTATACCCCCAACCTTTATCAGCTGCCTCCAGCAAGAGGAAGCGTTTAAAATATACTCCACCGATGAGGTGGAAAGAATCGTTCAGGCAATGCTATGTCGTATGCGTGATACCGGCACAATCTTTGTCGACTATCCTAATGCAAGCAATAATGGTCTTGCTGATCCTTTAGCTGATGCAGCAAGTTATTGCTTTCAAAGCATTGTCATTAACAAGTATATGGTTCTTGAACATACTATGGTGCCCAAAGATTCAAGCTTCATCACCAACTGGTACAATCTGAACATCGATAGGGACACAGCTGGAATTCAAATTATCAAGAAAAGCTTGGGGGATGACTCCATCTCCTTGAACAAGACGCGGAATATGCTTGCTACCGCTTGGTCCCATATGATCGGGGAGTTAGGCTTTCTGCAGGAACACCCCCAGTATAAAGGAGCGTATGCACTGGATATTCGCAAGGCGAGCCTTTCGCTTGCTCCTAGTGTATATCGCTGCCAGGAGTGTGGAAGGTTTTCACCTCACCACATCAATGGCATGTGTCTCACGCCCTCTTGTAAGGGAAGTGTTGCGTTGATGGCAGAGGAGGAGGTGCAAAGTCTGTATGGGCATAACCGTTCGAAAAACTTCCCTCAGCTTGGGATGCGGACAGTAGAGCATACGGCTCAACTTGATCTTTCCCAGTTGACCACAAATGAGAAGAAATTTACAAATGGAGAAATAAACCTGTTGAGTTCCAGCACAACTATGGAGTTGGGCATCGATATCGGTGGTCTTACTTCAATACTGCTGACCAACTGCCCTCCAGGGCCAAGCAACTACCTGCAGAGGGCTGGACGGGCAGGGCGTCGATCTGACCGGGTCGCCTACGTCCTTACCTGTGCGAGAAAAGTCCCCTTGGATCACTACTTCTTCCTACATCCTGACCTGTTCTTTACTCGCAAGCCCCATGACCCGTATGTATCACTGAATAGTGAGAAAGTCGTGAAACGTCATCTTAATTCTTACGTGCTTCGTGAGTTCTTTACCCATCTTGAAAAGAATATTCCTGAATTACAAGGAACTTTTGGAGGAAATCCTCTTGCTTCCTACGGTACTGTCATGACTTTTTTTGGGTATGAACAAACAAAACTTCTTACAAGGCCTGTTATCGACCATTTGTTAGAGTGGTTGGACAGCGATCCTCCGCTTCTACAGTTGGCTCGGCTTCTAGAAAATACAAATTTATTATTTACCTACAACAAGGCATCCTTGTTGCTTGATTTGAAGAAATTCTTTGCAGAAAAGAAGGAGATGGTAAATACCTATATTCATGAACTTGATCGGGAGATTTTTACTACACAAAATACCAGGCGCAAAACGGTCCTTGCATATTATAGGAAGGATTTTTTAGAAAAAGATTTGGTGCGATTCTTGATAGATTCTTCGCTGTTGCCCAAATATGGATTTCCTGTTGATGTGGTCGCCCTTAATACACAGAATGATAAATCTAGGCTTCCAGACCCTAATGCTGTAACAACAAATACAAGAAAGAATCAATTTAGGTTAGAGCGTGGTAGTGATGTTGCTATTTCGGAGTATGCACCAGGGGCGAGTGTTGTTGCGGGTAAACGGCTACTCATCTCAAGAGGTATCTCCCTGGATTCACGATTTGGTGGGGAATCGTTTTCCACTGATAATAATCTAGAACGACTAGGCTATGTAATTTGCAAAAAATGTGGGCATTTTTATATACTACCACCCTCTTCAAGAGAAATGCCTTGTCCTGTATGCAGTACAACGATTCGGTACTACGCCTCTATAGATGAGGAGGATATTACGAAAAACGTAGATAATATTCCTCGCTATGCAATTCTTCCCAAGGGTTTTCGAGTTGACTACTCTGAGAAACAGCCATTTGCGCCTAATAAGATAGAGTGGAGCAGAGCTTCATCAAGAATTTTTCCAGAGTTGCAAACGAATCTTTCATCCTTCAATCAGGTTATTCCTGATTTGATGAGTATTGCATCCTCTCCTTCAGCAACATTCTATGCAGTTAACCAAGGTCCGGGAGATTGTGGATATGCTATTTGCTACAGCTGTGGACGAGCGGAAGCTCAAATAGAATTTGAAGCTGGGAGGAATCCCTTGTTGAACCATACGAGGTTGTATTCTGATCAGATTTGTAAGGGAAATGTTTCTCATTACCAAAATCTAGTGGCTCGGTTTGTCACTGATGCTATACAAATCCGATTCAAGGGAGAGGCAGTACCGGTTCTTGATAGCATAGAAGATGCACAGGTGTTCATGAAGACCTTTGGACGATGTTTGCTGCTAGCTGCTGCTAAGTACCTAGGCCTTGATGACCGGGAGCTCAAATGTATTGTCCAGAACTATTGGGATCCTCAAACAAGCAAATGGAATAATCTGGAAATTGTGCTGTATGATAATGTGGCAGGTGGGGCAGGGTATGCAGATATGGTCATGGGCCTATTTGGGATTCCTGATTTTTATGATGTCCTGTATGCCACTACAGAGTGCCCTGAACAGTGCAGTGAGGCTTGCCCTGCTTGTTTGATCGCCTATGAAAAGGATGAGAGCGGAAAAGTATGCTATAATCGACATTTGGTGCAGAATTTTTTGAATCGTGATGACATCAAGGCCTTTCTCACTAAGTATGTGGGGACCATCGTGCCCAAGCAAGGGGATGCTATTGTATATAACATTGTCGACGATATCACTTCCATGTTACGGGATAAGGCTAAGGGAAAAATAGAATTTGTTTTCACAGCCCTTCCAGAAGATCAGTTTGCTGTTGTGGGCTCAAAGTTTGGGCAACTTTTGGAATTGGCTAAAGCAGGCATAGAGGTTACTCTCCTCTTTCTTGAAGAGCCTGCAAGGCAGCTACATCGCCAGATGATTGAAACTCTACGCTATGGCTTTGAATATGCGCAAGGCAAGCTCAAGCTCCGGCTCATGGATACTCAAGAAAATACTCACGTAGTTGCCTGTATAGAGAGCGAGAGCCATCGGTTTGCTTATACTAGTTTTGCACTGCCCGAACAAGGGCATATAGCTACTCCATTTTCAGCCTTTCCCTTTGCTAGAAGAGCCTACGAATTGGATGAATCTCCCTGGATTAGGGGTAGTGAGTGGAAACTACCCCCTAATCCTTCAGGGATGTTCTCTTTCAAGACGGAAGAAAAACGAATAGACTCTATTGATGATGTTCATCTTTGGAGCCTTCTTTGCTCAAGATTTTCTCTGAGTTCAATAAAGCCGATCACCAAGGTATGGTACTCTGACCGGTACCTTTTGCGTTTCAGTGAAAATATCTGCTTCCTTATGCTGTTGGAGGATATGCCCCTGGCCTCTCTAGCAGAGATCAATCTTGCAGTACATGGGGATCGTTCGAGTTATTGTGATTTTGCGTTCCAGGAGCGAGATGATCAGAGGACATTCCTGGCTAGACAACTTTTCATGTCGAACCTGCAATCTCCGAACTTGAGGATGTTCATCACTACAGACCAGGCAAAAAGTAATGATCCGGGTCAAGCTCATGATCGGGAGATGTTTATTGAGTTCAACGATGGTTCCAAGGTGAAATTATCCTTTGACTCGGGTATGTCCCTGTTTGCTCCCTTTATTGATAGATATTGGAAGATGAATGAGGTCACCCATAGGGAGATGATGCAGCACTGTCAGCAACAATTGGGTAAGGAACCGAATTATGGTAGTTCGTTAATCTTCAAGTATTCAGATAATGCAGATGAAAAACCCCTGGATGTTCGCTTCAAAGAAGCTTTGGATGGAGGGAGGATCAAGGTGTTGCTGTGAAGAGAGGAAAGGAAGATTTGAGTCCATTACAAAGTCTTTTCTAGCTGGTGAGATGAAAAGCCAAACACAATCATGGCATGGTAAAGGATCAAGATGATAGTTGTCGATAATCAATGCCTAGGGCTTCTGCCACTTTCTTGCGTGTAGGTATTCTCGGGTTCTTGGCATGCTCAATTTGTGAGTATGCCCCTTGGGAGATATCCATGCGACGGGCTACCTCTTCCTGGGTAAGGCAGAGGTACGTACACCATGCTGCGATCAGAGGCACCTCGTCAAGGACATGCATCTTTACAACTGGGTTTGGTATGGTTACCTCTTGATCAGGTTCAGTTCTGGTTAGCAGCTGGTTAAACTCCTCAACTGGTACGAGGTAGTACTGCGTTTTTCCATCAGAGCCAATGATTCTGCTGTACTTAGTATGTACGTTCATCACGTTTCTTTACCTCCAAATACATATAATATAGGTTTAATAGAAGTGTTTATCAATATATTTACTACTGAGAGAGTAAGGGATATGAACAATTGTTAGGAGAGGTGATGTATGGGGCAAGATAAGGAAGACTTGCCTGCTAAGAGCTATACTACTATTTTCCTCAGTTCTATGGCAGTATCTGAACCTATGATACATACCCTCATTTCCTGGTTAGCAAAAGCTGAAGGCCTCCAAGCCCTAGTCCTGTCCGGTTCCCGTACCGGCCTAGTCATTGATGACCTCTCTGACTACGACCTGTATGTCTATAGTGAAGAACCTCTCAGTCTGGAGATCCGCCATGAGATGGCCTCTCTCTTTGCCTCAAGGGCTGAAATCGGCAACAGCTTCTTTGACGAAGGTGATGAACTTTTCCTTGCTGATGGAACAGCTGTCGATATCATGTATCGAAGCTTGGAATGGGCCCAACAGCAGGTAGATTGGGTTTGGAAGACTCATCATGCTTCTGTAGGATATTCCACAGCCTTTATCCATAACCTGAAGACAGCAACAATCCTTCATGATAGTGATGGTAGGTTTGCCCATATCCAGAAGCAGTTGGACACTCCCTATCCCAAGGAGCTAACCAAGGCCATCACAGCAAAGAACTATCCGCTTCTTCGTAGCAAGCTGATGGCTTCCTACTACGAACAAATAGAGCATGCAATGGTTCGCCATGATCTGGTAAGCCAGGCTCACAGGACATCAGCACTGCTGGCAAGCTACTTTGATATCCTGTTTGCCATCAATGCTCAGAATCATCCTGGGGAGAAGAAGCTAGTAACATGGGCAAAGAAAACCTGTAAGCTATTGCCAGAAGCCTTTGAAGGCATGGTTGATCAAGTGGTAGAGCAAATTGGACAGAAAGAGCTTCTGCAGCTTATTGATAGCCTACTTGATGGACTGGATGGCCTTTTAAGGAAGGAAGGGTGGGTATAAAGATACCAACTTGTAGGTTGGTGCTTGGCTTACTTGTTTACCGTACCCTTCCTCTTGGATGTTGATTATTGTACTCAAATGTTTGTTTGTGCCCTAAGCTGAACGATACAAGCAAGGTAGCGTTAGTGTTAGCTCAGTATCTCATTGATATCAATGTGGCTAAAATCAGTAATTATATATGCTTTTTCCTTCATATTTTGCAGTGTTTCTATATCAGCCCCGTTACTCGCTACGGCAATAATTTTTCCAACATTTGCCCTATGTGCACTCAGAATTCCACTTTCTGTATCTTCAAAGACGACACATTCTTCCGCCCGACACCCCAATGTTCCTATCGCATGTAGGAAAATATCAGGAGCAGGTTTGCTTTTTATTGTACCATCATTTGGTACGATGTTCTTTGAATCAAAAAATCTCGACAAAGAAAAAATCTTCTCATATTCGACCATGGATTGCGGTGGAGCACTTGTAGCTATCGCTAATTTGACACTACGCCTGACAAGCTCACTCAGCAAATCTTCGAGTCCAGGAGCCAAAGAGACACTATCCTTCATCTTGTTCAGCACTTTGAAGTATTCTGTGCTTTTTTCGGCACATCTGATTACTCTTTCTTCCTGTTGCAGTAAATCTCCGAAAAGAGCTTCCAGTGTTTCAAGACTGGTCCTTCCATTCAACAGATGATATTCCTCTCTGCTGTAGGGTGTTCCCCTCCATCTTCTTATGCAATTATCCCAGGCTATGAAATTGATTTCACTATCCCAAAAGATTGTCCCGTTGAAGTCAAATATTATTGCTTGTTTAGTCATGTACCAGTTCCTTTATCCAATGCGCGCTCTTTTTGAGGTATCTCTTATTTGTCGTGAAATCGGTATACAAAAGGCCATATCTCTTGTTATACCCGTTTGTCCAAGAGAACAAATCAAACAGGGACCAAATGAAGAATCCCCGTACATCTGTTCCTTCTTGACGCGATTTCAGCACAGCTTCGAGATGGCTTTGTAGGTAAGAAATCCTATCAACATCATCCACTGTCCCATCTTCAAGGTTTTCATGGGCACCAATACCATTTTCTGTTATATACATGACCGGGTTCTTATAGTCGTTCCTTATCCTCGTAAGCATATCGTATAACCCTGCAGGGAAAATGGGCCAATCCCAATCAGTTGTTGGTATGGAAGGATTTTTCTTTCTCTCTCCGATACCCTGCAGTTTGAAACAACTTGTTCCTTTCTCGCCTGTTCCATTATGTACTATCTGACTTGCGCCATCCCAAGGGCGCAAGAAATGACTCGCGTAATAATTGACCCCAAGGAAATCAGTACAACGCATCCCCTTTTCAAGCAATTCATATTCAGACCTGCTTATATGGAACCTATCCTTGCCGTTACCAGAGAGGATTGCATTGATGGTGGCAAGGGTTTTTTCGGTATAACCCCCAAGAAGAGTTGCATCCAAAAGAAAGGCATTAGCCAAGGCGTCTTCCCTTTCTGCAGCCATGGCCGCTCCAGGGGTATGGTCAAGTGGGTATTTTGATTCTAAAATATGCACAATTCCAATCTTCCCACCATAGCCATAGGATTTGTAGAGAGCGGCACATTTGCAGTGGGCAATCATCATGTTGTGAAGAGCCCTTACAGCTTTTTCAACATCATATTGTATATGGGGTGGAAAATGACCAATGATATACTGACCGCAAGCTACTGACCACGGCTCGTTGATTGTGATCCAATGACGCACTTTTGTTCCGAACCTTTCGAAACAGACTTTGGCAAAGGCAAGGAAGTGGTCAATTGTCTTTTCAGCAAGCCAATCCCCCTTATCGAAAAAAATCAAAGGAGTATCGAAGTGATGAAGCGTTACAAAAGGTTCGAGACCATGGTGCAGGCAGCTGTCAATGAGCTTGTCATAAAACTTCAAACCTTCTTCATTGATCTCGTCGTTTTCATTGCATATAACACGTGACCAGGCAATAGAAATCCTGATTGCCTTAAGACCTATGGACTTGGCCATTGCAAAGTCTTGGTCAAACGTGTGGTAGAAATCGCTGGCAGTATCTGCATTAAAACGACTTCCCTCCTGATGAAATTCCCGGTCCCAATAAATCGGTATCCTACCGTCCTTATGGACGGCGCCTTCTGCTTGGTATGCTGCGGTTGCAGCACCTATGATAAAATCTTTGCTAATTTTCATTGTACACCTACATTGATATTTCTTTACTGCCAGATACCTTGAAAAATATAATGAGAGAAACTATTGTAAAAACTGTCAGCAAGGAGGAGAGTGCTGCTGCAACTCCATAATTACCTCGGATGATTTCTGTATAGATTGCAACACTCATTGTTTTGGTCCTGTTCGTATAGAGGATGATTGAAGTGCTGAGCTCGCTCAATATATTGATCCAACTCAATATTGCACCCGCAATAATTCCTGATGCCATCATCGGAAGGGTGATCACGAAGAACGTTTTGAAACTAGTGGCTCCTAAACTGATGGAGGCCTCTTCCACACTTGGACTTATCTGGCGCAAGGTGGCTGAGCTGGAGCGTATGGTGTAGGGTAGTCTTCGTATTGAGAATGCTATGATCAAGATCAGGGAAGTTCCACCAAGCATGAGTGGTTGCTTGGAAAAGGCCGAAAGCATGGCAATACCCAATACACTGCCGGGAACGATAAAGGGAAACATTGAGAAGGTGTCTAATGTAGCTGTAACCTTGCTAGGTTTCCTTACGGTGAGATATGATATCAGTACAGCGACTATCACGATGATGGCAATGGAACAGAGACCTAAGAAGAGCGTTGCATTGATACTCCTGCCCAGTTTGCCAAAGGCTGTATAGTAGCTACCTAGTGAGAATTCATTTGTGAAGGATTGCCCTTTGGTTCCCAAGAAAGATGTGTATATCACGTAGATTCTTGGAAGCAGTGCTATAGCTGTTACCACATATATAAAGAAATGTATGACCAAGGATTTCACCCCATGGGTTTTCTTGCTTTCAATCGTTTGCATTGCATTCATGGTGAATGATAACTTTTCAGATACAAGTTTCTGAAGAAAGAATATCAACGTAGCTATCACAACCACAATAACAGATATCGCAGCAGCAAACCCACTGTCACCGCCCACTTCACTGATAAATTCAGTAAAAATGAGAACTGGTATCGTTCGATACCCTTCACCAATCAGCATAGGTGTACCAAAATCTGAGAGCGCCCTCATAAACACCAGCAAGGCACCGGCTAGGAGCGTAGGAAGGATCAGGGGAAGAGTAACAGTGAACATTTTCTTGATGCCGGTGCAACCCATGCTTTCAGCTGCTTCCAGCAGTGATCGGTCAATATTATGCATGGCTCCCAAACAGTACATATAGATCAGAGGGAAAAGCTGAAGTGATAAAACAAGCACTATTCCCGAGAATCCATAGATATCGGGGATTTGGATATGAAGGAAGTTCTTAAAAAAATTCGTTATTGTTCCGTTTCTTCCAAGAAGCAGGATCCATGAGTATGCACCGATGAAAGGAGGAGAGACACTCGAGATCAGAATCAAAACCTGAACTGAGGTTGACCCCTTTATCCTATATATGGTGCTCAGGTAGGCAAGGGGTACCCCAATAAGAATAGAAATGAACGTCACGGCTAAGGTGACCTTGAAACTATTCAAAAGGGATGAAAGATAATATTTTTTCCCGAAAAACCTTGCAAAATAATACAGCGAAAAGGAATCTGTTCCAGTTTTCTGAAAGCTGGATGAGAGCATGGAGATCAAGGGATATATCAAGAAAAGGAAATACAAACCAAGAAGAGTTGTCGTTATTGTTGACCAAATGTCCGGCCGTCGTTTTAGTTGTCGCATACATCCTCCACAGCAATATCATTGATGACCCCTGCTAGAATATTGTTTTTGGATTCAGCGTCGAATACATTGATTTTTTCACGCTTCACTTCGAGATGCACCTCTGATCCTTCCACAAGAATATCATCGACAGAAGACTCTTGAATCGTTTCTATCAGCTCTCCGTTTTTCAGCAAAATGAAATAATGTGTATTGAGTCCTAGGAACATGGACCTCTGTATGATTCCAGAAATACCAATTGTTGAAAAAACAAATTCTTCTGGCCTTATGGATACTATGACCTTGCCCTTATAAGGGGCTTTTAAGTTCAATTTGTCAATTCTGAATTCCATCAAGTCAAGGACTCCATCTTCATCGATGAAACCCTCAATGATGTTGCTTCTGCCTATGAAGGTAGAAACGAAGAGATTGCTCGGTCTTTGGTAGATGTTCTTAGGGGTTCCAACATGTTGGATGACCCCCATGTTCATTACGGCTATCCTGTTGGAGACTGCCATGGCTTCTTCCTGGTCATGCGTAACATAGAGTGTCGTGATACCAATTTTTTTCTGGATTTCTTTAATAGCATTCCTGAGTTCAACCCTCAGTTTTGCATCCAGATTGGAAAGCGGCTCATCCATGAGCAATACATCCGGCTGTATGACAATGGCTCTTGCAAGTGCTACCCGTTGCTGCTGCCCACCAGACAGTTTCTCAGGAAGTCTGTTAGCGTATTGTGTTATTTGCACAATATCCATTATCTCAGCAACCAGTGCAGGGATCTCTTCCTTTGGAACTTTTCTGTTTTTGAGGCCAAAGGCGATATTATCCTTAACTGAAAGATGAGGGAATATTGCATAGTTTTGGAATACCATTCCTATGTTTCTTTTATTGGGAGGCAATTCATTGACCCTTATATTATCAAAAAGCACCTCTCCACCTTCAATTGAGTTGAATCCTGCAGCCATTCTCAAAAGGGTGGTCTTCCCGCATCCAGAAGGCCCTAGGAGGGTAAAAAATTCCCCTTCACGAATATCGACAGATAGGTTATGAATTACAGTGTTTTCATCATATTTTTTGATGAGGTTTCTGAATTTGATGTTGATGCTCATGTACGTGCTCCGATATGAATTAAATTGAGGGTTATGGAACTGCTCTGATGGGACTAAAGCGCCAAGTACCAGCATGGCATGCCATGCTAGTACTCAAGCGATCTGTAGGACTCTTAGATTGAGGTAAGGGTATCGATATAGCGATCGACAATTTCTTGCTTGTGCTTGAGGATATATTCGGTATCCTCACTTACCAGTTTGATATCCTCAATGGGAGTCATGTAATCAGCACTAGGGATGCCTACTCTGAGAGGACGGTTGTTAAGATTCAGACCGATAGCGCTTTGCGCTTTTTCTGATAGGATGAAGTCTACGAACTTCTTTGCATTATCCAAGTTTGGCGCACCTTTGACGATTGCGGTGGCTGAGGGAGCGTATTGGGCTCCTTTTTTGGGATGTACTACCTTGACCGGGGCAATACCATTGCGAATATAGTCGACAGCAGGGTCTTCCCATGTTAGACCTACAACATACTCGCCATCAGCGACGGACCTGTGTACTGCTCCTGAACCACTGGCGATTTTTCCATTGAGGTTGATGAGGAATTTCCTGACGAATTCCCAACCAGCGGGGTCTTCATAGTTTCCATTGCCGAAATTAAGAAGCATATTGGCGACATGATTGAATGCTGAACTTGAAGAGGCTGCATCTGCATGTGCTATTTTCCCTTTGAGAGCAGGATGTAGCAAGTCTTCATACCCTTCGATCTTAATATCGCCTATCAGGTTGGTATTGACCAGAATAACGTTTCCGTCCAAAACATAGGAGGTTATCCTGCCTGTCTTGTTTTGGTACTGAGCAATGAGTGCTTTGTCATTTGGAGATACGTACTGTGCGAAGCTCTCAATGTTTTGCAGGTGTGCATTGTAGGTCCCACCAAACAAGACATCAGCATAGGGTGCGTTTTTTTCTGACTCAATTCGCTTGAGAAGCTCGCCAGTTCCTGCACTGATGATTTCGCACTTGATGCCTGTTTCTTTCTCGAACATGGGAACTAGGGTGGAAATGAGCAATTCACTGTTTGGCGAATATATTATGAGCTCATTACTGGGACCTGACGCTTTACCCGTTTGACCTTGTGCGAATGCCCCCGTTATTCCTATGAGTGCAACTAATGTGACTAAGAAAACTGTTTTCATTAGATTTTTCATTGTCTGGAAATCTCCTTTACTGTTGTTATCTATATTCTCAAGGAGGATTTACTATAAGTATAGGTTGAAAATTCAGTAAAAATGTCTACTTTTCTATTTATTGGAAAACATCCCTGCTCTTCATGAATAGGCTCGGAGTGACCCCCAAATACTTGGTGAACACCTTTATGAAGTACTTGTAGTCTGAGAATCCCACCTGTTCGGCAATGAGATAGATTGCGTCTTTTTCTGACTTCATCAATTCTATTGATTTCATAATCCTGAAGCGGTTAATGAAATCATTCAAGGTAAAACCAATCTCTTGCTTGAACTGCTTGCTCAACGTCGAATAACTTACATCCAAGTGGTCTGCAATGTCTTGGATGCCAAATTTTTCCCTATAACAGTTCTCCACATACTCAACGGCATCACCAACTAACCTCGATATTGAAGCATGAGGGGGGAGGACCCTTTCTTCCAGGGATGGGGCCTTCTTGGCTGCCTCGTAATATTTCATACGGTCAAGTTGCACCTTGCAATTTTCAATGACCTCAGCAAGGGCCTTATGGTCAAGGGGTTTCAAAAGGTAATCGACCACACCAATGCCTATTGCTTTTTTAGCAAGTTCGAATTCATCGTGGCCTGTGATGATAAGTGCAGCAAAGGTATACCCTTCATCCCTTGCTATTTCTAGCATTTCAAGGCCATTCATTATTGGCATTGAAATATCAGCAAGCACGATATCAGGGCTGATAGTTCTAATGGCTGTCAGCCCCTCTACGCCATTTCGTGCAGTTCCTGCTACAAAGCAGCCAAGATCAGTCCAGTTTATGGCAAAGGTAAGCCCTCTTATAATGAGTTCCTCATCCTCAACAATCAGTACAGAATTCACTTTGTGACCTCCAGACTGGAATTTCAATCTTTGCCGTAAGGCCTCCAGCGATGTTCCCAAATTCAATTTTCCCCTTTTCGCCAAACATGAGGAGTATCCTCCTGTACAGATTATAAATACCTATACCATCTTTCTCGATCATTGTTCCTTTGCTGTCTATCATGTCATTGATTTTTTTGAGAAGTGCTTCATCCATACCGCCTCCATTATCACTTACGGTAAAAACAATCATATCCTCTTCGCCCTGAAGCCTGCCGGATATGTTGATGCAGAGTTCCATCTGCTTTTGGAATCCGTATTTAACACTGTTTTCAACCAGTGGTTGGATTATCAAGCGGGGAACCAACAGACGCTCTAAGCCTTCCTGCATATCAAATGTATATGTCAGGCGGTCACCAGCCCTCACTTTATGGAGCTTTAGAAAATTATGTATATATTGCAGATCGTCTGAAAGAAGAACAAACTCATTCATTTCCTTTACACTGTACCTGAGAAGGTTGGAGAGGGCCAGGACAGTATCCTGGGCCTTTTCATGTTCTATCAATATCTCGTATCTGATGCATTCGAGCACATTGAACATGAAATGGGGATTGAACTGTGACTCAAGAAGCTTCAGTTCACTCATCCTACGAATTTCCTGCAATTCGGTATTCTTTGCAATCAATGTACTGATTCTCTTCAACATCTTGTTATACTGATCCCCAAGCAGCTGAAACTCATCATCGGAATAGATAGTGACATACGCTTCCATATCACCCTTTTGAAACCCCTTGATAGCCTCGATCATCCTATCGACCGGTTGTGTGGTCTTGATGGCAATATCATTTCCCATCTTGCGGATGAGGAAGAATGAGATCATCATGATCCCCAATACGAAGAGAAACAGGAGGGTAATCAAAGTTGTCTGTGGCTTAAGGGTTGAAAGGCAATATACGCTCAGTGAACTGTTTGGGACTTCTCTCTTTGCTATTGTAAATTCATTGCTTCCCACTGGCAGGTTGCCTTCGGTTGAAGCATTTGGCCTGAATTTGTTCCAAGCTTGAATCAGCGAGGTGTTTGTTGTTGCTATCACCGTATCAAACTCATCAACTAGTACGGATACATTTACTCCAGCACTAAACAACTCATTTAGGACATCATCTTTATGGAGTAGCAGGAAAACATGCCCTATTATTTGGCTTCCCTCAATAATCCTGCTCGCAAAGGTAAATACACTCTCTTTGTTAATTTCTAATTTCATATAGTTTGTTTCACCGATGATGCCTGAGTCTGTTCTGTCAATTCTTGATTCCATTTCACGAAAGGAGAGCATTTGAGAAAAAGTGATATCTTTTTTTGATGAAGTCAGCACGATATTACTGCGTGAGCCCAAAATAACTAGGGTACTCTTAACTTTTTGGTGCGATAGGAAAGCATAGAATTCAGTAAAAACTTCTCTAGCTGCTTCTTCATTGTTAGGTTCAAAAACAATATCCCTGGTAGCTTCCAAACTGGATAACTTTGATATCCCTGCTCTATAGCCATCCATTATTTCTGAGAAATTATTCGCGATGGAGGTTGCATCTCTGCTATTGGTTAGTCTTAAGGCCCCCTTAAAACTCACCAATGTAAAGAGTATGAATAACAAGACCGTAATTGATAGGGGGATGATTGCATGAATCAGGTATTGTTTTCGGATTCTTTGTTTGATGGACGAATTATACATGGGCAGATGATATCCCAGTTTTGGATGCAATACCAGTTTGTTCATCGGGTCTTCTTGTGGCGACGGTGCCAGCATCAGTATGAATAAGCATACAATCTCTTGACTCTTTTCCTCTCCAAATATAATGTACTCCTAATAGTTGTTTTTGCAACTGTTGCTCTTGCAACCATTCATCAAGGAGCCCCCTATGTTCATGAGAGAGATATCTGCCCTATCACGATACTGGTACAGCTATACCCATCGTAGCCTCAAGACGTTGGACATTGCAGGATCCGAGCATGCCATCATCATGACACTGGCCATAAATGAATGCATGAACCAGTATGAGCTTTCAGACTCTCTATCACTCAATAAGGGAACGATTGCCAAGGCGTTGCTTAAGCTTGAAGACAAAGGCTTTGTGAAGCGCGAAGTGAATGAAGAGAACAGAAGAGAGAAGTTAGTCTCTCTGACTGCATATGGAAACGAGGAAGTTGGGAAGATTTTCGGAGTTTCTGAAACATGGAAACAAGAGGTGTTGGAAGGGATCTCCGAACAAGACCAGGAAGTCTTTTTCAGGACACTGTTCCATGTTTCCCAGAGGGCTAAAATGCTAGTAGCCAGCGATACTGTGGAAATGGAAGTGTATGAAAACTGAACGGATTGAATTGCTGGCAAAAGCACCGGTTACCAAGGCGATTATGGTGATGTCATTACCGGTTGTGCTTGGGATGATGGTCCAGGTCCTCTATAACCTCGTGGATACCTTTTTCATAGGAAAGTTGGGTGATCCCAACCAACTGGCTGCAGCAAACCTCGCAATGCCGGTATTTATCCTGATGATGGCCCTTGGCGGAATGATAGGGACAGGAGCCTCCTCCTACATCTCCCGAAGTCTGGGTGAGAAGCGGCAAGGGCAGGCTGACAAGACCCTGAGCATAGGGTTTTTCCTCTGCATCATAGTGGGTGTTCTTGTCACTGGTATCGGATTGATCCTGCTCAAGCCACTTATCTCAGTTTTGGGAGCAAGTGCCGATACCTCTGGCTTTGCAAGCCAGTATGTCTTGGTGCTGTTCCTAGGTGGCATACCCATCATCACAAACTACGCCCTGGGCCAGTTGCTCCGCTCCGAAGGGGACGCGATGGGCTCGATGGTTGGAATGTTCCTTGGGACAGTGACAAACATCATCCTCGATCCAATCTTTATCTTTGTCTTTGGCCTGGGAGTGAGGGGGGCCGCCATCGCAACAGTGCTGGGAAACCTGTTCTCCCTCATCTACTACCTGATGCGCTATGCACGGGGCAGGACCTTGTTGCAGATACATCCGAAATTGTTCACATTCGACAGGACCATATTCAAGGAAATATTCTCCATTGGGATCCCCTCCTCGCTGAGCCAGTTGCTGATGGGTGTCGCCATGATCGTGCTCAACAACATCGCAGCGGGGTATAGCGACATAGTGGTTGCCGGCTTGGGGGTCTCCACGCGCATCATCAGCATTGGAACCTTTGTGTTCATGGGGTTTGCTGCAGGATGCCAGCCGCTTGTAGGATATAACTATGGGGCCAAGAACTATACCAGGGTACGTGCGATCATAGTGCAGGGTGTCATCATCACCTCCACCATTGGCGTTGTCCTGAGTATCCTCCTGGGTCTGTTCGCAAGGAGCATAACCGGTGTATTCTCCCCTTCCCCTGAAGTGGTGGCGACTGCCACCATCATATTGAGGGCTCTGGTACTTTCCCTTCCCTTTGTCGGGGGCCAGATGCTCAGCACCGTAACTGTGCAGGCATTTGGAAAGGCCCTGCCGGCCTTGTTCCTCTCCATCTCCAGGCAAGGGTTGTTCTTCCTTCCTCTCCTGTTGATCCTGAATGCCTTGTTTGGCTTCAATGGCTTCATCTATGCCCAGCCTGTCACCGATGCCCTGATGCTTGTTCTCTCATCCTGTATAGTGTGGAGGATACTTCGTAAGGAAGCTGGGATTGCTTCAGAGCGATGATCTGGGCTTTGAGACAACACTCCTGGACAATCCAGGTGTGTTGTCGCTACAACCTTGGCTTACGCTCATTCCTTCCTGTGAGTTGCAACAGGTTTTTTCCGCTGGTTTTCTGATTGATTTGAACGACTTGTTGACAGAACAGCAAAAGTATCCCCATAGTGCAGGTATGAATATCGACACAAACGAAAATTTGACCGAAGAGCGGTGGCAACGAGTCCTAGACTTCTCCCGTACCAAGGAAACCCCTATGCAGGTGATCCTCTCTGACGTGATCGAGGAGAAATACAAGGAGCTTCAAAAGCATCTTCCCTTCGCCCATATCTACTATGCGGTGAAAGCCAACCCAAATCCACAAGTGCTCTCTCTCCTTGCTCGCTTAGGTTCCAATTTCGATGTTGCTTCGGTCTATGAACTACGCCGTCTTCTGGAACTGGGAGTAAGCGCCGACCGATTGAGCTGTGGCAATACGATAAAGAAGTTCGACCATATCAAGGAGTTCTATCAGGCGGGTATCCGCCTGTTTGTGACCGACAGCGAACTGGATCTCAGAAATATTGCCATGGCAGCTCCTGGATCCAAGGTCATGGTGCGCCTGATGGCAGAAGGGGGCCTGACTGCCGACTGGCCCCTGTCGCGCAAGTTCGGCTGCAGCCCCGACCTTGCAGGTGATCTCTTGGTGTTGGCGCGCAAGCTGGGCTTGGAACCCTACGGCCTCTCCTTTCATGTAGGGTCGCAACAGCGTGATATCACCGCCTGGGACACCGCCTTGTCAAAGGTGAGCTATCTCTTCTCCTGGCTTAAGGAGAACGAGGATCTTGAACTGAAGTGCATCAACATGGGAGGGGGCTTCCCTGCAGTCTACCAGGAGCGGACCCACTCGATCGATGTCTATGCCAAGGAAATAGTGCGGTACCTCCAGGAGGACTACGGTGATGACCTGCCTGAGATCATCATAGAGCCGGGACGTTCCCTTGTAGGTGACAGCGGTGTGCTGGTTTCAGAAATTGTGTTGATATCACGCAAATCACGTACCGCCCTGGAGCGCTGGGTCTATCAGGATTGCGGCAAGTTCGGAGGCTTGATGGAAACCCTTGGCGAAGCCATCAAGTATCCCATAGTGTGTGAACGAACAGGACCTGCAGAAAAAGTTGTGCTTGCCGGTCCATCTTGTGACAGCATGGATACGATGTACGAGGATTACATGTACGAGCTACCCCTAAGCCTTGCAGTTGGGGACCGTCTGTATTGGCTCTCCACCGGTGCATATACCTCCAGTTATTCAGCAATTGAGTTCAATGGCTTCCCCCCCCTGCAGACATTTGTTCTATAAGAAGGCAATCCATTCATAGTACAAACAAGAGGCTAGGGCAGTGCCCAAGCCTCTTGTCTGTACTATGTGGAAGGGGAACATCAGTCAGGCCTCATTATCTTCGGCCCAGACCTGTTTGGTGGTCTCCACTATCGTTCTATCATTGCAGCTCCTGTGGATGCACTGTGCAAGATAGGAATCCTGCAAGGCCTGGGCAAAGGAGTATCCTTGGCCCAGGCATGCGTCTTCCATGCACAGTGCAACAGAGATCTCATCATCATTGAAGGGCCTTGGCCAATAGGGGTTCCTGAACAGATAGGTGCTTCCAAAGGACAGGGCCCGTAGCGATAGCGGATTGATATTTCTGTTCCCGTCTTCTATCCTCTCCAACCTCTGGCAGATCGCCTCATTTTTCTTGTTGAGATAACGGACGTTGTCATCAACTATCTCACCTCGTTCTCCAAAAAGACTGAAGTGGCTGCTCCTGATGGTGCTATGGTATTGGCTGTTGTCAAAGTCAAAGTAGCCGACTTTCCCGTCTTCGAATGTGAGGGTTGCAGTTATTCGCTTTGTCTGGACACGGACCCCATCGGTATCGATGCGGTCCCTTTCCCCTGTCTTGGTGATCCAGCTGGCATGGCTTGAAGCCTGGATTGTGCAATTGGAGTCCCCTTCGCCTAGGAAATGGCGGATGATGCTAGTCCCATGGTGGTCATGCAGGCATGCTGCACGCACAGCTGTGATAGGGCCTAGATGATCTTTGAGGGCATAGCAGGAATGGAAGTAGGGTTGGCGGTAATATTGCTCAGCGATAAAGATCTTGCTCTGTGAGCTTGTGTACTCTTTGTAAAGAGAACCCAAGGTTTCCAAGGGGAGGCCAGTGAAGCTGGTTTCACAGAGAATGGTTTCACCCTTTTGTATCAAAATACGTAGCATTGTTTCCACGCTTGAGGAAGGGACACTCAGGATGGCAAGGTCATGGGGGATAAGCAGAGCTGAGTGGAGATCACTAGTGGTTTCTACGTGATAGAGCTCTTGTACTTCCCTTGCTCTCTCTTCTGTCCTGAGAACCCATGTTACCAGGGTAAAACGTTCAGGCAGTGCCTTTGCTATCCTGTAGTAAAAAAGACTACGCCAACCGTAGCCGATAAGGATTATGCGCATAAGTTTACCTCCTGTTTGGATGTTTGCTGGCAAAAAATTAGCTGTGCAGTGTGTTGGTTGCTGGTGTTTTGTTCTTTTTGCATAGGGAGACTATACCACGACCTGCTTTGTACGGGCTAAGAGAAATCAACTTTTCTAGTAGAGCGTATCAATAGGATATACAGCTTAGTTTTGAGACTGCTTAAGTTTTTTGAGTCTTCTATACAGGGTAGTCCTGGAAAGCTTGGTCAGCTGCATAGCCTCGGCGATGGTTATATGGCCAGAGCTGAGGTTTTTCTGTACCTCTGCCAACAGGGGTAACGGTACGCTAAGGGGTTTCCTGCCAGCATAGGAAGCTGTCTCCTTAGCTAGGAGTTGAGATATTCGCTAGTAAGAAAACCTTTGAAGCAAACATGACTCTTTGCAGCCTTTGGTCTATAGAATCGAATGTTCATGGTCATATTAGTATCCGAAAAATACCAAATACCTCTTTGTAGGGCTGATTAGAAGTTCTAAAAAGCATGACTGATGATTACTAGGTTCACTATAGTACAAGGAGAAGAATTATACTTTTTGTAATAAAATATTGACAAAGATTATACACTATGTATAATTCTAACTGTAAGGGTGACAAGACAACAACCGAAATATGCTATTGAAGACTTCATCAAGGATTGTCAGGATCAGAAGAAAATTGCACTTGAACATGGAGTCTTAGCAAGTTCCACCAGGGATTTTATGCTAAAGACAAAAAGTGAGCTTCTTACGTACATTACCAACGGAAAGATGGAAGAACTGGAGTTTGTCAATTCGATTCCTTATAGGAACAGTCGTGAAATCCCTCTACCTATGTGTGATGCATATACATTCACGAGTGGTTACACTTCTGGATATATTTCATTGTTTATTAGCCAATGACAAAAAAAGAGAGCAAGAAAGATGCAATAAAATCCTTTCATCAATCCAATGCGGATACTACTATTTTGGCTTTGGCACTCGAGAAAGCGGGATTATTAATAAGAAAATCGAATAAAGGGAGGTTCTGATGGATACTATAGTATGTTCCTTATGCGGAGGTTCTGATGTAACGGTCGTGGATATGGATTATACGGTATCTGAACCCTATGGAGGGGAGGTCATCATTCAGAGCCATGTTTTTGTATGTAATACCTGTGGTTTCAAAGAGGATGATTCAGATTATAATGATCCACTCATTATAGAGAATTCAGACGCACTTAAACGTCAGGCTATGGTGAACATCCTTACTGAGCTGAACAGCCTTGGCCTGAGTAATGCTTCCATGGAACGTACGCTATGCCTCCCTTCAAGGACGCTTGCGCGGTGGAAGAATGATACATCGCT
The DNA here is from genome assembly GCA_034007055.1 of Sphaerochaeta sp. Taxonomy (GTDB): domain Bacteria; phylum Spirochaetota; class Spirochaetia; order Sphaerochaetales; family Sphaerochaetaceae; genus Sphaerochaeta. The sequence continues at coordinate 157,065 of JAVERP010000001.1, forward strand.
GAATCCCTCTGCTGCAGGTTTAGCCCTGATGACAATTATTAGGACTTTCCCGTGGATCCTTGCTGTTGGGGATCACAGATATGATGCAATGTATGCCAAATCAATGGTATTAGAACAAGCTTTTTCCACTATTATGGAAGCCTTCTCCAATATTGGTGATACTGACCTTTTGCAGAAGATTGCAGCTTTAGGCACGAAACAGGGTGATAAGGATGATGTTAAAAAAGCAAGATAAAAGAGTGTAGAAGAAAGTGAAACAAAGCTTGCCCACTTGAGCCCATAGGGCTAGGATAGCCCTATGGTGCAAGACCAATGGCTAGAACAACTAGGAGCAGTCCTAAGTGAACAACGGCAGTATGATACGCAGAATCAATCTTCGTGGTATGAAGCTGAGGCTTGTCATATTATTCTGGACAGCTTCTGTTTCACTCCAGTCTCCAATCCCATCTTCAGCTATGAACTCTATACCTCTTTTCAGAATAGGGTGATGCGGACAGGCAAGCCAGTGTATCGTTTCCTTGTCGATGATGACCAGCAAGGCATGCTGCCTTGGATTGAGAATACCATCGAATTCCCTGTTGCCTACCATACCCTGCGTGACAGAGAGCTCTCTGTTGCTGACTCCACACCCCTGGAAAACTTCTTTGAACAACGCTTCTGTGAAGTCTATGGTCCTGATGCCACCAAGTTTCTCTCTAGGGAGTATCCCATAACCAGTAGAAGTGGTAATCCCTTCTTCTTTGATTATGTGGTTGAGCTTCTCGATGGCAGCAAGGTAGCCATCGAGAAGAACGGGATGACTTACCACCATCCTCTTTTGGCAGGAAAAGAGGCCTATCGTCACCAACTAGAGAAGCAGAACACTGCTTCCTATATTGGTATGAAGGTATTCAGGTTCTCATCCATGGATTGTCAGTTCCCCTCCTTTGTCGATGACCAGATATACCACTTTTTTGGTGACCGACGTCTTTTCAGGCGGGTAGGGCTCTCTGTTTCGCGTTCATACCGCTTGTACAAGCATCAGCACAACTCCCCAAGCAGTGTTGCAGGTCTTTCCCACAGCTACGGGTAAATCAAGGATAGTTGAAGAGGACCTTGCTTCTTACCTTACCGAATATCCCTCTGCCAGTGATAGGCTTCAGCCCTAAACAAGACAGCAGTGCCTGTAAAACAAGCACTGCTGATATGTCCTATCTGTTTGCATGCCATCAGGGGCATGAACCGTTACATCAGGCCGATCTCTCGGTAGTACCGTGCGGCACCCTCGTGTACAGGAAGGCCTGCAAGGTCTTTGACCGTCTCTTTGGGATCAACCTTCTTCAAAGGGGCCTGGGTGGCCTTCAGCTCATCAAAGTTCTCCCAGAAGGATTTGGTCAGTTCATAGATTACATCATCATCAACCCTAGCATCGGTACAGACGGTGATCTTGATCGCTGAGGTAAGAACATCGCTGTTCTGGTTTGGATAGGTGCCTGCAGGGATTGTGTAGGGACCATACCAGGGGTATTTCTCCTGCAGCTTTCCGATCAGGGCCGCATCGATGTTAAGCAGCTTTCCCCCTGCGGTGGAGAGCATCTCAGTTACTGCGGCATTGGGAATGCCTGCCATGATCCAAGCACCGTCGAGCTGCTTGTTGCGCATCAGGTCAATGGCTTCCGTAAAGCCGACATACTGCACCTTGAGGGCGTCAGGATAGTTTACCCCACTGGTCTGCAGGTGGATGCTGGTCTCCACCTCTGTTGTGGACCCGGGAGCCCCTGATGCAAAGCGCTTGCCTGTCAGGTCTGTAAGTGAATTGACCCCACTGTTGTCGGTTACCACAACCTGGTTTGGGTTGGAGTAGAGGCCGATCATAACCCGCAGGTTGGGGTTGGCCCTTCCTTCGAAGGAGCCGATGCCGTTGAAGGATTCGTACATGATGGATGTGACGGCTACTCCGAGCTGGGCTTCCCCGTCAGCGATCATGTTGAGGTTTGCAATTCCACCGGCACTGGCCTGGGCACTGGCACGTACGTTGGGAAGCTTGGTGTTCCACATGTTGCTCATGGCGGCACCGAGAGGGTATACGGCCCCTGTGGTTGCTGCTGTCGGGAAGTTGATGACAGTCTTCTGTACCTTAGTCTCCTGTGACCCTGCTGCAAACAGTGCAGCGGGGATCAGGAGGGCTACAACTACGAGTAGTGTAAGCAGTTTGGATTTCTTCATAGTAATTCTCCTTGGTTTTGTGATCTATTCTGAATGTATTGGATGACGATGATGGATGCCGAAATCAATAGTGCGGCAAGGTCGGTGATGATCTTTGTCTCGATAAACAGCAAGCCTGCCACAACAAGCAAGATCCTTGCGATTATGTTGAGTCTGGCAAGCAGATAGCCCTGCAATCCTGCAGAGAGGACAATGACGCCGATCGATGAGGTCAGCACTGCCCTGAGTGTGATCAGTAGCGGGGTGTTTGCCACTGTGCCCAGCAGGAGGATCGGGTTGTTCAGGAAGAAGAAGGGGAGTATGAACCCGGTCAGACCCAATTTGACGGCTATGAGGCTTGTCTTTGTCTGGTCTGAATCAGCTATCCCGCTGGCGACGTAGCTGCTCATCGCCACCGGGGGCGTGATATTGGAAAGGCAGGCATAGATGAGGCAGAACATATGGGCTGCCATGGGGATGGCCCCTGCCTGTATCAGTACCGGTACGGAGACTGTGGAGACGATGACGTACGCTGCAACCCCTGGAACACCCATGCCCAGGACAATGCTCATGAGCATGACCATGAAGCCTGCAAGGTAGAGTTGGCCCTCCCCGACAACGCGCAAGATGATATAGCCGAAACTCAACCCCAGGCCTGTGAGGGATACTGTGCCGATGATCACCCCTATGATGGCACAGCTCATGCCAACTGCAATGGCTGACCGGGAACCTTCGACTGTTGCCTCGACGATGACAGACCAAGTCATCCTTGTCTCCTTGCGGAGCCAGGAGGCAAAGATGGTGGCAAAGATGGAGACCACTGCAGCAAAGAGGGGTGTATAGCCAACGCTCAACAGCCCGATGAGGACCACCAGCGGAATGACCAGGTGGCCCTGCTTCTTGATGACCTCCATAGCCACAGGGATATTCTCCTTGCTCAGACCGGATAGCCCAAGGCGCTTCGCTTCAAAATGCACTGCAAACAGGAGGGTGAGGTAGTAGAGGAAGGCAGGGATACAGGCAGCAAGCAACACTGTCGCATAGGAAACTCCCATAAATTCCGCCATGACAAAGCCTACAGCACCCATGATGGGAGGGGCGAATTGCCCCCCGGTGGAGGCAACCGCCTCAACTGCGGCGGCAAACTCCTTCTTGTATCCTGTTTTCTTCATCATCGGGATGGTGATGGTCCCCGTCGTCGCCACATTGGCAATGGCGGAGCCGTTGATCATACCCAGCAGGGCGCTGGCTAGGACTGCAACCTTCGCCGGTCCTCCAGCGCTCCTTCCCACCATGGTTAGGGCAATGTCGTTGATGAATTGGCTGAAGCCACTGTGTTTGAGGTAGGCCCCGAACAGGACAAACAGGAAGATATAGGTTGCACTGACACCGATCCCTACGCCAAAAATCCCTTGGCTACCCCAGATCATATGGTTGAGGACCCGTTTCATGCTAAAGCCCACGTGCCCAAGTTCGCCTGGAATCAACATTCCCAAGAAGTTATACAGGAAAAAGACCAACCCAAGGACAGCAAGGTTTTTACAGGCCCGTCTGCCTCCTTCAAAGATGAGGAGCATGGCAAGGGCCGCTATAACCAGGTCCATTGACAGCATATAGCCGCCGCGCCTGGCAATTACCGTGTAGTTTTTCAACAGGTATCCAAAGACAAAGATGGTAAGGGCCAAAAGGGCAAGATCCCACAAGGGGGGCAGGGCGCGTGAGCGCCTCTCCTTTGCAAAGGTCGGGAAGAGCAGAAAGGTGAATCCCAACAGGAAAAAGAGGTGCCAGGTGCGCAGTGCCATCGCGTCGATGGCGCCAAGGGTGTTTGCATAGATTTGGAAACCAGCCCAAACCATAAACAGCACCGTGACGGCATTGCCCAGTGGTCCTGAATAGATACGTAATTTGCTATCGGGTTCTTTTTCCCCTAAAAGTTCTCGGGCCTTGATCTCTTCCTTGGTCAACAAGGCTTGTGTGTGTTGTTCCATGCGTACTACCCCAAAAGTAACCTCCAATCTATTGGGTGTTAGGCTTCTTGTCAATTTGGATATACAAAATTAAGTATATTTATCAAATAAATATACTTAAATACCTGCTCAATAGCCATTTCTGGTGTATTTTTATCCCATTTGGACTAAAAAGGGCAAGCAGGAACATCGGTAACAATACTTGGTAAGTGCCCTTTCTTAACCGAATGGGTCTGCTTGTCCTATAGTGCTCTTCCCTGCATGACTTTTTTTCGTATTCAGTTGACAACCGGTCCTATCGGTAATACAGTTTTATCACCAATGGTACGTGCCCTTGTCGGTGGTGCAAGGATCGGGTGTTCGTAGTGAAATGCTTGTCTTCTCCATCGCACCAGGGAGGCTACTGCCTCCCTGGTGAGACCTTTAGGCCTGCATGTATCGGACTTGTTTCCTGTTCGGTGAGAGCCGGACCCATAAGGTAGGAGGATATGATGAAAAAAGTGCTTATCGTGGTTGTGTTGCTTGGAATGGTTTTCGCGTTTGTCGGGTGTGCCTCTACAGCCAAGGTTGCAGAGCTTGCCGCCCCTGTAGTGCCGACGGTCCTTGGTGCTGATGGAATACCCCAGCCTGATTGGGTCTATAAGACTGTATCCACCCAGGATAGGCATTTTGAGTCTGGTTATGGCAAGATGAGTGACAAGCCGAACTCTATCAAGCGCGCTACCGTTGAAGCGAAGAACAAGATTGCCGCATGGGTAAGCACCACCGTCAAGGAAGTTGTAGTAACCTATGTCAATGATGCCGGCAGTGGGGACGATCGCCAGGCAATGGATGCCATGGAGACCATCAGCGAACAGGTTGCCGAGGCAACGCTCTCCGGTGTCTCCACCGAAGAGATGTGGATTGATGCAGAGGGTGGGGTGTGGGTCCTGTGCTCCATTCCGCTAGCAAACATTGAGCAGCGTTTCGAGCCTGCAGCAGCGGCTGTTGCCGAGGCTTTTAGCGAAAGCAGCGCTTCTGATGCCGCACAGGCGAAGATGAAGGACTCCTTTGCCAGCCTGCTTAAAAAATCGAAGTAGCGCTCCCATGCCAAGACAGCTCTAGGGCCGTTTCCCTCTGATCTGGACCTCTGTTGGATATATGCATGGCAGTGGACGAACAGCCCCCCTTGATAAGGAGGGTTGTTCGTCCTATCAGCCAGCCAACCAGCTATCAAGCAACAAATGTACCAACCATTCCTTCTCCTTTACTCTTACACACTCACTCTTTCAGTCCTTCTCCTTTGGCCCATATCGTTGTGAAGGACTTTTCTTGACAGGCAGTCCAACTCCTATATATGCTCACACCAGAGTATCTGCTGTGAAGTGCCTTGGTTCTACCTAGCGGATGTGAACTGCTGGTAGCGCGGGCTTCTTGCTGCAAGAGGCTCCCCATCAGGGACTGGAGTGCCCAAGTCCCTGGTTACCGTGTGAAATGCACTGTTTGTGAATGCCCTCTCTTTGGGAGCATGTCAGCCCTAGAAGTGGTTATTACACCACCATTCATGCTACTGTGGGATTTGCGTGGATTGGGACCTGGCACCCATGCATATATACCTAGAAAAGAAGGAAACACTATATGGACTACCCCTACCTGTATGACCCGACGATCCTCTCTGATGATCCTGTAGATGCCACCACCATCAGGTTGGTGACGACATTCTTGCATGGCTTGAACACCGCCATCTCTGAAGGTGAGAGTGAGCCCCTGATGTCTCAGATCTCCCTGATCAAATGGCTGAAGACCGGCGAGGCCTTGGAAAAGCCAGATGTTGCATTTCTCGGGACCAACCTCTCGGAGCTGCCTGACGATTCCATGGTGCTTGCTGTCTGGTATAGCTCCTGGAACTGCGAGCTTGAGGATTTCGCCTCTGTTTGCCTGGGACAGGCCACCCGCTATGATGAGGTGATGATCCTGGACGGCAGTGACCTTGAAAGCGCCTGTACTAGTGATGACCCGCAGTGGTGTCACCTTGACTATGAGAGCATCAAGGAGGAGTCAGGCACCTTTGCTGAACTTGGTCTGCCGGAGGAGGGGTATGAGAAGTATGTCAGTGATGTGCTCTCCACCCTGGATCCCGGTGACCTCTTTGCTGATGAAGACGATTCAGACAAGGATGCCTTCAAGGATGCCCATCCCGCCATTCGCCGGTATTTGGCGCAAGCCTACAGGTTCTATAGGGAAGACAATAGTACATAAGCTCAGTAGCAGACAACACCTCTTCATCTCATAGTTTCGGCCATTCACTGATGCTGACAGCACCAGGATATTGCGCACGACGTTTCATGAGCGGCATCTCAGGGAACAAGGATCAAAGGATTCCTCTCAGGCAGCGAGAGCCCTGATCCAGTACAGCCGTATCTGTTCAAATAATCCACATCATTTCCTTTATCAGAAACATGATAAAGGCATTGGCACGGAGATTCTTCATGCGCGTTTTACTTGTTTGGAGGCTGAATTATACCGTGACCGCACCAGGGGGGCATGATATATATGGGCAAAACGAAAAAGGAGTGAACGCCCATGAATGCAGGAATACTTGGCTATGGAGTTAGTCTTCCGCGTTGCAGGATCAAAGCTGATGAGATCTTGCACGTTTGGCAGAACAGCCATAAGCAGATTTTGAATCGGATGGGATACAATGAGAGGGCCGTATTGTACCCCGACCAGGACACCATCACGCTGGCTATAGATTCTGCGAAGCAAGCGATACAACGCAGCAACCTTGATCCTCAGGCAATTGGAGCGCTGATTTTGGGAACTGGGACGAACCCCTACAATACCAAAGCTTCAGTTACCATACTTGGAGAGGCTTTGGGGATTTCTCGCCACTGCATCTCCTTCGATCTGCAGTTTGCAGGAAAGTCTGGAACCTCTGCCCTGATAGCCGCCTTGGCCCTGGTGGAAAGTGGGCAGGCTGAGTATGCCCTTGCCATAGGATCGGACACGATCAACCGTCATATCCCTCCAGGCCACTGGCTTGAGTATGGGGCATCAGCTGCTTCGGTGGCTCTATTGGTTGGCAAGGAAAAACCCATAGTGAGCGTGTTTGGACACAGTTCATACGCTCAGGACCAGGCTGATTTCTATCGGGTGGATGGGGAGCGATACATCCAGGTAGGGTGTGGGACGACAGGGTACGCTACCGGGTGGGGCCTTGAGGATAACATGGTTCCCGCAGCACAGAGGCTGTTTGACAAGTTGGGCATCACGGCCGAGGATATTGATGAATGTGCACTCCATCAGAGCAATTTCATCGCTCCGTTTGCAGTTGCAAAGGCCCTTGAGCTTGATTTCATGAAAAAGGTGCACCCGAATCTTCTGACGCTGCACGTCGGTGATTGTGGCTCTGCTTCCTCGCTGCTCTCCTTGGCAAGCATTTTGGACCGGCGGGAAAAAGGGCGAAGCATTCTGCTCGGTTCGTATGGCTATGGTGCTGGAAGTGATTTCTTCCTCCTGAAGACCACTGACGAGATTGAAAGCTATTCCAACAAGACAAGAACGACAAACGACCTCATCAACGACAAGATACTGCTTGATTATGGGACTGCACAGAAATATGAGCAGAAATACATTCGTGGAAACCTGATTACGGGAAATTTGTAGGAGCTGAAACCATGAAAGATACAAAGAGAAAAGTGACTATAATCGGTAGTGCCATGACAAGACCAGCTTCATACGATCCCCGGGATTATCGCCAGTATGCTGCTGAACCCGTCTTCAGGGCACTGGAGGAGATCGGCCTGAAGCCCCGCGATGTCCAGGTGTTTTCGGTTGCCTATAACGAGCGCACCATCCCTGATGCTGCGATATCCCCCCTGATGGCAGATGCTTTGGGAGGTCTGAATGCCCCTGTCATCCCTGTCTCCTCAGCCTGTGCAGGAGGAGGTGTGGCAGCTTTCACTATGCATAACTTCATAGCTTCGGGCCAGTATGAGATCGGGGTCTGCCTGAGCTTTTCCCAGACCGACCTCTACTACCCGATGGATACAGCCAGTGCTTCGGGAAATTTCACTGATATCGATTACTCCCTTGGCATCACCCATTTCCACTACAGCTATTTGCGGGAGGTCTTCTTCCAGGAAAAGTATGGGACAACCGATCTGCATGTAGATGCAAAGTGGGCGTACCAGGATCACTGGTATGCACGCCGAAACCCGGAAGCTATACGCTACGGCTCTCCCATGCCCAATGAGGAGGCTCTCTATGCGGGGGGCATCCAGGGAATACGGACTCGCAGTGCTGCAGGAAGGAGCCAGGCCTGTGCCTTGGTCTTCGCCAGTGAGAACATAGCCAGGCAATTTGACAAGCCAGTATATTTTGATGTCGGATTGGGAAACCGGCATGCCTACATGGGGTCACACTTCAACTACCCCCATCCTGACCATGAACAAAGCGACATCTCCCGACAGTCGGGTACAAAAGTGGCAGCGAGAAGGGCTATGGAGCTGGCCGAAGTCACCGTCGATGATATCGATGTGTTCCAGGTCCATGACCTCACCCCTAGCGATGGATATATGCAGCTTGAGGCGATAGGGGTCGCTCCTGTTGAAGAGCTGTTTGGGCTGGTGCTTGATGGTCAGACAGGTCCTGGAGGGAAGATTCCTACAAACACCGATGGTGGAGCCCTGGGCTTTGGCCACAGTAGTGTAGGCGGAGACTTCCACAGCAAGGTCATAGAAAACATCCACCAGGTCCGTGGGGAGTGTGGCGAGCGTCAGGTCCCGAATGCAAAGGTGGCGCTGGCACAAGCATATGGTACGCATCAGTCTGTTGATGCGGTGGGAATTATAAGGAGGTGTTTCTAATGTCGTACCAATATCCTGAAATTGTTCCAAGAGTCGAGGTGCAGAGCACCCGCCGCATGTATCGGACAAAAGATAGCCGCTACCATATGAAGGGAAGCCGTTGCACAGAGTGTGGGCAACTCTACTACCCTCCCAGGGAGGGCTTGTTCTGTGCGAAATGCTCCGGAAAGAACCTGGTGCCCTATTATCCTGCCCAAAGCGGGGAGGTCCTTGCGAGCTGGATAGATGATGTGGGGTACCCGGCGGTGGGCTATACCGACTTCCCCCCCAGGACCATCGTGATGATCCGCCTGGATGACGGCATCCATGTGATATCAGAGATAGTGGAGCAGGAGGGGGCGTTGGTGAAAAAGGGCACGCGTGTCCGCATGGTCATCAGAAAGCATAAGCGTGAAGATACGGGAAATTGGGTCTACGGGTATAAATTCGTCGTTGAAGCGTAACATGGAGGAATTGATCACATGAAAAAATTATTACTGAGAGGCATCGGTGGAATAATCATTTTGGCAGTCGTACGTGCAGCTGCAGCTGCGATTCCACCGCTGAACAATGCGTATGTGAGGTTTTTGGGGGTCCCGGCGGAAATTGCACCGACCATCAGCGGAACGATTCTTGCCCTGGGATATGTTTTTGCAGTACTGGGACCTCTGTTTGCCGGATATATGGCCGACCGAGCCGGTTCTGTGAAGACATTCATGTTCGGTGGGCTGATATTTGTGGTCTTTTATGCACTATGGGCCTTCACTCCCATATTCCAACTGCTCTATCTCTATCGCGTTATCCTGGCGGTAGGATCAGGGTTGATATTCGTTGGAGTACAAAAATACCTCTTGGAAGGGGCCCCCAAAGGCAAGAAGGGTATGAGCATGGGCTTCTATGGACTGGGCTTCGGGGTAGGGGCAGCCATAGGGCCGATGCTGGGTGCCTTGATAGTCCCCAAATTCGGCATCATCCGAGCATACTACGTCCTGTCGCTAGCGAGCCTTATTGCCTTGGTTGTGGGGTTTCTCATCACCCAGATTGCAACCTTGCTTGACAAGGAACCGAAGGCCCCTACTCTCAAGCACAAGCCAACTGAGAAGAAGCCCTCCTTTGCACAGGTCTTCGCCAACCAGCCCAAAGCGGTATATGTGATCATTGCCATCGGGGTGAGCATCGGCATCAACAACGCTGCAGTGTTCGCCAACATCGATGACCTGGCTGTCTCCCTTGGATGGAAAGTGGGGGCCGGAACCATGGGTGTCGCCATTTTTGCCCTGTTCTCCTTTGCCATGCCTCTTGGCGGGGTGTTTGGCGATAAGCTGGGTGCGGAGCTCGGTGTCCTGCTGGGGTGTGTCTTCCTGACGATAGGCTTCGGTGCCCTGGCCGTCATTGGCAACCCTTCGCTGATCTATCCCCTGATGGCGGTCGCCGGTATTGGCAGCGTCCTGTTTACCCCCAACAGTCAGGCCCTCATCGGAAGCTACGCCTCGGATAACTACAAGGGTACCTTGTTAAGTTATCTGCAGGGTGCGGTAGGGCTGGGTAGTGCAGGCGGAGCCCTTTTGGGTGGATTCCTTCACTCCGCCATATCGGTAAGGGCAACCTTTGTATCTGTCCTTATCTCTGGATTGCTTGCTGTAGCCATATCACTTATTCTTGTGGATATGAAGAAAAAGGCACCAAAACCCGCTGAAGGGCAGAAGTCGTGATGCCGGGAAGAATCTATTGGGACTGTGGCAGATACCTTGCATGGGAGTGCAGGAAAGTTGTGGGCATATATGAAAAACAGTAAAGGTACGCAGATCATTTCCCTTTATTTCCTTCCCTTCATGTGCATAGTGATTTTAGGAGCTGGTACCCTCATGTACTCTCCTATGCATATTCCCTACACCAAGGCCCTTGGGGGCCTTGAGGTGCATGGAACCTACATAGAGGGGGCCAGCAAATTCATTGCTTGCTTGGGCGTAGTCTATGTTGCCAACCTCTCCATGTCGTGGGGGAGGAAAAAGACCTTGTTCATCATTTTTTGCATGGGCTCTGTAGGGAGCCTAATAGCGGCTTTGGCCCCAAATCCTTTGGTGCTGTTGCTCGCAAGCTCAATATCATCGCTTAGCTTTGCCTCAATGTCGGCTGTGATGATGGTCTATCTGGCAGAGATAGCCCCTTCTAACAGACAAGGAACGGCTTTGGGGGTGTTTGGTTCGGGTATTGGCATCAGTGCTGCCCTCGGAGCTGTAAGCTCAACGATACTGGCTGAGAAGTATGGGTTCAGGGTTCCCTTTATGGGCTCTGCCATACTGATAGCCATCGGTGCACTCATGGTCAAACTCTTTTTCTCCGACAAAACTGATCAGGCTGCGGTGGTCATGAATGCACAGTGCCGGGGTGCATCAGCGCTCAGGTTGCTGAAGAATGTTACGAAGATCACAGCCATGGGCATAGTCTTGTATTATTCTGCTTTTGCCTACCAGTTTTCCCAGTCCTCTCTTTCTACGCTGCTCTCGCCTTTTGTGGTGTATCTCAATTTCCCCTTGCGTGTAGCGGGCCTGGGCATCGGAGCCTTTGGGATCTTCGGCTTGATGCAGCCTTTGGGGGGCAGGTTCGGCGATACCTTTGGTCGGACGCTGGGGATAACCCTTGGGACGGTCCTGTTCTTCACCGGGCTTCTGCTGCTCAGCAGTGCAGACTCCATCCCCATGGTGTTGTTGGGCACTGGATTGTTCGGGATCGGAACCAGTCTATTCATGCCCTCGATCTGTGTTGCTATATACAACTCGGTGCCCAAAGAGTACAAGGGCATCACCATGGGTCTGTTTCAGTCCATCCTGACCGTAGGTGCGGTGTTGGGCCCTGTTTCAGGTGGTGTCGCGCTCCATTTCTGGGGACCCCGATTTCCGTTCGTCCTAAATAGCATTGTCGTTGGGGTGAGTCTTTTCCTCCTGCTGGCGTTTGCAGGCAGTGGCAAGTACAGGAAGAAAGGGAAGGAAGGCTAGAATCTCATCGGTAGGATTGTTGCTCCTGCCTGAACTCCCGGGGAGATTTGCCGGTGATCTTCCTGAACATTTTGGCAAAATGGGTGGAATCCCAATAGTTCAGCTGTTCGGCGATTTCTGCAATGGTGAGTTGGGAGTGTTGCAGAAGTCGCTTTGCTTCCTGGATCTTGATCCTCACAAAATACTCGCTGACACTGATGCCGATCTCCTCGAGGAAGATCCGGTTCAAGTGCCGTAAGGAGAAACCCATCTCCTGGGATACCTCTTCAAGGCGGATGATGGAGTGTATATGCGTGTCGATGTATCCGATCGCCATCCGTGCAATGCTTGCCGCATCATTGCCGTACATGAGGGGCTCTGCATTATCCATGACGTTTTGAAGGATTCTTTGCAGCCATTGGCAAAGCTCGGTCGGGTCATACCCCATTGGCGGATAGAACTCGGGGACCCTGATGTTTATGGGGCTTACCTCTGAGTATGAGCTGAAGTAGGGTGTCCTCGTCATTACCACTGCCAATTCCATGACACGGCCCTTGAACTCCTGGGGCCTCTGCTTGTACATGGTTGCAAGATAGTGGGTCAGTTCGATGACCTTCTCGTCGGCCTCCTTGTTTTTGCCAAGGGTAATCAGGTCGATCAGCTCCCTTTCTTTTTCCCACTCTTTGGACTTCTGGGCATGCATCTCTTGCGTAAGGTCGTCGATGGTAGTGTTGAGCGTTTGCCTTGCCACTGAGAGGTTCTTCATAAAGGAATCATCATAGCGGCTGTTATGCATAGCCCCATACTGCATGATGTATTCGGCGGTCATCTTATGCAATTCAGCAAAGCAGCGCAATTTCCTCTTCGAAATGGTGGGTAGCTGCTCATCGTAGAGCCTTCCTCCCTCTGGTGGTTGTGCAGGGGATGACAGATCCTGTTCGGTTTCGGTAATGAGGAAACAGCCGGAGACCAGGGCCCCTGTACTCGCCCCCTGATTGAGGACCAATGGGTTTATGATGCAGTGCAAGTTCCCCGGGCAGGAGCATTGGTAGGGCCGCTCAAAGGTGGACTTCTTTATTGCCTCTATGAAAAACGCTTTGCAGGAGCTCTCCAAGCAGTAGGTATGCTCCTGGCACATCCTTGGTATGGCAGGAGGGACCGTGGAGCATAGGGGGCTCTTTTCCAGCGGCTCTATGATGCAGGTTGGAATGTTTCCTACTTGGGTGAGAAGATCTACGAAAAAGGTCAGAATGGACCCGTCAATGAAGTCACTCACTGGCAGCTTATAGCAGTATCGAGCTCGTTCAGACCTCTCTTGCTTCGTGTGGTTTCCATCTTGTGAGGAAATCAAAGATGCCTCCTTTCCGTATCGGTTTCCCGTAATGATGGTATCATAAGAGATTACACGGTTCAAGGAAATAAATATCGGCAACATACCCTGAAGTGGCACAGTCCATGTTGACCACCCCCCTTACATATAGATATTATTCTATATGTAAGGGGGCGGCATAATGGAAACGGTCGAAACCAAGGACAGCGGGCAGCTGCGCAAGCTCAAGGCGCTTTCGGATGAGACTCGCTTGGGCATCATCAACCTCTTGTCGGCAGGACCTCTCTGTGCGTGTGACATCCTTCAACATCACGCAGCCCACATTGAGCTATCATATGAAGCTGCTCACACACAGTGGTCTTGTCTCATCGCAGAGGATGGGGAAATGGACCCATTACTCCCTGGAAAAGGACGAAATGGATGATTTGTTGGAACATCTGAAGCTCATCTCGACCATCCGAAGCGTCATCCTGGTGAAAAGTGGTGAGACATGTTGAGTAGCGTGTTTGTTTGGAGGTACGTATGGCTGGCAATGAAAAGGGAAGTGCTACAATAGGGTTTTTCGAAAGATATCTGACAGTTTGGGTCCTGCTGTGTATGGCCGTAGGGGTGGTGATCGGTGTCTATGTGCCGGCGGTCCCCACATTCCTTTCCCAATTCGAATATGCGAACGTCTCCATCCCTGTGGCCATCCTTATCTGGCTGATGATCTATCCGATGATGCTCAAAGTCGATTTCGCCAGTATCAGGGAGGTCGGGCAGAATCCGCGGGGCCTGGTGGTCACGTGGGTTTCCAACTGGCTGATCAAGCCGTTCACCATGTATGCCATAGCGATATTCTTCTTCTATGTGGTCTACCAGTCGTTTCTCCCCCGGGACCTCGCCCGTCAGTACCTTGCAGGGGCCGTGTTGCTCGGGGCCGCTCCGTGTACGGCCATGGTCTTTGTCTGGAGCCATCTGACTAAGGGAAATCCCGCCTATACATTGGTGCAGGTTGCCACCAATGACCTGATCATCCTCGTTGCGTTCGTCCCTATTGTCGGATTGCTGCTTGGCATCAGCGGCATTACCATTCCCTGGATGACGCTCTTCCTTTCAGTGGTCCTGTTTGTAGTGATACCCCTTGGAGCCGGTTGGCTCTCCCGGGTAATCATCACAAGAGCTCATGGGTTGGACTACTTTGAGAACACGTTCATCCCTAAGTTCTCCCATAGTACGATCGCCGGGTTGCTGCTGACGCTGATCATCATCTTCTCCTTCCAGGGGCAGACCATCGTGGACAACCCTCTCAATATCGTGCTGATCGCCATTCCCTTGGTCTTGCAAACCTTCCTTATCTTCTTCATAGCGTACATATGGGCAAGGGCTTGGAAACTGCCGCACAATGTGGCGGCCCCGGCCGGTATGATAGGGGCCTCTAATTTCTTTGAACTTGCAGTGGCAGTCGCCATATCGGTATTTGGCCTGAGTTCAGGAGCCACCCTAGCCACGGTGGTCGGTGTCCTTGTAGAGGTGCCGGTAATGCTCACGCTGGTGAAGATAGCCAACAGGACCAAGGGCTGGTTCCCTGCACAGGCAGCGTAAGGGATGCCTGGGTGCGCGAAAGCACGCCAAGGATGAAAATTCCTGTTCCACCCCTCTGTTGTGCTCGTTGGTAACAAATTTGAGAAGGGGCCAACCTATGCTGCTAGATACCAATCCCAGCATCAGGGAGGTCCTTTGCTTGGGAGGGCGTTCATGAATTCCACTACAGCGTTATCAGCTATGATATCCGCTTGAACTAAATTCCTGGTAAGGCGAAGACCTTCCATGGTTCTGCATCTGCTAAGGGCCACGTATGCCATTCCAGAGTCAAAAACCCCACCGGTAAAATCAATTTGCAATGCGTCAAAGGTTTGCCCTTGAACCTTGTGGATTGTAATCGCCCAGGCAAGGCGAACCGGGAATTGTGATATGTATCCTATCTCTTGCGGGGCTAATGCATGGGTTTTGGGATCTATGGTGTATTTGATGACCGGCCAAACCTCCTTTTCCACGATATGTTGCCCTGTTCTTGTTGTGATGCTCAATGAAGATTCATTGATTTCTTCAACAATGCCCAAGTCCCCGTTTACCCATTTTTTCCCCTTATCATTCTTGATGAACATAACCTGGGCCTTGGGCTTTAGGTGAAGCTTGAAATCTCCGGGAAATACATCATGCAATGTATGTATGGGCCTATCCAGGAGTGCTTTTCCTTCCACCATGGCCTCACATGTTTGAGTCGTACCCTCCAACTTTTCGAGCTTTATGCGATTCATTCGATTGGCAGCTTCCCGAAAGGGGGTGACCTGGACAAAAGAATCAGATTCTGAGAATTCAGGATATCCATGGATAATCCTGTTGAAGTGGTCAAGGTCCTCTCCATGTGCCGATGCATTTCGTATTTTGGATAAAAACTGCAGGTACTCGGGTTGGTTCGTTCTGAACATTTTCTTGAGAGTGATTACTTCCAACGTACTTTTCTGGATGGCTTTGCTTGCAAAAAAGAATCGGATGCCCTGATATGTTTTTTCATAATACTCTTTGACCGCTTTGTCATCAGCGAGAACCGGAGGCAGTTGGTACAAGTCCCCAAAAAGGATGAGCTGTACACCTCCAAAGGGCCTCTCATCCTTTCTGGCGAAACTCAGGGAAGAGCTTATCGCATCAAGCATATCAGGTCGAAGCATGGATACTTCATCAATTATGAGTCTCTGCAGTGCCTGGGCCTTGTGGATGAAGCTCCTGGCGGGGTTGGTCCAAGTCAAGGGGAGTATGTGAAAAGGCATATGGAAAAATGAGTTTATTGTTTGGCCTCCTATCTGCAGGGCTGCTGTTCCTGTAAAGCTCAAAACTGCGATATTGTCCAGAAGTATTGTTTTCAGCAGTTGGATAAGCGTGCTTTTTCCTGTTCCAGGGTCCCCGGTGATGAAAATTGTCTTAGCCTCTGATTTGATCATCCTGATCGCTGCGAGATACTCATCGCTGATCTCTATATCAGCAGGAAGCTTCAGAATTCCTCTGCTCCCGATTATGTTCCTGAGATGCTCTTCTTGTCTCTTCAAGTGCATTGCATGAGCTTCCAACTCTGCTTCTCTAGCTCTCCTCTCTTCATCGATAGCCGTCAGCAGTTGTTGTCGTTTAGTCTTCCAATACTCAGCCTCCCTGTCAGACAATAAGAACTTCGTCACTTGATAAAGATCATCAGCTATAGCAGTCTCACATGATAGCCACTGACTTTCTATCCCATACGATGCCGCGATCTCTCTTCGTCTCTGGGGAGGCAATGCAGCTCCAAGGGTTACAATGATTTTTCGTACAGAGGGAATAGTGGCGATATCGAGAATGTCCTGGGTACCTAGCCTTCTGTCCTGTAACAGGTTCATTACCATTTCTGTGAACATTTC
The DNA here is from genome assembly GCA_034007055.1 of Sphaerochaeta sp. Taxonomy (GTDB): domain Bacteria; phylum Spirochaetota; class Spirochaetia; order Sphaerochaetales; family Sphaerochaetaceae; genus Sphaerochaeta. Next base: position 173,775 of record JAVERP010000001.1, read on the forward strand.
ATCTGTTGTTTTGTTTTCTTGGTATGAGCGGACCTGCAGGATTATGGAGGGTAGCAGCTCTGAAAAGAGTGCTGAATCAAGATGAATTATGGTATCCATCACTTCGGCGCCCTTATCCTTGGTGGATTCTAGAATCCACACAAAATGGGGGCGTTTGGTGCATAGCCCTTTTTTGAAGGATGCTGAAACAACCTTATGCACGATGCTGATTTTTCTTGATCGATTACTATCGATGAAATTGTAGGAGAATAGTTTCTGCTGGAGTTCTCCAAATAGGATGTTCATGCTTTTATTCCATAACAGTATTGGCGGACACCACACCAGGCGCATAATCTTGTATTCCTTGCAAAATAGGTCTTGCTCTCTATTGTGGCAATCGTATCAAGCATCCAATTCCTCGTCCTTTCAGCTTCCTTCTGGGTGAAACTCCAGGACATTGTCTCCCCAGTTTTCAAAAACTGGAATTCAAGCGAACATGGCTCATACGTGTCATGCAATAAAGCGAGCGCATACAGATTCAGCTGATGTTTGGATACATACTGTTTTTTTCCTGTTTTATAGTCAATTATTGTTTTGGGATACCCATCATCAATTCTGTCGATGATGCCCTTGACCATATAGCCGCCTACGGGTTCCAGTACAGTTTGCTCTGTTTCTAGGATATCAGATATATCCCTGCCTTTGTTGATGGCGATGAAATTGCGGATATGAGCGATCAGGTCAATCTCATTGATAGGATACAAGTCATCCTCTTGCTCGATTGCTTTTCCCTTGTATTGCATTATTTCCTTGACATGTAACGATGCGAATTCTTGTTTTGAATTGCTTGTCACTTGATCCTTACTATAGAGTTCCAGCATTTTATGGACGACGGAGCCATGGTATGCAGCGCTTCCGGGAGGATCAGGAAGGCCGCATAGATATGCTAGCTCAAAATGCTTGTTGCAATTTTTGAATGTATTCAGCCTAGAATAGGATACATAGTTCTCCTTGAAAATCTCTTCAGGGGCGATCAGCCATCGGGATGCCGAGGGTTTGCTGGATAGGGTGGCAGCTGTAGGAAGGATTGTACTTGTATCCATTGGTTTTACCCGGCGGCTGTTTGGAATGCCATTGGGTTCAATGACAACTGGATTTGCCCTGACTTCCAATGGGGGGTATGGTTCGGTTTGGATACAGGGAGTGCAGGATTCCCCTTGGGGCTTGATGGCCCCAAGTTCTGGGTGAGGCTGTACAAGGGTAATTTCAGCAGAGGTCGGTTTTGCAGTGACTTCTTGTAAGACTGTTTTGTGCTTTGGTTGCTTTTGTATGTTTCTCAAATGCCGGATGCAAAAGAAAATTGTGCCCAAGGAAATCAGATAGAGTGAGGTCAGAGTAGCCACTTCTTCCATAGAATTCTCCTACAACAAAAAAACTAAGCGGAGCATCCAGTTTAGCACATTGGTCCTGGTCCGGGGTATCGTTTTGGGGAACCTATGCATATTTCCGTTAAAACCTCATCTCCATCGGGGCTTAAGCGAGACGGTGAAGACCTTTTCCACGCTTGTGAAGCACAATCCTGAGGCTTAAGCTGAGAGCCTGTGTACGGGGTATGATTTATACCGCTCCATTTTCATTGAAGGGTACGAATTGTTGGTTTTCCTTGACAAAGTCTTCCATTAGGACAACGTTTCGTCCTTTATAGGTTCCCAGGTAGGTGTTCTGTACATGCATGCCTAGCATGGTGAAGATATGACAGCCGATGTATTCACTGATCGTGTTGTTGAGAAGTCCGGTTTCTGGAACTTTACGATGTTCAGAGTCCTGCCATCATAAAGCATTTGAAAGCGATGAATTGGACGAGAATGTGGCAAGTTCCATTTTGGAACATGCCACATAGTTGACCCTTGATTGGTCCTAAACAAGTATTGTCCTCTAGGACTAAAACCAACATTCTGGCTTACTCAAAAAAGGATGGCAGAACTCTTTTGGGTTGATGATTCTGCCATACATGAACATCTGAAAGACATATACAAGACCGATGAACTGGAAGAATCGACAACTATAGGGAAATTCCCAATAGTTCAGACCTAAGGAAACCGGGAAGTCAGCAGGGATTTGTATTGCTATAATTTGGATGTGATTATTGCGGTAGGGTACCGCGTAAATTCCCGTCAAACCACTCAATTCCGTATCTGGGACACCCAGATTACAGTAAATCATCAAAGGCTTTGTCATGGAAGATGAGAGGCTTAAGAGTGGCGTTTTCATCAGCAGATAATAGATATTTTTGCTGACTGTAGCATTGCTTACGATCCAAATGCTGAAAGAACGAAAGGTATGCTATGGTACAAAACAAATTCCATTTTGCGATACCTGTAAAGACTGCTGCAGAGATTGTTTATACCCTCTACAAGGCGGAAGCCAAAATGGCAGAAATTCACTGTCAGGTCCCTTTTCCCCAAGCTTCCCAAGCCTCTATCTTGCGCGCCTTATTCTGCTTGTCATACAAAAAGATTGGCAGCTTTGCTTGTCTGTCAAAAGGTGTTTCCCTATGTTCAGGAGGCATGAATAGGGTGTTTTCCTTTTGCTTGATGGCCGTTATAAAGTCATCAATACTTCTCAGTGGGGTGTCGAAAACAACTCCCATTGTAGCAGAGCCAATCTTGGATACATGATGGATATCATTACCGCAACTCATTGAAAGGTCATGTGCCTGGGCGTAAGCAAAGGCTTTGCGGTCATGTTCTGCATCGTTTTCATTATTGCCCACCTCGATGCCATGCACTAGATGTGGGTAGAGGATAATACTATCCAAATAGTCTCTTTCCCTGAAAGGATGTGCCTGGATCATGCATCCGCCCATACGCTCGACCTCTTTGAACAGTTGTTCCCGACTCCAGTCCATGATCTGGGGATGAGATAGAAGCCACTGTTTGTCTAGGCCATATATGAGGTATTCATCATCGCCGTATGCTGCTTCAAACCCAAAAAAGACTGATAGACCTTGTAGGTCACCTTCCTCTTTAGCATGTTCAAAGCCACGACACAATAATGATACCCGCTCCTCCCATCCCAACGATGAGGGTATGTTTGTATTTCCATTGAAGAAGTGGTCTGTTACGATAATGCCGCTATACCCTGCTTCTTTGTAGGGCTTTATGTAATCTTTTGCCCAAGATTGGGCACAGGCACTCGCCTCTTCAGTGTGTAGATGTGTCTCATATAGAAATCCTTCTCTTCTCAATTCCCAAACTCCTTTGCCAGTATCAGAGATTAGTATAAGGACTTTTCCAAGAAGCGACTATAGCAAACGGTTCTGCACTAGCCTCAAGAAGGGTGGTGGACTGAGATCTATATTGTTCTATAGCAATAGTATGTTCCACAATAGATCTCTTACACCTGATTACAGTAGGGACGTTATATGAGCACATTGTACAAAACTATCAATGACACAGGGTATTCCCCACGAACAATGAGTATCTCCCATGGATAGAAGCCTTGTGGGAGATTATTGGTGCTTCGGATTACGTACGTAGGTGGTGCTTCTGCCTCCACCTTGTCTGAGAATATAGTGCTCTTCTCTGAGCTTCTTAAGTGCGGCTTCAACGGAAGAGCTCCCTATGCTGGGACACAGCTCAAGGATTTCTGCCTTGGTGAACAGGCCCAACTTCTCACTGACAGCTTTTCTGACAATATCATAGGGAGTGCTTTTTTTGTCAATTTCGCCAATTCTGTTTTCAAAATCCTTATAGCGATTCAGAACAATGCCCAGAAAATACTTGATGAATGGCGTATAGTCATTCTCACCCTCATACCATCCCTCAGAGATTGTCCTCAGCACATCATAATAGTCATCCTTGGTCTTTTCGTTCTTCCTTTCCATGCTAATGATGCTTGTTCTTCCTAGTTGTCTTAAGAACTGGAACAAAGCTTGCCCATCAGTGACAGGAGGGCTAGGATAGTCCTATGGTACACGACCAATGGCTAGAACAGCTGGGAGCAGTCCTAAAAGAACAACGGCACTACGATACACAGAACCAATCCTCTTGGTATGAAACTGAGGCTTGCCATATTATCGTTGATAGCTTCTGTTTTGATCCTTCTGCCAAGGCCATCTTCAGCTATGAACTCTACACCTCTTTCCAGAATAAGGTGATGCAGACAGCCAAGCCTGTGTATAGATTTCTCGTTGATGAGGACCAACAGGATATCCTGCCTTGGATTGAGAAAACCATTGAGTTTCCAGTGGCCTACCACCCTCTGCGTGACCGTGAGCTATCTGTTGCCGACTCAACACCGCTGGAACATTTCTTTGAACAACGGTTCTTGGAAGTCTATGGCCCTGATGCCACCAAGTTTCTCTCTAGGGAGTATCCCATCACCAGCAGAAGTGGCAATCCCTTCTTCTTTGATTATGTCGTTGAGCTTCTCGATGGCAACAAGGTTGCGATCGAGGAGAACGGGGTGACCTACCACCATCCCCTGTTGACAGGAAAAGAAGCCTATCGCCATCAGCTGGAAAAGCAAAACACTGCCTCCTATATTGGCATTAAGGTGTTCAGATTCTCCTCCATGGACTGTCAGTTCCCTGCCTTTGTCGATGACCAGATACGCCTCTTCTTTGGAGACCGACGTCTCTTTAGGAGGGTAGGGCTCTCTGTTTCGCGTTCATTCTGCTTATACGAGCATCAAAAAGAAGCTCTTCTGACTATCAGGGAGTTACGTGAAGCCAGTACTGCCCCCCAAGCAGTGCTGCAAGTCTTTCCTACAGCCACGGGTAAATCAAAGATAGTGGAAGAGGACCTTGTCTCCTACCTTACAGAACATCCCTCTGGTCGAGTCCTAATAGTAGGGCCTACTGTGCGTATAGTGCAGGATTGGCTCTGCAGGCTTGATAAGCTCTTTGTGGGGTCATCGATCACCTACGGCACCACAGTCGCTCACCAGGTGCTGGTAGGCACCTACCAGCTCCTGTGGAGCCTTGCAGGCAAGCTGGAAAGCGATGCCTTTGCCTATATCGTCATTGACGAGGCCCATCATGCAGTCTCTCCAGTACTCAGGCGATCGCTACAATACTTCCAACCGAACTTTCTCATCGGCCTAACCGCTACTCCAGACCGACTTGATAGGAAGCGACTTGAAGATGTGTTTGGAACCTACCGGACAACACTGGACCTACGACAAGCCATCGACAAAAAGATAGTTGCTGATGTTCGTTCCTACCGCATAGAAACTAACCTTGATCTATCAGAGGTGAGGTTCAATGGTCGGGAGTACGTCAATGCTGACTTGGAAAGGACTCTGCGTGTAGACTCACGCAATCACCTCATAGTATCGATACTCAAGCAGTATTTCTCCCAAGGGCAGAAAGGCATTGTCTTCTGTGTGAATGTCGCTCACACCAAGGAGATGGAACGCCTGCTACTTGCCTCCGGTATAGAAGCTCAAGCTGTCAGTGGGGAGACTAGGAATGTTGAAACGATAATACAACATTTTCGAACAGGAAACCTACAGTTCCTTTGTAGCTGTAACTTGCTTAATGAAGGGTGGGATGTCCCCGAACTTGAGGTTCTGGTAATGGCAAGGCCTACCATCTCGAAGGTCCTCTATATGCAACAGCTCGGTAGGGGATTGCGACGAACAGCACAGAAGCAAGAGCTCTTTGTCATTGATGTGGTGGACCAGTATGGGGCATTGGCCAGAGCGTGGTCCTGCCATGCCCTGTTTGGCAATCCCGGGTATGTTCCCTTTGGTCTTGTTACCAGGACCTATGCCCCTGGGGATACCATTGATGTCCTAGGGTTGTATGAAACGGTACAAGCTCTTATCCCTGTTGATATCCTCACCTTCGAAAATCAGTATGAAGGCTACCTCGATGTCGAACAAGCTGCGAGGGTTCTGTTTGTGGGCACTTCCACGTTACAGAAATGGGTAACTAAAGGGCAGGTCCAGGCAGACCTGGTCCTGCCTTTCGGATCAAGGAAGATCTTTTATTTCACCCCTGAGAAATTGGAAGAGATCAGGTTAATAAAGAATCTTTCCATACATACTGATGAAACGTTGAAGCAAGACTTCCTCGCCTTCCTGGAAGAAAAAAATTACACCTTCTCCTTCAAGATGGCCTTTATGCTTGGCATGTTGGAACATGCTGACTATCAAGGGGAGGTGAGTATAGATACGGTACTGGCTTACTACCAAAGCTTCTATCTGAAACGGTTGGAGAGAAATATCCCTGTTGACCGTCAGGGATGTGTGTATACCCGTGAATACCTTGAAGATAAAACTCTTCTGAAAAGGAATATGTTACAAAACCCCTTTGAGAAGTTTGAACGAAAGCGGTTTGTCTACTACTCCAAGGACCTTGGATTGTTGGCTTTCCATAGCCAGCTTTGGAAACAGATCGATACTAAAGAGAGACAATCCATCAAGGACCTCTTGCAAAAGAGCCTTAAAACCTATTATGAAGAGCTAGGAGGCCTAGGTGATGACTGATTCTTCCCAGTATTACAACACCCATGCAGAGCAGTATGTCAAAAGTACTGCAGAGGTCGATATGTCTGAGCAGTATGCAATGTTTCTTCCGCATCTAACAAAGGGGTCATCAATCCTAGATGCAGGATGTGGTAGCGGACGTGATAGCCTCTATTTCAAGCAAAGAGGGTACACAGTACAGGCTTTTGATGCATCAGAAGCAATGGTTGAGTCTACTCGTTCCCTTGCTCAGATTCCTGTGCGTAAGCTCACCTTCCTAGAAATGGACTACGACCAAGAGTTCGATGGCATCTGGGCGTGTGCTTCCTTGTTGCATGTACCAAAACAAGAGTCAATAAAAGTGTTTTCTCTCTTGGCAAAAGCCCTTAAGCCAAAAGGATTCCTCTACTGCTCGTTCAAGAACAGAGAGGAAAGTTTTGAAAAGGATGGCCGGATATTCAGTTGTTTTACCCCTGAATCAATGCAGGAGTTTATTCAAGGACTAGAAGCTTTCAAACTAATAGAGATGAAGCTATCTACAGATGTGAGGCCAGGAAGAGAGGATGAAGGCTGGGTGAATGTGGTGATGCAGAAAAGGTGAGGGGGATGGTTGTAAATGTAGGAGGGTAGTTTACATAGGGAAATGTCAACTTATTTGGATTCAAATCTGTCGGAACAAATCCTTTGAAGTGTTTCCTATGGGCACCCTAAAGCAAGAAAAATCCCTGCATTGCAAGAAGTTTTCTCTTTTGGGATCAGAAGAACTTGAACCTTTGACCTACGGATTAATTCTCCATGGGTGGGAAAAGACAGTACCAATAGCGTGTGTATATGAGCTATAATGAGTTTTGATAATAGTAATGAGGACAGGCGATTATGGAAAGCATGACTATTGAATATAAACGAGAATTGACAGATGGGTTTGAGAAAGAAGTTGTAGCATTCTTGAATACGCTAGGAGGTAGCATCTTCATCGGCCTTGATGATGATGGCATGATCATTGGCGTTCAGAATCCTGATAAGCTGTCACTTGCGATTATCGATAGGATAAAAACAAACATACAGCCTTCCCCCTTAGGACTCTTCAATGTGGAAGTTAAGCAAGATCAAGATACTGACAAATCATACATACTCATCATTGTAGCGCAAGGCCTGGAAAAACCATACTTTCTCAAAAAATATGGAATGAGCACAAAAGGATGCTACACCAGAATTGGATCACAGTCCTCCCCTATGACACAGACCATGATAACAGAACTGTTCTCGCGTCGAGTCACTCATACACTGAGCAAAGTAGTTTCCCCTAACCAGCATCTGACATTCACACAACTTAAGATTTACTACGCTGATAAGGGCTTTGATACCAGTAGCGAATTCTTCCTAAAGAATCTTGGACTCTATACAGAGGATGACAGATTCAACTACGCAGCCTACCTCATGTCGGACAATAACAGCAATTCGATAAAGGTTGCGAGGTTCAGAGGCACAGAGAAGCTTGATATCCTTGAACGAAACGAATTCGGCAGATGCTGCCTTATCAAATCAGCATATCAAGTGCTTGATAAGCTTGAAGTCGCAAATGCCACTGTCGTGAGAGTTGGAGGGCAAGCCGCAAGAAAAGAGATCAGACTCGTCGATAAGGGTGCCCTAAGAGAAGCGGTCCTCAACGCTATAATCCACAATGACTATATAAACGGCTCATATCCTGTATTCGAACTATATGATGACCGCCTTGTGGTGATTTCAACCGGAGGGCTTCCTGTAGGGCTCACCGAGGATGAATTCTTCAGAGGACTCTCTCATCCTAGGAACAGAGAACTCATGAGGATATTCTCTGATATGGACCTATGTGAACAGCTTGGTTCAGGGATGAAGAAGATCCTGAAAGCATATCCCAAGAATATCTTCGATATTTCAGATCATTTCATCTCTGTAGATTTCCAATACAACAAGGAAGCCATGGATATCCTTAGTAAAAATAACAATGGCGGAGTAAATGGCGGAGTAAATGGCGGAGTAAATGGCGGAGTAAATGGCGGAGTAAATGGCGGAGTAAATGAAATAGAGACTGAACTATCCGAAAATGCAATACTTGTCTTGAAAGCCATCGAGCGCAATGAAAAACTAACACAACCCCAAATTGCTGATGATTTACAGATGCCTATCAGAACAATGCAAAGAGCGTTGAAAGAGCTGAGAGAAAAACAGTATATACAACGTGAAGGATCTGCTAAGAGCGGACATTATATAGTTCTGAAACCAAATATGTAAGGCAGTAGATTTTTTTCGTTGAGCCCAGAAGGACTTGAACCTCCGATACACCGATTATGAAAGTGCATTTGGTTATATCGATTTTATGCTGGGATACTTATTTGTGCATTGACGATTCGGTTAAGTCCTCTTATTATTCAATTACGTGATTGAGCTCCGGTTGCCTACGGGCCCGGGGCCACTTTTTTTTTAAGGGGGTACTTAGTGTGAGACAAGAGGTGTTGGAAGGGATCTCCGAGCAGGATCAAGAGGTCTTTTTCAGGACACTGCTACGCGTCTCTCAGAAAGCCAAAATGATTATAGCCCGTTAACATGCGGATAAGGACGTATATGAAAACTAATGGTATCGAATTGCTAACAAAAAGGCACCGGTCACCAAAGATGTCATGGTGATGTCTTTGCCTGTTGCGCGAGGGGTGATGGTGCAAGTCCTGTATAACCTTGTGGATACCTTATATCTGGGATTAATCGCAGTGTGCCAGGTTTAGCTAAATCGTAACGAGCTTTCCTGCTTGGATAAAACCGCTCTTTATCAACTTATAGATGTCATAATAGTGACGGGAATATCTTTGGGAAGGAACGTTGTTGTTATAATTTGGTTTTTGCACACTTTTTTAGTACTAAAAAAGTGTGCGAAAATCAGACTGATTAGGCTTAGATTTTTCCTAACTCGGTCTTTCTTTGTCTTAAGATGCCCGCAAGTAATTTTGCTGATTCCTCGATGGCTGGTATAACAACACTATTTCCTACCTGCTTATATGCATGGGTAATACCTACTGGAAAAATAAATTTTTTATCGTCGAATCCTTGTAACCTTAAAATCTCTTTAATTGAAAGTTTTCTTGGATTTAAACCTTTTTGAGGGACTAAACAGTCTGCACCATCTTTATAATATCTTGCTGAAATAGTCCAAGTTACTTGTTTTGATGTGATGGGATAATCCAGCATTCTATACCCAAAACCATTTTTCTTTAATGCATGTTTCTCTTTGTGGCGTTGTAATGATTTCCAAGTTCCATCAGTGAGAGTCCTATCGTGACTAGTTGTATCAATAATGGTGTCGAGGGTCGGGTAGACATAATCATCACCAGGATGTTTTGGAATTACGAATTCTCCGTCTCTGAAAGAAATTCTGTGGGAATCATAACCAAGAAAAAAAACTCTCTCGCGGTGTTGAGGAACCCATTCCCTTCCATCAACAACGTCCATAACACATTTGTATTCCAGTTCATCAAAGGTTTTCTGAATTACTTCCATTGTTCTACCTTTGTCATGAGATTTGATGTTTTTAACATTCTCTAGAAAAAAGAATAATGGTCTTTTGGCTTCAAGAATCCGTGCTATTTCAAAAAACAAAGTACCCTGCGTCTCATCGCTAAACCCCGTAGCGCGACCCATGCTATTCTTCTTTGAGACACCAGCTATTGAAAATGGTTGGCAGGGAAACCCTCCACACAATATGTCATGGTCTGGGATGCTTTGAGCCTCTATGTTCCTAATATCACCAAAGGGGAACACTCCATAATTGGCAAAGTAGGTTTTAGCAGCATGCTTATCCCACTCAGAAGAAAAAACACATTCTCCTCCTTGATTTTGTAATGCTTGACGAAACCCTCCAATCCCAGCAAATAAATCAATAAATTTAAAATCAGAATAGTCGTTTTTTGGGTATGGTATTTTATTTTTGAAATCGAAATCAACATCCTTAATGTATTGTGTTATCTGATTATGTTCCTCTGAGGTTATAAAAGGGATTTGTATGTCGGGATTTTCAATCAAGTGGGTGAGTATAGCAAGCTTCTCTTCGGATTCATGCAAAGAGGAGGCTACTGAGATTAAATCTTGGAAAATATCTAGGAATTCCATTTCAATACCTTTAAGCCTATATTTAAGAATTGTAAATACTATTCAATCATCGATTTGTAAAGAGTAGTTTTTTTATTTGGCTTCTAAACAGGATACTGCATGTATGAAAAATCAACAACCTTGATTAAAAAAATCTACCTTGAACAGTAAAGAATTTATTTCTCTTTTTCTATATAGTATATCACTTGTCTTATTTATGCCCTTAGCCAAAAAATATTAAAGGTTCTTATAGATTTAGTGAATCCGTTTTAAACCAACTTACTATTTTTTGATTAATTTTAAAATAAATTTACTACCCATAATAATGCGAGAATATTTTGTTTCTTCTCTTTACGTATCCGGCTATTATAACTAATGATTGAGCCTGATTTTCATTAAGCTTGGTATTATTATGACTAAAGTTGCAGATAAGGCATACCTTGATTCGTGATGTATAATATACTACCTATGTATGGAGCATCTAATGAAGAACAAATATGAATTGTCTTGTATTGATCTGTTTGCTGGGGCCGGTGGCCTTAGCCTTGGTCTTGAACAAGCAGGGTTTTCAGTGAAGTTTGCAAATGAAATCAATCCAAATGCAGCGCTTACTTATATGAAAAATCGATCACTTCCAAAAGAATCAATCTTTATTGGCGATGTCGCTGTTTTGAATACTAAGTTTGAGGAGCATGAAGCTCAGTTTAAAAATACTTTTCTAGTGTGTGGAGGGCCTCCTTGCCAAGGGTTTTCGACTGCTAATAGGCAACGTTTGATCGATGATCCAAGAAACAGACTTTATCTAGAATATCTGAAGTTTTTGAAACACGTTAAACCACATTTTTTTATCATGGAGAATGTCAGAGGCATGACTCATAGGCTCGATGAAGTCATAGATAACTTTTATGAGTATCTAGGACAAGATTACAACATTTCCTATGGTCTGTTGAATGCTAAAGATTTTTCAATTCCTCAAAATAGAGAGCGATTATTCATAATTGGTAACAATTTAGGTATTTCAACACGGGATGTATTTTTTACCCTATACAGTTCAGTCCAACAGTTTTTTACACTTAATGATGCAATTGCAGATCTTCCAGAATTAAAGCCAAATTCTTATAAAAATAATACCAAAAAAGAGAATGAAGATATTGGATATTTTGACCGCCCTTATGTATATAAAAATACTGAATATGCCAATTTTATCAATGATGGGCGAACAATACACAATTTATACAACCACAAAAATCGATATAACAATGAACGGGATATTGAGATATTTAGACGACTACCTCAGGGTGGGAATTCACTGGATGAGTCTATAAAAGATATTATGCCGTATGCCTCACGCAACCATATGTTCAAAGATAAATATTATAAATTAAAAGAAACTGAAGTTTCTAAAACAATAACTTCTCATATGAAGAATGATTGCAACATGTATATACATCCTACTCAACCAAGGGGTTTGTCGCCAAGAGAAGCCGCTAGAATTCAAACATTCCCTGATGACTATGTGTTTTATGGACCCCAAAACGGATGGTATCTGCAGGTGGGAAATGCTGTGCCTGTAAAATTGGCAGAGAAGATTGGGAGAGCAATATTATCATGCTTAAATTAAACCACCTAGAATTATTTGCAGGTATCGGAGGTTTTAGAAGAGCTTTTGATCTATTAGGGCAGGATCATGGTATTGGTGTGCCTTGTGCTGGTTTTTCTGAGATTGATAAATCTGCAAAGATGACATATAAGGCTAATTATGATCTAACTGATACTCTTGATCTGGGAGACATAGAACTTTTTACTCAAGATTCAAAAGCGATTGAAGATCTGCCTGATTTTACAGTTTTGACTGGAGGGTTCCCTTGTCAATCTTTTAGCATGATGGGATTACAACAGGGATTCGATGACGAACGAGGGAATTTGTTTTTCAACATTTTAAAAATTCTATCTATTAAGAAACCTCCTTTTGTCTTGCTTGAGAATGTAAGACGTCTCCTTACTCATGATGATAAAAGAACGTTTACTGTTATCTGCCAGTCTATGAGGTCTCTTGGGTATAGCGTGCATTACGATGTATTCAATACTCAGAATTTTGGATTAGCACAAAAGCGAAACAGAGTTTTTATTTTTGCATCTCGAGTACCTTTACCAAAGTCATTTGAATTCAACCAAAAAAAAGTGATGCTAGAATTTCAGGGCTTAGTAAATTCAAGAAATCATTCTTTACAAATACAAAAAGATGTCTTGGATATTCTTGGTAGAGATGTTGATCGTAAATATTTTCTATCTGAAAAGATAAAGCCTACTATTTTGTCTGATGGAACAGGTAATTATTTTAGTAAGTCTACGATCAATTGCCTGGTCGCTCGCCCTTTAACTGCCACTATGGTAAAAATGCATAGAGCGAATCAAGACAACTATTATTCACATGATTTTCTAAATAGTGCTGATCCATATTCAATAGCGGCATTGGATCTACCTAAAACAGAGTTGCTAAAAAAAGATATTAGGAGGCTGACTCCAAAGGAGGCTCTTCTGTTACAAGGATTTTCAACTGATTTTTATAAAAAAGCATTTGCTAGCGGGGTGAGTGAGTTTCAGTTGCTAAAGCAAGCAGGAAATGCCGTGAGCGTAAATACTGTTTATTCAATTTTATATTATTTGTTTATAAGGGAAAAATTAATATAAGGAGGAGAGGTCATATGTTGGATCTGTTTACAATGCATTCAGAGCATAAGATTGGTATTAAGTGTCTTTCAGAGGCTGATTTGGGTCTTGGGAAATCCCATCAAACCCATATTGGGTTATATGGTGAAGTCTTATCATATCTTCCTGACCATTTTTATAGTGAGAAAGGGCTGCTATTCAACGATGACAATTTTAATCTTGTTACAATGTTTTTTGATCGTATAACGAATCCTGATGGAACAACTAGAAGTCCTAAATTTAGGCTTGGTGATGCAAATGAAGTTTCACTCATTGGAAAAATTAGAGAGATCGTAAAAAACAATCCCAGTGACAGTTGGTATTTACTTTGGTTTGGGATTGATAACGGAAGTATTCTCTCCGTCCTTTTCAAGGAGAAAGATAAACTATTCAAGTTGTTGAAAATTCTAGGAATCGTTGATTCAAACAATTGTAAAAGGGTTGTTTCATTTTCTGACACTTATTTTAGTTCGCTTGTGGATGTTCTTCAAGGATGGATTTATTCGATTATGCAGGATTCATTGAAAGAGATGGAGAAATCTACATTTTCACAAAGGCCATTTAATAGATTGGAACTAGAGCTAAATAACATTTTTGATATTTCAGACCGGTTTTTAGCGATATATCAACTTGCAATTTCTCATTGTTATCATTACCTAGAGGAGCAGAAACAGCTAGGGACAATACTTGGATATGAATTACTTTCGAAAACTGAAGAGCAAGATAACTCTAATATCTTTTTGATAACTAAGAAGAATGGAGAGTCAAAAACAATGATTCTCAAAGCAACAGAGTTTGACGTTAAGCAGCCTTTCATCCTTGGTATTGATGACCTTCAATTGATTTATACAGCTTATCCTAATTCTTCGATTGGAATCATCAGATTCTTTAATGTTGATAATAGTGGGTGTATGATGCAAATTTGTAATTCATTGTTGCGATTGGTTTCTCAAGTATTAAATCCAATTTCTGTTATAATTGAAGCTAGTTTGCCTTCCAATTCGCCTATCATGAATTTTATTCTGGGAGTCGTTGAATCAAAATATCCAGGTCATTTCAGTCAAGTTATCAAGCTTCCAAGGTGAAGTTTTGCATTTAATATGCAACTTAGAGTGATAATCTACTCTAAAAGGTAATATTATTTTGTTTTCGATTGTTCCATAGTCTATACTTAGGAGGAAGGGTAAAAAGTGATATGGATGATAAGTTGATCGGTTTGTTACGAGTTGTAGCGCAAACACAGGTTTCTTTATTAAAGCAAAACCAGTTGCTGTCTAATGATGAATGTAAAAGTGAATTGAAAAAAATTCTGTATTCAAATGTAGGAAGCATAGCAGACGACTATTTGGATGGATTAGTTGATGAAGCTCTTAAACCTTACACCACGACAAAAATTGCTTCTGAAGCGGCAATAGTCCCAAAAAATATATTTCCATGGGCCCTAATACATGATTTCCCTTCTAATGAATCGTCAAGGACGTATTGGAAGGCGTATGAAATTAGTCTAAAACGATATATGCACTTTGATGATGAACAAGTCCTAGAGCTTAAGAATGATTCCTTGGCAATTGTAAACCATTTAATGAGTCCCAAAGTGAAATTTGATAAGAAGGATAAGTTTAGATTTATAAAAAAAGGACTTGTGTATGGAAACGTTCAGTCTGGAAAGACTGCAACTTTTGGAGGAGTTATAGCTCAATATGTATCCATGGGATGCCGTATTGTAATCGTACTGTCAGGAATATATAATAACCTCCGTGATCAAACTTTAAATCGCTTGAGAAGAGATCTTGGCATCGATAATCCACCTATACCCAATATGAAGTGGCATCTCATAACAAATCCTTCTGATTTGTTAGCTGATAATTGTCAAAAAATTGATAGCATTCTTTCAGGTGAGGGCACTGTAGTTTTTGGCGTTTTTAAAAAGCAATCTCAAGTTTTGAAGAGACTGAATGAGAATTTTCTTGGTATTAACAACAAATCCTATCTTTCTAATTACCAAGCTCTAATCATTGATGATGAGTGTGACCAGGCATCGATCAATGTAGCCGATATATCAGAAGATGAGCGAAGTAAAATTAATGAACAGATAATTGAAATGTTTAAAAAGTTTCCTCGTTACTCTTATATAGGTTTTACTGCCACACCATATGCTAATGTACTTAATGAACCTCCCGGCGAGTACAGTTTGTATCCTTCTGATTTTATTGTTGCATTACCTGAAAAAGAGGATTATTTCGGAGCATCAAAAATATTTGGCTTAGGTGAAGAATTTGAAGAGTATGATCAAGGCTTGCGAACTCTAAATATAGTTAATACCTATAATAATGAAACTAGAAGGAAACACGTAGTTTTAGGTTTTACTGAACTGAAATTGCTTGTAGACGCGATTCGTTATTTCTTGCTAGCAACAATATGCAAGTATTGGAGGGCTAAGACTCTCAATCCCCCTAATGAAAGACTTTTATCGCATTCGACAATGATGATTCATTGTTCCCATCGGATAGCAGATCAAAGAGAAATTCTCGGAAATATTACTGATATCTTTACAAAGATTAAAGAAGAATATTTCACTGAAAGAAAACTATCCTATGGCCTTTTTCGTGCTATATGGAATAAAGAGTATGTGCAAAAGCTCGAGGATAATAAGGGAGCTATAGAGGACCAATTTTCTAAAGGCACCTTAGATTTTTTGATTGAACCAGATTTTGATGTGTTATTCAAAAATCTTGATACTATATTTTCCAGAGTTGAGCTAAAGATTGATAACGGCCAGGCTACTGAACTTGAGAGACTAAACTATGATGATGAGAATCCAGCTGTGTATATTGCAGTAGGTGGGAATACCTTGTCTAGAGGTTTGACTCTTGAAGGGTTAGTAGTGAGCTTCTTTTCTCGTTCCACTAAAAACTTTGATTCATTGATGCAAATGGGTCGATGGTTTGGGTACAGAAAAGGATATGAAGACCTTCCAAGGCTTTGGATGCCAATAAATACCATGATAAATTTTCAGTTTTTGGCAGGTGTCGATGTAGATTTACGGGAATCTATCAAGCGATATGAATTAGATACTACGCCCCGGCAAGTGGCACTTGCAATTAGAACTAACCCACATATGCAGATTGTAAGAAAAATGGCGATGCAGGGAGCAGTGCAAGCATCAATTAACTATGCAGGGCATAGACCGCAAACTATTTATTTTAGTACTGAAACTGCATGGTTACAGCGTAATATTGATGCTTCTGTAAAGCTAGTAAACAGTTCTGTGTCCAATTATTCACGACAGATTGGAAATAATTACATTTTTGAGGATATTAGTTTTGAGGATTTAGATTCATTCATGACTGAATATCAGTTCCATGAAAATTCTCTGGGGCTGGATAAAGATCTTTTGCGAAGTTTCATTTCAAAAGCACGTGCTAAGGGCTACTTAACAAAATGGAATCTAGTCCTATATTCAGTAGCTGGACAAAAAGGGGATTGCGAACTATTTGAACCACTTTTTAATCACCCTGTTAATTATCTTAATCGTGGTCAGATTATTGATGTTGAAGGCAGAGTTAATTTGAAAGCAATAACATCTAGAGGTGATATCCTGTGTGATACAGAAATTGATGGTTCGAAATTCAGTAATGAGTCTCAATTTCAAGAAAGAAACGACTATTTTATTTCTCGAGGTGAAGATGTTCCAGGTCTCTTGATCTTATATCCTATATACAAGAAATCTACTGCTACTTCAGGTGATCGTTACGATTTAAATCTAGAAGCTGATATCATTGGTGTAGCGTTTGTATTTCCAAAATTGCAAGATAACTCAGCTTTAGCAGATTCAGTAGTTGTTGCTTTACCTTCTTTTGATTCTTTAGAGGGAGAATTAGATGATCAAGATTGAACGTGCATCTTTGTTGCAAATCTGGGAAAAACAAATGTTAGAACAGGAGTTTTATTGGGAGAATTCTGGGGGAACTATATTTGACGTGCCTTTCTACATTGGATTGTCTAAAAACAGAGCCCCTTCCATAGCTTTCGTACAGGGCTTAAATTCTGCTGTCATTGAACATCAATTTGGTTGTCTACATTTAAGCTCTTTTCAAGTTCCTGAGTTTAGAAATTATCTGCTAGTGCTTGAATGTACTGATTTAGAATATATGCCCTTATTTGCAGTGATGTGTTCTTCCTTTCTATTGGAATACTCTATAAAAGAGTGCCATTTGAGCGTAGAAGAAGCATTGCACCAAGAGTGTAAAATTTGGGAGAAAGTATTTGTTCCAGAAGAGGGGAATGAACCAATTGGATTGCTGGGTGAGTTGTATGTATATAAAAAAATACTTGAATCTAAAAAATATCACCCAATATGGCATTATCCAATTAAGGTTACGAAAGATATTGAACTGTCTCCAACTAAAGATCTAGAAGTTAAAACATCAGGAAGACGAAGAGGGTTTTTGGTCTCTATTCATGGCTTACTACAACTTCTCGAGCA
Organism: Sphaerochaeta sp.; assembly: GCA_034007055.1. Taxonomy (GTDB): domain Bacteria; phylum Spirochaetota; class Spirochaetia; order Sphaerochaetales; family Sphaerochaetaceae; genus Sphaerochaeta. Next base: position 191,539 of record JAVERP010000001.1, read on the forward strand.
TGGTGAAAAAAGCATCGATTTAGTATTTGTAAGAGTTGAAAAAGTAGCTAAAAATGGTGACATTTCAATTACTAAACTATATAAACAAATAGAGAGTTGCTTAACTAATAATCAACGTTTGGCAATTGATAAATTGGATGAGGATTTATCCTCACAGACCTATAATGTTATTGAGAGTAAAGTCTTTAGAGTGGATTCGTCTTTTCCTAGAATAGTTCCTTCCACGTTGGATCATGTTTTGGGCAAAGATCGAATTAGTGCAGTTCAATACAGCATCGAGCTATCTGATTATCCATCTATCAGCTTGGATGAATATATAAAACAAGCGGAGTAAGAATATGTATCAAGGTCATGAATATACTGACGATAGTTGGATGAGATACAATGGAAACATTTTTCTAAAATCACTAGATGGTTCCGATATTATCCGCACAGATTTATTGCTAAGAGAAGCTGTTCAAAATTCTTATGATGCTAAAAAATCCCCTGATAGTCCAGTTGATTTTTATTTGAATGGAATTAATTTAGACAAAGATCAATCTACATATTTATCAACCTTTCTTAGGGGTGTGGAAGGTGCTGCAGCAAAAGCCTTGGCCGAAGATATTACTGATGGGTTGTTCTGTCTCGAAGTGGCAGACAAAGGAACCGTTGGGTTACAGGGACCATGTCAGCAATATGACTCAGAAGGAATTATTATTGAGGCTGAAGCATATAACTATCGAGATTTTGTCTTAATGATGGGTGGATCTAAAGATGGTCAGTCAGGTGGTATCTTTGGTATAGGTAAAGCTTCATTTTTTTTAGTTTCAAAGTTTCATGCCGTAATAATCTATTCTAGAACCGAATATCTAGGGGAGCCCGAAACTCGGCTAATCGTTAGGTTTTTTAGGGAAGATAGTAAGGGTGAGATGCAGAAATATTGGATTGGGGATTGGAATGAAGATAAACATCCTAAAGAGAGAAGTCCTTACCCCTTTATTAATGAGAAAGCCGATTTTTTTGCCAAAAACTTAGGAATGATGGAGTATTCAGCTGATGAATATGGTACGAGTATATTAATTCTAGGTTGTAATTTAGAGAATGAGAGAGAAGAAGAGGTAGCAAAATCTCCTGAACTAGTTTTGAGTGAATTTGTGCCAAAAAGAATACCCCATTGGTTTTGGCCTAAAATGATAACTCCAAATGTAAATGAAACTATCCGATTTCATGTTGCTCTAAATGGATTTGACATTCCAATAAAATCACCAGAAGATGGGAGTTCACCTTATTTTTACTACGGATTCCCTTATCATACATGGAAAAGAGAAGGGTCTGAAGGCGATGGTATGATTGAGTGTAAGAGGCCCAAAGTAACTCTGGGGAGGGTCACTACACATAAAACGTCTTCGCTAAGGACGAGTGAAGTCGATGAGTTGTTCGGTGAAGGAAATAATGTTTGTCTTGCATACATGAGAAATGTTGAATTAATCGTAAGGTATGAGACTTTTTATGTTTCAGGTATTGGTTCAGAACTTTTATATGCAATGTTCCACACAGACCCTAACAGCCATGCCAATGATGAAAAGGCAGGTTCTGTTGAAAAAGCTTTTAGGGAAGCAGAAAACCAAACTCATGATAGATGGTCAGAAAATCAGGTTCATGATAGGCAGAGAACATATGTACGGGTTGGATTGAAAAGAATTAAGGATTTTTTAAAGGAAAATTATGATACTCCTAATATACCAGTGGGTAGCTCAGAAGTTTCAACAACCCTTGCAGGTATGATAGGAAGTTTTTTGCCATATGGAAGCGGTTCAGGAGCCTCAAGACGCCGTTCATCTCCTAGCAGTGGGGGAGGTGGTGGGCCTAAGAAACAGAACGTTAATGCTACATTTGAATTAGTTGGGATTCCTGAGTTTCTTGATGATGGAGAAGTTGTTAGACGGATAATTTATAGGATACGAGCAAAAAAACGCGAAAAACCCATAAGACCTGTAGTTTTAGTAGTTTTAGCTGATGGAAGAAGAACCAATGAATTAGATTTAGTTGTTTTGGAAGATATTTACTTTTCTACAGAAAAAGATACTAACAGCAAAGAACGAGCATCTTACACTAATGGTATCCTTACTCTTGAAAAGGAAGGGTTTTATTTCTTTTCTTTTAAAGTAACGGGTAATGTGGTTTTTGAGTGTAAGCTATTGGAGGCCAGTAATGAGTAAAAAAAAGGAACTATACTCCTATTTGGTACCAAGACCGGAAAATTTCAAAGTTGCTTGGTCCTATTCAACGAATGAACCCTCTTTAAGTTTAGTTTTAAATTCTCCTGTTAATATTGATTGGACAAAAGGTACCGATGTTCAGTGTGCAATTGAAATAAATATAAATAAAATCGAGGAATATTTTATTTTCCTACAGAGAGAACAGAATCTTGTATTTAGTCTTGTTGTTAGTTGGTATTCTCCTTTCGCCCTTGGTGGGACCTCATTGCGAGGTATTATTGGGACATGTGACTGTTTAATAACGGGAAATCCCGAGACATTCTCTATACATGGAACAGTCCCTGGAAATCTTGTTAGTGGTGAGCTTCATCTCACAGCACAACTTGTTGTGAAAATTCCTGGGATTCATACTGGATATTCTGTTGGTGTAGATATCTGGAGTGAAAATGTTGAACTGATATTAGAAGGTGCTAGGACACTTTTTCCAACTAAAATTATATCGTTCTCATCTGATCCCAAATTACCTAATGGATCACTTTATTATCTCCTTAGGGAAGTGGAATATTTAGATTTTAATGAACCCTTTAACAATGTGTATACTCTGTTGCTTAATGAAGATAATGAATTAACGGCCATACTTAATTCCACATCAAAAAACCCTATCCTCCCAGTACAAGGGTTGTTACAATTTGTACAGATGAGTGTATACAGAGAGATTATGAGTGATATAGCCACTTATAAAGATGAAATGGTGGAGAGTCTAAACAATCCAGAAAAATACGATATCGGGTCTATAGGCTTTGCTTACCACTCAATTTTTAACCAAATCTTAGTAGATTACACTATGTTTCAGAAAATAGATTTTTTAAAATCGTTTCAAGAAAATCAGACAAAATTAGATTTGCTATTACAACAAGCAGTTTTTTTACAGGAGTTGGTATGACTTTATTTCCTAAATTTCCATTTTATTTAGCAAGCCCATACTATGAAGAGAATATTCTTAAATACATGGATCCTAAAATACTGCGATCCAAAATTGATATTGAAAATAACGATGGTCTTTCTAAACTTCCTATAGGAGATACCATTGATAACAAAGAAATTCAGTCTATTCGGGATAAATGTATGCTTGAATTGGAATCATACGGGGTATCAATAGATCAACCACCAAATGACTCAATACGGCATGAATTAGATTATCGTTTTACAGTATCACTCTACAAGAATCTTCAAAATTATTTAGAACCCTCAATGGCTTCTGATACAGAGATGTGGATGTTTTTCAATCTTAGAGTTTTTCCTGATTTAGTTATCTACCGGTGGAGAAAGAAGAGTGGTCAAAATTATTCAATTAATCCTGAACATTTTTTTAAACTTACAAGAAACTATTGCGGGACCCTATGGTGGCGCGCCCATTTCTTCAGAGATGAGTTAAACCCTAATGATCAGTGGTGGCTGCTTAGACAACTTTCTGAAGATAATCTGGTATCAATTACAGAAAGAACAAATTTAAGAGGATATTCCAAGCTCCCTCTTGTTTTAGGTAAAAAGATGATTGAAATCAACAAACTTGAGACTCCCTATAAATTTAAGGAAATTCTTTTTCGAAGGATGATGGTAATTCTTCTTGCAAGGGTAAGTTGCCTTAATCTTCATTTGTTGGAGACCATGCAAGGGGAAGTGGAGGAATTAGTTGATGGAGCCTATGGGCTAGCATATGAAGAATTAAACCCTCAAAAAGGTGAAACAATAAAAAAACAATCTCGAACAATACATAATGTTGTGGATCCAGAATCTGTGATTGCATGGTTAGTTACTCAACCAAATACCAATGGTACATTGTATTTAGAAAATGTTGCTAAACAGTATATGGATATACTCAATTCAACACCAAAAAAACTAGAATTATCAATCCCACTTACCGAAAGGAGTGTTTTTTCGTGTCACTCTCCAGAAGAACTTACTTCTTTTTGGGATAACTTCAAAACTGCCCCTAACTACCAAACAGTAAACAGTTCTACATCAGGTATGTTTGCTGCAGGTATGAGTTGTCTAATGCGCTACTTACAACATATTTCGAAAACTACGCCGATAGCTGATATAGCAGGCAAGCCTGACGTAATTCATTTGATTAAGAGTTTTGAATTAAAATATGTGGATAAACGTAATTCTGGTGGAGCATTGTGGGTCATTGGAGGGAGAGAATTAACTGCGGTAATGATAAAGTTGCGTAACTCAGGATTCCGATTCCTGCTTAAGGAAGGTGGCGGAAAAAGTAGCGACTACAAGGATGCTTGGTGGCATAGATAAAGAACACACAGATATTTCTCATGAACCAGCAAAATGTTGCCGATGTGGCTTACAAAACAAGAAAACTCCCTGCACTGCAAGGAGTTTTCTCTTTGGGCCCAGAAGGACTTGAACCTTCGACCCACGGATTATGAGTCCGATGCTCTAACCAACTGAGCTATAGGCCCGAAAAGCTTTTAGTAATGTATAAGATTTTATTGAGAATGTAAAGAACGTTATGAAAGTTCTTTGCAGTCTATTTTGGCAACCTGTCCTTCTACCAGTCAGGTCTGTACACTTCCTTCTTTTCTAGAGCCTCCAAAAGAAACCTTGCCCCTTGGTTATCCTTAGGATTAAGATGGAGAATCTTCTTAGCTATTAGTGCTGCCTCATCAAAATTCTCATTTTTCCAATACCAGCAGGAAAGAGCTAGCAGGGCACGAAGATATGGTCTGTTATTGAGATAGCTCCAAGGGAACTGTGCCTCATCATCCAAAGGGAGCCTCTGCTCTGCAATGTAGATCGCTCCCCTAAAACAGTTGAAAGCGCCCCTGAAGGTAGCTGATGAATCAAAATTCATGCTACCCATATGCACCAAGGCATCAATGCACTGAGGCATTTTTTCCCATAGTCTGGCAAGGGCATCATATCTTTTTTTGCTCTCCATCTCTGTTGCCTCAAATACAGGATCACTATTAGGACTAAAGAAACCATAGCCCGTATAATCCTTAAACTCGTATGCATGTATGTTGACCTTGGTATATTCAAGAGGAGGTACATGAAGGTTTTCAAGGATGAGCTCGCTTTGTATGACCGTACCCGATACATAGGAAGCCTTTTTGAACTCCCACTCCTTCTCAACCTCTAAGGTGATGGTATCGAGTTCAAACGTCTTGAAATCTACAGGGCTCTTTATTGAAACTATCTTACCCGTTCTTAAATCTCTCGTACGGTACCCCATATCATTGATCTTCAGAACTATGTATTGCTTTTCCATCAGTATCCTCTCATGGCCAATCCTTACCTTGAATTCTATTTTCGTCAAGGGATAACGCTTGTCCTCTTCTTCTTTTTTCTGCAGAATTGGAAAAGCTTTTTCAAAGGAATACCCATGCTCAAACTCGCAGAACAAATGAAAAAAGAAACTCATGTAACATCCAATTTTGAATTCACCTTTAGCCAGGGGGCTCATAAAGATGAAAGCTATGAAGTCATTATTTTAGTTCCCCAATTACGCATGACTGAGGTTTGTACAACTTTGAGATTAGAGATCAGCAGTGTAGAAAAGCCCCATTTGTTTTATACCATCGGTCTTGATACTGAAAATGGGTGCGCTGCCATTCTTGACAAGTCCAGCCCTATCGAAAGAAACTTTGCCAAATCCTTTATAGATGAACTGGACAATCATGATTGGGCCTTCTTGAAATTATACAATAGGGTGATAACAAACAAGAAATCAGAAGAGTTTACAGAGTTTGAAACCCTGGAAGTTGATTTTTCAGAATATGTTCAGATGATTGAGAAGGATGGATACTACGTTACCTATGTGGAAATATTTCCGAATGCGAAATACCCATCGATCATGTATAAAGGTGAACGATACTACATTGAAGATGAGTATTACATCACCCATAATATATTAACCACAAACTGTGGATTGAGTTGTATGGTCAGGGAAAGGGGTGGCTCATATGATTGGGAAAATCCCAAGTCCCGATTTGCTATACTTGACTATGAAAAGCAGGCCTATACACCCTTTAACGAAGGCGAATACTACGACCAGGCATTCTTCGCTGAAGTCCAGAAACAACTCCCTGATTTGGCTGCCTTGATGAAGAAGCGCCATGCTAATCTACGTCTGGTATATGAGAACTACTGCAAACGGGCTCATCTGCATTTCCCTGTACCTATCTCTTCGATTCAGAATGGAAAATCCCTGAATAGTCTCCTTCCCCCTAGGGTAGGAAGAAACGACCCCTGTCCTTGTGGAAGCGGCAAGAAGTACAAGAAATGCTGTATGCTCTGATAGTTTTTTTTCTTTTTACTTGTAGGGATTTGCCTCACTCTTCTTGAGGGTGTCCTTTTCTGCAAAGCCCAAGGCAGAGAGTACCTTTACCGTCTTATCAAGCTGGTAGGCAGGTATCCATCTCACGGTAAGCCTTACAGCATTGGTATCAGGGGCCTGCTCGGCATAGGGCCTGAGCCCTGCATTGAGCAGGCGGTCGTACTGGGCGTAGGCGGTAAGAAGCGAAGAATAAGCCCCGACCTGTATCTGATACCAGCCGGTGTCACCGGCCCTGTTGTACTTGGACTCAGGAACATCGGGGGCGAATATCAGCGTAAGCGTCACATTGGCAATGCCGCTATCAAGCATGCCTGCCTGCTTGGCAGCGGCAGGGGTCAGGTCGATGATGCGCCCTTCGACAAACGGACCACGGTCGTTGATCCTTACGTCCACACTCCTGTTCTTGTCCAAGTTGGTCACCCGTACCAGGGTGCCGAACTTCAGGCTCTTGTGGGCAGCTGAGAGGGAGGTGGGGTCAAATATTTCCCCATTGGCAGTGAGGCTTTCGCTCTTGTCGCTGGTGTACCAAGACGCTATCCCCTTCTCAATTATAGAGCCAGGCTGTGCTTCAGCTTCTGCGAAAAGCGGAACTACAAATAAGAGACAGACCAAAATGACTATTACTCGTTTCATATCTCTAGTATACGCCTAGCTCTTTTGTTTTAGCAACACAGTGTTGAATTACTCTGCCTATTTCCATTATACTTCACCCCTATGAGCGAAAAGAACATATCTACACATTGGGCGGACATCTACGCCGACAAGATTATTCGTGAGAAGGGCGATAAGGAGTGCTATACCTGCGCTTCTGGCATTACCCCTTCTGGAACTGTCCATATAGGAAACTTCAGAGAGATCATCTCTGTGGACCTTGTGGTGAAGGCACTTAGGGCTAAAGGCAAGAACGTCAGGTTCATCTACAGTTGGGATGACTACGACGTATTCCGCAAGGTTCCCAAAAATATGCCCCAGCCTGAACTGCTGGAAACATACCTCCGCAAACCCATTACCCTCGTACCCGACACCAGCGGCAGGGCAGACAACTACGCCCATGCCAATGAACTGGACGTCGAGAAGATCCTCCCTGTAGTAGGGGTGGAACCTGAGTACCTATACCAGGCCAAGCGCTATCGAGCCAGCGAATATGCCCAAAGCATGCGCATAGCTCTGGAGAAAAGAGACGAGATCAGGGTTATCCTGGATGAGTTCCGAACAGAACCCCTTGAAGAGGACTGGTGGCCCATCTCTGTATTTTCCTCGTTTACCGACAAGGACAACACTACTGTCCTTGGTTGGGACGGAGAGTGGGGTGTCACCTATAGGGATGACGACACAAACCAGACCGAGACCATAGACCTGCGCACCACCCCATACGCCAAGTTGCCTTGGCGCCTGGACTGGCCGATGCGCTGGGCGTATGAAGGGGTCGACTTCGAACCTGCCGGGAAGGACCACCACAGTGAAGGTGGATCGTTTGACACCTCAAGGAAGATGGTCACCGTCTTCGGAGGCGAGGCTCCCGTATCCTTCCAATATGACTTTATCAGCATCAAGGGACGGGGTGGAAAGATTTCCTCCTCAAGCGGAGATGTCATCTCCCTCTATGAAGTGCTGGAAGTCTTTACTCCTGAGATTACCCGTTACATGTTTGCAGGAACCAGACCAAACTCTGAGTTTTCCATCTCCTTCGACCTTGACGTGCTGAAGATGTATGAGGACTACGACACGTGCGAGCGCATCTACTTTAACCTGCTAGCCGTCAACGACAAGCGCAAGGCAAAGGAAGCGAGAATCTATGAACTGAGCCAGGTAGGACCTATCCCCACCGAAGCCTCCTTCCAGATTCCTTTCCGTCACCTCTGTAATCTCCTACAGCTGCATGAAGGCAACATAGCTGTTGCCATCAGCACACTGGGGGAGATGACCGAAAGCCAGAAAGAGCGCCTTGAGGTCCGTTGTGCATGTGCATGGAACTGGATCACCACCTTTGCTCCTGAAGACTTCAAGTACCGTCTTGCAACCGAGGCCGACCCTAAGGTCTCCCTTACCGAAGTGGAGCTCAAGGCCATACATGACCTGACTTCTCTGGTTGAGGTGATGGATAGCCTTGAAGACAAGGAGTACACCACACGCCTCTACGATGCGGCTAAGGACAACGATATTGAGACTGGAGAGTTTTTCCAGCTTGTCTATAGGGTCATGATCGGTAAGGATAAAGGCCCGAAGCTCGGACCCTTTATCAAGACCTGTGGCAAGGAGAAGACCCTCGCAATCCTCAGTCGATATTAACAGAAACGAGGATCCCCCCTTTGTCTTTACTGCATGTTTGGAGAGTATCCATAGTATGATTACTCATTGCTATAATTCTGTGGTATGATAAGCTGTACTGCCGTAAGGGGGGCTTGATCCATGAAGAAAGTTATTGTTTGTATTGCTGTATTGATGGTGATCGCCAATGGCCTGTTTGCTGGTCCTTTTGGTGTTGAAATGGGATGGACTGTTGAAGATTTTAAGAAGAATGGGATCAGAATTCAGTTTACTGAACAGTCTCAGGATATCACGAGATATGAAGTATTTCCTAAATCAACTCACCCTAGATTTGAAAGTTATCATGTAAGAATTGATGAGGTGAAGGGAGTATTTCAAATCTCTGCTTTTGGAGAAGATATAGAAACATCAATATATGGTACTGCACTAAAAAATGCCTATGCGGATGTTAAGAAACAGATTGCCTCTGTCTATAAAGCACCTGAAGAGTATGATTATTTGCGCTCTGGTAGTATCTGGGATGAACCAGAGGATTGGATGATTTCTTTAGAGAAGGAAGAAAGATATCTTATCTCATTTTGGTCTCCAGAAACACAGGGAAACATAGAAACAATCATTTTAGAAGCTGTTGCAATTGACTCTAATACAGGATATTTATACTTGCGATATGAATCTACTGATATTGATGAAGTGCTGGATAGACATAAATCTAATTTGGCAAATATCTTTTAGGGCTATGTTTATAACCCTCTCCATCCTCAGTCGACATTAAGTGCTATAAGCAAAACATAGCCTGCTAATTTTGTTGTATACTGAAGGGGAGCATCCGCTCCCTTTCACCATTTGGAGGTGTTTATGAAAGTTCTTATGATCAACGGTAGCCCTAAGGAAAAGGGCTGCACCTATACTGCCTTGAGCGAAGTCGCCACTTCACTCACAAAGCAAGGCATCGAAAGCGAAATCCTCTGGATAGGCAAAGGCGCAATCTATGGCTGCAGTGCCTGTGGATCCTGTAAGACTACAGGAGTCTGTATCTTTACCGAGGATGGGGTAAACGAAGCAGCACTCAAGGCGAAAGCCTGTGATGCCCTCATTCTGGGTTCCCCTGTCTACTATGCCTCTGCCAATGGGGCCTTGAGTTCGTTTTGTGACAGGCTGTTTCGCTGTGTGATAAAAGACATGGCATTCAAGCCCGGAGCCGCAGTCGCATCATGTCGTAGGGGAGGCTCTAGCGCCACCTTTGACCAGCTGAACAAATACTTCACCATCAGCCAGATGCCCGTTGTCTCCTCAACCTATTGGAATGGTGTCCATGGCCGTAAGCCAGAGGAGGTGGAGCAGGATCTGGAAGGCTTGCAGGTGATGCGCAACCTTGGCTCTAACATGGCTTGGCTGCTCAGGTGCATTGAGGCAGGGAAAAATAATGGTATTTCACTTCCAGAGGGTGAGAAACCCATAATGACCAGCTTTATTCGCTAGGAAAAGAGCTGCCCCCTGACTGGAAGAATCTTCTTGGCAGGGGGCATACTACCACTTCTTGTTTCCTGGTTTGCTATAAAGAATAGATATAGAAGCGCTGGGGGCAGCGGTATGAGAAGAGATAGTTCGGCTACTATCTGGCTTTGTGGGATTAAAGACATCGTTGAGCCAATGATATGGTGATCATTTGGTAGCAAGCCACTGAAAAAGGTTCTTTTGCTGGATCCCTTCGCTGACTTACGCTGTATACTGTAAAAAGTGTGGAATTCAAGGTATAGAAGTAACAAGGTGACGCGTATGAATAAAATTGAATATTGAAGAAAATCAGCTGCTTGCATTGCTGACCTATGAAATGTGTGAGCAAGTGTTACAAAAAACCAGAGGAGAATTACAATGGATTCAAGAACAACTTTAGATGCCGCAATCGAATTTGCTAATCGTGCAGCAGCAATGTTTCATCCTAAAGAAGTAGTTCTGTTTGGTTCTCAAGTGCAGGGGAAACCTCATAAGGATAGTGATATTGATATAGCTGTTGTTTTTGATCTGTTAGATGATTCCAGATTAGAAAAAGCATTCCAGCTCTATAAACTCCGCCGGGATATTGATACTCGTATAGAGCCGATACTCGTTCAGAAGAGTAACGATTCAAGTGGTTTCTATAACCATATCAAAGCAACTGGAAAGGTTTTGCATCAAGAATAGAAAATACTAGAAATATGCGAATTGAAAAAACGTGTACATGGGGTATTCTGAACTTGTCTTTTCCCAGTGGCAATTCCCTCCAAGTATATTCCTAAGCATAGAAAAGACAAGGTGACCTATTTGGTCACCTTGTTCCTTGTTAGCGTAGGATCCTATCCAACACCGCAGCATTGTTTCTCCACTTGTCCTGGGCCTTTACCCTAAGGTCCAGCTGCAGCTTCTTACCTGGGAATATCGCCCTGATCTCAGGCGTTGCACCAGTTCGGATCTTCTTGATGTTCGCCCCGCCCTTGCCTACGACAATGCCCTTCTGAGTCTCCCGCTCCACGATGATGGCGGCCCTCACCCAGATGGTGTTGGTCTCCTCATTGTGTTCGATGTCCTCAACGGTTACATAGATGGCATGGGGGATCTCTTCGGTCACCAGGTTGATCGCCTTCTCTCGGATGATCTCGCTGATGCGGAACTCCAAAGGCTGGTCGGTATAGGAATCCTCTGCATAAAGCAGCTCGCCTTCCGGTGCCAGCTTGTACAGCTCGATGAGAATCTCATCGACACCTTCGTCGAGCTTCGCGGAAGCCGTCACCACAACAGAATCGGGCAGCTGCTCGGCAAGGAATGCCTTGGCCCCTTCATGCTCACCGATGGTGAGGATGTCGCTTTTGTTGATGCATGCGACGACCGGGCTCTTTACCTTGGCAAGGGTCTGGGCTATCGCCTTCTCCTCCTCACCGGGTGGGCGCTTCGCATCGACGATGTACAGCACGATGTCGCTGTCCTCCAGGGTCCTGATCGCAGTCTCCTGCAACCGTTTGTTCATGGTCTTGTCGCTCAGGTGGTAGCCTGGGGTATCGGTGAAGATCAACTGACCCCTGGGGTCGGTATAGATGCCTCGGATGGCATTGCGAGTGGTCTGGGGCGTGGCAGCGGTGATGGATACCTTCATCTCGGTGATGGTATTGAGCAGGGTGCTCTTGCCGGCAGACGGCCTTCCTATAATAGCAACAGTAGCACATTTCATGAACAGATCCTCCGCCTTGAAGTATAGCGAAACATATGGACAGTGGATACAGAATGGCCAAGAAACCTCAAAGGCCGATGTTTATGGCCTGTCATCCCTTTTCAATATCTACCTTATCCCGTATACTTGGACAAAACGCGTAAGCGACAAACCTTTATGAAGAGAGGCTTTTCATGCCAAATACAGAAGAAGAGAAGAAGCCTGCAGTGCAGGATCCCCAGATAAACGAAAAACTCCTTAAGACCCGCTCCATCATGCTCAGCGGTGAGATCAACAAGGAGAGCGCCGAGCAAGTCATCAAGCAGCTGCTGGTCCTTGAAGGCGAGAGCAACGACCCTGTGAAGGTCTTCATCAACAGCCCCGGAGGGGATGTCGATGCCGGCTACGCCATCTTTGACATGGCCCGCTTTGTCTCCTGCCCTGTGACCATGATAGGCATGGGCCTTGTTGCCAGCGCAGCGGCTCTGGTCCTGCTTGCAGTGCCTGCAGAGAGAAGGGTGGCCCTTCCCAACTCGACCTACCTCATCCACCAGCCCATGAGCGGCATGAAGGGTGTAGCCACAGATATCGAGATACACGCCCTCCACCTGGAGAAGCTCAGGACCAAGCTCGATGCACTCATCGCCCAGGAGACAGGCCGTACACCTGAGCAGGTCAAAAAGGACACCGAGCGCGACCACTGGCTATCGAGTTCAGAGGCCCTCTCCTATGGCTTGGTAAGTAGGATCGTACAATCAAGGAGTGAGCTCTAGCACCCTATGGCAAAGACAAGATACCTCAGCGAAACGGAAAAGCAACAGGGACGAAAACACATGTACCGGCAGGAAGTATACAATGGCATTGCATACAGCCTGCTCGGTGATACCATCGTCTACCTGCTCGCCATTTACTTCGGTGCGGGTAACCTTGCCTTGGGCTATATCGCCTCAGCCTCCTACATAGCAGGGGTGGTGCTTCCTTTTGTCTCCGTCATATTCAAGGGGAAGAACCAGATCAAGGTGCAGTCGGCCGTATGGCTGGTCAGAGGTGTTGTCTGCTTTGGCTATGTGGGTCTCTTCTTCCTGACCGGTGATGCGGCGGTATTGCTCTTGCTTGGCATCTACACTGTCTTCAACGTCTTCCGCATGATCGGTATAGCGCTTAATGACTTCACCATGAAAAGCATCAGCAGCGTCTCCAACAGGGGCAAGGTGGTGGCCAACGTCAACGTTGCCTACCAAAGCTCCTCCATGGTCGTGCGCTGCATCACCGCCTTAGTGCTGGGCATCCAGCAGTTTTCCGGCCTTATTGGTCTTATCGGGCTACAGGTGATAGGGTCCATCATGAATTTCTTTGCTGCCTACGAGATGTCCCTCATCCCCTCGCGCAGCACCATCAGCCATAAGAAGGGCCGGACGGTGGTCACCATCTTCAAGGAAGCGATGATGCAGTCCTCCTTGAGCCGGAGACTCATCCTCAGGTGGATCGCCACCGCTGTCGCCGTCATCTTTGGCCTGACGGTTCCTTTTCTCAGAATTGAGCTTGGGCTCTCCAACAGCATGGTCGTACTCTACTCAGTGGTGCTGGGCCTTGCCGTGGTTGCGGCTTCCTACATAAGCCGCCAGTTCTCCGACCGCCTCGGTTCACGCCCCCTGGTATTCATATCCACTCTCTTCTCCCTCTTCTTTTTCCTGCTATGGGCCCTGATAACCCCGGCCGTCGCCCCCATCTGGTTCTTCTTCCTCGGATTTTTAACCAACTTCTTTGTCGGACTCATTGCCCTTCTGGTGTTCCGTCTGGTGCAGCAGGTTATGCCCGACGATGATGCGGTCGGCTTCAACTCCATGGTGAACTTTGTCATAGCGATCATAGCCTTCTTTGTCGGTATCATCAGTGGCCTGTTGGCCAATAGCGGCGATGTTGCCCGCTCGATCTTCATCCTTGACGGCAGGGCCGCCGGCAATGGCTATACCCTGGTATTCCTCTTTGCGATGGCCCTCACAGCCGTAGAGGCCCTGGTGGCCGCAAGGCTCCAGGAAGTGGGCGCCTACTCCTCCCAGGCCGCAGCGGCCGTAGTCTTCTCCATGCACGGCTTGAAGGCCGTCTCCATGATCGAGAAGCTGGAGAAGACCACAGACCCTGCCAAGCGCAGGTTCCTGATGCATTCGCTTGGGAGCAACTACAACAACATGGCAACCAGCGAGATCAGGTCCATCCTTGCCTCGCCCTTCTCCTCGGATAAGATTGAGGCTGTGCGCGCCCTTGCCGACAGACCGAGAAAAGCCCTTTTGGACGACCTGATCAAGGTGGCGCGGGATGATGACTCCTACGTACAGCTCGATGCCATTGCGGCACTCGGCTCGTATAAGAAGGATCCCAAGGTCAAGGAGGTGATGCTCAATCTGCTTGAGCACGGACGGTGGTCATCGGTACGCTCCATGGCGAGCAAGACCTTGGCACGCATCACCGACACCACCGAATACCTGCCCCTGATAAACGAACTCTCCCACTCGGCAAAGCATATTGACGAGGTGATCGACTACCTTATCGCAAAGCGCCATATGGACAAGGAGGGCGCCTTCTACCAGGAGTTCTTCCTCTCTGTCGAACAGGGCAGGAGCGCAACCTTCCGTCAGACCCGCTATGCTGTCATAGCATCGTTCTTCAAGTTCGGATCCCCACGTCTTTCTGCGCTGTATGAACAGCTCAACAGTGGGAACATCAAGGGCTTCTTCCCCAGCTTCCTCACCGAGGCGCGTGACCTCAATCAGATAGACCAGCACTATGATGAGGTCCTGTTCATGTTCTACAACCACAAGTGGGCTGACCTGCGGACGTTCTGCCTCGACATCCTCGATGAGGCAAACCTCAGCTACGATCCCATCCTGGAGAACCTGAAGATGGGGATCCTCAAGTCCCGTGATATGAACATTGACCTGTTTGACATACATGATGCACTCGCCGGCCTCTATTTCTCCTACTCATTGGGGAAGAACGCCAAGAGCTGAAGCAAGAGGGGGCTCTAGGAGCCTTACTCTTGTACCATGAAAAGATTTCCCCTGCTGCTTGTACTCGCCCTTGTCCTGCTCCTCTCTACCGGGTGCGGGTGCTCCCTCGATGCCCAAGGCACGAATCCAAAAGAGTTCAAGGTCCTTACCTACAACGTGCAGAACCTGATGGACGACAAGCTCGACGGTGATGAATATCCTGAGTATCGCCCTTCGGAGAAGTGGAGGACCGCCTCCTACCATATGCGCCTGAGGAGCCTCAACGAGGTGCTCACCAACCGCAGCATCGGCCTGTGCGATGTCCTGGTCCTGCAGGAGGTTGAGCACCAGGGGGTGGTCGCCGACCTGTTGGACAGGCACCTAGCACGCAAAGGCTACCGCTGGTATGCAGTTGCCAAGGGTGAGGGCTCTGCCATCGCCACAGCTGTGATAAGCCGCAAGGAGCCCAAGCATGTTGCCGTTCACGCTGTCCAGGGCTCAAGGCCTGTCCTGGAGGCGGTGTTCGGCACCGAGCGTGGGGATATTGCCATCTTTGCCCTGCATGCAAAAAGCCAGATAGGGGACTTTTCCGAGACCGAGGCTTTGCGCCTCGCCCTCAGTGCAGTCCTCAAGGGGGCCGCTCGAAGGCACGAGGGATCGCTTACCCTCCTCTGTGGTGATTTCAATGCCAACCCCGATTCCTACAAGGACAATCCTCTGGTACAGCCGGCGCTCATCGACATACAAGAACAAAAGGCCCGCCTTTATATGGACAGCGGGACGCTGGGCATAACGGGCAGGCGGGATCTGGTCTATAGCGATGTCTGGTATTCACCCTATCTTGATGGACACAATAGGTTCGACAAGCCGGGAACCTGCTACTTTGCAGGAGAGTGGCATCGGTATGACCAATTCCTGGGCAATGGACTGTTGTTTGATGGGTTGGGGTGGGAGTATGGCTCTACGGCGATAATCGCCCCGTCAGCAGCTCTGAAGGCTGACGGGACGCCTATGGCATGGAACCTGTCAACCCTTAGCGGCGTCAGCGACCACCTTCCGGTCCTGCTTACGCTGTTGCGCAGGTGAGGTCCCCCCGTCTTTGGGGAACTTGAGCTCATAGAATATCTGCTCGAGCTCGAGGGCTATGTTGATGTTGTGCACCACCGGCATGGTGCCGTCCTTCTGAAGCTGTGCCTTGAGCGTGATGGGGCTGAAGTTCAGTATTCCCATGATGCCCGCCTTTATCAGGCGCTCGAAGCTGTCGTTTGCCGCCTGCTCGGGGACGGTAATGATGGCTGCTGTCACCTCAAGGGCGCCGACTACCTCGTCGATGCGGTTGATGGGGTAGATGGGCACCGGGTGGGATGCGTCGCTGTATACCATGGGATCGCTGTCAAAACCAGCTACGATGCGTATGCCGTCCGGCTCGAAGCCGTTGTAGTGCATCAGCGCCTTGCCGATCCTACCGCAGCCGATGATGATGCAGTTCTGAGGGTCGCCCTTGCCCAGGATCTCCCCAAGGGAGGCGAGCAGGTCATGGATCTCGTAGCCGCCTCTTTTCTGGCCATATATTGCCAATTGCGAGAAATCTTTACGCACGATAGCAGCTGAGACCCCGGCTGCATCGGCAAGGTTATGGGCAAAGACTTTTTCCAGTCCGATAGTTTTAAGGCGGTTAAGTGAACGGTAGTATCTTGTAATTCGTATCAATTGGTCATTGTTCATGGCAAAACTCCTATTAATGTGATTGATTGTATATTAAACACGGTTAAGGGTCAATATTTAATTACAAATTGTAGGGCAAAGCACTGGTTATTGCCATAACTTGTAAGAATATGGTGACACGGATTGCCAAATAATGGTAGAATAAGCAAACTGAAATTTTGGGTACTGGAGGTTACATGTCGGAAACTAACGAAAACAAGTTCTCGCCTGAATTAATCTCTTTCATCGAGGAATGGAAGGATAAGCCGGGCAATCTCATTATGGTTCTCCATAAGGTGCAACAGGAACAGAGCTACATCTCACGAGCGGCAGCCGATAAGGTTGCAGAAATACTCAATGTCCCCTTGGCCACCATTTGGGGTGTTGTATCATTTTATCACTTTTTCAAGTTGACAAAGCCCGGCGAACACAACATACAGGTCTGTATGGGAACCGCTTGTTATTTGAAGGGTGCACAACCGCTCATCGACGAGTTGACCAAACAGCTGGGGATCGAGGTCGGTGGAGTAACTGACGACGGTCTCTTCTCCTTGGAAGCAGTGCGCTGTGTTGGTTGCTGTGGGCTCGCGCCAGTACTCACCGTTGGTGGGGAAGTGTTCGGCAAGGTCACCAAGGACCAGGTTGCTGGAATTATCACAAAGTATAAATAAGGAGCGCGAAACAGGGCATATGCATATCTTTATCTGTGATTTTCTGTTGGACATTGTCCAAAATTCCTTTGAGGCAGGCAGCACTGAGGTGCTTCTCACCCTCGAGGAGGACGATACCTTACTGGTTTGTACCGTAGAGGACAACGGAAAGGGAATGGATGAAGATTTGAAAGCTCGGGTGCTGGACCCGTTTGTAACAGACGGAGTCAAACATGCAAAACGCAAGGTCGGTTTGGGGTTGCCATTTCTTGTACAGGCTTGCACAGCTTGTGAAGGGAGCTTCTCCTTGCATTCAGAATTGGGCCGGGGAACCAAGGTGACTTGTAGCTTTCCCCTCAACCATGTGGATACACCTCCCTTTGGGGACCTTCCTTCAACACTTCTGGCTCTTATGAGCCATCCTCTCGCCGACGAGCTTGTCGTACAGCGTACACTTGCGACAGTCAAGGGAGAAGGGGGATACGAACTCTCCAAAAGAGAGCTCACTGACATTTTGGGTCAGCTATCCACCAGTGGTACCCTGAACTTGCTCAAGGAGTTTTTGGTATCGCAAGAAGAGGACCTGAAGCCGTTGTATGTGCAACACTCGCCTTTGTTGGCATGAGAGCCTGTTTCACACTACCTAGGAGACCAGATATGGCAAAAATGACACTTGAAGAGCTGAGAAAGCTCAGAAACGAAAAGCAGAGCGCGATACAGAAGCGCGACATCGAAGGAAAGGACTCACGCGTCGTCATCGGAATGGGCACGTGCGGTATCGCCGCCGGTGCCAAGACTGTCCTGGATGCATTCCTTGCATCCCTTGATGCAAACCAACTCGATAACGTATCGGTCACCCAGACCGGATGCATGGGACTTTGCTATGTGGAGCCGACCATCGAGGTCCTGGTTCCGGGCATGCCCGACACCATTTATGGAAACGTGGATGCTGAAACAGCAAAGAAGATTGTTGAGCAGCACATCATTGGAAGGCAACTGGTGACCGATCACCTCTTTGATCGTCCTGCTGCTGACATTATTCAGAAGGACGGGGGTAGATAATGGCTTTCAGAAACTACATCTTGGTCTGTGGAGGTACAGCTTGTGAATCAAGCCGTGCGGACGAGATTTACCAGAACCTTATAAAAGAGTGTAAAGAGCAGGGAGTCGCTGATGAGGTGCAGGTCATCAAGACCGGCTGTTTTGGCTTTTGTGAGCAGGGCCCGATCGTAAAGGTTCTTCCTGAGGACTCCTTTTATGTAAAGGTCTCTCCTACGGATGCACACGAAATTATCGCTGAGCACATCATCAAGGGCCGTGAGGTGACGCGCCTGCTCTATGACAAGAGCGAGAGTCGCAAACATGCCAAGGTAGAGGATATCCAGTTCTACCAGAAGCAGTTCCGCATTGTCCTGCGAAACTGTGGCTTTATCGATCCTGAGAACATCGACGAGTATATTGCCCGTGAAGGGTATGAGGCCCTTGAGAAGGCTCTCTTTGAGATGACCGGAGACGAGATCATCGGCGAGCTGAGGACTGCAGGGCTGCGTGGACGCGGTGGTGCAGGCTTCCCAACCTGGATGAAGTGGAACTTCACCAAGCAGGCTGACAACGAGGTCAAGTATGTCGTCTGTAATGCTGATGAAGGCGACCCCGGTGCCTACATGGACCGCTCAACCCTTGAAGGGGACCCGCACTCCGTGCTTGAGGCCATGACCATCTGTGGTAAGGCCATCGGTGCACAGAAGGGCTACATCTATATCCGTGCTGAGTACCCCCTGGCAATCAGCCGCCTTGAGATCGCAATGGCTCAGGCCCGTGAATATGGGCTTCTTGGCAAGAACATCCTCGGCAGTGGTTTTGATTTTGATATTGAGATCCGCCTTGGTGCCGGTGCCTTTGTCTGTGGTGAGGAGACCGCTCTGTTGCAGTCGATCGAAGGAAAGCGTGGCATGCCACAGCCTCGTCCTCCATTCCCTGCAGTAAAGGGCCTCTGGGGCAAGCCGACGGTCATCAACAACGTTGAGACCTGGGCGAACATCCCTGTCATCATCACCAAGGGTGGGAACTGGTTCAGCAAGATCGGTACCCCCGACAGCAGGGGAACAAAGGTCTTTGCCCTTACCGGTAAGATACGCAACTCCGGCCTGGTAGAGGTTCCCATGGGAACCACCCTACGTGAAATTGTCTTTGACATCGGCGGCGGCATAGCCAACGACCGCAAGTTCAAGGCAGTGCAGACCGGCGGACCCTCCGGCGGCGTCATCACCGAAGCTGACCTAGATACCCCCATCGATTTCGGATCCTTGGTACGCATCGGTTCCATGATGGGTTCCGGTGGTATGATCGTCATGGACGAGGATGACTGTATCGTGGACGTTGCCAAGTTCTACCTGAACTTCACCGTTGACGAATCCTGTGGAAAGTGCGCCCCCTGTAGAATCGGCGGTCGCTCCCTTTGTAATATCCTGGAGAAGATCACTATTGGAAACGGAGTCCCTGAGGACCTTGTAGCCATGGAGACTATCGGAAAGGCAATGAAGGTGGGCTCTCTCTGTGCCTTGGGCCAGACAGCCCCCAACCCCATCCTTTCATCCATGAAGTTCTTTGGTGAAGAGTATCGTGCCCATATCGAAGACAAGGCCTGCCCCAGCGGCACCTGTAAGAAATTGGTCACCTATTCGATTCTTGCTGACAAGTGTATCGGCTGTACTGCCTGTGCGCGCAAGTGTCCTGTCGATGCCATTACTGGCTCTAGGAAAGAGGTCCATGTGATTGACCAGAGTCTCTGTATCAAGTGTGGTGCCTGTTTCGACGCTTGTAAATTTGGAGCTGTCTTAGTCCAGTAGGATTCGACAGAGGAGGAATAAATTGAGTATCGTACACGTAAAGATAAATGGTATTCCCGTAGAAGTTGAAGCAGGGACAACTGTTCTGCACGCTGCCAAGGCAGCAGGTGTCAGAATCCCAACGCTCTGCTATCACGATGACCTGGTACCTTTCGGGTCCTGCGGGCTATGTATTGTAAAGCAGGAGGGCAGCGCCAAGATCATTCGCGCCTGTGCCGCTCCTGTCCATGAAGGCCTGAGTGTCATCACCCATGACCCTGAGCTTTTCGAAGTGAGAAAGACAATCCTTGAGCTGATCCTCAGCACACACCCCTCATCATGCCTCACCTGTATCCGTAATGGAGAGTGTGAGCTGCAGGATTTGGCAGCGGAGTTCGGCATCCGAGAGCAGCCTTATGAAGTGCGCCTGAGCGATTCGCCCAAGGACACCTCATCCGCTTCCATCGTCCTTGATCCTGAGAAGTGCATCAAGTGCGGTCGTTGCGTACAGGTCTGTCAGGATCTGCAGGGTACGTTCGCCCTTGAGTTCATCGGGCGCGGGGACGGCACGTGCATGGCCCCTGCAGCAATGCTTGCCCTCGATGACAGCCCCTGTGTCAAGTGCGGCCAGTGTGCAGCACACTGCCCGGTCGGAGCCATCTACGAAAAGGACGAGATCAGCGCCTTCCGCGCTGCTGTCGCCGACCCCACCAAAAAGGTTGTGGTCCAGATAGCACCCTCGATCCGTGTAGGCTTGAGCGAGACCTTCGGTCTTCCTGCCGGAACGGTAACAACGGGCAAGATCTATGCAGCATTGAAGAGGCTCGGAGCCTATGCGGTTCACGATACAAACTTCAGCGCCGACCTCACCATCATCGAAGAGGGTCATGAGCTAGTGGGTAGGATTACAAAGGGTGGTGCAATGCCCTTGCTGACCTCCTGCTGCCCTTCATGGATCGACTATGTCCAGAAGTACTATCCGGACCTGCTCGCCCATGTCTCCAGCTGTAAGAGCCCTATGCAGATGCATGGTGCGATCACCAAGACCTTCTATGCTGAGAAAGCAGGCCTCAAGCCTTCTGAGATTTATGCTGTGGCCATCATGCCCTGTACTGCAAAGAAATTTGAGTCCAAGCGTGATGACAACATGAGTGCCTCGGGTTTTCAGGATGTGGACCTGGTCCTCACCACCAGGGAGCTCGGTCGCATGATCAAGAACTCCCCCATTGATTTCCTGAAGCTTGAAGCTGAAGAGGCTGATAGCCCAATCGGTGAATACTCAGGAGCTGGAACTATCTTCGGTGCCACCGGTGGTGTCATGGAAGCTGCTGTGCGTACTGCATACAATGTGGTAACCGGCAAGGAGATGGAGAGAGTCGAAGTCGAGGCTGTCCGTGGTCTTGATGAGATCAAGAAGGGTACCGTCGATTTTGATGGCACTCCGATCCGTGTCGCTGTGGTGCACGGCCTCTCCCACGCCAAGGAAGTCCTGGACGAAATCCGTGAAGCCAACGCCAACGGAACCAAGGCTCCCTATGAGTTCATCGAGATCATGGCTTGCCGTGGTGGTTGTATCGCCGGTGGCGGTCAGCCCTATGGTGCCAATGACATCTTGCGCAAGGAGAGGTCTGAAGGTCTCTATGCAGATGACAAGAAGAGTGTCTACCGCTGTTCACACCAGAACCCCTCCATACTCAAGTTGTATGAGGACTTCCTGGGGAATCCAAACGGCGAGAAGGCTCACCACCTCCTGCATACCACCTACCAGGAACTGCCCTTGTACAAGGCTTGATAGGTCTTCATTCCTAAAACAAAACACACCCGGCTTAGCGATAGGCCGGGTGTTTTCATGTTTGCGATAAGACAAGTAAAATCAAAAAAAATGAGGTCTCTTGGGTTTCTTTTTTGAATATAAACGGGTTTTGTTTCTAATTATTATGTATTGATTGCTAGAGCAATTCAATCGGTACCCAAGTGCTTTTCATTCTTGTAGTATTTCTGGTAATCAGAAGGTGATATTTTTGTTTTTTCCCGAAATAACCGACAAAAATGATTATAGTCCTTGAAACCCAAAGTCAGAGCAATATCTTTTGGAGTCTTTTCTGTCTCCACAAGGAGCTTTTCGCTTTGCTCGAGCCTGATCATATTCACATACTCACGAAAGTTTTTCGCATTTGAACCCTCGATGCAGGTTTTCAGTGTTGTCTTTGAAATCTTCAAGGATGACACAACTTGCTCTGCTAGGATTTTATCATTTGTATTTTCCGTTATGTAGGCCCTAATCTTTTTCTCATCAGAAAAATCCTTGCTGGAGTTTTCTACCGGACCCTTTGAGTTATTTAGGATTTCAACAATAAAATCTGCTAGCAACTCAAGGGAAAACTGAACGGAGGAGATTTCAATGGTTGATGGTCTGACAAACTGCCGGTAGAGTAAACGTGCTGTCAGTTTTCTCTTGTCCGGTTCGTCCTTCATCAACTGTTCGCGCTTATAGTTTCCCTTATCCTCTTCCGAGGTAAAATGCGAGACATTGATTGAACCAAAAACCTGATCCTTATTCGCAATCGGCACAACAAGTTCACAGATGCCGGCAGGGCAATAACCTGTAAATGTTTTCCTTTCTTTGCATTTTTCATATAATGGGATATTTTGTGCCAGGCACTTTTGATACCCCTTCTCCGTTTCCTTGATAAACATGCAATAAGGACTTGAATGGGCAAGATATGGGCGAAGGAGACGTTCCAGGGTTTCATTCTTGTAGATGAATCCTGAATAATCCTTGACGGTGACATAAAGAGAATAGTTGGTTTTGAGGTTTTCTATGTAAGGGATAATTTTCTTGTAGCTTGACATGAGGCTTCCTTTAGGAGAATCTTCGGCGGAATTCCGTTGGGGGTATTCCGAGTAGAGAAGAAAATACCCGACTGTAGTAAGATAAATCCTCAAAGCCGACGATTTCGGCTATCTCAGCAATTGTCTTATCGGAGGTGATCAGGTATGATTTGGAGATTTCAATTCTTAATTTGTTTATGTATGTGCTTATATTCATTCCCACAGTCTTGTTGAAATTCCTTGAGACGTAGGAAGTACTGTAGTTGCAGTATCGAGCAATGTCCTCAATACGGATATTCTCTGTTACGTGCATTTTTATATAGGTGAGCGCGTGTTGGATAAACTGGTCATTCTCGTCGTCCTTAGATTGGGATGCTAGCTTGGCAGTATCCTCTGTCGTGCTGTAGCGGTTGTCCAGAGAGGCCAGGTAGGATGCGATGAATTCGAGAGACAGCAAGACGACAGCCATATCCTCTTGTGCAAGCACCTGGGGCTCATTTTCATATAGTTGAGAAAGTAGGGTAGGGTCGAGATCTGTATATCTTTGTGCGAGGGCAAGGAAATTTTTATGTTTGGGAGTGAAATTTGATGCATAGCAACCAAAGGTTATAGCCCCTAGAATGTTATCTTTTTGTATGATGGGGATAACATATTCGTACATACCAGCATGACAAAAACCAGAGAATGGTTTATGGGTTTCTCTGCATTTGCTCAGCATTTTTGGTATCATGTCAAGGCACTCTCTCAAGCATTTCTTGTTGCCTTTCACATACATGCAATAAGGGGATGTGTGGTTGATAAAGGGGGATAATATCTGTAGCAGATGTTTGTCATGATGCAAGAATCCTGAAAAATCCTTTATACAAATCGTTGCATTATACCTATTTGAGAGTTCAAATAGGTATTGTTGCAACTGGTTCATCATATGGATCACTTTTTGGGACCTTCTTTCTTTCAGACAATATCACGACAGTATCGGCTTGTCAAACAGAGAATATGATCTTCAAGTATTTCTTGGAGAGATGTAACTTTCTTTTACCAGAGGTTGGGAAAAAATATTTTCGAGTCTGGATAATGTAGTGAAGGTAGTTTTTATAGGAATTTTTGTTTTTCTGAGCATTTTTATTAAAAAAGTCTGCAAAATTCTCCATTGTGTTCAGCTTGGTTGTGCCTTACTGTTTGACTATGATTACCAAGAAGTTAGAATCAGTCACACAAATCAATACTGATGTTTCAATAGTCGGTGGGGGCCTAGCAGGGGTCTGCGCGGCAATAGCAGCAGCAAGGCATGGCTCTTCTGTTGCGCTTATTCAATCACGACCGGTCTTAGGCGGCAACAGTTCAAGCGAGATCCGGGTATGGACGCGGGGAGCGACAGGGGGAGGGAATCTCTTTGCTGAAGAAATGGGCATCCTTGGTGAACTTAAACTCGCTAATCACTATAGGAATCCAGAAGGGAATCCAATACTTTGGGATGCTGTTCTTCTCGATTATGTTCTTATGGAACCTAACATCAGGTTGTATCTTAATACCTTTGTTTCTCAGGTAGAGGCTTCAGATGGACACATACAAGCAATACATGCCCTTGAAATTATCTCGGAACGAAAATTCACTTTTTCATCCACTCTATGCATAGATGCTAGCGGAGATGGTTTTGTCGCAGCTTCCTGTGGGATGGAATATATGATTGGAAAGGAAGACAGGGCTACCTATGGGGAGGTCAATGCATCCACAGAGTTTGACCCTACCACCCAAGGCTGTACTATTTTGATGAATACAATCAAGAAAGACCATCCTGTTCCATTTATCGCACCAGGTTTTGCCTATCCGCTGGAATACATCGAAAATCTTCTGAACAATGGAGGTCGGATTGTATGTGAAAAATCCAACGGAAGTGATTTTTGGTGGGTGGAGTTTGGAGGACAGCAAGATACCATCAACTCCATTGCATCTATAGCTTTTGAGTTAAAAAAACTCATCTTTGGAATATACAACTATATCAAGAATTCTGGGAAATTCGATGCTGGGAATGTTGATTTGTCTTGGGTAGGCAGTCTGCCTGGTAAAAGAGAGTCCCGGCGGTTTAAGACTGATTACGTACTTACAGGTAATGATGTCATAGCAAGGAAACACTTTGATGATGTAGCGTTCTATGGTGGCTGGTATCTTGATTTTCACCCTTCTGAAGGTATTTATGGCAAAACAGATTTCTGTACACAGATTCCTGTTTCCCTGTATGGTATTCCCCTACGGAGCCTATACTCATCATCCTTTGACAATGTCCTTCTTTGCGGGAGGATCATTGGTACTACCCATGTTGCTTTTGCCAGTACCCGTATCATGGATACATGCGCCCTGTCAGGTCAAGCTGCAGGTACTGCAGCCTCTTTCCTCGTTTCCCAGGGAAAAAAGACTCAGGACCTAGCAGAACCTTCTGTGTTCCAAGCGATTCAGGCTATGCTTGAAAAAGATGATGTGCTTTTGCCTGGGTATGGCCCTGCAGCTTCAGCAGAAGAGGTCACTTTTATCCCAAGTAGTGTCATTACTTCCCTTCCAGGAAAAGAAATTGGATCGCTACCGCTGGATCGTGACTTTTTCGTGGCTCTACCTGTCTCCCTTGCCAAGGTATCTTCACTCATCCTACATTCGGATCAAATGACAGATCTGCTGGTGGAAGTGAGGCATTCAATGCTTCCAAGCAGGAATGACTACAGTGTTACTAAGGAATCCTTCCAAGAATCTCTCCCTAAGGGACGTACAAAGCTATCACTTACGCCTTTCTGTAAGGGAGAGGGATATTTGTTGCTGATTGTGAAGCCGACTTCGGGAGTATCAGGTGTCATCTGCGATCATGGCCTTTCCGGAGTACTGTGTGGATATGCCGATTCTGCCGAATATTTTAATCCGCTTCTGGATGTACGTTCCTTTGCATCATACGGTTCGCAGAACCTCAATAACGGGTATACAAGACCTTATGGAGCTGCAAATATCTGGTTGTCGTCACAGGAAGAAGTTCCAAGTATCAAAATACTAA
Source organism: Sphaerochaeta sp. (assembly GCA_034007055.1). Lineage (GTDB taxonomy): Bacteria > Spirochaetota > Spirochaetia > Sphaerochaetales > Sphaerochaetaceae > Sphaerochaeta. The sequence goes on from JAVERP010000001.1 coordinate 217,578, forward strand.
TGCCGAAAAAACGTACGGTCTCCTCCCTTGCCTTCTTTTTTGACTGTAGTCTTAGCGAAGAGATGGTCAGCAGCAGAGTTCAGGATGTAGACCCTCACCATAATATTTACCTTCGATCTGGGGTCAGCCCTTTCTTGGTCCGGGATTTTGAGATATTTGCTCATGTTGATGGCAAGGAAGTGCTGTTGAAACAGGTGAAGAATAATTTCCAACGCCATGTCGATGTCTTGGTAGGACCTGTAGCCACTGATTCGCTATCCGTGCGGTTCCTTAGTACTTACGGTGCTAAAAACATCGGAGTATATGAAATACGAGTTCACTGAAAAGGAGTTTGAGATGAGAAAACTTACTGTCGCCGTGATGGTCTTTGCAATGGCTGTCTCTTCGGTCTTTGCGGGTGGAGCAGCTGAGAAGGCTGTAGTGCAGGATGGGATGACTTTTTCCAACTGGTCTGGTTCTGAGAAGGCTTCCTCTGAGATTTTTACCTGGATGATTGATTCTTTCAACCAGAAGAGTCCTGCAGAGGATAAGGTTGTGCAAATCAATTGGCCTTGGGGTGATACTGAGTCTCAGCTTGCTATCCGAGCTCAGGGAACTGAGCAATATGATGTTGCCCAGATTGATATCAGGATGCTGCCAGCCTTGGCCCAGGCAGGAGTACTTGCTGATTTGACTGGAGTCTTTGGTGCTGATTTTTTTACCAAGAATTTTTCTGAAGGTTCCGTCTCAGTCGGAAATTTCAAGGGCACCCAATACGGAGTCCCCTGGACTGTAGCCCCCATGGCCCTGATCACTAACACAAAAATCCTAAAGGAATCAGGTGTTGATTTTCCCATTGTCACCATTGCCGATTTTGAGAAAGCTTGTGAGATGGTAAAAACCAATCATCCTGCGAATAAGGATTCTGATCTGTCCAATGACATCATCCCTTATGCTGCGATGACCAAGGATTCTGGCACAGCAGCACCCGACTTCATGGTTTGGCTCTGGACTTTCGGTGCAAGTGTGTATGACGCCCAGGGAAAGAGCGCCCTCAACAGTGATAAGGCAGTCAGTGCCCTCACATGGTTCAATAGCCTCATGCAGAGAGGGTATATCCAGAAAGTCATGTCTCGTGGCGATGCAAGGACATTATACAAGGAAGGTCGTGTTGCCTTCTATGATGATGCACTTATGAGTAAAGGTGCAATAACCAATGAAGCGTTTGGCGATATCTCAAACTATGCATTCCCTCAGGTACATCCTGTCTTGGCTAAGGGCGACAAGCCGCAGGCCAGTGGTTGGGGACATCTGTTGGTCATCATTGACCGAAGTCCCAAAAAGGCTTCCGCCAAGGCGTTCATCGAGCACCTTATCAGTGAAGAGGTAGCCCTCAAATACTTCAAGGAGAACGGTATGCTTCCCTCAAAGAAGAGTATTCTCTCCAATGATGCTGTGACTTCCGACTATTGGTCAAACGCTTGGACTCCTGTCCTCGCCGGTGGTAGACTTGCAGAGACCGCAGGTCCTCAGTATGCCGCTGCAAATGCTGTGATTCTTGAAGAAATGCAATCAATGCTTTCTGGCTCCAAGAGTCCTAAGCAGGCTGCCGATGCAATGAAGAGCAGGATCGACGTCCTCTAGGTCTGGTGATCTCTGCCTTCTGATGAGAGGGCAGAGATACAATTTTGAGAAAGGAAACACTATGAACCGTTCGTCAAGAAACCATGCTTTGATGGGGTGGATACTAATCCTTCCGGCACTGACCGTTTTTGTGTTGATGATCCTCTATCCATTTGTAAATTCGATACTCATTAGCTTTACGGACAGGAATCTTATCTATGCGAATGCACAATTTGTCGGACTTGAAAACTATAGGAAAATTTTCTCCGATATCAATACCTTGAAACTGATTTGGACGACCTGCAAATTTGTCTTTTTTTCCACCTTGGGTCCATTTTTCATCGGATTGATCTGGGCTTTGCTCATGAACCAGAAATTCAAGGGATCAGAGTTTCTTAGAGGAGTGGCCCTCGTAAACTGGATCATTCCAGGAATAGCCATTGGGTTTTTATGGAGTTGGATTTTTAACGGCGATTATGGAATCTTGAATGCCCTCTTGGTAAAGTTGGGACTGCTTGACCATAATGTCATATGGCTTGGTGGCAAAAGCACCTCAATGCTTGCTGTCGTTACGGCAAGGACCTGGCAGATGTTCCCTTGGTACATGGCTTTTATCATGGGAGGGCTCCAAGGAGTTTCTGCCCAGCAGTGTGAAGCCTCGAGAATTGATGGGGCAAATAACTTCCAGATGTTCATCCATGTGGTTGTTCCTGCAATAAAACCGGTGCTAACCCTTATTCTTATTTTGGGAGCCATCGGAAACCTCCAGCATTTTGATTTGATCAACGTCATGACCGGTGGAGGCCCTGAAAGGGCGACTTCTACCTTTGCCACAGAGGTATATAAGAAGGCTTTCAAGGAGTACAGCCTGGGAAGATCTGCTGCTTTGGGTGTTGTCTGGGCATTGCTTTTGAGTGTGTTCAGTGGTTTCTATCTCAAACGAATCCAGGAGGACTAGAATGTTTCAGAAAACAGTCGGCTTTAAGATATTCTTCTGGGTGTTCCTCATTATGATTGGTTTTTTTGCCTTTTTCCCTCAGCTATGGATGATTTCCACCTCCCTTAAACCAGAAAGTGAAATGTTTGCCTTTTCATTTTTTTCATATTTCGATCTCTCCAACATTGTCAGAGTTTTGTCTGACAGTACCTTTCTGACCTATCTGCGCAATGGTTTTGTGGTTGCCATAGCCTCTTCCCTATTCTCTACTGTGATATCTGTGTTTGCGGGATACAGCTTTTCGAAGTTCCGCTATCGTGGCCGGAAATCGGTGATGGCCTTGATTATGGTTAGCCAGGCGTTTCCCCAGGGGCTTTTGCTTCTCTCCCTGTATCCAATGATGCAGAAGATTGGGATGCTCGATAAGTTGCCTTCGATTGTTCTTGCCTATGTCGCCCTTACGCTTCCAGTTGGAACGTGGACGTTGAAGGCCTATTTTGATCAGGTCCCTGTTTCCATTATGGAAGCAGCAAGGGTAGACGGTTCCTCGGAATGGAGGACAATGTTCCAGATAATTATCCCGTTGGCAATACCTGGTATGATGACAATCGCTATTTATAGCTTTGTATGGGCATGGAATGACCTCCTGTATGCCCTTACTCTTATTTCCTCGACAGCAAACAGGACCCTGGCCAGTGGTATGGTCTTTACCTTTACCGGCGAGGGGGGCAATGACTGGATCGGAATGATGGCCGCCTCAGTGGTTGCTTCGATCCCTGTCGCTGCCATGTTTGTTTTTCTCCAGAGATATTTTATTGCCGGTCTGACAGCAGGCGCTGTAAAGGGTTGATATGAAAACAAAATCCGTTCTAGTCCCTATGGGTAGTTTTGATGATTATGGTGGTTGGGTGCTCGATACTCAGTTTGTCCCGCTTATGGGTTGCCCCTATCTCTTGGCTCATGGGTTGGGTAAGCCTGTGGATGATGCCTCTACCCATGTAATGTTCCCTGATACAGGAATCTATTACTTGAAAGTATATACCTCCAACTGGGTTTCTCCCTGGAATAAGGAGTACTCTCCTGGTCGGTTTGCCATTTCCTTGAATACTGTAATGCTTGCCACTGAATTCGGAGATCATGACGGACTTTGGGATTGGGAAGACGGGGGACAGGTAACAATAGAAGATCTTTCCGTCAAAATAGCCCTGAAAGATTTGACCGGTTTTGAGGGAAGATGCGGATTTTTGTATTTTTCAACTGATAAAAACAGTGTTCCTCCCATAGAACCCAAAAAACTATTTACTTTTTATCAACAGTCGCTGGGAATCCAAATCCCCTTGGAGCAAGATTCTTTTGATATGGTCGTTGTCGGAGGAGGAATTGCCGGTATGTGTGCCGCTCTCTCCTCAGCCCGACAAGGCCTAAAGACTGCTTTGCTGCAGGACAGAAAAATCTTTGGAGGAAACAATAGCTCTGAAGTACGGGTTTGGCTTGGAGGACTTACCAATCTCGAACCGTTTGTGGGGATTGGTAATATTGTCGGTGAATTTGAGCAGAAAAGAATTGGTCACTATGGAGATGAAAATCAGAAGGATCTCTATGAGGATGGCAAGAAACTGGCTGTGTTGGAAAAAGAAGATAACCTTTCGCTGTTTCCCTGTACCATTATGATGGAAGGGCAAGTTGAGCATGACTGTATTAGTTCGATTACCGCTTGGGATTATGAAAATGACAAGGTTTTTTCGATAGCCTCCCATCTTTTCTGTGATAGCACCGGCGATGGAACCCTTGGTGCGGAGTGCGGGGCAGATTTTGAAGTCAGTACCAATGGCCATATGGGTATGAGCAACCTTTGGTATGTAGAGAGATCGGAGCAGGAAGAGAGTTTTCCTTCTTGTCCGTGGGCAGTAGATCTTAAGGATGTTGAGTTTCCAGGGCGGTCTGATGTTAAGGATGTCTATGGCAATAGTAGAGAGACGTCACTTGGTTGTTGGTTCTGGGAGAGCGGATGCGAGCTTGATCCCATCATATATGCTGAATATGCCCGTGATATGAATTTCAGGGCAATGTACGGGGCTTGGGATTGCCTGAAAAACATCGACCATGATTATAAGGATTTCCGATTGGGGTTTTCTGCCTATATAGGAGGAAAGAGAGAATCACGGAGACTCTTGGGGGATGTCATACTTACAAAGGCAGAGGTTATCGCTCAGAGGGGGTATGAGGATGGTTGTGTCCCTTCTACTTGGAATTTTGACGTCCATTATCCAGACCGGCGCTTTTATGCAGCATTCCACGAAGGTGATGGATTCTTGACCAAGGATTATCGTGACCGATATAAGATTCCATTCTTTATTCCTTACCGCTGCCTTTATTCAAGGAATATCAACAACCTATTCATGGCAGGAAGAAACATCTCCGTGACCCATGATGCCCTTGGTGCCGCCAGGGTTATGAGGACCTGCGGGATGATGGGGGAGGTGGTTGGCTATGCCGCAAAGATTTGCCGGGAACAACATGAAAACCCGCGTGAGGTCTACATAAGTCATCTTCCTTTGCTTCTTTCCAGACTAAGAGCCCTCGAGAATCATGAGACTGCCAAGCCTGGTGTCGAGATTCAGATGCACAACGACCAGTAAAGGATGTTTGTTAGAAAAGCATCGGTCACAGTAATACTATGTAATGCAGTGCATATCCCCAGTTAGCTGGGGATACTCTTTCACCTGCACGATCAAATGGTGATGATAGAGTGAAGGGAGTGCATCCCTGCACTCCCTTCGGACGTTTCTATCTGGTTGCGATGGTCCCTAAAAACCCTGTACGCTCTTCCTCTTTAGACCCCCTCCTCCTGGGGGATGCTGAACAGCAGTATCTGGTTAGTGATATCCGATACGACCAGCATGTTCTCCTTGTCAGGGGAGATGAAGGCCTTGGAAGGGATGAAGTCCGCCAGGGACACGGTGGTGATGTACGCCAAGGTCTCTGTATTCCTGGCTATGGAGAATACCTTGATGTTCTTGCTCCCCTTGCACAGGACATAGAGCAGGCTCCTGGAGGAGTTTGTATAGAGGTGCACGATCTCCTGCATTTCGCCGATACCTGAGTCTCCTGATAGCCAGACCTCCTCTTGCTCCCATCCATCCATTGTGGTCCCTTCAAGGAGATTGGTATACACAAATCGGTTCAGGGCATTCGTCCCTCCGGTCAATAGGCTCGTGTCACTTATGAACTCCACAGCACTGATGCCTGTAAGGTATGGGGTGCTTGGTGTGGTGTAGGCCCTGTGGTTGGAGAAGAGATCCGCTGTATTTCGGGTGAACACCTTCAGGTGGTTCTTTGTAGTGGAGAACCAGGCCGCCCTATCGAAGGATGGTGAGATGGCCATCCCGCTTGAGGGATCGGTTTCCCACAGCCAATGCGTATACCCATTGATTGCGAAATCCGACTGTTTTGTTGCCATGAAATTGGACTTGGGTAGGATATGGTCGTCAGGAACGGCGTTATGGAGTATGCCGGTTTTGGGGTCGAGCATCAGGGTGCTGATCTTGGCAAAACGCCTCTCCACCCCTCCATCCTTGAAGGCCAGGTTATCCCGTGAAAAGAGCTTGGTCAGGGATGTGTTGCCTGCATTGTACTGGTAGAGCGTGATCCCCGGGGCAAGGTTGTCGGCTATGGCCACCTTGGCGGAGACCTTGTCGACCAGGATGTCGGTTATCTGGGCAGTGTTGAACCCATCTGTCTGGGTATAGGTCCTGATGACCTCCAGTGTATCACGGACAATCCTACAGATCTGCAGGGTGCTATGGGTTGTGCTTGCCAACAAGATCTTTCCGTCAGGTAGGAATGCCACCTTGGTATTCCCGCTGATCTTCAAGCCATCGGTATTGTCCGTAACCGTTTTTGCGAGCACGGGGATTCCCGGTGTCCCTCCAACTTTGGCTTTGAAAGAGATGCTGGCCGATCCAGAACTGGCCAGAAGTGCCCCTTTTGCGATAAGGTCCAACCGATGATTGCCTGTACTGGGGGTGAAGGAACACTCCAAGGTGGTGGAGATCAGCACCCCATCGAGAAACCATGAGACCCCCAGGTCGCTGTTGTTTTCAGACTCCGGTACGGACACTTGTGCTGTGACCACCTCCAAGGCGGCAACCGTTGGGGTGATGCCCTGTATGGAGCATTCGATAGGGGTCCCTAGCTTGTTGATCAGGGTAAGGCTGCTGGGTATCTCAGGATACTTGTCAAGATCGAGATTGATAGTCCCCTCTGTGGCCTTTCCCCCTACAATGCGTACAACCTCAGCACATCCGGCTACGGAAGTGCTTCCGCTGTACAGCCGTCCCTGTATCATGTAGGAACCGGCCGGGTAGGTCGCACTGTAGAAAACAGACCCGTTGATGAGGTTGTTGGTGGTCGGGGTTACCTTTGACTTTATCCCATCGCTATCGGTCACCCAGAGATCGATGTTCGGATTGGAGATCTTTGTACTGTCCCAGGAGAACTGGATGTTCATAGTTCCTGTCCCTACGAGGGTCTTCAGTTCGATGAGGGCATTGGTCGGTTCACTGGTGAGCGAACATTCGGTATACCCGCTGACCAGGTTTACCCCTTGGCTGTTCTGCCCGACTGCAGTGATTTGCCAGGTACCCATGAGCAGTCCCTCCACCTCAATGGTGGGGTTGGTGCTCTGCACCTCGAAGGTGCTGCCCTGTGGCCCATTACCGGTAACTGCATAGCGAGACACTTCCAAGGGGGTGTCCTTTGGCACGATGGAGCGGTCCTGGGTATCAAGGCCCTGCATGGTCAGACGCAGGGAAGATCTTCCAGTCTCCTCTTTGCAACCGGAGAAACTCATGATGAGAACCATCAGGAGAACGAGAATGCCGGCCGTGATTTTTACTTGTTTCATAGTAGCCTCCACCTGCAAAGGCCTGCCCTATGGCAAAACGCTTCACCCTTTGCAGAGGCTTTTCTTTTTTCTTCCTAGGCATTACAGTCATGGGTATGAAAACCCTCTTGAAATTGCTTTTATTGGCCTTGACCCTTGTGGTGGTGTTTGTCTCCCCTGTGCAGATAGGGATCGTGGCGTACTATCTGATATTCCCCTTGCTGTTCTTCTTGGTCTTCCTGTTTTACATCGTCTCCTACTGGGTCAGCGACGCTGATGTGCACAAGGTAAGGAGCGAGGAGTACGAGTACTCCCTGTTTTGTGGGAAGAACCCTCCATCAGGTGATGGGGACCTGCTGCGCGGCAGGCTGGTCATCACTGAAAAGGATGTGAAGCTCTACCAGCGGGTGCAGAAGGGAAGGACAAGAAAGGCCCCCTGTGTGGAGGCCTGGTCCTTGGATGTCTCATCCATTCGAAGTTTGGGCTTTGGCAAGGTCCATGGTGTGCGAAAGGGCCTCATCCTCTATCTGGATGAAGGGTCCGTCAGCTTTTTGAGCGGAAAGACCGTCAGGCAGAAAGAGGATATCCTCGAAGCCCTTGGGTGGGGGGACAAGAGCCTCATCCCCCGGGTAGTGGAGGTCTCAGGTGATGCTGGGGAGGCCCCCTCCTTCACCGATGCACTCAAGGACTTAGAGCCTAGAAGCTGAATCCTATACCGACCCTTATGGGCTCCAGGACAAACCGTAGGGATGTGGAGTCCTTGAAGTTCATTATGGCACCTGCTCCCACTGCATAGAAGATCCTGAACGACTCTGAGATGGTGTAGGTAACCCCTGCACCAAGCTTTGCTTTCATGCCGAAGGCCGTGGTGTCAAGCGTCGTGTCGATGAACAGTGTCGGCCCTAGGGAGATGGAGAGGGGGAAGGTTACCTCACCCTTTCCAAGTGTCCACTCAGCCTTGGCAAGCAGGCTTATCTGCATTATGTTGGTGGTCGTGTTCTTGCCCACCTCCAGGGCCCCACCCCAACCAAACGTATCTTTATGACTCATGAGGTCCATGTTCACATTGAAGCTCTTTTCAGAAGAGGAGAACTCCTTGGGGAAGTTGTAGTCCAGGAAAGAGACCGAGAGGCCTGCCTTTATGGTCGCCTTCTCATCTTTTGGCTTTGGCTCCTCTGCAATGGGGCTCTCGGCTATGGGAATCGTTTCAACAGGTGCGGGCTCCATCACTTCAGCAGCTGGTTCATCAACCACAACCTCAGGGATCTCCTGCTCGACAACAGGGGGTATCGGCTCATCCTCGACTTTTGCCACGACGGGGCTCTCTGGGACGACAACCTCCTCCACGGGTTCAGGGATTGTCTCTTCTTCGATGGCAGGGCCAGCCACCACAGGCTCAGGTTCAGGTAGTATCACTACTTCTTCAGCGACGGGGGGCGTGCTCACCTCTGCCTTGGGAGCAAGGGCCTCACGCGCCAGTACCGAGGTTGTGCTGTCCGGCTCCTTCGCATCGCCCTTTGTCCCAAGGGTGGGAAGGACAAAGCCTCCTCCCTTGACTATGGAAGGGGCTATTGGGGCTGGCATGGGCTTTGCCGGAACAGGCTCGCTGTCCACTGGTTTCGGTTCAGCTGGACTTTCTGACAGCTTGGGAAGGGGCGGCTCTGTCTTTGCAAGGGCAGCGGTGCCCCCCTTTCCCTTGCCCTCCCCAACCATTGGTTTTGCTGCTTCGACTACCGTCGTGGGCTTAGGGACCTCCTGGGTCTTAGGCTTTTGCATACCAAAGTACCAATAGGTACCTCCGAGAATGACAAGTAAAGCGACAACGATAAGTATAATTGACCAAGTTTTATTCACCCTAAACTCCTTGCTTTAGTAAGTATAACAAAAAAGAAGGCTCTTTCCCTACAAGTCTACCACAAGAGTGAAGGAAAAGGAAAACTATGCGCCCGGGTTTTCCTGTATTTGCGGTGATCCAAGATTAACAACCCATAATATGAGGGTTTGCGCAGGTGTTCACCACCATCATCCCACTATTTGTGCCCATCTTCACTGTTTTGGGTAGTAAGTTTGGAGAATTCTTCTCTCTGGACGCCGGTGGTAGGGTGGTGAGCAAGAGGTGAGCGATGAAAAGATTCCTGCTGTTGACGGTCCTGGCCCTGACACTCTCCACCCTGTGTGCCGGGGACAAGAGCACCCTCTCGCTCGCTGTTGACCTCAGGGCGCTGGATGCACTGCTGCTTCCGACGCTGCAGGCCAAGGCTGAGCTGAGGCTAGGCCTCAGTGATGAGTTTGCCCTTCGCATCCCCCTCTCTCTGACAAGCGACCTCAAGTACAACGAGGTGAGGCTCTGGGAGTCTGGCCTGTTCCTTGACTACTATCCCTTCCGAGGCGGGCTCTGCCTGTCGGTCTCGCTGGTGCAGATGGGTATCTTCAGCGGTCCCGACAAGCCTGAAGCGTCCATCCTCTACCTCAATGAAGTGGGTTTTGGCTATACCTGGCGCATCACCAAGGCCCTGTATCTCGAGCCCCGCCTGGTGGTCTGCGACCCTAGCGGGGTCTTTGAAGCCGAGTACGCCCAGGTGGGGCGTGCGTTTCCCGATCGTTCCAAGTTTCGCATCTCGTTGCTGTTTGGGTGGGAATTCCTTGCCATTCCCGGCCTTTGAGGAGAAGCCTTGATTCGTCCTGGCAAGAAGCAAAAGGAGTGTGTGGTATGGAGAAAAAGATGCAGTGTACCCTGAACTGGGCAGTATTGTTCATGTTGGTCATCCCCTTGTCGGGGTGTTCGTTGGGGTGGGAGGCGCAAACCAAAGCTAAGATCACCGACAAGGAGCTCTTCCCTACGGTGGCGAGGATCATTGACGAGCAGAAGAGTGTGGTGTGGGAGTACCTGGAGGAGGACCTCAGTCGGGCCCTCACCTTTGGAGAGCCTACTGGTGCCGACATTGTCCGCAGCACCCTCTCCGAGGAGCAGGGCAGGCAGTATTTGGAGTTCTGCTACGCTGTCAATGATGTGGGGGCCTCCGACCAGGCCCAGAGGGTGGTGGATTTTGCCCGTACCCTGATCAGTGAGGAGGAGATGGCAGGCCTTGAGCAGAAGCTGGAGGAGAACCGGTCGCTGATGCTCGCTGAGGCTGAGATTTTCTCAAGGGCACTGGCTCCCTCCCAGAGGGCCCCTTTCTGGAAGGATATGCAAAAGCTGGTTACCCGCACCACCGTGCTCTTTACCGCCGGGGTGGTCTACGCCTGCATCCCCACCGTTGTGTTCTGGGGAAAGGTCTCTGCAGCAACTGCCATAGCGATAGCTTCTGGGGTTGTGGCAAGCACCGTGATGTCAATCTGGCGCTACTACCAGTTCGGAGGGGACCTTGACGAGTCCTTCAACGAGTGGCTCATCTCGGTCACCACCGAGCCCGAGGTATCCTATGCCCTTGCTGCGAGCATGATCGCTGTGGGCACGACGCTGAAACGGGGGTTCGTGGTTACCGGGATCATCATCTGTGTCTTTGCCATGTATAATGTCATCGACATGATGAAGCCCATGCTCAAGAAGTACAATTTCAATGTGTAGGCTTGCTCACTGACCTGTGGGGCCCTCTTCGGAGGGTCTTTTTCTGGTTGTGGCCCTTTGCTTGTTGCCCCCCGGTTGGCTTTGTGGAATAATGCCCCTAAGGAGTAACCCCATGAGAACAGCTTTTGCTGAAGATATCCTTCAGAGATTTTTACGATATGTTGCTATTGACACCATGAGCGATGACACCGCCGTCGCCACAAAGAGTCCCTCCACCGATGGGCAGTGGGACCTGTTGAACCTGCTTGTCCTTGAACTCAAGGAGATGGGCTTCGACGATATCCACATCGACAAGCATGGGGTGGTCATCGCACGCATCCCCTCCAACCTCGGCTACTCAGTGCCTACCATCGGCTTCATGGCCCATGTCGATACCGCAGATGATGTCCCTGGCAACGGGGTGAAGGCCCGTGTCATCGAATCCTATGACGGGTATAACATCCCCCTGAACAAACAATACACCATCAAAGTTGAGGATAACGACGAGCTTGCCCAGTACAAGGGAGAGACGCTCATCGTCACCGACGGCACCACCTTGCTCGGCAGCGATGACAAAGCCGGGGTCGCCGCCATCATGGCAGTGGCTAAATCCCTATCCGACGACCCGAGCATACCCCACGGCGCCTTGGAACTCATCTTCACCAGTGATGAGGAGACCGGCTCTGGGATGGACACCTTCCCCTACGACAAGATCAGGTGTGCATACTGCTACACCGTCGATGGGGGCAAGCGCTTTGAAGTGGAGAGCGAATGCTTCAACGCCGCTACAGTAAAAGTCCATTTCTCAGGGGTGAGCTACCACCTGGGTGCTGCTCGGGGGAGGCTGGTCAATGCCCTTACCATGGCCGCTTACTTTATCAACGCACTGCCGCAGGCAGAGAGCCCCGAGGCTACCGACGGACGCTACGGCTACTACTGTGCCCACACCATCAGCGGGACAGCCACCGAGGTCGACCTCACCGTCTACCTCAGGGACTTTGACCTGGACCGCCTGAACCAGAGGATCGAGGCATTGCGCCTGCTTGCCAAGAGTGCAGAGGCCCTCTACCCCAAGGGAAAGGTCAGCATCGAAGCAAAGCACGTCTACTACAACATGGCCATGGTTGCAAAGCAGAAGCCCATCGCCATGACCAATCTGTATGAAGCCGGCAGACGCCTGGGCATGGACCTGCAGGAAGCCCTCATCAGGGGAGGCACCGATGGGGCCAGGATGGCCAATGAGCATAACATACCCTGTCCGAACATCTTCACCGGGGGGCACAACCTCCACTCAAGGTTCGAGTGGGCCGCCCTGCCTGCCATGGAGGATAGTGCAAGGCTTGTCCAGGAGATCATCAAGGTGGGAGCCGAGCTTTGAAGCGAGCCCTACTGCCCCTTCTATTGCTCATCTGCCTCGCATCCCTGCCTGCCCGACCGACGCTTGTAGTCGAGGCGGCAGGACAGGGTGGTCTCTATTCGCTGCTAAGGGCGGTGGTCCAACGTGTTGGCGAGCACTCCCTGCTCAGCCGCATGGAAGGCGAGGGGGAGCTCTCGGTCCTCATCGGGGAAGTTCTCTCTGAGGAGGCCAATGCCGTATCTGCCGACCTGGTGTTCACCTATGAGGGGCGAATCCTCGAGCTCTGCCTGAGCGCAAACGCCAAGGATGGGCGCCACCTTGAAAGGGCGCTGGAGAGCAGGCTCTCCTCTATGCTGCTCTATGACGGGCTCGCCCTCATCGAGGCAGAGCCATCACCTGCAGTCGATTATACCTATGCAACCGGGTATGCCTCCCGTTCCATCCTGCACAAAGGATCTCTCTACAAGGGAGTCGATGCCCAGGGCAACAGGTGGGCGACGGCGGTGGTCCAGCATGTCGCTGATGATCTGAGCTCACTCTCCTTGCTTTCAGCCACCGCAGGGAGGACGCTTCTTCCCGGCATGAGGCTGGTGGCTTTGCAGGGCAGGGCGGTTGAGCTCGCCTTCTTTGGCATGCTTTCCTCTCCGCTTGGCCTTGGCCTTGACTTCTCATACAGCCAGGATATCGGGCTCTACCCCTTTAGCCTGGTAGTGGGAGGTGGTTTGGATGTTCATGGGCAGGGCCTTTCGCCCTCCAGCATCTATGGGAGGGCTGGCTTTGTCGTCGCCTTTCCCCTCTCCATGGCCTTCGGCCTGCGCTCGGGCTTCTGGCGCAACAGCTCCCTTGCCATGGAGTGCACCCTTGGCTTGGGGTACGGCTTTGATGAAGCTCTGCTGTTGTACGGCAGCACAGCCCTCTTTACCTACCGCTACCACCTGCAGGGCTACACGCTCGCGCTGGGCTTGGGCAACAGGCACTGGGTCTCTGGCGAGGGCAGCTTTAGCTCGGGGGTGTTCATGCGTCTTGGCTTGGCGTACACTTGGTAGAGGATGCATACGATGAAATACAGATATAGGCTTTGTGCTTTGGTTGTGACGGTGGCCCTGCTCACCTCCTGCACCTCCCTGACCAACTTGGTGCGGTCCCAGGTGGAGGGCCTTCCCGGGTGGGTCTACAACCCCGTGGCCTCTGCAAACAGGACAGCCTTTGTGGGCAGGGGAAATACCCAGCTGCTGTTCAATGCCAAGCTCATGGCCTACGATGACCTGCTCAACCAGCTCTCAAGCTTTGTCGGTGAGCCAGTGCAGGGCACATACTACCGCGAACTTACCACCACCGATGCCATCGAGGCATTCGGGCTGAATATAGTCAACGAATACTCTAAGAGCGATGGGCGTTCCCCTGCCCAATTCTACCTCCTTGCAACTGCCGATACGGCAAAGCTGGAGTCCAAGCGTACCAGCGTCTATAACGCTGTACTCAAGCGGGATGCTGATATAGCTGCTCTGATACGCAAGGCAGACGCGGCCTACCGGTCAAACAACGACATCAAGGCGATCGGGCTCTATTTTGATGCCGCCCTCATCGCAGCACAGGGCCCCGTCTCATCCAAGAAATATGAGATCGAGGCCCTGCTTGCCAAAAGCATCACCTTTATCAACGCCCTGCGATTCTCGGTGAGCAAGAGCGACCCCCTGAAGGCAACCGCTACGGTCCAGTTGCGGCGAAAGAGCCGCCTGCTCTCACCTAAGGTGCTCAATGCACCGATAGTCGCGGAGTTTGCAGCTCTGAACAGTCTGGGAGCCAGCTATGAAGACTCGCTTCTCTTCAATACTGCATCAGAGGGGTTTGTCCAGTTTGTACCGTACAACTACAGCTTGGTGGGCAATGGAGCAATACGCTTCGCCGTTGATTTCTCCTCAGCCTTGCAGGAGTTGGAAGCCAAGATATCACAGGCCACCCTCCAGCCCTTGCAGGAGGCTCTGGACAGGCATGGCATAGCATTCCCATACTCTTTGGTCTCGGGGTTTGCCTCCAAGAACATTGTGGCCGACATCAGTGAGTACGAGTACGCAGGGACGCTGCGCAACACCAAGGGGGCTCTTTCTGCCCTGCTGGACCTCTATGGCAGCCGGGGAGTTCCCATCAAGGCACTCTCCCTTGCCCAGGAGGAGCAGTATGAGCTCTATGAAGAGGTGCTCCTTCTTGCACCGGGGACGGACCTGGTGATAAAGGGCAAGGCCGGTGTGGTCGATGAGACGCGCATAGGCGATCAGAGTGTGGTGGTCGTCACCGGCAGCGTACAGCTGTGGAGTGTTGACAAGGGCACATTGCTCGCCGACACACTGGAGGTTGAGGCGGTAGCCTTCGCCCCTCTGGAGGAAGAGGCCAAGAAAGAGGCCTTCCGCCGATTCGGGCAGATCAGTTCATCGCTGTTGCTCTCTTCCTTTTTCTAGCCCGACAAGGGGGAGGAAGATGGCTGGGTCGTTGCTTATCAGACCATCGGCACCCATCTGCACAGCGTGTGTTCCCTCAGCGATATCATCCACTGTCCATACGCACAGGCTGTAGTGCTTGCGGCCCTTGAACTTCCGTACAAAAGCCTCATCGAGTTGCTCCATCGGTGGCTTGAGGAGGCTGGCACCCCCGATATGTCTTCCCCACCCATGGTGGAAGGGCCTCGGAACCGAAGGGCTCTCGTCAAAGATCACGGCACTGGGCAGCGCATGCTTGCTTATCCTGTTGAACCTACGCAGCGCAAACGGGTTGAAGGAGGAGATCATGCACCTCCCTTCCAGGCCGAAGTCCTGGATGGTCTGCCACGTCTTCTGTGCAAGGCCCCCATCATTGAGGCCGGGCACCTTCAGCTCAATGTCATAGTAGAGCCTCTCCCCACACAGCTCAAACAGTTCGCTGAGCAGGGGGACCTGCTCTCCCTCTCCCACATCAAGGCTTCGCAGCTCGTCAAAGCTGAGCCCCGATACCAGGGCGTCCCTTCCAGCCACACGCACCATGTCCGCATCATGGACTATGACCAGCTCCCCTGTCTTGCACTGCTGCACATCAAGCTCAACGCCGGGTATCCCCTTTTCCACGCAGAGCTGAAAAGAAGCGAGGGTGTTTTCAGGTTTCAGGCTGGAGTAGCCACGATGGCCGAACAGGAGGGGTTTGGCAAAGGGGAGGCTTTTTCTGCTCATGGCTTCCTCTTGTTTGCATGGTTGGTAAGCAAGGCGATCTCCTGTGCCCAGAGCGAACTGTCGATGGTCTCCAGGATCAGGGGGATGCCCCTGAAGCGCGCGTCCTGTACAATGCGGATGAAGGGCTCCACTCCTATCTGGCCTTTGCCAAGGTTCTCATGGCGGTCTAGCCTGCTGCCCAATGCAATCTTGGCATCATTGAGATGCATCCCTGCAAGCTTGTCGAACCCCACTATCCTGCCAAATGCCTCAAAGGTCTGGTAGAAGGAGTCCTCGCTGCGCAGGTCGTAGCCTGCAGCAAAGATGTGGCAGGTGTCTATGCAGACTCCCAGACGGTCGGGGAAGCTGCTCATTTCCAACAACTGTGCTATCTCCTCAAAGGATGAGCCCAGGTTGCTGCCCTGGCCTGCTGTTGTCTCGATGATGGGATGCACCCCCTCAGTGGACCTGAGGGCCTCGTCCAAGGCCTCGCTGACCAGTTCAAGGCTGCCTTTGCGATCTATCTTGTTCACATGCGAGCCGGGGTGGAAGTTCAGCTTGTCCAGGCCCAGGGTGTGCACGCGCCTCAGCTCATCGATGAAGGCGTCCAGACTCTGCTTGCGCTTCAGGTCATCAGGGTTTCCCAGATTGATGAGGTAGCTGTCATGGGGGAGGACCTGCTCCTTTGTGTATCCGAGATCCTTGAGTGTCTGCCTGAACGTGGCGCTCTGTTCCTCGGTGATGGGCTTTGACGCCCACTGTCGTTGGTTCTTGGTGAACATGCCAAAAGCGGTTGCTCCGAGGGCACTTGCCTCGATGGCTGCATTCTCCAAGCCCCCTGCGATGCTTGTGTGACTTCCTATGTATACCATGGTCCAAGGGTAGTCCTTGCCCTATGGGTTGTCAATCACCCATACTCATGGTAGTGTTCGCTGTTGAATAGGAGCATAAGAGCAATGAGTGGAAGAGAATGGGCCGTTGGAGATGAGGTTTCTGGATTTATCCTATCTGAGGTCTCCTATCTTGGGGAGTACAAGGCAACGGGGTATCTATTTCGTCATATAACCACAGGGATGGAAGTCTATCAGGTGGTAAATAATGACAAGGAACTCTTTTTTAGCTATGTGTTTAGGACCCTTCCCAACAACGACGCAGGAATAGCGCACATCCTGGAGCACTGCTGCCTTGCAGGTTCGAAGAAGTATCCTGTGCGCGACCCCTTCATGACGCTCCTCAAGGGCAGCACCAACACCTTCATGAATGCCATGACCTACCCTGACAGGACGATGTACCCTGCTGCCAGTCCCTTGAAGAAGGATTTTGACAATCTCTTCTCAGTCTATACCGATGCGGTCTTTGCCCCGCTATTGCGGGAGGAGACCTTCCAGCAGGAAGGGGTGCGCATGGTCTGTGATGGCGATAGCTGCCACTTCGAGGGTGTGGTATACAACGAGATGCTCGGCGGCGGCTCCGACCACGACACGATCGTGGGACGCAACAGCATTCGCTCCCTCTATCCCGACACACCCTACTCCTTTGACTCGGGAGGGGACCCTGAACAGATCATCCAACTGAACTACCAGCAGTTCCTTGCCTTCTACAGCATGTTCTACCACCCTTCGAACTGCAAGCTCTTCATCTATGGTGACATGGAAGTGGGCGAGAAGCTGGATATGCTGGAAAAGGAGTACCTGCGCTCCTATGCAAGGCTCAATGTCGACAGCATGCCCCCTCTCGCCGAGGCGTGGAAATCGCCCCGTTCGACAGCCTTCACCAGTCCTGTTGAGGAAGGGGAGGGCAGCAATGGCGATTCGGTTGTTCTGTCCTGGGCTACATGCGAAGCGAGCGACCCCCTTGCACTGATCACGCTGTCCACCCTGGTGGACATCCTGCTGGGCAACCCTGGGGCCCCCTTGTACAAGGCCCTGCTTGATTCAAAGCTTGGCAAGGACATCTCCCCTGAAAGCGGCATGAGCGGGGACTTCAGGCAGATGCCCTTTACCGTCGGCTTCAAGGGTATCGACGGCGACCGCAGTGACGAGGCGCTGGAGGTCATGCTCTCCTCGCTCAAGGCCATTGTGGATCGGGGCCTCGATGGTGAGATCATCGCCTCATCCATGAAGCGGTCACGCTTCAAGCAGCAGGAGATACCCGGAGGCTTTCCCAACGGCTTTAGGGCCCTCATCCGTTCCCTCAAGGGGTGGCTTGTCGACCAGTCTCCCTCAGCGACCATCGGCACCACAGCCCCTTTGCAAGCGCTTGAGGATGCCCTAGCGGAGAACCCCCGCTACTTTGAAGAATGGATACAGCGTCACCTGCTGGACAATCCGCACCGCTGTCTGGTCACTGTCAGAGGTGACAAGGAACACGAAAAGCGTCAGGTGGCGGCCATAGGCAAGTATGCCCAGAACCAGAGCCTGGCACTGGGCAAGAAGGGCCTGAAGCAGCTCTCCTTGCAGAACGAGCGTTTCATGCAGTTCGAACTTGAAGGGGATACCGAAGAGGACAAGCAGAAGGTTCCCTACCTCAGGCTGGAGGACCTTCCCTCCACCATAGAGCCCAACACCTATGAGAAGCTGAGCATAGCAGGGCGCCCGCTCTCACTGAAGAAGATGTTCTGCAACAAGATAGCCTATGCTGATTTTGCCTTCCAGATAGAGGACCTCACCGAGCGTGAGCTCATGCTCCTGCCTCTGTACATCAGGCTTCTGCAGATGACAGGCATAGGGGAGATGGAGTACCCCCAGGTTGCCAACAAGCTCAAGAGCCTGACGGGGGATACCAATCTCTATGTGGAGATGGGCTCCTCCTACGAAGGGGCGGACAGGATGCTGATGCTGTGCAGGACCCGCACCCTGGTAGAGGATTTTGAAGAGGCCCTCTTCTTTTTGCACACCCTGTTCACCTCCTCCAATGTCGGGGACATCGAGCGCTTGCAGGCGGCCCTCACCAACCTCAAAGGGGATTACACCGACAGCATAACCTACTCCGCCCACAGCTTCGCCTCCCTGTCCGCCTCCTCAATCTTCAGCTCCGTGCAGTATGAAGGGGAGCAGCTGGCGGGACTTGACCAATGGTTCTTCCTGGAGAACCTCCATGACGAACAGCTCTTCCTGGTTGCCGGGGAGTTCAAGGCCTTGCAAGAGAAGCTGAACAACCGCAACCGCCTTATCCTCAACCTCGGCTGTGACGAGGAGCTTGCCACTACGCTTGTCGCCTCCTATGAGAAATTCACCCTCCTCTTTGATGAGAAGCAGGAGGTTGAGCCACGCCTTCGCTCCTATGAGAAGGTAAGCCAGGGCCTCACGCATGCAGTGGAGCTCTATCGCCTGCCATCGACTGTCAGCTATACAGCGTACGCCCTGCGATCAAGCAAACGGGGTTCTGAGGAGCAGGCAGCCCAGGTCCTTCTCGGCCAGATCATGACCGGCAGTGAGCTTTGGGAGAAGGTCAGGGCCCAAGGCGGAGCCTATGGGGTGACCGCCCACACCGATGTCATGGAGGAGCTCTTCATCTTCAGCTCCTACCGTGACCCCCGCATTGCAGGTACTTTGGCTGACTTCACCAAGAGCCTGGAGCTCTATACGACAAAGACCGTTGAAGCCAAGGATATAGAGAATGCACTCATCACGACGGTGGGAAACGATTTGCGTCCTCTCTCACCTGCCCAGGACTCGATCCTCTCCTTCAGGAGAATCCTGTACAACATCACCGATGAGTTCAGGACGCTGAGGCGCAACCAGATGCTGGGCATGACGAGCTCGCACCTCAATGAGGGTGCAAAGGCTCTGTTGGCCAATGCTGAGAATGAGGACTCCTTTGTAGTGATAGCAGGGATGCAGCTGCTGGAGACGGAGAAGGTGAAAAACCCTATTCTTGATCGTCCTTCGAGACGCTTGCCCCTCTAGGGCGCTCTCCCCAGATCTTAGCCAGTGCGTTGAGCTCCTTGGGATCCTTGAGCTTGAGCACTACGCACTGGCGTATGCCCGCTTCCTTCTGAGCAATGTCCTCAGCTAGGGCACTGCAGGTCGGCGATCCGCACAGGCCGCAGTCGATCCCCGGCAGGACCGCGAGGATCTGGCGTACCTTCTCCATCTTGTACAGGGCTTTGCCTATATCCTCATCCAGCTTCATCGCCCCCTTGGGCTGTGGTGCGTCAAGGTAGAGGTTTTTGGCCAGGAAGTCACTCTGGTCGGTGATGCGTTTGATCAGCGAGGGGGGAAGCTCCTTAGGCAGGGTCTGCCCCCAGTGCCTGAGGCGTTCACTTGCCAGGAAACGGTTACGCACCGTCAGAATGCCCCCGGGGCACCCCTCGGCACACGCATCAAGTTCAAGAAATTCCAGATTGCTCTCCTCATCCTGCTCGAGCAGGTCCAGGAACTCTATGACGTTGTGCATCTCATCAACAGAGAGGGAGCGCCCACTTTGGGTGCTGCTCTGACCCTTGACCATGCTCCACTGGCTGGCCTTGCGCGTGACAATGGGAAAGGAGAGGGTGTCTGGCTTGCCCACACTCTCCTGGTGCTTATGCTTTTCCAAAAAGGTCCTCACCCTGTTGTAGGCGGTGTCAAAGTTGATGACTCCCTGAAAGAGGCTGTGGTCCTCCGAGCCCTCGGTCTTGATCTGGGCTATCTTGGCGGCACACGGGGTGAGGTAGAATATGCCTATCGAGTCGCTCTGCGCCTGGAGCTCGGCCTTGGCAAAGAGGGCCACCATCTGGGCAGGGGGCCTGACGCGGCTCATGTTCTCCAACAGCAGGGGGAACCGGATCTGGATCAGGCGCTGTACCGAAGGGCAGAAGTTGCTGATCAGGGGCAGCTCGTGCTCGATCTGAGGAGCACCGAGCTTGTCCAGGATGTCTATGCCCGTCTCGGAGAGGTAGAGGTGGGTGAAGCCCGACTCGTAGAGGGCCGAGCATATCTGCTCCTGGGAGAAGGTGTCGGGAAATTGTGCAAAGAATACCGCAGGGACTATGCCTATGCGGTAGTTGTAGTCATTCAGCTGTTCAAAGGAGTCCTGCTCGACCTCTATGGCATCATTGGGGCACACTGCCATGCACTGGCCGCAGTCGATGCACAGGTCGCTGAAAATCCTCGCCTTACCCCCGGAGATGCGGATGGCCCTGGTCGGACAACGTTTCATGCAGTGTGTGCAACCCTTGCATTTCTCTTCAATGACATGCAGCGAGTGGTGAAAGGGGAGATCGGTCATCGTACGCTCCTTATAGGGCAAAACGCATGGTGATGTGGGTATGGTCCCCCTTCTTCGTGTATATCTTCAGTTCATCACAACTTTTCTTGATGTTCGGCAACCCCATCCCGGCACCGTATCCCATCTCCCTGACCTCGTTGGTAGCTGTTGACCACCCCTCGGTCATGGCAAGGTCCAGGTTCTCAATGCCGGGTCCTGTGTCGATGACATCAATTTGCACCCTGTCCTCCTCTATGTCACAGAGCACCTTTCCCCCGTAGGAGTGCGCAATGACATTCACCTCTGCCTCAAAGACGGCAACGATGATCTGCTTGATCCTCAGCGGTGGAATATTGAGCTGCTTCAAGATGCGTTTTATCTTGCTTGAAGCCTCGCCAGCCACCGAGAAGTCCTTGGAGGGTATGGTGAATTCTTCATGCATCTCAATATACCGGTTTCAATCCTTTTGCAAACAATAGCCCACTCGCCTTGAACAGGGAGTACGGGGTGTAGGATAGCGATATGTCCAGTTCCTTCGCCATATCGATCATGCTTTGACTTGGTCGCTTGTTGCGCACCAGGAGGATATTGCTGATATCGCTCATCTCCGCCGTTCGGATGGACTGGTTGTTGGACAACCCTGTTATCAGGATGATGTCATCCTCCAGTATGGTGAGCACATCACTCATCAGGTCACTGGCAAAACCCCGTTTTACCTCGTCTTCCAGATGGGACTCACCCCAGATCAGTTTTCCGTCTACACATTCAAGTATTTCTTTCAGTTTCATGGTGGGAAGTATAGCACAATGCTCTGCTCTTCCATAGAGCAAAATGCAAGGCTGTCCCACCTGTTTGCAAAGAGGAAGGCTTAGGCGGCTTTTTGCCTTTCAAAAAAGGGGGCAAGAAGCTATACTAGGTTCAATGAGGAGGCCTTGCATGAAGTATATAGGAGCGTTGGACCAGGGGACTACCAGTACCCGTTTTATCTTGTTTGATGAGAAAGGGGCGAATATTGCCTCTGCCCAGCTTGAACACCAGCAGATATTCCCCCAACCGGGGTGGGTGGAGCATGACCCTTGGGAGATTTGGGACAACAGCGGCTCGTGCATCGCCAAGGCAATGAAGAAGGTCGGCGCAAAGGGCTCCGATATCCTGGGCATAGGCATCACCAACCAGCGCGAGACCATCATCGCGTGGAATCCCAAGACAGGAAAGGTCTGGCACAATGCGATTGTCTGGCAGGACCTGCGGGGGGCCGCCCTCATCGACGAGTTGAAGGCGAAGGTTGAGGCTTCCTGGCTGCGCGAAAAGAGCGGCCTCATCTTCAGCCCTTACTTTTCCGCCTCAAAGATCGTCTGGCTGCTGGACAACGTCCCTGGCCTGCGCGAGGAGGCGGAAGAAGGGGAGGCTGTCTTTGGGACCATAGACACCTGGCTTACCTGGAACCTCAGCGGAGGCAAGGTTGTGGTCACCGACGTCACCAACGCCTCTCGCTACATGCTGATGAACATCAGCACCTGCCAGTGGGATGACGAGCTGCTCGCTCTCTTCAACATTCCCAAGGCCTCCCTGCCGACCATCGTCCCCTCCTCAGGGGTGGTCTATACCAAGACCGCGCCAAGCGGACCGCTTCGCGCAGAGGTTCCTGTGTGTGGAATCCTTGGGGACCAGCAGGCGGCCCTCTTCGGGCAGGCCTGCTTTACCCAGGGTCTGGGCAAGAGCACCTATGGGACCGGATGCTTCCTCCTGGTCAATACCGGCGAGAAGCTCGTCTATTCAGACAATGGGCTCCTGTCGACAGTTGCCTACCAGTTGGGGGACAATAAGCCGGTATATGCCCTTGAAGGATCGGTGGCGGTTGCAGGCTCGCTGGTACAGTGGGCTCGGGACAACCTGAAGATTGTCAGCGACCCCCAGGAACTGGACAAGCTGGCCACCTCTGTGCCAGACTGCGGCGGCGTATATATAGTTCCAGCCTTCAGCGGCCTGTTCGCACCCTACTGGCGCTCGGATGCTCGGGGTGTCATCGCAGGCCTGACCGGCTTCGCCACTAGAGCTCACCTGTGCAGGGCCATCCTTGAGGCCACAGCCTTTCAGGCCAATGACATCTTCAAGGCGATGGAGAGCGACAGCAACATCCACATGACCACCCTGAAGGTGGATGGGGGCCTGACAAACAGCACCCCGCTGATGGAGTTCCAGGCAGACTTGCTGGGCATTCCCGTCATACGGCCCCTGGTTGTGGAGACCACAGCCCTGGGTGCTGCCTATGCAGCGGGGCTCTCGGTGGGGGTGTGGAAGAATGTGGAGGACCTCGCTTCCTACTGGCAGGAGGAGACTCGGTGGTCGCCTACCATGGATAAGGCTGTGCGTGACGAGAAGGTACGCCTTTGGAAAAAGGCTGTGAGCCGAACACTAGACTGGGTCTCTTCCGAGAAGGAAGAATAGGGGTACATGGATGTTCTCTGACGTATTGCAAAAGATCCTCGCCTTGCTTCGCCCCGCCTTGCAGGTGGGGGTGTTGGCATGGGTGTTCTACCGCTTCTATGAAGCGATAGCACAGACGAAGGCCCTACAGATAGTGAAGGTGCTTGTCATCATCTTCTCTGCCTACGCCCTCAGTTACATACTCGAGCTTGAGGTGTTGCTGTGGGTGTTCAAGGTGATCGCCGTCCCCCTGACCATCTTCATCTGCATAGTCTACCAGCCGGAGTTGAGACGCTCGTTCACCCAGCTGTGGAGCGGGCGCAGCCGGATCTTCCGCCTCGGTGCACAGACTACCAGTGGGGACCAGATCGACAGCATCCTCAATGCTTGCAATGTGCTGGTGAACAAGAGACGGGGGGCCCTCATCGTCTTTCCCCGCCGCCTGGCAATAAAGAACATAATTGAAAGCGGAACCAAGCTTAATGCGGACCTCTCCACTTCCCTGATCCTGACCGTATTCGACCATGACACCCCCCTGCATGACGGGGCGATGATCATACAGAACGGGCGGATCGTGGCTGCTGGGTGCTATTTGCCCCTCAGTGAGCAGACAGACATAAAGAAGAGCTTCGGCACCCGTCATAGGGCTGCCCTTGGCATGGCTGAGGAGTCCGATGCGGTGGTGATCATCGTCAGTGAGGAGACCGGAGCCATCAGCATGACGTACAATGCCAACCTTTACTATGACCTGGAGCCGAGCACCATCAAGCGGATGCTCCTGGCCCTCTTCAGCTACCATGAGATCACCCCTGAGGAGTTGTTGCAGGAGGCAAGCAGCGATGAAACCGAGTAAGCATCTGCAGAACATGCTCTACCACTGGCCGGCGAAGATCATATCCCTGGTCTTTGCCGTATGCATCTATCTTTTCATCCAGTATTCGACTGTCGGGGCCCGGGTGGTGACCATTCCTTTGGACGTACAGCTGCCCAGCGGGTATGAGGCGATGAGCCTGGTTCCTGATTCAGTTGCTATTGAGATCAGGGGCAATGATGACGTCATCTACCTGATCGACCCCAACTCCATCGGGGCAAGCCTCAACTTCTCCTTTGTCCAAAGCGAGGGGATATCCAGCGCCCCGGTTCTTCTCACCTATGAGGAGAATGTCTTTGAAAGTGGGGGTGTTTCGGTATCGTCCAATCCCAGCCAGTACAGGATCCTCTTCAAACGGCAAGGCGGACGGTGATGGTTGAGGGTATAGGAATCGACATTGTCAATATCTCGCGCATGGAAAGGCTCTCTGAAGCTGTGATCAGGCGCCTCTTCCACCCCGATGAGGTCGCCTATGCCCTCACGCTGGAGAGCAAGCGCCAAAGCGAGTACCTCAGCGGGAGGTTTGCAGCCAAGGAGGCCCTGGGCAAGGCTCTGGGGACCGGGATGGCGGGCATGCGCCCTTCTGACATACAGACCGATGCAACTGAGGCCGGCCAGCCCTTCATGGTGCTCCATGGAAGCGCCAAGGCCCTGGTGGGGGATCGCACGGTGCTCGTCTCCATATCCCATGACCCTCCGGTGGCCAGCGCGGTAGTCCTGTTGCAAGGGGGGTGTGATGGCTCGCACTGACTGGAGAAGACCCCCTCTGGTACCCTTGGAAGAGGGGGTGCGGCGCATCCGCATGACCGTCGCCTATGACGGGCAGCACTACAATGGGTGGCAGAAACAGGTCAACGGCATGGGGGTCTCCGAGCGGATAGAACAGGAGATCCAGAACATGACCGGTGAGAAGGTCAACATCATAGGAAGCGGAAGGACCGACAGCGGGGTTCACGCCCTCGGTCAGGTATGTCATTTTGACATCTTCAACCAGACGATCGATGGAAAGGTCTTTGCCGTCGCCCTCAACCGCCTTCTGCCCGCTGATATCAGGATCTTGGAGAGCCTTGAGGTCGATGGCTCCTTCCATGCCCGCTTTACGGCGATGGGCCGCACCTACCGCTACTACATCAAGCAAGAGAGGGAGATGACCCCCTTTGACAGCAAGCAGGTTTCAAAGGTGAGGAAGTTTCCCGATATCAAGGTGCTCAATGCGTATGCCGCACACATTCAGGGGACGCATGACTTCACCACATTCACCTCCCGCGGGGATAGGTCCACCAGCCGGTGGAGGGACATCTACGAATCATACTGGGCATACGAGACCGACCGCTTCGGCTACAAGGTGCTGACGTACACCATCAGCGGCAATGCCTTTCTCTACAAGATGATCCGCTCCCTGGTGGGTTCCATGCTGGAGTTTGCAGATAAGGGGGTCGATGAGGCCACGTTCAAGGAGATCCTGGAGAGTCTTGACCGCAAGCGATCGGGCAGGACAGCCGCCCCCTGGGGGCTCTACTTCTACGCCATATCGTATGATCCAGAGAAGTTCGCCTGGTTTGAGGAGCAACAGCGTGAGTAGTATCGAAGAGAAACGAGAGGCCCTTGCCGAAGATTTGCAACAGTTCCTGACTTATTGTGACCAGGCAGAGGCCCTGATCACACACAGTCCTGTCAAACCAAGCCCGCAGATGGACTTCACCTCCCTTGTCGATGAGATATTCCCCCTTCCCCTGG
Organism: Sphaerochaeta sp.; assembly: GCA_034007055.1. Lineage (GTDB taxonomy): Bacteria > Spirochaetota > Spirochaetia > Sphaerochaetales > Sphaerochaetaceae > Sphaerochaeta. The sequence continues at coordinate 243,307 of JAVERP010000001.1, forward strand.
ACAAGGACGCCCCGGAGGGGGCGACCATGAAGACGCTCCAGCTCATGGTGGGTGAGTGCACCCGCTGCCCCCTGTGTGAGACTCGCACCAATACGGTCTTTGGTGAGGGGGCCCTTCCTGCACGCCTGCTGGTTATCGGAGAGGGCCCGGGTGCGGATGAGGATGCCACAGGCCGGGCTTTTGTCGGAAAGGCAGGGCAGTACCTGGATACGTGGCTCTCCCCCCTGGGCCTGTCGCGAAAAACCAACGTCTACCTTGCAAACATCATCAAATGCCGCCCCCCTGAGAACCGCAACCCCCATGCCGGGGAGGTCGCCTCCTGCCTGCCCTTTGTGAAAAGGCAGATCCGTCTGGTCAAGCCTGAGCTCATCCTGCTGGTAGGGGGCGTCGCCGCCCACGCCCTGCTGGAGAGCGAGGAGGGGGTTGGCAAGCTTCGCGGGCGCTTCTACCGCTATGAGGGGGTGCCGGTGCTGGTTACCTACCACCCCGCCGGGGTGTTGCGCAACCCCGACCTGCGCCGGCCAGTGTGGGACGACATGAAGAAGGTCGCCGCCTTCCTCAACCTCACCCTTCCCGGTGGGTCCAAATGAGCAAGTTTGCCCATCTCGTCCTTGATGTCCCGGTAAAGCAGAGCTTCACCTACGCAATCCCCCCTGGGATGGAAGAGTCTGTCATTGTCGGGGTGCGTGTGGTCGTCCCGTTTGGCAAGCGTGAGATGACCGGCTACGTCATCGGTGTGGCAGAGAGCTTTGAGGCCACGTACGAGGTCAAGGAGATAAAGCGCGTCATCGACAAGATGGCCCTGTTTGGGGCAAGTTCTATCTCCTTGGCCTTGTGGATGAGCCGCTTCTACCTCTGCAGCCAGGGTGAGGCTCTGAGCATGATGGTTCCCGGAGGCAGGCGCGACAGCAGCACCCCCGCCCTGGCCGTTGAGGACGACACCACCATCAGCGAGGTCCTGCACCTCTCGGCTGACCAGCAGATCGCCATCGATGCCATCCTTGCAGCGAAGGCGAGCATGTACTACCTCTACGGGATAACCGGCAGCGGCAAGAGTGAGGTCTTCCTGCGCTGCACCGAGGCTATGGTCGCACAGGGCAAGGCTGTCATCTATTTGGTGCCCGAGATCACGCTCACCCACCAGCTGGCGAGGCAGGTGACCAACAGGTTTGCCAACAAGGTGGCCATCCTGCACTCCGCCCTTACCCCGAGCCAGCGCCTGAGCCAGTGGAAACGCATCAGAACCGGCGAGGTGCTGTTCGCAATAGGGGCCCGCAGCGCGGTCTTCGCCCCGTTTGAGAATCTGGGCATGATCATCCTCGATGAGGAGCATGAGAACAGCTACAAAAGTGGGAACACCCCCCGCTACCACGCGCGTCAGGTCGCCCAGCAGCGCTGTCGCGCAGAGGGTGCTATCCTGGTCATGGGAAGCGCCACCCCCTCCCTTGAGGCGTGGAGCATGATGAAGAAGTCCCAGGTCACAGCCCTGCGCCTCGATAGCCGGGTAGGGGGTGGAGTCCCTCCGAAGGTGCGTGTGGTGGACATGCAGGGGGAGAAGCATACCATCAGCAAGAAGCTGCTCGCTGAGATCAAGGCGGTGCTGGCACGCAAGAAGCAGGTGATCCTCTTTCTCAACCGAAGGGGCTTCTCCTATTACTTCCACTGCAAGAGCTGTGGCTACGACATGCAGTGCCCCCACTGCTCGGTCTCCCTCACCTTCCACCAGGGCAAGGGCGAGATGGTCTGCCACTACTGCGGGTATCGGCGCAAGCCCATCCAGGTCTGTCCTGAGTGCCACTCCGTCGATGTCGGGTACAGCGGATTCGGTACCGAGATGGTCGAACAGGACGTACGCCTTTTCTTTCCCCAGGCGACCATCAGGCGCCTGGATACCGACACGGCCAAGGACAAGAAGCACATGCAGGAGGTCCTTGAGCAGTTTCGCAAGGGAGAGGTCGATATCCTGCTGGGAACCCAGATGGTCGCCAAGGGCCTCAACTTCCCCGGTGTCGAGCTTGTGGGCATCGTGCTTGCGGACAGCGGGATGAACATCCCCGATTTTCGCTCCCAAGAGCGTACGTTCTCCTTGTTGATGCAGGTCTCAGGGCGTGCAGGGCGGTACAACGACCAAGGACAGGTCATCATCCAGACCTTCCACCCGGATAACGCTGCAGTTGTCTATGCCCAGCATCGAGAGGTGGATGCTTTCTTTGATCAGGAGCTTGCGATGCGCGAACAGACCGGCTTCCCTCCCCATACCCGGCTCATCAACCTGGTGCTGAGAGGCAGGAACAAGGAGAAGGTGGCCGCTGAGGCAGACAAGCTTGAGGGCCTCTTCGAGGCGGCCATCGCTTCCTACAAGGGGGAGGGTTCGCCTTCGGTGCTGTGCAACAGCGAGTGCCCCCTGGAGAAGATAGCCTCGAACTGGCGCAACCATATCCTGGTGATGGGCGAGGACGCCTCCTCCGCCCACAAGGTGGTGTCGCATGTCCTGGACCACTACAGCGCCCCCTCGGGAATCTACATAGAGGTCGATATTGACCCATTGCAAATGTTGTAGCGTTGACCGATGGGCTTATGTGTTGGTATCATGGGCATACCATGTTAGATATATACACCCTTGGGGAAGAGGTACTCACCGAGAAGTGCCAACCGGTAACCAAATTCGACAGCGGCCTTCGTGTCCTTGTCGATGCCATGTTTGAAACAATGTCCGAAGCCGATGGCGTCGGGCTTGCAGCCCCTCAGGTAGGGGTCTCGCTTCGTCTGTTTGTGATAAACATCCACGGAGTGGAGAAGCGCGCATATATAAACCCGCAGATACTGGAGACCTCCATAGAGACTGACTGCTCGGAAGAGGGCTGTCTCTCCGTCCCCGGCGTCTGGCATGATGTCGTGCGCCCTGCAAGGATAAGTGTGCAGGCGCAGGACATCGAGGGAAAACCCTTTACCGTCAAGGCGGACGGCCTGCTCGCACGGGCCATCCAGCACGAGAACGACCATCTCAACGGAACGCTGTTCATCGACCGCCTCACCGCTGAAGAACGGGAGAGCATGGTCAAGGCGTATGAGAAAAGAACCCGTACAGGCAAGAGGCGCAAGGCGTGAGGATCCTGTTTGCAGGGACCCCTGAAATAGCCGTACCCACGTTGCGCAGTCTTGCCGAACACTGTGATGTGGGTGCGGTTCTCACCAATGCCGACAAGAAGGGGTCCAGAGGCAATGCCCTGGTCCCTTCTGCTGTGAAGGAGGAGGCCCTCAGACTGGGACTGCCTGTACTGCAACCCGAAAGCTTGCGTACCGAAGCGCGGGCCCTTGTCGCCTCCTACGGGTGTGACACCCTGGTCTGCTTCGCCTATGGCAAGATCTTCGGACCGCGGTTCCTCTCCCTGTTTTCTGGGGAGAAGCTCAACATACACCCCTCTATGCTGCCTCTGCTGCGAGGTCCATCCCCTATCCAGGGGGCCATCCTCAACCAGTACCGCACCACAGGCATAAGCATCCAGCGCCTTGCCTCTGAGATGGACAGCGGGGACCTGCTCGTCTGTGAGGAGTTTCCCCTCCTAGGCGATGAGACTACACAGACGCTGACCGACCTGGTCAGGGAGAAGGCTGCTCCCCTGGCCGTTGGGGCGATGAAGCGAGTTTCCTCAGGCTCGGCTCTGTTCCTCCCCCAGCAGGGGGATCCTACCTATACCACCCTCATCACGCGCGAGATGGCCCTTCTGGACTGGAACCTGCCTGCCAAGGCCCTGCATGCCCTGGTCAGGACTATGGTTCCCTGGCCAAAGGCCTATACTACCTATGAGGGGCAGACGCTCTTCATCACCTCTGTTGCAGGGCTCCTGGAGGATGCGGGAACCGATGCCGTCCCTTCGGCAACGGAGGTCGGCACCGTCGTTGCAAAAGAGAAGGGAAGGGGTGTTGCCATTGCCACCGGCGACGGCCTGCTCTGGGTGGACCGCATGCAGCTGGACAAGCGTAAGGATATGGACTGGGTTTCATTCCTACCAGGCAATCGTACGTTCCTAGGAACAAAGTTAGGATAACCATGAAAAGGCGAGCTTCTTCCCTGCTTGTTGTGCTCGTGTGCAGCATCTCCCTGTTTGCCTCAAGACCCTCGGTGGCCTTGGTCCTCTCCGGAGGCGGGGCAAGGGGGCTTGCACACATTGCCGTCATAGAGGCGCTCGAGCGCTATGGCATCCCCATCGACATGGTGGTGGGAACCAGCATGGGGGCCCTTGTAGGGTCGCTCTATGCCTCAGGCTACAGCCCACTAGAGATCCGAGCCCTGGCTGCTGACCCCAATTTCTCCACCCTATTTCTGGCAAACTCCCTCAGCTCCTCCTATGATATCGCCCCGGCCTTTGAGCCCACCCATAGCAATGTCTTCTCCCTGGGCTTTGACAAGCAGGGGTTCGGGACCTCTCCTGGGTTGCTGGGCGACCAGATGGTCATGGGGATGCTCTCCTCTGTCTTCTCCAAACTTTCCGATTATCTGGATTTTGACGATCTGGAGATCCCCTTCCGATGCGTCGGTGCCAATGTGGTCAACGGAGAGAAGATCCTCTACGAAAAGGGTTCGCTCATCACAGCGGTGCGTTCGAGCATCTCCATACCCATCGTCTTCACCCCATACCCCCAGCCTGACGGCAGCTATGCCGTCGATGGAGGCATTGTGGACAATCTGCCGATACAGGTCGCCAAGGACCTTGGCTACGACATCGTCATCGCCTGTGATGTGAATGCAAGCATCCAGAGTGCTGAGGCCCTGCTGGGATCGCTGTCCAGCATGGTCATGCAGACCATGACCTTGGTCACCCAGATCAAGGCGCAGAGCCAATACCACCTGGCAGACCTCATGATATTCCCCGAACTGTCGGACATCCTTGTGCTGGACTTCACCAGGCACCAGCAGATCATCAGCAAAGGGGAGCAGGCGTGTGAAGAGAAGGCGAACGACCTCTCCGAGCTCGCAAGCCGAATAGCCTTGGACCGTCCACTTGTCGTTATGGAGGAGGGCAGGAAAGGGACCTATCTGGCCAAGGATGACCCTATCATAGCCCACATCAGGGTCGTGGATGCGTCGCTGTTTCCCTCCCCCACGATTCCGCAGAAAGAGCATTTTTCCCAGTTCATCGGCCGAAAGCTGGATGATGCGACCAAAAGGGAGCTCTCAAACTCCCTTTCGCTGGTAAAGAAGCACTACCGCCTCTCCTCTGCAACCTACCAGATGGCATACATCAGAAAGGGCAAGGGCGACCTGGTTGTCTATGTCCAGTCCTCAAAGAAAAGTGAATCCAACATAAGCCTGGGCGTTTCCGGCAGTACAGGAATTTCCAACAATACACCCAATGGGACGCTCTGGCTCTCAGCGGATGCCCGCATCAATGCGCGCATCTCCAACATGATGGATTCCAAGTTCTCCTTTGAGATCCTGGCCTCCTTGGGGCAGACCTCCAAGGTCACGACATCCGTGCTCTACCCCTTCTACACCTCACCGAGCTCCTCCTTGGACCTGGACTTCTCCCTTACCTATGAAGGAGGGGGCTTCACTCCGCTGAACAGCATGGTCAACGGCGATAGGGTGGTCTCCCTGGACAAGGGCTTCAGCGTGGACCTGAGCATGACGTACAGGTTCCTTGATTATGGAAGGCTTGATTATGGTGGTCTGGTGGATGTTGTCTACCTGCATGGTACGGCATGGAACCCTCCGTTTCTCACCGTCCCTTCGCTCTACGCCTCACTGGTCTGGGATACCAAGCTCTCGACCTTCGCCTCCACTGGGGTGCGTGGGGAGTATGTCGTGTCAGTAGGATTGGAAAAAGACCCGGTGTTTGGCATGCAGGCCGCCTGGAAGCAGCGCTTTGCTGTCGGGGGCAAGTCATCACTGGAGTACAACGTGCATCTGGCTATGATGCGCCTTCCCTACCAGCTTCTCACCTCCTATGTCGACCTTGGAGGGTTGAGTGCATTCCCCGGCTACAGTGCAGGTTCATTGAAGCGGGACATTGCCTTGGTGGGAGGGCTCTACCAGCACAATGTGGGCACGTTCCTGGGGTTCAGGTCCTTTGTGCAGGTCACGGCAAAGATTGCCATGATGGACCGCTACGACCCCTATCAGGTTCCTACTTCCCCTTGTTGTCCGGCGTTCTGGCTCGCCTCAGGATTCGATGTAGATGCCGGTTTGAGTGTGGGCCTGGGACTGCAGACCCCCTTGGGGGATGTCATCGTACGCCTGGGGGCAAGCATCCTCGGTCAGGTCTCGCTGGCAATAGAGATCCTCTGATGCCCAAGCGTTGGAGAGGGTATGCCGACCACCTTGCCGAGCTCTACGGCAGGCGTGTCTACCGCATAGGCCTTGATGCCGGCTTCTCCTGCCCGAACAGGGACGGGGGCAGGGAGGGCGGTTGTGCCTATTGTGACGGTACAGGTGCAAGTGCCATGTACCAACGAAGGGGCGAGAGCTCCTACTACCATGCAAGCGCCTTTGATGAGAGGATCAGCAAGGCCTCACCGAGTTCAGTCCCCACCCTGCAGGAGCGCTGCTCCTCCCTTAAGGGTCAGATAGAGCGCGGGCGCGCTTTTCTGGTGCGCCGCTACAAGGCCGAGCTGTTCAGCATCTACTTCCAGGCATGGACAAACACCTATGCTGACAGGGCCACGCTCAAGGCCCTCTATGATGCCGCCCTGGAGGAGGGGCCGTTTGCAGAGCTGATCATCTCCACCAGGCCTGACTGCATAACAGATGAGGTGCTCTCCCTGCTTGAGGGGTACAAGGATCGGGTGAGCAAGGTGTGGGTGGAGCTTGGCCTCCAAACGGCCAATGTGGGGACTTTGGAGCTGCTTGGCCGGGGTCATGACAGTGATTGCTATATTCGTAGTGCAAATGCGTTACATTCGCGCGGGATTGGTGTTTGTACTCATATGGTGGTGGGTCTGCCCGGAGAGGGCCAGGAAGATTTCAGGCGGACCTGCATGTGGATAAACAAGGCTGAAAGCGAAGCTGTGAAGATTCACAACCTCCATGTCTGTGGAGGTACAAGAGTGCATGATTGGTATGCCCAAGGGGAGGTCAGTGTGCCCTCCCTGAGAAGACATGTGGAGAACAGCATCCTCCTTCTCAGGCATTTGAAAAAAAACATTGTGGTGGAACGCCTTATATGCGAGACTCCTAACCATAGGTTAGTGGCTCCCAGGACGTTTCCTGACAAAAGCGCATTTCTCTCTCTTCTTGAACGGACTATGGAGGAGCGTGATGTGTGGCAAGGGGATTTGATATGAAAGACCGGCTTCCGTTACAGACAATACTCAGAATAGTGGGCATCACCCTTACCTTTTTTGTAGTGTTGGCCATCCTATATTTTTCGTTTATACCCGGACAGATCTATCCTGACGTCTCGTGGATTCCCTTTGCAGACAAGGGGGACCACATGCTTGCCTATGTAGCTTTGGGCTTCTCCCTCTTTCTTGCGACATTGCAGATCCCGGGTTCGGGAAAGACCAGAAAGGAGGGCCGAAAGCCCCATTCAACCCTCCACCTCACCTCCTGGGCCGGTCCTTCCATCATCCTGACCCTTTGCATCGGATCGGCATTGGGTCTGGCGGTGGAGCTGCTGCAGCCCTTGTTCGGGCGTTCGCGCGAGTGGATGGACTTTGCAGCTGACTGCATGGGCCTTGTCGTGGGCCTGGCGTTGGCACTGGCGTTGTTGAACCTGATAGGAAACTACTTCTCGACCCGACCATGGTTATATGATCCCAATTGGAAGGTGGATGGCGATGAGGCTCTCAAGGAAAATTAGTGAAGCGTTGCAGGATGCGGTGGTCAGACTCTCCCCCGATGTCCTTTCGTGCATCATGCAGGGAAGGGAAGAAGAGGCAAGCCATGCCTCAGATGTCGCAAGCAGGACAAGCCTGGCAGTCTTTGACGCCATCTTGCAGAATCTGGAGATAGCCGACAACAGCTGTCTGCCGATGTGCCAGGATACCGGCATGTTTGCCGTCTTTGTGGATCTGGGGCGCTCCTGCCCGCTGGCACCTGCCCAGATAGAGAGGGCCATCAACGAAGGAGCCCTCGATGCGGTACAGAAGGCCTACTACAGGCGCTCAGTGGTCACAGACCCGGTCTTTGGCCGGAAGAACACGCAGAACAACCTCCCTGTCATCATCAACTGGACCCTTGTCGATGGCGATGGCCTTGCCATAAGGATCCTGCTCAAGGGCTTTGGCAGTGAGAACTGCAGCTCGGTGAGGATGCTCAACCCCACCGGAGGCCCGAAGGCCGTCATCGATGCAGTGTGCGACATCGTTCGCCTGGCCGGAGGGAAACCCTGTCCCCCCATCTTCCTCGGGGTTGGTATCGGGGGGACTATGGATCGCAGTGCACTTTTGAGCAAGCGTGCCTTGCTGCGCGATGCCCGCCTAGCGCACCCCGATCCTGCCTATGCCAAGCTTGAAGAGGATATCCTTGCCTCCGTCCAGGCTCTGGGCATTGGTGCGGGAGGCTTTGGCGGGCGGGTGACCGCCTTGCATGTCGCCATTGAGGAGGAGCCTACCCATATCGCGGGGATGCCGCTTGCCGTGTCCATCAACTGTTGGGCGGACCGCAAGGCTGAGATAGTCTGGGAGGGAGAGGATGCGTAGGATACACCTGCCGATACAGGAGAGCGAACTGCTCTCCCTCAGGGCCTTTGACCAGGTTCTGCTCAGTGGAAAGCTCTATGTGGGACGCGACCAGGTCCATAGCAGGCTTTTTGACCTCCTGGAGAACAAGCAGGAGCTTCCCCTTGCACTGCAAGGGCAGGCCATCTACTACATGGGCCCTTCGCCTGCGCCCCCCGGCTTTCCTCTAGGAGCATGCGGGCCTACCACCAGTGCCCGCATGGACCCGTTTGCCCCCCGCCTTCTGGATGAGGGGTTGCGCGTCATGGTCGGCAAGGGGCCGCGCAGTGCGGCTGTGGTCTCCTCCATCATACAGAACAGGGCCCTCTACCTGCAGGCGTACGGAGGCTGTGGCGCCCTGTATGCCTCGAAGATACAAAAGGTTGAGACCGTTGCATTTGCCGAGCTGGGCCCCGAGGCTCTTTTGGTGATGGAAGTGGAGAATTTCCCTGTTATCGTGGCCATTGACAGCAATGGGACGAGCGTATTCACGCGCTAAGGCGATATTTACGTCCGTAGAGCGGTGAATTGCAATGTTTTGCTGGACGTTTCGCCGTATGTGCGGTACAGTTTTTTGTATGCAAGCCTCTGCTTGGTGGTTGCTGTTGTCTCGGGGTGGACGGCAGTACTATCCAGGATAGCGCACGCCCTGTCATAAGGTGGTGTGCCAGGAGGCAAAACCCCTGCAGCGGAAGGTTGTGCCGTGAAGAAATTTTTCCTTGTTTGCATCGTGCCTTGTATCGCAGTGCTCTCCCTAGCCAGTTGTGACCGATCACAAGAAGTGCCTTTGGTGAAAGCCCCTACACCAGTTCTGGTGGCAGAGCCCAGTGCCCCTGTGATCCAGACAAAAACCGAGATAGTCCTCCATGACTCGATCAAGGACAAGCCCAGGCCTGTCTCCCTTGATGAGCGCTTCAGCTATACCTATGGCTACATGCTCTACTCAACGTTGAAGCAACAGGGCTTTGACAATCTAGACAGTGACTTCTTTGCAAAGGGAGCCATCGACGCCCAGCAGGGGTCGGGCTTCTTCAGCCAGGATGAGATGAGCAAAGTTCTCTCCGAGGTGCAGAGCAAGATGTTGGAAATCGCCCAGATCGAGCAGAATGCCCTTGCCAGTGAGAACCTTGAGCGTGCCGAATCCTTCCTTGCCCTCAACAAGGACCAGAAGGGGGTGAAGGTCACCGACTCAGGTCTCCAGTACAAGGTGCTCACCGAGGGCCAGGGCGCCAAGCCCACAGGGGAGCAGATGGTTGAACTCGACTACCAGATAGTCCTGCTCAACGGGCGTGTGGTGGACTCCTCCTATGAAAGGGGCCACTCTTCGCGCTTCCAGCTGAAGGCCATCGGGGTCCCCGGCTTTGTGGAAGGGGTGAAGCTGATGAGCGAGGGGTCCAAATATCAATTCTGGATCCATCCCAAGCTTGGCTACGGCAAGGAAGGGACCCAGAACATCGATCCCAATACCCTGCTCGTCGTGCAAGTCGAGCTCAAGGCTGTGCAGAGCGTTCCGTAAGAGGGAGCAGCAGGTCCAGCATCTCAGGGAGGCTGCCCATCTCGTAGGTTGGCCTGATGAGCGTGCTGTTCACCCCCGCACCCCCCTTGTTCAGCCACAGCGTATCCAATCCAGCGAGGAGGCCTCCCCCTATGTCGCTGACGAGGCTGTCCCCGATCATCAGGCACTCCTGCCTGTTTGATTCCAGGCCGGTCCTCTCAAGCATGAGGGAGAAGAACGTGCTGTCGGGCTTCTGCGAACCCATCTCCTCACTGATGAAGATATCCTTGAAGTACATCCCTGTCCCTGAAACCTCAAGACGCCCCCTCTGCACCTCTGCTATGCCGTTTGTGGCAAGGTAGAGGGTATACCCGCGCTGAATGAGCTCATCCATCAGGGGCCGGCTCTGCTTATAGAGGATGCCCTGTCGGGAGAGGAACCTCTGGTAGCTCGTGCTGGCAAGGGCGGGGTCGAAGGCCAGGTGTTCGGCAGCGAAGAAGTCCTCGAACCGCTTGGTCTTCAAGGTCTCTTGTGTTATCTCAAAGCGTTCGAATGCCTTCCAGCACGCTTCGTTGCACGCTTTGTACAGCAGTAGCTGCCCAGAGGTGGCACTGAATCCCAACTCTTGGGCCATCTGGTAAAAAGCGTGGTTTTCTGCCTCATTGAAATCAAAGAGCGTCCCGTCGGCATCAAAAAAAAGATATCTGTACATCGTGCGTCTACTCCTTTACTTGCCTTGTCCCTCCCTGTACCATAAAGAAAAATGGTTTTTCTGTACATAATGCGGGAAAAGGAGATTTTCATGGCAGATACATTTATGAAAAAGCATCTTAATACAACAGCAGTGCTGGCAGCCATCCTGTCCATCCTGGGCATTTATATGATGTTCCAGGGTGAGTCGTTTGCAAAGGCCTTTGTCGCCTTGCTGGGGCTGGGGATGGTGATAACCGGGATAAACTCCCTCATTGCAATGCGCGTCTATGCCCTGGGACCCCGCAACCGGAGCGCTCTGGTCATCAAGGGACTGGTCAACATCGCCGTTGGTGTCCTGGTGATCGTGCTCTCCCTCTCCACCAAGAACTTCGGCACGCACATACTGCTCTACATCCTTGCAGTGCAGCTGCTCATCTCAGCTCTGATCACCGTGTTCCAGGCATTTTTCCTGCGCAAAGGCAACATCAGCGTCGCACCCCTGCTATCAGAGGCGCTTTTCTCGGTGGTGCTTGCCGTACTGTTCTTTGCCTTCCCCAAGGAGATAGGGGGCTTGCTGCTCAAGCTCGTCGGTGTGGTGCTGCTCGCCTCCGGCATAGCGATGTTTGTCTGGTCGATGAGGGTCAGAAAGCTCACCAGGCAGTACGGCAGCACCACCACCATTGAAGGCGAGGCTGAAATTGTCGGAGAGCCGGGTTCCCATCAGGACAAGTCCTGATCAGGGAACCAGGAAGGTCCCCAGCACGCCAAAGCGGGAGAAGCCGTTCTCATCCGGGGCGGACTCGCCCCCTATGGTCAGCATCACCGATGCAAGGGGAAGAATCTTCCTGCTGTATAGGAAATCAACCCGTTCTCCCCACTGTGGGGTGATCAGGGTGTTGCCTAGGCTGGTCCCTTCGCTGAAATGGGTGAGCCTGTAGGTGTCATAAAACCCTTCGTTCTCCAAGAAGTCCGACAGGGGCCACAGATAGTCGGTCTGGCGGTATCCCACTGGGCTGAAGGTGTTCCAGTCCCTATAGGATGGCTCGTACAGGGAGGCTCCCAGCAGTGTGGGTACGGTGAGCTCTCCCTCACCGATCATCTCTCTGAGGTGGGTGAGTCTCTTTGGAGCAACGCTCTTCTGCTCTGATTGCCAACCCGAGCCTTGTGCAAACTTGCCTGCCACCTGATATTCCGGAAGGTTCGCCACAACCAGGCGCAAGGTCTTGTCCTCCTGGTACTGGACAGCGGCACCGTAGGTGCTCAGGCTCTTGATCGGGAAGCTGCTTATGATCGCCCCCGTGCTGAACAGCGCTGCATTGGAGCGCATCTCCCTGACCAGTGCAAGCACATTTTCCATATGACCGGTTACGAAGATGAGGGGGATGTCCAGGTCGCTGATGCTCTTGTGCACCTCACTTACTATAGTTTTGTCTTTCCAGGGCAGGTCATCCAAGGGGAGCATGAGGACGCGTAGGCTCTGCCCTTCCTTGGCGAGGGAGGAGGGTTTCTCCGTCTTGTAGAGCCTTGGGTAGGTAATCTTGTCCAGGGCGGGAATCTGTCCCCACTCCGCCTCCATGGCAAGGCGCTTTTCCTCCTCTATGGATGCGATGCGCTTGGCCTCAGCCTCCTCGGCTTGGGTTTTTGCCAGAAGCTCCTGTTCCAGGACTCTGGCCTCTTCGTTGCGCTCCTGTTCAAGGCGGGTCTTCTCCTCAATAATCAGCGTCATCTCCTCAAGCTGGGCCTTCAGTATGCCTCTCTCGGCCTTGAGGGCATCGCGCTCGTCGCTGAGGACCTGCCATGCTGAGAGGAATTGTCTCTCTTGTTCCTCGAGGCCGGCTGCCTGTTGCGCCTTGATGATGGTGCGCTGCTGTTGCTGCTCCTCTTGGAATATCCTGTTCTCCTCTATGAGGCGCTTGAGTTCAGCTACCTCCGCTGTTAGCTGGGTATTTTTCTGCTGCAGGGAGCGCAGGCGTTCTGTGCTCTCCTGGGTGGATAGCTGGGTTCCCAGGCTCAGGTTCTCATTTTCCAAGGTGAGCGAGGCTATGGTGTCGGCAAGCTGGAGGTTCTCTTCTCTGGCTTCGCCAAGGCGGGTGTTCAACGTCTCCAAGGAGTCTTCCAACTCCTGGAGCCTGGCATTGAGTGAGGTGAGCTTTGCCTCATGTTGTGCCTTTTGCTGGGCATTTTGCTGCTGCAGCGAGTGCAGGCGTTCTGTGCTCTCCTGGGTGGATAGCTGGGTTCCCAGGCTCAGTCTCTCATTTTCCAAAGTGAGTAAGGCCAGGGAATCGGCAAGTTGTAGGTTCTCTTCACCAGTCTCGGCAAGGGAGCTGTTCATCCTCTCCAAGGAGTCTTCCAACTCCTTGATCCTGGTGTCCAGTGAGGTGAGCTTTGCCTCATGTTGTGCCTGTTGCTGGGTGCTTTGCAGCTGCAGCGATTGCAAGCGTTCTGCGTGCTCTTGGGCTGAAAGCTGGGTTTCCAGGTTCAGACCCTCATTTTCCAAAGTGAGCGAGGCGAGGGAATCGGCAAGCTGGAGGTTCTCTTCACCAGCTTCGGCAAGGGAGCTGTTCAGCCTCTCCAGGGAGCCTTCCAACTCCTGTATCCTTTCGGTGAGGGAGATGATCTTTGCTTCCCTTTGTGCCTGCTGCTGGGCAGCCAGGCTCTCTTTCTCTTCTTGTTGCTTGGCAAGGATGGCTTCATTTTCTGCTTGTTGCCTGGCAGCGAGGGCAGCCCGCTCAGCCTCCTCCTGCAGGGCTTTCTCCGCTTGGATGACCGAGGGCTTGGTGATGGTCTTCACCTCCAAAGAGGAGGCCAGTGGCTCTATGGCCCCCTTGCCCTTGGATGCCGTGTAGGTCTGGCAACCCATGAAGAGCAAGGGTAGGAGCGTGCATAGCAGTATGGTGGTTCGTCGTCTGTTCATAATCTGTTCCTTAGGTGGTGAAGAAGGCTTCTGCCCGTGTCTTCGCTTCTGCTTTTTTCCTGCTTTCCTCACGGTTGTCCTCACCCAACATGAAGAAGTCACAAAAGTTAGCCTCTTTTTTCTCCACGATCAGCTCCTCCACCCCCTCGAGGCAGTCATGATAGGAGCCGGGACTATAAAACCTGCAGTTGTAGCAGCTGTGCAAGGGTTTTTCACAGGTGGGGCAGAGGGTATGCGTTCCAATGATCAGTAGGGCATCTACTTGCCCATGGCAGTGGTGGCATGCTTTCATAGTCAGAACTCCAGCTGTTTCCCATACTTGGCCATTTCGCCCTCAGCATAGGTCTCTTTGGTGAGGGCGAACCTTTTTCCATCATTGTTGTAGCGGGGGATGATGTGGATGTGGAGGTGGGGCACCTCCTGTCCGCTGGCAGGCCCGTTGTTGATGATCAGGTTGGTCCCGTCGCACCCCAGGACATGACGCAGTCTCTTGTCAGCCTGTTGTGCAATATCCATAAGATGGGTCAGTGTCGCAAGGGGGCACTGCTCAAAGGTAGGGTATGGTTCGTTGGAAATGACCAGCAAATGACCCTTGTGTACAGGGTTATTATCCAAAATGACGAGACAAAGCTCATCCTCATGCAGCTTGACAGAGGGTATCTCACCTTCTCGAATCCTAGTGAAAATGGTTTTCATGGCACACCTCGGTGCCATTGTAGCATACAATTATCTAGTCGGAAAAGGATTGTGTTGGCAAAAGGGATTGCACAAAAACCCCTATTGTAATATTATCCACAAGGTACGCTACGCTACAGGTATTTTGCGGGCCGCGTTTCTATCCCTTCCTCATTGCAGCATATGGGTATACAGAAAGCAGAAGGCTCTTTCAATACGGACAATAAAAGTTGCAGAAAATACTGCAGCATCGCTTGTATTCTATTATTATAGAGGTTTAACAGTATGGCTGATTTGCAAAACATGAGGAACATCGGGATAAGTGCCCACATTGATTCGGGTAAGACCACTCTCACCGAACGTATCCTCTACTACTGCAACAGAATCCACGAAATACATGAAGTTCGTGGTAAGGACGGCGTTGGAGCCACCATGGATAGCATGGAGCTTGAGCGAGAACGGGGAATTACAATTGCTTCCGCTGCGACAAACGTAATGTGGAAGGATACTGAGATCAACATCATCGATACTCCAGGACACGTTGACTTCACCATTGAGGTTGAGCGTTCTTTGCGCGTTCTCGATGGAGCTGTGCTTGTGCTTTGTTCTGTTGCAGGGGTACAGAGCCAGTCGATCACCGTTGACCGCCAGATGAAACGCTACCACGTTCCCCGCATTGCATTTGTCAACAAATGTGACCGCACAGGGGCCAACCCCTACCGCGTCAAGAAACAGCTGGTTGAAAAACTTGGCCTTAATGCTGTTCTGATGCAGATTCCCATTGGTCTTGAAGACAAGATGCAGGGTGTGGTGGACCTCGTTACCATGAAGGCCCTCTACTTTGACGACGGCCCCAACCAGGATGGTATGCGTGTAGCTGAGATTCCCGCCGAACTGCTTGAGGAAGCCAAGGAAAAGCGTGAGGAGATGCTTGACAGCGTATCCATGTGCTCAGACGCGGTGATGGAAGCTATGCTCGACGATACCCTGACAGAGGAATTGCTCAACACTGAGATCCGCAAGGCTACCATCGCGCTGCAGCTTGTCCCTGTCCTTATGGGCACTGCCTACAGGAACAAGGGTATTCAGGCCCTGCTCAATGCAGTGGTAAGCTATCTTCCCAACCCCGGGGATGTCACCAACAAGGCTTTGGATCTCGATAACAATGAAGAGGAGATCATCCTCCCTTCAGACGAGAACCTCCCTCCTGTTGTGCTTGCTTTCAAGCTTGAAGATGGTCAGTACGGTCAGCTCACCTACATCCGTGTCTACCAGGGAAAGGTGAAGAAGGGTGACGAACTCATCAATACCCGTAGCCACAAGAAGTTCAGGGTAGGGCGTCTCATCAGGATGCACGCCAATAACATGGAAGACCTCACTGAGGCAGGCTGTGGTGAAATTGCCGCCCTCTTCGGTGTCGAGTGTGCTTCCGGGGATACCTTCTGTGACCCCAAGCTGAACTACTCCTTGAGTTCCATGTATGTTCCCAACCCTGTTATTTCACTGGCCATCAAGCCGCTGGATAAGAAGGCCGCCGACAACATGGGCAAGGCCCTCAACCGCTTTACCAAGGAAGACCCCACCTTCCGCTCCTATGTTGATCCTGAGTCAAATCAGACCATCATCCAGGGCATGGGTGAGTTGCACCTTGAAGTCTATGTCGAGCGCATGAAGCGTGAGTACAAGGCTGAAGTTGAGATCGGAAAGCCTGAGGTTGCCTATCGCGAGGCTATCACCGATCGCGCATTTTTCAACTACACCCACAAGAAGCAGACCGGTGGATCAGGTCAGTATGCCCGCGTTGCCGGATATATCGAGCCCCTTCCAGATGCTGTCGAGGGTGAGGATCCCAAGGATTACGAATTCGGCGATGAGATCAAGGGTGGAACAATCCCTACCGAGTACATCCCCTCCTGTGATAAGGGCTTCCAGCTCGCCATGAAGAAGGGCTCGCAGGTCGGTTTCCCCATCCTTGGTGTCAGGGCTGTGGTCAACGACGGTGCATGGCACGCGGTGGACTCCTCTGACCAGGCTTT
Organism: Sphaerochaeta sp.; assembly: GCA_034007055.1. Classification (GTDB taxonomy): domain Bacteria; phylum Spirochaetota; class Spirochaetia; order Sphaerochaetales; family Sphaerochaetaceae; genus Sphaerochaeta. The sequence continues at coordinate 259,781 of JAVERP010000001.1, forward strand.
CCAGACCGCTGCACTCAACGCTTTCAGGGATGCCTTTGAAAAGGCCCACCCTGTCATCCTTGAGCCTATCATGAAGGTTGAGGTTGTCGCTCCCACCGAGTTCCAGGGAAGCTTGTTTGCTTGGTTAACCAAAGGCGCGGTATCATCATCAGTTCCACTGAAGATCATGCCATGTGTACTGTCTATGCCGATGTCCCCCTTTCAGAGATGTTTGGGTACTCCACGACACTGCGCTCCCTTACCCAGGGCAAGGGCGAGTTCTCCATGGAGCTGAGCAAATACGGCAAGGTCCCCATGAGTGTTTCCGAGCAGCTGAAGCTGGACTACCAGGAAAAACGCAGGAAAGAGCAGAAATAATCTAGCTTGCTTTATCGAGATACCCCCTTGCAGAGTGATATTTGCCTGGGGGTATTTTTTGTAGGTTTTTCACTTTGGCGCAAATTCCTACCCAACTGCCCTTTTTTATAGTATACTGGGTCTAGAACAACAAATCTTCTGGGAGGTGAGCAATATGGAAATCCAAGAGTTGAACGACTTGAGTCCGCTTCGTGTTTTTGAGGAATCGCTTGATGGGGGGCTCGGTCGTGGTAATCTAGGCGTACTTGTTTCTCGTCATGGTGTAGGGAAGACCGCGTGTCTGGTACACCTTGCCACCGATAAGCTTCTGCGGGGCCAGCATGTCATTCACGTCTCCTTTTCTGGAAATGTCGAGCATGTCATCAACTGGTACAAGGAAGTGTTTCGTGAAGTTTCCGAAGGTAGAAGTCTCGCCGATGCGGCTTCTGTATATAATAACATCCTGTCCAACCGTGTTGTAATGAATTTCAGTCAGGAGAACGTCACCATAGACAAGGTGCTCTCTAGCTTGGAAACACTTATCAAGCATGGCTCCTTTAAAGCGGATGCGATTCTTTTTGACGGGTACAAGCTCACAGTGGCGACTGAAGACGATGTGAAGAAGATCAAGCAGTTCGCACTGGAGATGAATCTTGAAGTATGGTTCAGCGTATCTCCAGTTCGTGCAGATGTGGCATACGATGAGTTTGGCGTTCCCAACACCATGCAAAAGTATACTGATTTGATCGATGTCCTGATCGGCCTCATCTATAATGAGGAACGCGATAAGGTTGTGATGACCTTGGTGAAATCCCGCACCGTGCAAACAGGGAAGCTCATGGGTGTCAGTCTCGATCCGAAGACGATGCTCATCTCCAAATAACGTTCAGCTGAAGGTCGCCTAATAAGCGGCCTTCGGTCTTTTGGTAGGCACTGAAGAGAAAGGGAAGCTATTTAATAAATAGCTTCCCTTTTTCGGTCTCAGGAAGATTCACTTAATCATATGGCTCTTCGATACCTATACAATGTGTTTTCGTTGAAGGCCCATAAAAATCTATTGTAACCACATATGATAGAGCAGTATGTGCTCCATCACCAAAAGAAAATACCTGTACTGGGTTTCCCTCATTATCACACGTATCCACCGTAGATATTAGAGTGGCAATACAGTTTTCCCTAACAGTCTTTCTCTTGGAGAGTCAATCAGTGTATACTCGCACTCAGTAGGGAAGTGGGTAAGTTCCCCAAATCCAACTTGCCAAAAAAGGTAAAGAGGATGAAGGAACCAAGGAAAAAATACCTACTGTAGCAGTAGAAACAGTCAGTGAAGATAATGCATGCAATCGGGCCCTGCTCGATAGTAAGAGTGAATATGAAGGGAGTGAACAGAATATGGAAGATGACGAGAATGAAGAAATGATACAGTTGCCTGGGCTTCCCGAGAACTTCTCATCCTTTACCTTTCCCGCTGAGATGGATGAACCCACAGAGATGCATTTTGACGCAGACCTGTGCTATTGGTTCCTTGATGAAGGGGAGATACGCAAGACATTGTTCTCTTCGGTAGAGGAGGGTGAGATACCTGCAGTAAGCTATATCGTTGAGTTCAACAAGGAGTTTTTTATAGCAGCTCTCTCTGAGCACTCCATTGAGGGACGATTCTCCTCTGTTGAAGCAGCTTTGCAGAATGCAGACTATGGCACAATTGGGAGGGAACCCTATGAAGAGATTGACTATTTCAGGGTCTGCTTGCTAGATCGTGAGGCCAATGATGAAGAGGTGGACTACATAGCTGATAAGGGCCTCTACTGGTGGATTAAGATGCATGCTGACTTTGAGCGAACCTTTGAGCCTGAAAGAGGGAAGCGCAAAGGCTATTCCTATGATATCTATGAATTTTTTGATGGATACTTTGTCCTCGATCCTAGTGAAAAAGCGGTGTTAGGGAAATTTGCTTCGTTTGTAAGTGCTTCCATAGGGGCAAATGACCTATATGTAGAGAGACTCGGGGATGAGTATGAGGGCGATGACGAAGACGATTACGCTGATGAAGAAGAATATGAAGACGATGATGAAGAATAGGGAGACGAGAAATGACAGTGGGCTTCTGCCTGTCTGATTCGATGTTCATATCCTAGGATACAAGAGACTTCATGAGCAAACGGAGTCTCTCGTATCTGAACTAAAAACCGATATGAGTATCTTTGGCGGGTTTGTTAGAGCGAATCTGCATTCTCTCTATCTCTGGAACTGATAATAAGTACATACCCATCCTAGGCATCTCCACTAAGGTTTTAGCTATATTTGACATTATAGAGAGGCAAATGATATGCAGTTCAGCAATGGAGTCAAACCAAACACCACGAGACTGGCCGAATATATAGAAGATGAAAACAATAACTACATGAACCTGTTCGATGGCACCACCGGTATTAATGAGTCCGACGGCATATACTACATTATTGGAACCGGAGTGTTTCTTGAATATCCAACCCTTGCTGCAGCTAAAGAGGATTGGTTTGGCAAGACCGAATCAGACATGTATGAAGAGCTTGTAAAAGACGGTAATTTACTTTTCTCTCGTTCTATGGTGGAGCATTGTCCTTTTGAGGACTATTTCTATGAGGGACTCTACTACCGGGTATGGTATACAAGGGAAATGTCTTTCGCTTCCATGACTTGCACTCCCTACAGACTGAAATTGGTTACCTATCTGTCAAAAGATGAGATTGAACTGCCATGGCTTCCTGCAAGCTTGTCGATCTACACGTTCCCCAGAGAGCTCGATTGTTACGTAGCTGCATATTGTGATGATGATCTGTATGCTTTCTTCATGCAAGAAGGAACAGTGAGAAAAACCTTGTTTTGTTCTGTAGAGGAACGAGTCTCTCCCATAGTGAACTATGTAGTGGAGCTGCACAATGAGTTTTTTTTGGCTAATGCCCATGAAGGCTCCATAGAGGGAAGATACTCATCCATGGAAATGGTTTTGCTCTCGACCGATTATATGTCCTTGGGCAAAGAGCCTTGTGAAAAACTTGATTATGTTAAGGTGCTCTCTTTGGATAGAGAGCCTGATGATGAGAACCTTTTCTGTATTGAGGAAGAAGATTTGTGTGCATGGATGGAGGAGAACGCCAGGTATCATGCTAGCTTTGCATACAAGTGGAGGATGGGTTTCATCAATATCAATCATATCTACGAATTTTTGGATGGGTTCTTTGTCTTGGATCCCTACGAATCATCGGTAATGGGAAAATTCACATCCCAAGAGAGCGCCTATACTGGTGCAAAAGATGCGTATGACAGTGACCGGTTTGCATTGTATGACGACTGATCGTCATCGCATACTGATGGTTCAATAGTATAAAAGGCAGCCCAACTTAGTGCAAAGAGAGACTTCACAACCGATGAAGTCTCTCTTTGCAAGTGGATAATCCTGAGAATGTCTTGAGAGAATTCACATGGGGGAATCTAATGGAATCAGAGAGGGTGACCATCTACTTGTATCCTATCAAAAATCTTCTTGGTATCGTACGCGGCAAGTGTTTGAACGTAAGAAGCAGGACTAGTTTTGCCCTGTTCCTTAAGCATTGGACCCGGGCAGTGATATCTCACCGGCCAACCACCTATCCAGAGCATCTTTGTTGAAACGCCAGTTCCTGCCTACTTTTTGGCAAGGGATCCTTCCGCTGCGCGCAAGAACATAGATCGTTGATTCCGCGATCTTTAGATATTCAGAACACTCTTGAAGGGTTAGGACTGGGCTTTTTAATGATGACATGCCCCTAGTATCAACTAATAGAGGGGAAATATCAACTCTTTTTCTTCTATTAGTATGCTAAAAATGCTTATTATTGTTAGATATTAATCAAATTCAATAGAATTACACAATTAAGAGTGATTATTGACAAATATTAGTTTCAAATGATAAGTATTGGTATCTAATGATTTACAGTGCATCCTTTCTGGATGATACTATAGTCAAGAAGGTGTCTTTGAGTAATCAGACTCCTTCCAGAGCTTGTAGTCGCTGACCCGTGCTAGGGAACGCCGTTACTCGCCACACAAAGATGACCAACCTTATTTCCTGCAAATGCAAGGTCTTTGCAGAGAATCCGTTGGCAACTCTTCCATCAGGAACAATTCTTTCTTTCATACGTCTCACCCCATTACAGGTGTATTGTGCATGTATGCTCTCTTCAGAATACATTTCCTATGCAATTGGCATCCCTGTAGAAGGATTTTGTGAAGCTCATGGCCGCCCTCCAAGTAAGAATATCTACCCAGTACGAAGATGTGCTTCGTGCAATCATGAATGTAAGAAGTCCGGAGGATTTCAATGAAACAAACTAAAAAAGTAAGAAGCTCTCTGGCTATATTAGCGATTATCGCAATTGCACTGATTTTTGTGGGGTGTGAGGCGGAGATCATTGTCCCAGAAGTGAACTCGACCTCTCCTGCCAATGGATCTATCAGTGCTGAGGTCGATGGTAGTATTACTGCAACCTTCAATGTCGCCATGGATCCAGCATCCTTAACAAACAGTACTTTCACTGTAAGCAAGGGTGGCGTGGATATCAATGGAAGCGTCACATATGACGTAGCGAATAAGAAGGCTGTTTTCTCACCATCAACAATTCTCACTTATTCACAAGTATATTCCGCGACTCTGACAACTGGTGTGAAAACTCTTGAAAATGTTGCGATGACTGGGAATAAAGTTTGGAGTTTCACCACAAAGCCTGCAGGAATAGGTCCTACGCCAGTCTTGTTGAGAACCTCTGGTAAGTATGTAATCCTAGCTAAATCTGCGATTTCAACAGTTCCTTCATCTGTTATTACAGGTGATGTGGGAATTAGTCCTGCTGCTGAATCTTATATGACAGGGTTCTCACAGACCGATGCAACCGGATACGCGACCTCCCCACAGGTAACTGGGTTCCTGTACGCAGCTGATATGGCATCCCCCACTAATACGAACCTGACCACAGCGGTGGAGGATATGATATTAGCATATTCTGATGCGGCTGGTCGGATAACTCCTGATCATACTAACGTGCATGTTGGAGCACTGGTAGGTCAGACTCTCCTTCCTGGTCTGTATAAATGGACAACTGATGTGACCATAATCGGCTCTGATGTAACCATCAGTGGTGGAAGTAATGACACGTGGATTTTCCAGATAGATCAGAATCTGACGATAGAGGGCTCCCTTAAGGTACTCCTTTCCGGTGGAGCTCAGGCAAAAAATATCGTCTGGCAAGTTGCTGGTACTGTGACCATGGGAACTTCTTCTCACTTTGAGGGTATTGTATTGTGTCTGACTGACATCATTATGGATACCGGCTCTTCCATGAATGGAAGGTTACAGGCTCAGACACAGATTGCGCTCGATCAGGCCACAGTAACGCAGCCCGCACATTAGAGCTTATGAGTGTAAATCCATAAAAGAGTAGGTTGTATATGTCTACAGCTTTGCTTGGATATATCCAACCTACGAGTGGAATTACAGAAAACATCTAATCGTATGAAGACTTACTTTGTACATCGTATGCAAGAGATCCGGAGGATTTCATGAAAAAGACAAAAAATCAGACAAGAAATGTATTATCTATATTTGCCATTATTCTAATTGCAGTCGCTTTAATCGGATGTGAAGCAGGGATTACCTCTACAGGTGAAGGTACTGGAGCCATTGATCTGGGAAGTGCAGCCAATTATGTAATCTTATCAAAAACCGGAGTATCTACAGTCCCAAATTCTGTTATCACAGGCGATGTAGGATTGAGCCCCGCTGCCACATCGTATTTGACGGGATTCGGTCTGACCCTTGCTGGAACATACGCGACCTCTACCCAGGTAGTAGGGGGAGGAAAACTCTATGCTGCTACTATGACTTCGCCTACACCGTCAATCTTGACTACAGCGATAGCAGACATGCAGACAGCATATACCTTTGCGGCCGGTAGAACACTTCCTGATAAATTGAATTTCCTATCTGGAGCAATCGGTGGGCAGACCCTCACCTCTGGTCTCTACAAATGGACAAGTTCAGTGAATATCAGTGGATCAAATCTTATCATCAGTGGTTCAGCAACCGATACATGGATTTTCCAGATTGATGGAGATCTTACCCTAGCGGCTGCTAAGAGTGTAACTCTTTCAGGTGGAGCATTGGCAAAGAATATCGTCTGGCAGGTTGCAGGGACCGTGACCTTGGGATCGACTTCTCACTTTGAGGGTGTTGTGTTGTGTAAAACTAATATTGATATGCAAACCAATGCTTCGATGAATGGAAGGTTGTTGGCCCAAACTTCGATTGCGCTAGACCAGGCTACGGTTACAAAGCCCGCTTTATAAGACTCAAGAACGCAAAGATATAAGAGCGTTAGAGTATATTTGTCTTGGCGACGTTGATTGGATTTTCCTTCAACGTCGTCTATTTGAAAAACATTAAAAATTCCTGGTATAATAATGAAAAAGACTTTATTGGTAGTTATTCTTATTGTTTCTAGCCTGTTTTCCCTGTCAGCGGCAAGGTATGACAGGGTGGATGGTTTAGGTTTCGGGCTTAGCTCCATCCTATTACTTCATGAACGCACCGATTGAAATGTTTCTGAAGCTAGCTCCTGGCATAAGAATATCTTCTGCTTCTTCGATAGAGCCTGATTTTGGGGCAGCTTTTGGTATCTTGTTCTATGTTAACTGATAAGAAATCAATGTAAGCTCTTTATCCTTACTTAATGCAGAAGGATATAGATCTAGCAGACTCATCCTAAGCATAAACATATTCGACCAGATTCTCAGAGACTCTTGTGGGATAAAATGCTACCTCGGGTCAAGTAACTGGGAATCTCTATGCTGCTGAAGCATTGGCAAGTAATATACTATGGCAGGTTGCCGGTAGTGTGGTCTTGGGGTCAACTTCACATTTTGAGGATATTGTGTTGTGTAAAACCCTTATCGTTGTAGAAACCGGAGTCTCTGTGAATGGCAGGTTGCTGTCTCAGAGCGCAGTAACGCTTGATAGCGCTACGATTCTCGAGCCCTCACTATAAATATAGCTTTCGACTATAGAGCCATAAGCTAGTAGTTTGTTTGTATCGACAGCGTTGTATATGGAAATCTCCATACAACGCTGTCTCCTATTTCTCTATCCGTATCAAAAAGTCGAGAATTTCTTGGAAACTTGAAATTGGGCTCTAGGTTAGTACAAAGAGAGGCCCCGAGGTCTCTCTTTGTTATGGTGTTTGTTAGTTATTTTTTTTGGTTACGAATACGTATCTTGAGCACGATCAGAGAGGGTTAACCACCCTATTCTCACCCACCAGTCCCACATGCACATTCTGGCTGACCAGCTGTTCTCTCTCCGGGTGGGTGAGCATCCACTTGTTCTTCTTGAAGAGGAGGCGGTCCTCCTTCTCCTGTGAACTGTCACGTTTCTCCTGCTCTTCCTGGTCCAGCGCTTCGTTGGTTCCCTTGGGCAGCACTATGATCGCCTGGAACCCTTCGGGCTCTACCATGCAAGGGGCAAGATGCATGACGTGCGGCTTGATCAGGACTACAGCGCCCTTGGGTAGGTAAAAGAGCTCTGCATCGACGCTCCTTACCTTTTCATACTCATGGAGGTGGTCGAAAGGACAGAGGAAGAGCACGCAATCGGTAACCGCCATGATGACTTCAGGACTCTTATGGTACTCCAGGCCGTTCATGCTCTGGTTGCGGCCATTGCAGTATCCAACCTGTATGGGCTGGCCATCAAAATAGGGGGCAAGGACCCCTATGCCTTCGATCTCCTCAAGGTCCTTGTCGGAAGCGACATACATGGTTCCCGTATCGGGAATGGGTGTTGCCTCTGCCGCCTTGTCCAGAAGGGCCTGGACATCCAGGCCTTCCAGGACAGTGCCGTACTGTGTAAATCTGGATGACTGCACAGAAAGAATCATGGCCGTGCTGTTCTTTGCTATCAGGTCAGAGGGGACCCTGTAGTTGATATCGCGCATACGTACTCCCTAAAAGATAAGCATGAAGATGGCTGTCAAAAACAGCATACCAAATACCGTCATACTGAAGGTTCGTTCATCCACCTTGTCATGGATTTTCTCACCCACAACTATTCCTGCGAGCACAAAGGGGACCAGAGAGGCTGTCGTCTGTACTATAGGTGCAGTGAAGGAACCTTCAATGAGGTAGGTTGCAATGATTATAGTGTTCAATGTGGTCCAAAGCAAGCAAAGAGTTGCACGAAACCTTCCCTTGTCCCGCAGTTGCCTTGAGGCATAGAGCACCACCAGAGGTCCTCCGGAGGAGAAGAGCCCATGGATGATGCCTCCGGCTATGAGAAAAAGATAGTAGGGCAGGGCACCCTTTGCCTTGAGCGGCGCCTTGGTCGCCCTGTTCATCCCCAGACGATAGAGCTGGTAGGCAGAGACGGCTAGGATAAAGATGGCAAGGACCATCTTCAGGCTTGAACTGTCGATCTTTCTGAATAGGTACATCCCTATGGGAAGGCCTGCCAGCATGAAGCCCGTGATGATAGAGTACTGCTTCCAGTCTATCTCCCTGAACTTCACCACAGCAAAATACAGGGCAAGAATCCACGCTAAGACGGTGATTACCATAACCCCGATCCGTAGGCCCAGGAGAGCCGTGACGAAGGGCATGGCCAACACAGCACAGCCGAAGCCGGTGACCGCTTCCAGAGTGTGGGTGATAAAGACAACCAGTCCTGAAAGGAGGATGGGCATCATAGTTTGGTGCTCAACAGGGCGTACAGGTCCTTTTCATGCATAGGGGGTAATTGGTTGTGCATCTTCGGGTCACTGAAGGATCGGGCAAACAGGGATTCTATATCTTTCTGCTCTAGGTCTACCCCAAGGTCTTTGAAGGTGTGGGGGACCTTCATCTCCGTCATCAGCGATGCTATCTGCTCCCTCAACAGGGTTACAAGTTCGCCTTCCTCTTCTGTGTCCGGGTGGAAGTGCTTTGCTATCCTGGCCAAGGAGGTCCTGTTTTCTTGGTCCTTTACCGCCCAGTCGAAGATCTCAAGCAGAGTGAACGCGCAAGCGGCCCCGTGGGGTACATGCCACTCCTCGCTGAGGATGAAGGAGATCGCATGGCCTGAAGCGGTGCCGGTCATGTTGAAGGCGATGCCGGCCATGGCGGAGGCAACCAGCATCTCCTTTTGCAAGGGCCTTCGGTCCTCTCCCTTTTGGACGATTGCGCGATAAAGGGGGGGTAGGTGCGTTAGTACGGCAACAGCGGCATCCTCTGCAGCACTTCTGGTGATGGCTGTGGCGTTCTTGTTCCAGATCGACTCAAGGGCATGGTCGAGGGCATCAAGGCCGGTTGCCGCACACAAGGCTGGTGGGATGGAGTCCAGGAAGGATCCGACCAGCAAAGCGGTATGGGCACTCATCAGGGGGGATCCCAGAGTATGCTTTCTGCCGGTAATGTCACTGTAGACCCCCACCTTGGTCACTTCCGATCCTGTGCCGGCAGTAGTGGGTATAAGGATCAAAGGAAGATTTTTCTTCTCAATCTTGAGCTTGGGGGTATTGCCCAGATATTCGTCAAGGGAGCCCCCGTTACTGGCAAGCATGGCCAGGGCCTTAGCTGAATCAAGGACGCTTCCTCCTCCTATTCCTAGGACGAGGTCAGCCTCCTTAAAGCGGGGATCATCAAACATACTCTGGATATCAGAGCTCTTGGGGTTTGGCTCCACGTGGTCAAACCTCAAGAGCGTACAGTAGTGCTCAAGTTCAACGAGCAGACTCTTCCGTGTAGGTATGGGGGCATTGTCAAAAATGACCGCTACGCGCAAGCCTTCTCGCTTGCCGCTGGCAAACGAGAGAGCTTGAAAGAGGTCCTTACCTGAAAGATTCTCAAATTGGAGAATATGGACACTCGAGAGCATGCTGCTGATCATTTGAAAGTCTCCTTTTCCAATTCCTGTACCTGATTGAAAGCATTGGTGAGGAATTCCTTCTTAGCCTCCATCTTCTGGGTAAACTCCATTGCAAGCCAGGCATCGACTATCTGAACGCCTAGAAAGGGTGCGGTTATCCATCCCCCGAGGGTGATGACGTTGGCGTTGTTGACGATCTTGGAACGCTCTGCAGAGAAGATGCTATCAACAACACAGGCATAAATGCCCTTGTGTTTGTTGGCGACGATGGCCATACCCTGGCCGGTTCCGCAGATGAGGATGCCTTTCTCCGCTTCTCCGTTTTGGAGGGCCTTGGCGACCTTCGGTGCCTGAATGAAGTAGGGCTGGGGTTTTTCGGCAGATTCAATACCGAAGTCGAGCAGTTCATACCCGGCTTCCTTGAGGTGCTTGGCTATCTCAACCTTGAGGGGGAAGCCTGAAAGGTCTGATGCAATTGCTATTTTCATGATTTGCTCCTTAGTGCATGTACTTGTGTGACGATCTCATCGGAGGTCAGCTTGTAGTGCTGCTGTAGCCAATCCTGAGTCCCGACTTGGCCGAACTCATCCTGGATGCCTACCATGGCCATCTTAGTTGGATGCTCCTTTGCAAGGAAACAGGCTACAGATGCTCCAAGTCCTCCGCTTACCTGATGGTTCTCAGCTGTCACGATGGCTCCCGTCTTCTTGGCATACTCCAAGACCAGGGCCTCATCCAAGGGCTTGACGGTGTGCATGTCGATGACAGCAGCTGAAATTCCTTGTTCACCCAATAGCTTGGCTGCTTTGATGGCCTCAGGGACCAGGATTGCCCCGATGGCGATGATGGTCACATCATCTCCATCCTTGATAACCTTGCCTTTTCCCAGGGTGAATATCTCGTCTTTGGAATAGATGGGCTCGATGGTTTTTCGGTGCAGGCGCATGTAGGTGCAACCTTTGTGTGCCGCACTCTGCCTTAGTAGCGATTCTAGGGAGATAGGGTCACTAGGCTCGAAGATGACTAGGTTAGGGATGAGCTTCATCAGACCGATATCTTCAAAAGGCATGTGGGTTCCGCCGTTGAAGGCAGCTGAGATTCCGGGGTCAGTACCAGTCAGCTTCACATTCAGGTGGGCATAGTTGGCCGATATGAAGAACTGGTCATAGACGCGGCGGGAGGCAAAGCATCCGAAGGTCGCAGCAAAGGGAATCTTTCCCGCTGCACTGAGACCGGAACTAACTCCTATCATATTAGCTTCGGCAACTCCAACATCTATTGCCCGTTCTGGATAGACATCCTGGAAGCCCATAGTTCCTGAAGCCCGCATGAGGTCGGCTTCGACGACCATGATGCGATCATCAGCTTTGGCCAGATCAATGAGGGTATCGCAGTATACTGCACGCATTTCTTTAGTTCCCATAGTGTATGTACTCCTCAACCCAATTGGGCGATGGCTTCGTTCGCCGTAGCCATGTCAAAAGCCATGTTGTGATTGGTGACCACCCCTTCACAGAAGGCGGCACCCTTGCCCTTGATGGTATCCAGGATGATCATCGAAGGTTGACCTTTTTGTTCCTTTGCAACTGCTATAGCGTGATGCATCGCCTCAAGGTCATGTCCATCGACGCGCTGTGTAAACCAACCAAAGGTTTTCCATTTTCCCTCGATGTCCCCAAGACCCATGATCTGGTCAGTGGTGCCGTCGATCTGCATCTTGTTGTAGTCGGTGAAGGCGGTGAGGTTGTCCAGCTTGTAGTGGGAAGCGAACATGGCGGCTTCCCAGTTCTGTCCCTCCTGGGACTCCCCGTCCCCTATGATGGCAAAGATGCGGTTATCCTTCTTGTCCACCTTGTGGGCGAGGGCGAGGCCGCAGGCGGCGGACAACCCTTGTCCCAGCGAGCCTGTGCTCATGTCGATGCCCTTTGTCTTGGTACGGTCGCAGTGACTGGGAAGGTTTGTTCCCCCCTGGTTGAGGGTATCCAGCTCCGAGAGAGGGAAGAAGCCCTTCAATGCCAGGGTTGCATAGAGGGCAGGACCCGCATGTCCTTTGGAGAGGACCAGCATGTCCCGCTCTTCCCACAGGGGGTTGTTCGCTTCGATCTTCATTTCCTGATCATACAGGAGGGCCAGGAGCTCCACGATTGAGAGGGCCCCTCCTATATGGCCTACTCCAAGCTTTCCGATGGAGTAGAGTGTTTTCTTGCGGATTTCCTTGGCAAAAGAGGTAGTCCTGGCAAATGATGTGGGGGTATCCATGGCATGTCCTTTCTTTAGTTACTTAGTGAAAGTAAATATATTCTATATTAGACCTGTTGTAAAGGCACTTCTTGTGGATTTTTTTATGGGAAGGGGGTAGACTTGCAAAAAAGGAGCAATGAAATGCAGGCAAATCCCATGAGGGCTTCAGATCTCCGCGTTCATAACCAGAAGATGGTCCTCTCCATTATTCATGCAACCCAACGGGAAGGTATCTCACAATCTGCTCTTGTGCAGGAGACCGGCTTGAAGGCTCCTACCATATTCCGCATCTTCTCGGCTCTGGAGGAAGAGGGCCTCATCGAGGCTACTGAAACTGAGTTTGAAGAGGGTGGTGTAGCGAAAAAAGGCCGCAGGCCTGTCAACTACGTTGTCTGTAGGGATGCGCACTACTCCATCGGTCTGGAGTTCTGGACAGCGTATCTCTCCATAGGGGTCTTCAATTTCATCGGGGACAGGATCTACTCGGGAATGCATCCGCTTCCCGAAGAGATTTGTGCCGATGAAGTTCTTTCCCTCATTGTCTCCCAGGTAAGTGATATCATCAGGCAGTTGAACCTGGACAAACAGAAGATACTGGGCTTGGGTGTTGCCGCCCCCGGGCAGGTGGACCTTGAGCACAAGCGCGTAGCCTACTACCCTCGTATTGTGGGGATGAAGGATATTCCCCTGGTGGAGGTGCTGGAAGGACAATTGGGCATCCCTGTCATGATACATAACAACTGCTCAGCCCTTGCTTTCAGCGAATACCGTCATGTTGGCTATCAACACAACAATTCGATGTTTACCTTCCTCTTGCGTACCGGGGTAAATGGTGCATTTGTTCATGACAACGCCATCTATGCAAACAGCAGGTCGATGACCATAGAGACCGGACATATCCCCATCAACTTTGACGGGCCAAGGTGCAGTTGCGGCACTCGTGGATGCCTGCAGGCATTTTTGCAGGACCTTGACCCCAACTCTGTTGAGCGGCGCCTTGCCCTGTTTGAAGGCCTCGATGCAAAGCTTAGGGAAAAGGACCCCTATGCCCTGCGCACCATCGAGCGTGCTGCAGGCTACCTGGTCATTGCCATGAGAATCATCAAGCGGCTCTTGGCCCCCCAGTCCTTCTTGTTTGTCTGCTGCTCTACCTTGGTGGCAGAGACACTTGCCTCGGAGGTGAAGCGTCAGATAGTCGAACCTGATGCCTTTGAAAGCGATCCTCCTCTCATCTTTGCAACTGATTATGACCCGCTGATGACCCAGAAGGGTGCATCGGATCTGGTTTTGCAAGAGTATTTCCACTAGAAAAAGGATAAGTTTTTCATTTTTTCATTGACGGAATGCATAATCTGGTATTTACTTACTTATGGAAAGTAAATAACTGCATCTGAGAATGGTCGCTACCTTTCCAAAGATATGAGGAGCATTTCGTGAAAAAAACCATTACCCTGGGAGTCATCTGCCTTGCCAGGACCACCTATGACTATATGGCGGCTGCCGACCTGTATGCCAAGATCCGTGAAGACCTTGCACAACTGGAGAATGTACACTGTATCATCATTGAGGAACTGGTCATCAGCCAGGAGGACGGTCTTGCCGCCTCCGAACGTCTTGCCTGTTCCAATGTCGATGGAGTTGTCTGCATATCAGGGACCTTCCACCTCGGACACCTTGTCCTGCAGCTGCAGAATGCAGTGAAGGCCCCGATTCTTCTTTGGGGTCTTCCCGAGCTTCCCTACAACGGGGGGAAGATCAGGCTCAACTCGGTGTGCGGGGTGAACCTCAATGCATCGAACCTCTACAAGAGCGGGGTGGACAACTACACTGTCATCATACAGGACCATATAGACCAGGACTGGGTCGATGCCATCCGTGTCATCAAGGCGATGAAAACGGCCAAGATCGGCATCGTGGGCTACCGTGCCGACGGATTCTTCAACGTCGGGGTGCAGGACAACCTGCTGTTCGGACAGACAGGGGCGTTGGTCGACCACTACGAGCTCAGCGAGCTGCACAGCTGGCCGGTCACCGATGAGGATGTTGCGCTTCGCATGGAGCAGGTCAAGAAGACCTTCGATGTGGCAACCCTCTCTGACTACCAGATCGAAAGGGTCTCCTCCCTCTCTGCCAAACTTACCGCTTTCTACAGCCATTATAAGCTATCAGCCCTTGCCATCAGGTGCTGGCCAGAGTTCGCCCGCGACTTTGGCGTCTCCCCTTGCGCCGCCATGTCGCTGCTGCAGTCTGAGGGTATGATCCTCGCCTGTGAAGGTGATATCGATGGGGCCCTCTCCATGATAGCCCATGCAGCCCTTGGAGCGGAGACGCCCTTCCTCTTTGACTTCTCCCAGGTGGACTTCGAGCAGGACTTTGCCCTGTTCTGGCACTGTGGGGTTGCTCCCTGCAACCTCTGGGACGGCAGATGCAACCGCTCGCTGGACACCTACTTTGCCGGTGGCAAGGGCGTCACCGCTGATTTTGTTTTGAAGAACGGACCCCTTTCAGTCTTGCGCATAGACTCAGCGCGTGGAGGGTACCGCATGTTCTTGCAGAGGGCCGAGGCCATACCGATGGAGAAGCTGCTCAAGGGTACCTACATGAAGGCCGTCTTTGACCGTCCGGTCAAGGAGGTGCTGGACCTGGTGGTGGACAACGGCCTTGCCCACCACTCGTCGGTGGTATATGGGACGTACATCAGGGCCTTGGAGATCGTCGCCCGCCTCAAGGGGTGGAAGGTCATCCAGTAGGCAAAGCCTTTTCTTGTGTATCGTTGTTAGTGCTTTCGTTAGGAAATTACTATAAAAAAAGGAGAATCGTATGAAAAAGAGATCAAAGATCCTTGTGGTGTTGCTTGTGATGCTGTCGCTTACCCTTTCATTGTTTGCACAGTCCCAGGCTGAAACAGGACCTCAGAAAGAGATCGAACTTCGCTGGGCAAGCATCTGGGTGGGAAATGACAGCAAGGCCCCTGCAGTTGAAGCCCTGGTTGCAGAGTTCAATGCCGCCAATGCAGGAAAGATCAAGGTTGTCATCGAGCCACAGCCCGACTACAACGCATATGAGCAGAAGGTACGTACCTCCCTTGCAGCCAACCAGGCTCCTGCGGATATCTTTACCATCAAGCTCAACCCTACAACCGAAGCCTTCTACCAGTCCAAGCTGCTGCTGGACTTCGCCAAGGTGATGGACCCCCAGTGGAAAGCCACCTTTGATGCAGGATCGCTGGCCCAGTCAACCATTGGCGGAGAGCTCAAGTCCCTTCCCATGGAGACCGCCATCCTTCCCCTCTGGTACAACATGGACGCCTTCAAGACCGTTGGCATCACCGCTGTTCCCAAGACCATGGCCGAGTTGTTCTCTGCCTTTGACAAGCTCAAGAGGGCGGGTATCGCACCCTCCAGCCAGATGACCGGGGATACCAATGCATGGACCTCCATGATCTGGTTCTCACACCTTGCCGTCTCCCTTGGTGGCGTCGATGTCTGGGAAAAGAGCTTCACAGACCCTGCCTTTGTTGAGGCTGCCAAACTCCTGAAGAGATTCATCACCGAATACTCCACCAGCGACGCTGTTGGCCTTGGTGCCGGTGGTAGTGGCGGACACTTCCTTGCAGGCAGGACCGCTGTATTCTCCAATGGCCCCTGGTATGCAGGTAGGGCAGACCTCGCCGCCACTCCTTTCTTCAACTCGATCAAGATCGCTGGCCTTCCTCCAGCCGGTTCGACCACTGATTTCGCGATCAGCCGTCTGCAGGCGAATATCTGTGCCGCATCCAGCAAGGACAGCGCCCGTGAAAAGGCTACCGTTGAATTCCTGAAGTTCCTGACCAGTGCCAAGAGCATCTCCCGCATAGCAGAGAGCTCAGGGGCAATGTTCGCCATCAAGACTGACTACCTGCCGACCAAGGCCCTGCAGAAGCAGTTCTATGAAGTGGCAAACAGTGCAAAGGCAACCGCATTCGACCTTGAAGCCGCCCTTGGTGCTGAAGTAACCCTGGAGTTCGGCCAACAGCTCGGAGCCCTCGCCCTTGGCAGAATCACCGCTGAAGAGTTCTGCGCCCTTGTAGACCGTAAGATCGAACGCTAATCTGCGCTTTGGTATGGGTCATCACATCCGTGTGGTGACCCTCTCATCATTCCCCCTTGTATCAGGAGTCCTCCATGCAGGCATTACCCTTACAGAAGAAGAGCATCTGGGCAGCAAGGATACTGTTTCTCCTACCTGTCACCCTTTTCTTCTTTTTCTTTTTCATCTACCCATTTGTCTTCACCGTCTATACCAGCTTCACCAGCTGGCGAGGCATTGGGGGGATGGCCTTCAACGGCCTTGCCAACTACAAGAAGCTCATACTGGACCCCACCTTCCGAAAGGCCTTGGGCAACAACCTCATCTGGGCCCTCTGCCAAGGGTTCATCCAGGTCCCTCTTGCCTGTCTTGTTGCGATGATCCTGGTGCGCAAGCCCAAAGGCTGGGCTTTTCTGCGCACCGTCTACTACCTTCCCAATGTCATCTCCACGGTAGCGCTGGCCATGGTATGGGTTGCCATCTACAACGTGAACGGACCTCTCAATGCCATATTGGGACGGTTGTTCGGCATGGAGGCCAAAAACTGGCTGGGTAACCCTGACACCGCCCTATTTGCCGTGATCTTCCAGACAGTGA
The DNA here is from genome assembly GCA_034007055.1 of Sphaerochaeta sp. Classification (GTDB taxonomy): domain Bacteria; phylum Spirochaetota; class Spirochaetia; order Sphaerochaetales; family Sphaerochaetaceae; genus Sphaerochaeta. The sequence goes on from JAVERP010000001.1 coordinate 276,933, forward strand.
TCTACATAGGGTACTTCATGATCGTCCTGCTCGCCTCAGCGATGAACATACCCGCCTCCCTCTATGAGGCGGCCAAGATAGATGGGGCAAGCACCTTCCAGCAGGAGCTGCATATAACGCTTCCCATGCTGCGCGGTACCCTGATCACGACGATGACGCTCGCCATGGCATACGGCATGCGCCACTTTGAGTCCACCTTCCTGATGACAGGGGGAGGGCCTGCATATGCAACGACAACGATGGGCATCGACCTCTATCTGAAGATGGACGCCCTGCGCTATAGCGAGGCAAGCACTGCAGGGGTGTTCCTCATCATCCTGGGTACAGTAGTCATTACCTTGCTGAGAAAAATCTTCGGAAAATCTGATCCGATGAGCGAAATGGCACAGTAGGAGGCCGAACATGAAAGAAAGACAGACTCCCCTGTGGTATTTCGCAAATACACTCAAATGGGTCCTGCTGATAACGCTGCTGGCCCTGGCCCTTCTACCGCTGTTGTGGCTGCTTGTCAGTTCGCTCAGGACAAACCTCGAGCTGCAGGTATCCCCCTTCGGATGGCCTGCAAAGATGCAGTGGGCAAACTATGCCAATGCCCTTGCCATGGCCAGCCTGCCCAGGCTGCTGCTCAACTCGGTTGTGGTTGCAGCAAGCGCTGTGGTGCTCAATACCCTGATAACCAGCATGGCAGCCTTCATCCTTTCGCGCGAGCACTTCAAGGGCAGGGACATCATCTACACCATCTTCACAGCAGGGGTCTTGGTCCCGGTGATCTCCTTCATGGTCCCATATTTCTCCCTCATTACGAGAAGCGGACTGTACAACACCCTGTTTGCCCTGATATTTGTCTATTCGGCGGTGAACATCCCCGTCTCCATCTTTTTGGTGACAGCTTTCATGAAGAGCATCCCCAAGGAGCTTGAGGAGGCGGCCATCATCGACGGGTGTGGGTTCTTCAAGCGGTTTTCCAAGATTATCCTGCCCCTGTCGCGATCGGGCCTGGTGACTGCGGCGACCTTCTGCTTCATCTTCTCCTGGAATGAGTTTGTCATGGCGATGCTGCTGACCTCCAGCATCGAATCCAGGACCATCCAGCTGGGGATAAAGTTTTTCTCCAGCCAGTTCATCACCGACTACAGCAGCATGTATGCTGCGGTGATCATCACGATCATCCCCAGCATCGGAGCGTATATCTTCCTGCACGACAAGATTATCGGTGGACTTACCACCGGAGGAGTAAAAGGCTAGATGATCAGTTGTACTATGCACAAGGACAGGCTTCTTGTCCTCTACAATAAACTCACCATCATTGACCACACCCCCGCTTCTCCCTGTATCCAGCTGTACAGGGGATCTGAGACCATCGACATGTATCGGGGGAACTATTTCATAGAGGATGACCTGCAACAGAAGCTGGGCCTGGAAAGCTATGAGCTCTCCCAGTCCCTCAAAGAGGGCAGGGTCCTCTATACCCTGAAGTTTTATCATCAGAAGGCAGAGATGACCTGCTCGCTATCAGAGCATGATGGCAGGCTGGTCATCACGTTCTCATCCCTTCCTGCAGGATACAACCGCCTTGAGCTGTTCTTCTCTGCCCAGGCGGATGAGCATGTCTACGGGTGCGGGGAGCAGTTCTCCTATTTTGACCTGCGGGGGAAGAACTTCCCCCTATGGACAGGGGAGCAGGGTGTGGGCAGGAACAAGGCCAATGCCATCACCCAAAGGGCCGATAGGGAGGACAGGGCAGGGGGGGACTACCATACCACCTTCTATCCCCAGCCTACCTTTGTCTCCAGCTGCGGCTATTTCCTCCATGCCGAGACCTATGGCTATGCCGATTTTGACTTCAGCTGCCCCACATCCCATCGGCTGCTTTTTTGGGACGTTCCCTCTGCCATAACCATCAGCGCCAAGCCCTCACTCCTTGAGGTGGTGCAGGACATCTCCGCCTTATTGGGCAGACAGGGCGAGCTCCCTTCCTGGGTCTATGACGGGATGATCCTGGGCATCCAGGGCGGGACCAGAACCTGCCTGGACAAGCTTGGGCGGATGCAACAAGGCGGTGTCCCTGTTGCTGGAATCTGGGCACAGGACTGGCAAGGGGAGCGGTACACCTCCTTTGGCAAGCGCCTCAGGTGGAACTGGCAGTGGGACCCGGCGCTCTACCCCGACCTTGACAAGGAAATTGCGCTCCTGAAGCGTGAGGGCATACGGTTTTTGGGATACATCAACCCCTACCTCCTGGAAGGCCACCATCTGTACAGGGAGGCAGAGGCGAAGAAGCTGCTTGCCCTCAACAAAGAGGGAACCCCCTACCTGGTGGATTTCGGTGAGTTCGATGCCGGGATAGTGGATTTTACCAATCCTGAGGCAATTAGGTGGTATGTGGGTGTCATCAGGGCTGAGATGGTCGATTTCGGCCTGGGTGGTTGGATGGCTGACTTTGGGGAGTATCTTCCTACCGATGTGGTCCTCCATGACAAAACCTCAGGTATGCTGGCGCACAACGCATGGCCTGGCATCTGGGCAGAGGTGAACAGGCGGGCAGTGGTCGAATCAGGCAAATCGGACGAGATCCTGTTCTTTATGCGTGCAGGCAATGCACGCTCCCTCGCCTCCTGCCCCATGATGTGGGCAGGGGACCAGAATGTGGACTGGTCCGAGGATGATGGTCTGCCATCAGTACTTACCAGTGCTCTGAGTTTGGCGATGAGCGGTATGGGCCTTCATCACAGTGATATCGGAGGGTACACGACCCTCTATGGGATGAAGCGCTCCAAGGAGCTGCTCCTCAGATGGGCCGAGCACGCAACCTTCACAACCCTGATGAGGACCCATGAAGGGAACCGGCCAAAGGACAACTGGCAGTTCGATGGGGACGAGGGGACGATAGCTCTGTTTGCAAGGATGGCCACAATTCATGCCAGGCTGAAACCATACCTGCAGCATTGTGTACGGGAGAATGCCCTGGAAGGGAAGCCTGTCATCAGGCCGATCTTCCTGCACTATGGCAAGGAGCCTTTCTATACCTGCAAGGATCAGTATCTCTTGGGCAGGGACCTGCTGGTCGCCCCGATACTCAAGGAGGGCTCGTCAAGCAGAGAGGTCAAGCTTCCCTGTGATGATTGGGTGCACCTGTTTACCGGGCAGGCGTTTTCTGGTGGGACCTCCCTGGTGGAGTGCCCCCTGGGAAGCCCTGCAGTCTTCTACCGCAAGGCTTCTCCGTTTGCCCTTCTGTTTGGTGAGTTCTCCTTTATTTGACGAAGAGCTCAACCTGCTCTATCATGTCCTTTGGCAGGAAGAGGTCCAGAATATTCAGGCTCTGTTTTTTCACCATCACAACAATGGTTGTGTACGTCCCCTTTGCCATGGAGTAGAGGGGATGTTCCTTTGGTTGGGCGACACGCTCTCCCTTTTCAAAACTTCGCCGTTGTTCGGAGCTTGCCTGGAAGGTGTCGAACTGCCAGTCGGTGAGGGAGTAGGAGCTTTCAAGCTTCTCTTCCAATGCATCCGGCAGCAGGTGGAAGAAATCAAGGTTGGTCAGCTGTTCAACCTCCCGCAAGGTAGTGGCGAAAAGCTCAACCCTCTCGCTTGACCCCTCGTTGGGCAGGACGAATCCAATCGCCTTGAAGTCAGGCTCGGCATAGTCGAGGATCACCTTGTAGTAGTGCTTGGGAACGGTCACCTGGCTATCACCGATGGTCTTGTAGGGGCCGTCGGTGAGGATCGGTCCTGTGACCACGTACACCTCACCTTCGGTATCGGCGAAGTTGCGCACCGTCGCTTCGAGGGTGCTCCAGATGCCCCTGTTGAACTGGGGCTCCTGAGGGCTCATGTTGCTCATGTAGAAGGAGTCGCTCATCGCCTCTTCTGACCAGGAGAGGTCTGCTGCGGGGATCAAGTGACCGCGGTCATAGCCGCTGCCCCTGTAGTCCGCGAGCGTGGCGGACTCTGTCACGATGGTGGGGTCCGACCGGAAATTATCCTTTCGCTTCTCTGTTCCGTACAGCTCTTCCTGCGTCAGATGGTATGCAACCCAGAGCGGCTGCTCGTGGTCTTCGTCATAGAGCAGGGAGAAGCCGGTATGGCGCGTTATGGGCCGGCCTTCAGGGTTCGCCGGCAGCTCCAGGTCCTGGACGTAGGCTGTGCCGCCACTTTGGGAAGGGAGTTCGGTCGGAGCAAATACAAGGGTGACAACCCAAAGGACGACGAGTACAAGCACGAGTATGAGCACCCTCTTGCCCATCTTCTTTGCTTTTCCTACCTTTCTGCTCAACCGGGTGTTGTTCTTCTTCCTGCTTGCTGCCATATGTCGCTCTCCTTACAATTGCGCCTAGTATAGCTGGCAATCAGGATGTGGGGAACTGATTCCCTCTTCACAGAGGCCCATCTGTTAGGGTATGGTATCTCTCAATGAAGATACTTATCCAGCTTGGCCTTTTGTTTGGCGTCTGTATCCTGGGGGACCTGATCTCCTCAGTGTTGCCCTTTGCCTTTCCCGGCAGTGTGGTAAGCATGTTGCTGATGCTCTTCCTGCTGCTTTCGCGTTGGATGAAAGAGTCGGCCATAGAGGAGAGTGCGAACTTCTTCCTCAAGAACATGACTTTTTTCTTCATCCCCTTTGGCGTGGGCATCCTTCGCTATGCCGCACTCATCAGAAGTGTCTGGTGGCAGCTGCTGGTGGTGAACCTGGTCTCCTTGTTGGTCTGCTTTGCCGCAAGCAGCTGGACTGTGGTGCTGGTTACCCGAATGCAGGCTCTGTGGAGGAGAAGGCGCAATGCTTGAAGTGCTCAACACCCCCTTGTTCGGGATAACGCTCTCCATCCTGGCCTTTTGGATAGGCCTTTGGGTACAAAGGAAGATCAGGCACCCTCTGGCCAACCCCTTGATCATAGCGATGACCCTCATCGTCCTTATCCTGGTATTTTTTGATATTCCCTTGGATATGTATGAGAAGGGATCTTCGGTCATAACGCTCTTCCTCGCTCCGGTGACGGCAGTGCTTGCCCTCACCATCTATCGCCAGAGAGCCCTGCTTAGGAGTTCGCTCCTGCCTGTCCTGCTTGGGACTTTGGCCGGCTCGGTGGCTTCGCTGTTCTCCATCAGGTGGACAAGCAACCTGCTCGGGCTCGACCAGGTGGTGCTGGCCTCCCTGATGTCCAAGTCGGTCACCACCCCCATAGCGATAGCCATCACCGAACAGTTCGGAGGCATCCCCGCCCTTACCGTCGCTTCGACGGTGATCTCAGGGACTCTGGGAAACCTGCTGGCGCCGCTGCTTGCCAAGATGTTCTTCATTTCGGACCCGGTGGCACATGGAATCGGGATAGGTTCGTGCAGCCATGCGCTGGGGACAAGCAAGGCTTTGGAGATAGGGGAAGTGGAAGGGGCGATGAGCAGCATTGCTATCAGCTTGTCAGGTATTTTTACTGTCCTACTTGCTCCGCTTTTTTTTCTGTGAGCTTAGGATACGTTGCATGGGGACAAAGCCCTCACCGAGGGCCTGATAGGTCTCGTGGACAAACATGAACGCCTTGGGATCCTCCTCATGCACTATCTGCATCAGGGTGTTGATCTTCTGGTTGGGCACCACTGCCATAAGCATGGGCCTGCTCTGGCCTGTAAAAATTCCCGTTCCGTTGATCAGGGTTCCGCCGTGGTGCAGTTCGGTTATGATGCGTCCCCCGATGGCCTCATGCTTTTCACTGACAATGTAGGCGGTCTTGGCATACTTGGTCCCCAGGCTCATCACCACGTAGTTGACCATCTGCCCTGACAGGTAGAGCGTCATGACTGCAAAGAGGGCTCGCTCAAAGCCGAACACCAATGCACCTGCGACTATGACCACGGCATCGGTGAGGAACAGGGCCGTACCCATAGCCAAAGGGGTGAAGCGGCTCACAATCTGGGCGATGATGTCGGTCCCTCCGGTATTAGCCCCCGAGCGCATGACTATTCCTATGCCGCTGCCGAGCAGGACCCCTCCGAAGACAGCGGAGAGCAGGGTGTCCATGCGGTCGGTGTAGGGCAGGAAGCCTCCATACGAGGTAAGCCTGCCAAACAGGCTTACCCAGAAGGATAGCAGAATCGTGCCCCCCAGGCTCTTGAGGCCGTAGAGTTTTCCGAAGACAAACAGGCCCAGCACAAAAAGGGGGATGGAGATCGCGAGCATGACAAGGCCGGGTTCCCATCCCATCAAATGGAAGATGATGGTGGCGACGCCGTTGACGCCGCCACTTGCTATCTTTGCCGGGAGGATGAATGTTGCTATTGAGAAGCCTGCAAGGCAGGTTCCCAATAGGATGTACAGAACTTCTGCCACAGAACGTTTCATATGCATCTTCATTGCATTCCCCCTAGGGCGTTAGCTGAGATACTTCTCGAGTGTCTTGCGTATGGCACCCGGAGATGCGACCAGCTGCTCGAAGTAGGATTCGACCAGAGCGGCCATGCCGTTTGCATAGAGGTCGAAGCCAAAGATGGAAACGTCGCTCAGGATCGGCTTGAGGATTTCTGCAAACGGACCCTTGTCCCCAAGCTTGATCCCCTTCACATGGGCAGTCATTTCAGCGAGGCGGGGATCCGGGCTGGGGGTGAAGGGTTTGCCGTTGTCATCAAAACCCATCAGGTAGCGGATCCATCCGGCGAACACCAGGGGGATGATCTTCAGGTCAGCCACATCGAGGCTTTCGCTTGCCATGTACGCTTTGACCGTCTCTCCAAAGCGTATGGCCAGCTTTTGCGAGGTGTCGGTGGCGATGCGCTGGGGGGTGTCGGGCATGAACGGGTTGGGGAACCTCATCTCAAGCACCTCCTTGATGAACTGCTTGGGGTCCAGGATCTTGGGGTCGACCACCACAGGCATCCCTTCGGTGTACCCGATGGTGTGCACCATCTTGTTCAGCAGCGGGTCCTTCATCTCCTCTGAGATGAGTGTGTAGTCAAGCAGGCATCCATAGATTGCCAATGCTGTATGCAAGGGGTTCAGGCACGTGGTGACCTTCATCCTCTCGACCTTGTTCACCGTTTCCCGGTCGGTGAAGAAGACGCCGGTATCTTCCAAGGGTGGTCTGCCGTTGGGAAAGGAGTCTTCGATGACCAGGTATTCGCACTCTTCGGCATTGACAAAGGGAGCCATGTAGGTGTTCTTGTCGGTGATGACCATGGTGGTATCCTCGAATCCATCCTTTTGAAGCATCTTCTCTACATCAGCGTCGGGGCGTGGGGTGATCTTGTCGATCATGGACCAGGGGAAGGCCACCGAATTTTCAATGTAGGCGGCAAAACCCTTCTCCACCAGGGCATTCTCTTCCCAGGCCAGTGCAATGGTCAGCACCGCCTCCTGCAGTTTCTCCCCATTGTGGGAGCAGTTGTCCATGCTAACCAGGGAGAGCTTCTCCCCTCCGGCGAGGAAGCGCTCGTAGACCAGGGCTGTCAGCTTGGAGAGGAACATGGAGGGCTTGAGGGGTCCGTTGGCAAGGTCTGCAACGATGGCAGGGTAGAACTCTCCGTTGCCCCCCTTCAGGGAGTAGCCTTTCTCGGTGATGGTGAAGCTCACCATCTGCAGCGATGCCTTGCGGAACGCTTCCTTGAAGAAGTTCCACTCTGTGGCAAACTGCGGGTCACACTTGTAGGCCTCTGCAACAGAGCCTATGACCTTCTTCTCGATGGTTCCATCACTTTTGAGGGTCACCAGGAGCGTGAGGTTGTCATGTTTTGCGTAGATGTCGTCGATGATCTGGTAGTCGAAGCCCTCTCCGACGATGATGCCTGTCTCGGTTTTCTTCTCTTCAAGCAGCGTCTGCTGGAGGACGGCTGGAAAGCCTCGGAAGATATTCCCTGCACCGAAGTGAATCCAGGTGGGATTCTCTCTTGTCTTGGTGATCATAGCTTCCCGGTCAAAGGTGGGAAGGGTAAAACCCTTCTCTTCCCAGATTGCTCGCTGTTGTATGCCTTGTGTGCTTAGTTTCATGATAGCTCCTTTGCGTAGGTGTTTCGCATATAAAAGGGTTGGGTGGAGACCTCTTTCTTGAAATAGTGGGGATAGCGCACAACCATGCTCTCGGTCTCCTGCAGGAGTTTGCTCAAATGCTTGTCCTCGAGGACAAGCATCTCCTTGAGATCCTTGAAACGAAGTGCACCCACCATGCTTTGGTGTTGTTCGATGATGTTGCCCAGGACATTCTTCTCAGAGAAGGAGAGGAGCCTGATCCTGTGGTGGTTGCCCCCCTGGCTTTGGATGAGGTTCCATATCCTGCCCATGTTGATGGCGGAGAAGATGACCGCGTGGAAGGCGTTGTCCGCCCTGAGGAAGTCGACGAAATTCTCCTCTTCCATCGCTTTCTGCTGGAGGAGTATGCTCTCCTCCATCAGAGAGAAGTGAGATTCAGTATAGAGATTGATGCCCTTGCGCACTGCCGACTCTTCGAGACTTTTACGCAGGAACCTCTCCTCCTCGACCTGCTTGAGGTCGATGAGGGAGACGCGGGTCCCCTTTTGGGGGAAGATGTCTACAAGATTATCTCCACTGAGCCTCATCAGAGCATCCCTGACGGGGGAACGGCTGACCTGCAGCTGCTCACTGAGCAGCTGCAGGTTCAGTTCCTCGCCTGGTTTGAATCGCAGCGAAAGGATTTCAGATCGTAGCGTCTGATAGATCTCTTCCGATGCGGTGACTCGGACGATATGTGCCATGTTATTTCCTTGTAGCGTTCTTCTCGATAGCCTCATGCAGTCCAAGGATGTAGGAAGCACCTAGTGCGCGGTCATACAACCCATAGCCAGGCATTGCTACCTCGTCCCAGATCATGCGCCCGTGGTCGGGGCGTACAGGACCTTCAAAGCCGGTCTCATACAGTGCCTTCACGATCTCATAGAGGTCAAAGGAACCGTCGCTGGAGAGGTGAGCCGCCTCTTCGAATACACCGGGCTCGAAGTGGTGCAGGTTCCTTACGTGGGCAAAGTGGATTCTGCCGGGAAGGGCCCTGATGATGCCGGGAAGGTCGTTCTCGGGGTTGGTGCCGAAGGATCCGGCACAGAAGGTCAGGCCGTTGAACGGGGCGTCGACTGCTTTCATGACCTTGAGGATCTTCTCCTCGCTGGTGATGATGCGTGGCAGGTTGAATACAGGCCATGCGGGGTCATCGGGGTGGATGGCCATCTTGATGCCGTACTCCTCACAGGTGGGCTGGATTGCCTTCAGGAAGTAGATGAGGTTGTCAAAGAGCTTCTCTTCGGTGACATCCTTGTAGGCTTCGAAGAGGTCCTTTACCTTGGCAAGGCGCTCGGGCTCCCACCCTGGCATGGCAAAGCCGCCGGAGCTGTCGTTTGTCTGGTTGAAGAAGGTTTCTGGATCGATGGTATCCACGACCTTCTGGTCATAGGCCAGGACAGTGGAACCGTCGCTGCGCATCTTGGCAAGGTCGGTGCGGGTCCAGTCGAAAACAGGCATGAAGTTGTAACAGACGGTGGTGATGCCCGCCTTGCCTAGGTTTTCCAAGCTGGTGATGTAGTTGGCGATGTACTTCTCACGCTCGGGTGAGCCAATCTTGATGGCGTCATGGACGTTTACACTCTCTATGCCGAGGATCTTGAGGTCTGCAGCCTCGACTTCGGCCTTCAGGGCCTGGATCCTGTCCAAAGGCCAGACTTCTCCTGCAGGGATGTCGTAGAGCATAGTGATGACGCCCTTCACGCCGGGGATCTGTCTGATCTGCTTGAGGGTGACCGTATCAAATTTAGAGCCGTACCAACGTAATGTCATGTTCATAAAGGGAACCTCCAAGGGTTTATTTTTTGTTTCTTAGCCTATTCTAACAAACTAATATATTAGTTGCAAGCCCCAGCTATATCTCATGCTCTGTTTTTCCTCAGCAAACGATGCGATTTCCTTACCGCCTGTCTCCCATGATGAGCATGGAGGACGACCTGTCCAGCAGCAGGGTGCAGTCCTCCTTGGCCCTGAGCATTGCACAGGGGGCGAATACGGAGACCTGGTCATACATGCACATGGCCACTGACCGGGCCTTTCTCTGGTCGGGGACTGCGCATACAATGGTCTTAGCCTTCATTATCTGGTGTACAGACATGGAGATCGCCTGCGCAGGGACATCTTCGAAGGAGGAGAACCACCCCTCGCGTACCTGTTGCTTGCGGTTTCGCGTATCGAGGTCCACTAGGATGTATGGTTGTCTGGTCATGAGGTTTGCAGGAGGGTCGTTGAACGCTATGTGCCCGTTCTCCCCGATGCCCAGCAACAGCAGGTCTATGCGTTTGCCCGCTATCAGGGTGTTGAGTCTTTGTACCTCAGCTTCGAGGTCCTCGCTGTCCCCTTGTATGGCGTGGAAGGTCCCCACCTTTCCCACCTTGTCGATGAAGTGGGTGGAGATGTAGCTCCTGATGCTTGCCTTGTGCCCTGCCTTGATGCCGACATACTCGTCCAAATGGAACAGTTCGACTTTTTCCCAGGGGATGGAGGCTTTGGTCAGATGCTCATACATGATGTACTGGCTTATTCCGGTCGAGAGGACCACCGTCGCCTTGCCTTGCTTCTCAATAGCAGCTTGTATCGCCTCGATACCAAGCTTTGCCGCCTGATAGCCCAAATCCCGTTTATTTTCACAGATTGTTACCCGCATAGCTCTCTTATCCTTATCCTTTGAAAGGGCATTATGCCCATGGATAAGGATAGCGCATTAGCACCCCTTGTTATAGGGGGGGTTACAGAAAGGCCGCTTCGCTTGAGGGGTGGCTCTCGTTCCATGCCCTGATGTTCAGCGCCATCTGCTTGGAGATGGTGACCCCCCCTAAGGGGATGAAGAGCCTGTCCAGGGAGAGAGCCTCCCCTGCCAAGCTGACGATGATGGTGGTATAGCCTTTCCTGGCTGTCTGGCGGCAGAAGTGGTCAAACAGGAACCGGAACAGCCCCATGCCCCGATACTCTATCGCGTTGCCAAAGAAGACTATCTCTGCGGTGTGCTTCTCCAGCTCCTTGTAGGAGATGAAGCCCGCCATATCGCCTTGCCCTGTCCGGGCATAGACAAATTGGAGGCCCCCCATGCTCTGCAGCTTTGGTTCCAAAAGGCGCAGGGCCCTGCTCTGCATTTCATTTCCCTGTTGCATCTCTTCGATCAGGATGTTCTGCAACGCTTGCAACTCGTCCAGGGGTATGGCACCAGAACTGCCGCCTATGACGAAGTCCTCCTGCAGGATGTCGTCGGTAAGCTCCTCAGGCTCCAAGTTGAGCTCAAGCAGCTGTAAGGCCCCATCATGTTCCCGGTACCAGGTATAGACTTCGCTCTTGAGCTGCTCATCCTTGAAGGCGAACCACTCCCTTTCCAAGGCAGGAAGTTCGCCGACTGTATCCTTGAACCGTCGGAACACCCCTTTTCCTGCCTGCAAGGCTTCCTGCAGCTTTCCTTTGTACAGGGGGTTTCGTACCTGGTTTGCAAATTTCTCCATGACCAGAAAGCCGTCCGATGGTTGCCAGTCGGGGATCTCTATATAGCGGTCCTGCTCATCAGCGTGCTCATCTTCCCAGTCGAGCATGAGTCTGTCCTGGTCGGATACCACCTCCCCCTTGAGCAGGTCCAGGTAGTATATGTCACTCTGGTCCTCCATGGCGAAAATGATGTTGTCCAGGAGGAATTCTGTAAGCAAAGGGAGTTTCAAGCGGGGATTTTCACTGTCCATAGTGCGGATTGTACTATGCAATCATGGATTTGGCTAGTGTGGGCAAGCTCCACTTACCTTGACATTACAGCTAAAAGATACGATATTATTAGGGTAAAGCAGATATCATATTAGGAGTGTATTCATGAGCATTATTGAATTTATCGAAGCCAGGGAAATCCTTGACTCACGTGGTAACCCCACCGTTGAAGTAGACGTTATTCTCGAGGATGGCTCCATGGGTCGCGCAGCAGTACCCTCTGGTGCATCCACTGGTGTACACGAAGCTGTAGAACTTCGTGACGGCGACAAGAAGCGCTTCATGGGCAAAGGTGTCTTGAAGGCGGTTGACAACGTCAACGATCTCATTGCTCCCGAGCTTGAAGGTATGGATGCTCTTGACCAGG
>JAVERP010000054.1:0-25745 GCA_034007055.1 Sphaerochaeta sp.
AGAACAAGCAAAGTAACCCCCCAGACCAAAAAGTACGTTCATTCCAAACATGCTTTTCCTTTTCTGTCTCATGATACTTCCAAACTCGATGGGTTGTCAGAGTCTTCAGTCTGCGATTAATCATTGAATGCTGACTTGAGGCTCATATGATATCAACATATGGATATGGTCTGTATCCAAGCTCAATTGCATCTATGCTTACATTCACCTTCCAAGGCAGTCTTCTGGGAAGCAAGAAGCCCATCTGTCTTTAGCAGATGGGTAGTCACAATGTTGGTTCTGATTTCTGAGTTGTGAGAGAGATACCTATCAATATCCTGCAAGCTAAGTACAGATATCGCTTGGTATGTATAGAAATATGCCATGGGAATATTCACACATGAAGACATGATTGAGTATTGAGGTTTTTATGGGTGGCCAGCAGTTTTTTACGTGCCTAGCATTGTATGCTGGATCACCCATACTTGAATTGGTTACTATCGTAACTCACGTTACCTTACCATGTAGGAAAGATAGTAGTTTGATGGCATACACTCCCTAAGGATCCATCGAACATATCTCCTACTCATCATGGGTATGCCCTTGCACGCGTGAAAGGTGTTATCCCTCTAGTACTGCAGCTGCTTCAGCTCCCGCCTCGTATCACGGTTGATATCTTTCTCCTTGGCATCCGCACGCTTGTCGTGCTGTTGCTTGCCCCTACAGAGGGAGACCTGCACCTTCACCAGGTTGCCCTTGAGGTAGATGGAGGTGGGGATGAGGGTGAAGCCCCTCTCGTCGACCTTGCGCTTGAACTTCTTGATCTCAGCCTTGTGGGCAAGCAGGCGCCTGTTTCGCAGCGGTTCGTGGTTGTTGAGGTTGCCATGGGTGTAGGGCTGTATGGTCAGTCCCACCAGCGTCAGGGCGTTGTTGCTTACGGTGACGTAGCTGTCGGAGAAGCTGAACTTACCCTCCCTGATGGACTTCACCTCGGTGCCCATCAGCGCTATGCCACACTCAAGGTCCTCCATCACTTCGTAGTTGAAGTAGGCCTTTCTATTCTTCTGCAGGAATTTGATCTTGTTCTTGTTCTGTTTCATCTAGTCATTCCAGGCGATGCGAAACCCTATGAGGTCTCCGCAGGCAGTAGTATCGACAGCTCCCACCGTATGTACGTCAATGGAGGAGGGAGTGTTCAAGTAGCTCCCTCCCTTGACGATGACATCTGAGGAATTGGCGAAAAGGTGATACAGGTTGGCTACCTCAGGGTAGTCTGTAACGCGTTGCAGCGGGATGTAGGGGCTTTGGGTGAACTCCCAGACTCCTCCAAGCATGGCCAGGGGTGTGTTTCGGTCCCCATCGGTTATGGTCAGCGACCTTGCATACCCCTTGTCCTTGGCCTGGAGGGCAGCGAGCGTCCACATCTGCTCGGTGGGGATGAATACGCTCTTGCCGGTCTTCCCGGACAGCCAGGTGCAGAAAGCCTCGGCTGCCTTGTAGCTGATGTTGTGCACAGGCTTTCCTGTGGCAAAGACTACCGAGGGAAGGATGCCGCTGAGGTAGAACTCATCGGCAAGGTTGTCCTGCTGCAGTTTTTGTATTTCGTTTTTATTCCACTGGGGATTCTCTTCGATGAAGAGCGCCCACTGGTACTGGCTCACCGGTGTGGTTGCGATGGTGAAGCCTTCTGTCTCGGCTGTGATGCCTGCCTTGTTGGTTTCGGCGAAGATCAGGGGGACTGTGGTACCCATGACAAAGGACGAGGCAGGGTAGGTAATGCCAGGCTGTTCAAAATCGCCTGCCTTGAGGGTAGTGGGTATGCCTTTCACCGGATGTTCCTGGGCAAGGAGCCCAATTTCCTCAGTGGTGCCGTCGGCAAACAGCTGTTGGGCAACTGCTAGTGTCTTGTCGATAAGCTTTGATGTGCTCTTGATAGTTTCTTTTGCCTCAAGGGCATCGCTGAGCATCGTCTTGGAGGTTATGAAGGTTGCAGCCAAGGCGAAGCTGTCAAGTTGGGTCTTTTCATCCAAAGCCATCGCTGCATTGTCTTCCACCAGGTTCAAGAACACAGGGGGGTAGGGGTGCACCGCATCAAAGCCCGTGATGGCGCTGGTATCGATGACCTCCTGGATGTTGAACCTGGTGATGGCAGCCTTTTCTTGGCTTGTCAGGTGTGCAATGTCCGCCTCAAGCTTGGCTGTCCTATGGAACAGCCAGGTCAGGAACAGGGGGTGGTCTATGGTGAGTTTCGTTGTTCCTATGGGGATGCCGCCCTTGGTAAAGGTCACCTCATGCTCCCCGCTGGGGACAAAAAACTGGTAGGGAGTCCCTCCGATGTAGGTTCCGTCGAGTGTTACCCCACTCTGGGCAAGGGCGCTGGTGAAGGTGACGTACCGCCCTCCCTTGAGGATTCCAGGCAGAAATCCTATCAGGAAAATGAGCAAAATGGTTGCAACTATCAGCAGAGTAATGATATATATGCCCGGTCTCATGCCCAGGAAGTGAGGAAGCTGCACCTCTTTGACCTGGGGGAGTTCAATGTGTCTTTTCATAATACCTAAAGGTATCTATCAAGGCTCTGCTTGTCAACTCGAACCTATTGTGATAGTTTGCTTTGTATGGATGAAATACTCTCTTTTCTGGAAAACAAGACCGTACGGATATTGACCCGGCGCAAGGCGGAGAAGGCCTATGAGCTGGCCAATAAGAAGCCACGAACCGTCATCGGAGAGATTAAGGGGTGGGCTGATGCCCTTGTCTTCGCAGTCTTTGCAGTACTATTGATAAACCAGTACATCTTCCAGCTCTTCCTCATACCCTCGCCTTCGATGGTCTCTACCATGAATGTGGGTGACCGGGTCTTTGTAAGCAAGACCATCTACGGCATCGAGGTCTACCCAGGCGGTCCCAAGGTCCTTTCAAGGAACCGCCAGGTCCAGCGTGATGACATCATCACCTTCTACAACCCCGAGTATGACTCAAAGGGCCCTTTCTTCGATGTCCTTTCGCAGATCCTCTACATGGGGACCTTCTCGCTGGTCAACATCGACAAGAATGAGGACGGCTCGGTAGCCGAGCGGCTCTACGTCAAGCGCGCCATCGGGTTCCCCGGTGAAGTTGTCCGCTTCAGGGATGGCAATGTACAGATACGCAAGGCCGGATCAGCTGATTTTATTCCGGAGGAGAGTTTCAGGACCGACCTGGACCTTGTAAAGGGGCCCCATCGTACGGTCTCCCCCTCATTGTATGCAGGCATCAAGGCATGGGGCTCGCTCTTTGGCTACAAGGAGGTCGCAGTCCCTGCCCAAGGTGCCCCATCCTACCTCGCCTCTGCCTATGCATCAGTGCTGGATGACAACTACCCTGACGACATGTACCAGTTTGAAGCCTCAAGGGCCAGGACAAAGAGCCTGTTCGACCCGAGCAACTTTTCCTACCGCAGCGACAGTGCACGCTACCAGAGGGGTACCTTCATCCCCTCCGGCAGGATACTGCCCCTAGGGGACAACCGTGACAACTCCCGAGACGGGCGGTACTTCGGTCCTGTGCTGCAGAAGAAGATCAACGGCAGCGTGCGCTTCCGCTTCTGGCCCTTCAGGAGCATAGGCTACCTAGGGAACAAGTAGTGCAAACCCGAGTGCCCTCTGCTGAATTGGAGCACTGCTTTGGTGCGAACGTGTCCCATCCCCTTGCCCTCTATATCCATATCCCCTTCTGCACGACCTGCTGTTCCTACTGCGCCTTCTACTCTGAAGAGGAGGCGAGCTGGCTGCCCTACAGGCAGCGGTACATGGAACGCCTTGAGACGGAGCTACAAGAGACCGTCTCTTCCCTTGATGGGCCTTTCTCCACCATCTTCATAGGTGGGGGCAACCCAGGGTGCCTCACCTATGCCCAACTGGAGAGCATGCTCACCCTGGCACAAAGCAAGGGAACAGCTGCCGAGTGTACCATCGAGATGAACCCCGAGACCTTTGGCCGGTCGTTGTTCCCCTTGTTTGCTGATAGGCTTGTCACTCGCGTCAGCATGGGCATCCAGAGCATGGATGATGGGGTGCTCACCACCTTGGGGCGCAATGCCCGCCGATCGGACAACCTCAGGGCGATCGCCCTAGCCAAAGAGGCAAAGGAGGCATATGGCACAGAGCTCTCCTTTGACCTGATGCTCTGCCTTCCCGGACAGACCCTGGCCATGGCCATTGCCGACATAGATGAGGTTATGGTCCTAGCTTCACCTTCCCACATAAGCCTCTACTGCCTGACGGTGGAGGAGGGGACCGATCTTTCACAGAAGGTCTCCAGCGGACTTCTTCCTGTTTTGGATGAAGATGGCCAGGAGGCGTTCCTGTGGGGGGTGTGGGACCATCTCAAGGGTTTGGGCTTCCGGCACTACGAGGTTTCAAACTTCAGCCGTGGCGACCATCTTTGCAACCACAACCTGACCTACTGGAATCTTGACCCTTACATAGGGCTGGGATGCACTGCCGTCTCCGCCCTGCGTGACGGCACCTCGTTGCGTCATGTCAGCCAGATCCAGAGGTTGTTTGCCTACAGCCAAGGGGTCCCCTTCTCAGGGTACAGCGCCGAAATCCTCACCCCCACAGAACATTTGGAAGAGTTCCTGATGATGGCCCTGCGCACCGACAGGGGAATCGACAAGGCCCTGTTCGCATCGCGTTTTTCCCTCTCTTTTGACAAGTTTTTTTCACAAGTCATAGAATCGCTGGATTTCAGTTGGTTTGTATCTACAGAGCAAATTTTTGTATTGACTGAAATTGGATTTATGGTCCTCGATGAGATTGTCCTGCGCTTCGCCTTGGCGGTTTTGTAACTACTTGACCGGCATGTACCGCTGTGATACCCTAAATGGGTTGCAGCAATGCAAGTATTCTACACATTTAAGAGGTTCAAAATATGTCCGGCCATAGTAAATGGGCTACCATCAAACACAAGAAGGGTCTTGCTGACGCTAAGCGCGGCCAGAAATTCACCAAGCTGATAAAAGAGATTTCAGTTGCGGCCAAGATGGGAGGTCCTGACCCTGAATCAAACGCCAGACTGCGTACCGCCATGCTCAAGGCACGAACCGAAAACATGCCTAAGGACAATATCGAACGGGCCATCAAGAAGGGCTCGGGCGAGATGGAGGGCTCTGTATTCTACGAGCTTACCTATGAAGGGTATGCCCCGGGCGGGGTTGCTCTGATCATCGATACCCTCACCGACAACAAGAACCGCACAGCAAGCGATGTCCGCAGCACCCTTACCAAATCCGGGGGAACCCTCGGTGCAACCGGGTGCGTCTCATACATGTTCCAGACCAAAGGCATCATCACGTACGATGCATCTAAATATACTGAAGAGCAGATCTTTGAAGTGGCCTTGGAAAACGGAGCTGACGACGTCACCTCAACTGAAGAGATGATAGAGGTGACCACCGCACCAAACGACTTTGCAAACGTCCTGGAAGCCCTTCAGGAAGCAGGTTTTGAACAGGAGAGCGCCGAAATTGAGAAGGTCGCTGACCTGAACGTCTCCCTTGATGCAGAGAAGGCGCGAAAGGTTCTCAAAATTATCGACAAGCTCGAGGAACTTGACGACGTACAGCAGGTTTCCACTAATCTGGAGCTTCCCGATGATTTTGAGGATGGCAGCGAAGAGTAGGCCGTGCTGATCCTAGGCATCGATCCGGGATACGCCAAGACAGGCTGGGGAGTTGTCCAGACCAACGGACAACTGAACCGGCCTGTTTCTTTTGGGGTGATAAACACCTTGCCCGCCATGGCTGACAATGATCGGATCCACTTCATCGCCAAGTCCATCGGGGAGATCGCCATATCCCAAAAGGTTGACGTGTGCAGCATGGAGGACATATTCTTCACCAAGAACATCAGTTCCGCCATCAACGTTGCAAAGGTAATCGGAGCGGCTGTGCACCAACTCTCCTTGCTGTCGATAGAAGTGAAGCTCTTCAGCCCAATGACCATCAAAAGTGCCGTCACCGGCTACGGGGGTGCGGACAAGGCCCAGGTCCAGGAGATGGTTCGTCTCCTGCTGGGTCTTCAGCAAGTGCCGAAACCCGACCACAGCGCTGATGCCCTGGCAGCAGCGCTCTGCTACGGGGTATTCCATGGCACACAATCGAGGATGAACACCACATGATCCATGCAATCATCGGAGACATCGTCTCCATCACCGAAACAGCGGTAGTCCTGCGGTGCAATGACATCGAGTACTCCCTCAACGTATCCGCCCAGACAGCAAGCCGCCTGAGCCAGCTTGGCGGTGAGGACCGCCTGGGTGTCCGCCTGCTTGCCACCCTCATCCACAGGGAGGACAGCATGACCTTGTTCGGCTTTATCGACGAGGCCGAACGCGAAGCCTTCAAGCAGCTGCAGACAGTCTCCGGCATAGGGTCCAAACAAGCCCTGCGGATCCTTTCGGGCATCAGCGTGAAGCATTTGGCCGAAGCATTGGACAGTGGTAATGTGAAGCTGCTCTCCACCATACCTGGTGTGGGGCCGAAGACCGGCCAGAAGATGATCCTGGCCCTGCGCAATGTCCTGGTTTTGGAAGATGACAAGGTCCCATCCCCATCCTCTTCCAAGAGGGCCGCCCTCAGGGAGTGGGGGGACATACTCGATGCCCTGGTGGAGATGGGCTATGATCGCAGGCGGGTGGAAGAGGTGGTAGAGCGCCTGGTGACCGAGGAGCAAGCCAAGTTTGCAACCTTCAGCCACCACGAAACGGAAGAGTTCATTTTCCGAAGTGCAATCATTGCACTGGGGTAACGCATGGATAGTTTGGAAACCAATATGAGTGAACTTGATGCACTGCAGCACAGCTCGGTAGTATCCACCACCTTTCAGCAGGAGGCGGACAAGCAGGAAAACATCCTCAGGCCCAAGATGCTGTGCGACTTCCAGGGCCAACAGCGGCTGAAGGAGAACCTTGCAGTCTTTGTCCAGGCGGCAAGGGGGAGGGGGGAACCCATCGACCACACCTTTCTCATAGGGCCTCCGGGGCTTGGGAAGACCACCCTCGCCTCGATCATAGCCAATGAGATGGGAGCTGAGATCCGCATGACCAGCGCCCCAGCCTTGGACAAGCCCAAGGACCTTGCGGGCATCCTCACCAATGTGACGGAGAACTCCGTCTTCTTCATCGACGAGATCCACCGCCTCAAACCTGCTCTGGAAGAGATGCTGTACATCGCCATGGAGGACTTTGAGATAGACTGGGTCATAGGACAGGGACCCGCTGCAAGGACCATGCGCATACCGCTTCCGCGCTTTACCCTTATCGGCGCCACCACCAAGGCAGGATCAGTGTCCAGCCCGCTCGCCTCCCGCTTTGGCATCACTGCCCACATCCAGTTCTATGACGAGAAGGAGCTGGCCCAGATCATCGAGCGGTCAGCTCAGATCATGGAGATCCCCATCGAGGGCAAGGCGATCATCCAGCTTGCAAAATGCAGCAGGGGAACCCCCAGGATAGCAAACCGCCTGCTCAAGCGGCTACGCGACTTCGCCTCGGTGATGGGCGATGGGACGGTCACCATGGAAATTGTACAACACGGCCTTGAGAGGCTGGGCATCGACTCCAGGGGCCTGGAGACCCAGGACAGGAACATCCTGAGGACCATCATCGAGTTCTATGACGGCGGACCTGTTGGGGCTGAGACCCTCTCCATCTCGGTGGGTGAGGCCATAGAGTCCCTTGAAGATTTTTACGAACCCTATCTTATTCAGAAAGGGTATCTCAAGCGCACACCCCGCGGAAGGGTGACGACCAAGAAAGCCTACGACCTGCTGGGCCTCCCCTGCAAAAGGAACATGGATGAAGATCAAGGAATACTCTTTTAACCTACCGCCGCATCTCATCGCCCAGAGCCCTGCTGACAAGCGCGGTTCTGACCGCCTCATGGTGGTGGATAGGGCAACAGGCACTTTCATCGACTCAGAGATGCGTGATTTTGCCCGCCATCTTCCCTCCGGCAGCCTCCTGGTGATAAACAACAGCAAGGTGCGCAAGGCGCGGGTGTATGCCACCAGCGAAACTGGCGGCATTGTGGAGTTCCTCTTTTTGGAGGAGAACCAGGACAAGAGCTGGGTCGCCATGGTCACCAAGGCAAAAAGACAGCATGTCGGCAAACGCTACACCTTCGGTGAAGAGCCCTTTCCCTTCCATGCCCGGATAGTCTCGGAAAACGAGGACGGTACGAAAAGGGTCGCATTCGAAGAGGAGATCGGCGAGGCTTTCTTCCAGCGGCTAGGCCACGTCCCCCTGCCTCCCTACATCAGGCGCGAAGATGACTTCCAGGATGAAAAGCGCTACCAGACCATCTATGCGGAGCAAGAGGGCTCCGTTGCCGCACCCACTGCAGGGCTGCACTTTACCGCTGAGATCATGGAAGGCATCAGGGCCAAGGGGTGCACCATCGTACCGATCACCCTTCATGTGGGGCCGGGGACCTTCCTGCCCGTACGCACCGATGACCTCGATGACCACCACATGCACTATGAGCGCTTTGAGATAAGCGACGAGAATGCCCGCCTCATCAACGAGGCAAAGCGAGAGGGCCGTCCCATCGTCGCCACAGGCACCACAAGCGTCAGGACGCTGGAAAGTGCCTTTGACGAGGCAAAGGGGGAGGTTGTTCCTGGCTTGAACAGGACAAACCTCTTCATCAAGCCAGGATACAGGTGGAAGGTTGTGGACCATCTGCTGACAAACTTCCACACCCCCGAATCCACGCTCTTGGTCCTGGTATCGACCTTTGCAGGAAAAACGCTCATCGACAGCGCCTACCAGCATGCCATCGATGAGCGGTATCATTTCTTCAGTTACGGCGATGCGATGTTCATTCAGTGAACATGACCTTCTGGATCTCGGCTGCGATCGCCTCCTTGCTCTGCATTCCATCAAGTCGGTAGAACCTGACCTCCTCGCTCAGTTCGCTGAACAACCGCTCATAGTTGGACTTGACCTGCTCCAAAAACTCATGGCGGTCAAAGAGTTCAGTATCCCCGCCCCTCGCCTCTATGCGCCTGATGCACTCCCCAACCGGGGTGTCGATGAAAAACAGATACTTCGGGGCAGGGAACTGGTTCAGCTCCCGAACCTTCTCGATGGGGCACTCCACCCCCTGATAGGCAAGCGATGAGTAGATATACCGGTCGCAGATGACCAGCTTGCCCTTTTCCATCTCACTTACCATTCCATAGATAGGGTTATATAGGTGATCCTCACGGTCAGCCGCATAGAGCATTGCCAGGGCGAGGGGGGTAGTTACGATCTGTTTCTTCAGCACTGCGCGTACCAGACGCCCTATGGGCTTGTCCGTCGGTTCGAACGTGGCACGGCAGGCCCTGAGTTCCCTGTCGCACTTTTCAGCCAACAACTGCATCTGTGTGGTCGTCCCCGACCCGTCAAGCCCTTCAAAAACTACAAGATTCTGGAATATTGGTGACATTGCACTTCTCCTTACACCCCCTCATGGTACTATAAAGATGCCCCGCCGTACATCAGTTTTCCCCCCAACCCCCATATGAAGTGACCATAAGTGGTGGCAAAGACCGGACAATAGGGTATACTGGGCGAAAGGTTTTAACAGGTGAGATATCATACTACGTTCAAAGATATAGCAGTTTCCATCCTGGTGGTACTGGCTTGCACCGGCATCTGCCTCTATGGGATGCTGTTTTTCAGTGTGATCAATCCAGCCCAACCTTTTGCCGACTCTCTTGTGGCAAGCCTTGACCGGGGATCAGAGCTCTCCTTCAGGACAACGGGCATCGCACGCTCCTTCTTCAAGGAGGTCGAAGCACGTGAACTCTCCGTCTCCCTTGATGACACCATCCTGGTAAGCTCTGACTCCCTGGTCTTGGATACAGGCCTTACCCAGCTTCTCTTCTCGCTCATGGGGAAAGCTGACAAGCTCACCTTCACCCTGGATCGGCCCTCAGTGGATATCACCATGGATCAGGTAGAGGCCCTCGCAGGAGGACCCTCCCAAGGCGGCCCCTCCTTTCTCACCAAGTGGGTTGGAAAGAACTCCCTTGAGCTGAAGACCAATGCACTGCACGCCTCCTTCACCGCCCCTTCCTACTCAGCATCCATACAGAACTCAGTTCTCGCACTCTCCCTTGAGCCAGGCCTTGCCCTTGCGTCCTTCAAAGGGAGCATCGAAAGCGGTGAGGCTCATGTAGGTGGGCAGAGCGTTCGCCTGGACAGAATCCTCATGGATATCGATTCAACCCTTGTGGTGAATGCCGAATCAGAGGCGGGCTCGCTCAATCTTGCAGGAACCGCAGTTGCGTTCGAACAGCTGGTCATGGCCACCCTCCTGCCTTCGCTGGACATTGCAAAGGGGGGCCTTGCCATCGACTTCTCCCTTGCCGACCTCAGGATGGATGGTCCTGTCCTTACAGCCACAATGCCCAAGCTCTCCTCACGCCTAAGCTTGGAGGATCTCTCCTTCATTGCACTGGAGGCATCGTATGACCGCCTCGACCTGAAGGTTGCCGACCTCACCCTCTACTCACCCACATCAACGATCAGCCTGAAACAGGAGGGACCGTCGCTGCTGTTGAGCTTTGCCACCAAAGCAGGCTCCCCCCTTACCGTTGAGAAGGTGGGGTATTCGCCCCTCCTATCCAATACCCTCATAGGTTCGGCACAGCTTGAGGATGACGGACAGCTCTATGCAAGGCTCTCCATCTCAGAGATGAAGACCCGTCTAGGGGATGCTTTCATTGGCCTTGGGGGTGTGCAGCTCTCCTCAGCGGCCCTGCTTGGCAAGGATGGCATACAGGATATCTCCCTCTTTATGGATTCTGAGGCTTCGGTTGCATTTGAGAAGGCCGACATACAGCTTTCATCCCCTCTGAGTGCGTCACTACTGCTCTCCGATGCCTTTGGCTCCTTGTCCGCATCCCTCGAGCTGCCAACACTCTCCTCATCGCTGACCGATGAGCCCTTCGCCGCTGCCCTGGCCTACCAGCAGAATCGTGAGGGAGGGCAGGCCCAGGGGCGGCTTTCCTTTGCCAACCAACTGCTGATCAGCGCCCTGTATGACCTGCCCAAGGGTGAAAAGGGGACCTTCTCCCTCAAGGGGAGGATGCAGGATTTCCCCATTGCCCTCTCAAGGCCGGCTCTTGTCCGCTATGCGCCGTTCATAACCCCATACTACTCCGATACGACACGCCTTACAGGAAACCTCTCCTTCCAGTCGACCGAAGGGACGGGAACCATCCTGGGATTCGACGGGACGCTCGCAAGCGACCTTGTCCTGCTTGACCTTTCACTGGGAAACAGAAGCCTCGATGCAGGGTTCACCATCCTTGCGGGGATAGAGGGGGACTCGGTTGTCGTCGATTCGCTGAGCCTCTCCACAGCCGACCTCCGCCTGGCATACAGCGGCGCCACAAACCTCAACAACTGGCTCCCTTCGGGGGAACTGCGGCTGTTCGACACCGAAGAGGGGACGCTGCTCATCTCAGCCAATTTCTCACCGCTCCCCCCCAATACCTACCGCTATGCCCTGAGCACCCCCCTGGTCCCGAGCCTTGGCATTGAAGGGATCATAGCCCAGGAACAAGGGCTGAAAAAACTAACCAGCGATGCAAAGCTCTCAGTGTATGGAACAGAGTATCCCCTCACATTCACCTTTTTGACCCCCACCTTGCTTGTGGAGCTCGACAGCGGGGATAACCTCAAGCTGCAGGCCGACCTTGCCCCACCTTACCGTGCCAACCTCGTGGTGCAGGACCTGCGTATGCCTGCGGCTTCCGTCATCGGCAACTCCTTTCTGGATGGGGAGTTCCTCATGCAGTTCAACACCCTCAGCGATTGGAGGCTTGAGGCAAGGGAGTTCAAGCTCGCTTCCCTCCTGTTCAATGGCGAGCGGTATGACCTTGGCGGTTCCCTGTTCGCATTCCCTTCCTCCCTGAAGACAGCCAGCCTCACCTTGAGCCAGGGGCCCGACCGGTTTGACATCTCCTTGGAGTACAGGGGAGGCGAACTGCTCAAGACGTTCCAGGCAGGCGGGCTGACACCGTTCAGCTTTACCTTCACCCTCGGACAGGAAGAGCAGCACGGCATCGCCGTGGCACTGACAGGCAGTACAAGCAGGGTGGAGGCGCTGGTCGAGTTGAACCAGGTGGGACTCGGACGGTTCTACTCCCCCCTGGCAGGGGTTGATCTCAACCTTACCGCATTCGGGCATACGGATTTCAAGAAGAGGGTCAGCATGGACGGCAAGCTCTCCTTGGAGAGCCCCCTTTTCTCCTTTGTCTCAGACCTGTCTGCAACGGATACCCAGCTGCAGATAGAAAACGGCCTCTTCAAGCAGGGCACCCTCCTATTCAAGGATATGGAACTGGCCCTCGATGCCGATAAGGGGTTGCTCACCACCCAAGGAAGATTCGAGCATATCAGGACCATCCCCTATACAGAGCAGACCTCACATTTCACCCTGAACCTCTCTGTTCCGTTTGCCCCGACGGCATCCCTCTTTGATTTGGGAAAGGTCATCCGGGCCCTGCCCGCAGAAGGGGTGAGCGGGATCATCACCATCGACGACCTCCTGCTGCTAGGCGAGGGGGGGATTGCAGACGGATGGTACAGCCTCACGTACAAGCAGGGGGCCATCTCCCTTACAAGCCCCTTGCTCTCCTTCAGCTACGACAGCTCTGACGGGGCCCTAAAGGCCACCGTGGACAAGGATTTTGGCATCGGGCTCGGTCTTGACGGATGGATCCGTCCTGAAGCTCTCTATCTCAAGGCTGGGGATATCCACTTCCCCCTGACGCTGCTGAACAGGCTCTTTGTAAAGCCCATCTTCGGATTCATAGACGGCATAGCGCACGGGGAGCTCATCATCGGAGGGACCTTGGAAAAGCCCAATGCGTATGGACAGCTCTCCCTTGACGCCGCATCCATGGACCTTTTCTGGCTTCCCCAGGATATCCTTTCGGTGCGCAGCGCCACAGTTACCCTTGACGGGCAGCGGGCCACATCCCCCACCTTCCCCTTCTTCTCCACCAACCGCGAGACAGGGGTCACCATACGCGGCGTTGCCAACCTGAGCGCCAATTTTGACGGGCTCAGCCTTACCAGCTATGAGATAAACGCCCGTCCCACCGAGGGGCAGGTCTTTGTATACATCCCCATTCCCGGCATCGATGCCGAGGTGCTCACCTATGCTGAGGGGACCTTCAGCCTGTTTGGAGTCGGCTACCAGACCTGGCTCTCAGGGGATGTCCTGCTGGAGAACACCACCATGAGCCTGGGCCTGCAGGGCCTTCCCCCCTGGTATGAGGCCACCGGCCTTACCAGCACCGACTTCAGGATCACCACAGGCAAGAATGTCTCCTTCTTCTATCCCAACATGATCAATCCCTTCATCAAGGCGACACTGACCGAGAACCAGAAGATAGATATCCTGTTCGACCATACCACCGAGGAGATATCCCTTGACGGCTCTTTTGCCTTCAGAAGCGGGGAGATCTACTATTTCCAGAAGAACTTCTTCATAACCGAGGGGTCGCTCACCTTGCACACCGATGCGCTTTCAGGGTCCTCTACGGTACAGCCCAGGATCAACCTCAGGGCGAAACTGACCGACTTCGACCGGGGGGGCAACCGTGTAGACATCTTCATGGTCCTGCGCGACTCAAGCCTGACCAACCTCAACCCGCAGTTTGAAAGCATCCCGAGCAAGGATGTCAATGAGATTTTGGAGATCATGGGCCAGAGCATCCTGCCAAGCGGTGCCTATGGGCAGGTAAACCTCTTCAGTGTGGTCTCCCTGGCTGCGGCGGCAACCGATGTGGCGGGCAAGCTCGGGTACATAAACACCGGCAACAACACAGCCCTGACCGAATCGATTCGCATATCCCTGGGCCTGGATCTCTTCAGCTTGCGCAGCAACGTCGTGCAGAACATCCTCTTTGATGCCCTGCCCGGCAGCAACCTGAGCACCGGCTTCAGCCCTCTGGCGAGGTATCTGAACAACACGACCATCTTTATGGGGAAATACATCGGAAAGAATTATTTCCTACAGGCGCTGATACACCTCAGCGCCACCGACAGGTCCAAGATCAAACGCTCGTTTGTAGCCCCAGACCTTGCAATCGACCTGGAACTCTCTATGGAATGGAACAATCCATTGGGAACATTCTCATTTTTCACCCAACCGAATGAGTTGTCGCTATACAATATTTTCGATACCATTGGATTCAGTGTAACCAAGCGAATAGTTTTGCGTTGAACAGTTTGATAGGAGTCAGCATGCACAATTTGAAGATAGGCCGGGTTTTTTGTATCATGATGGTATTGGTAGTGGCGCTAGCCACCCTAGGTGCGGCGGATGATGCTGCTTGGTATGCAGGAAAGAAGATAGTTTCCTTTACCAACATTGGGCTGCAGAATGTCGACAAGAACAAGGTGGCCGACATCCAGTACCCTTTCATCGGGAAGACCTTTACTGACGAACTGTTCAACGAGTTGCAGGGCAAGCTCTACGCCATGGACACCTTCCTCTATTTTCTGGCAGAGGCCCAGAGGGGAGGGGAGGAGAACAACGCCCTGGTCATTGAGATGAGCTTCTTTGAGCTTCCCTATGTGGATACGGTGATCCTCGTCGGCAATGACAGCATAAAGAACAAGGACATAACCGATGCCATCTCAGCCAAGAGCGGCTCCTTTCTCCAGGAACAGGCGATAGACCTCTCTGGCGATGCCATCCGAACCCTCTATCAGAAAAAGGGGTTTGCCGATGCACAGGTGGAGAGCACCTACACCGTCGATGAGGCTTCCAACAAGGCGAGCATCACCTATACCATCAGCGAGAATGCCCAGAAGCGTATCGGAGAGATTGTCTTTGAAGGAAACCAGGCGTTCTCCTCAGACCTCCTGAAGAAACAGCTGGAGAGCAAGGCGATCACCTATTTCAATTCCGGATACTACAATCCCAACACCGTGTCGGCAGACAAGGAGAAACTGCTCTCCTACTACGCAAGCAACGGCTATATAGAGGCATCCATCAGCGAGGTGCGCACCGACGACATCACCGAGGAAGGGGACAAGTTCACCCGCCTGCGCCTCACGTACAGCATCGAAGAGGGGGTGCAGTGGTTCTTCGGGGGCATCACCGTCGAAGGGAACACCGTCTTTACCGCACAGGAGTTCCAAAACCTCATCTCTCTGAAGAACGGTTCCGTCCTGGACCAGAACCGCGTACAGGCCCAGATAGCGAATGTAGCGGACCTCTACTGGAACAACGGCTACATCTTCAACCTCATGTCCACCGAGGAGGTGCGCGACGAACAGAGCAGGACCATCTCCTTTGTCCTGAAGGTCCAGGAGAACCAGCAGGCCGTCATCGAGGACATCCGTCTCGAAGGGACGACAAAGACCAAGGACTATGTATTCCTGCGCGAGCTCACCTTTGGAGTGGGCGATATCTTCAGCAAGGAACAGCTGATAAAGAGTGCCCAGAACATATACAACACCCTGATCGTCACCGATGTCCAGTTTGACATCCTCAACGGCACCGAGGAGGGCACGGTCATCCCGGTCTTTACCGTAGTCGAGGGGAATCAGATGGATATCCAGTTCGGCGCCACCTTCGGGGGGAACGTCGACGGCTTCCCTGTCAGCGGCTTTCTGCAGTGGTCCGACAAGAACCTTGCAGGAACCGGACGTGACCTTTCCATATCCACCACCCTCAGCCCCGACACCCAGAACATCTCGGTCTCATTCACCGACGGATGGGTAGGCTCCAGACGCTGGTCAAACGGCCTGACGCTCTCCTTCGAGCGAAGCGTGAAGGATTCGACACTGCAAAGGGGGACAGGAAGCCCTTACTCCGGCCTAGGGACCACCAACACCGCCTATCCCTTGGGCTACAGCAGCTACGCAAGCTACCTGGCCTCGGGCAAGGTCCCCCCTGCAAGCATGCATCTGATGAGCTATGACTACCAGCGCTTTGCCATCGGGTACAACACCGGCTACACCTTCATGTTCCGCCCGGGCTCGCTTATCCTCTCGGGAGGCATCTCCATAGGGCTCAACCATGCTACCTACGACCGCGATGTCTACGATCCGTTCGAAGAGCTCATCAAGAAGTATGCCGAAAACTGGAAGTTCTCAAACCGCATCTCCCTTGGCTTGTCCTGGGATGGAAGGGACCGCATCGAGAACACCTCCAGGGGCTATATGGTTTCCCAGAGCTTTGCCTATGCAGGGGGAATCCTTGGGGGCCTTTCCAACTACATCCGCTCATCAACGAGTGCAAGCGGGTATGTGACGCTGTTCACCTTCAGCCTTGCTGAAAAACAGGCAAATGTGGTGCTCGGGGCTACCTCCACGGTGAACATCATGCTTCCCCAGTACTATGCCGATGAAAGCGGCACGTGGGCATGGAGACCTGCCAAGGAGGGCGCCACGCGCTACGAGCTGCTCTATATCGACGGCATGAACATAGGACGGGGCTTTCCCGTTGTCTTTGACAAGTCGTTCCTGTTCGACAACCAGCTCTCCATAAGCTGGCCGTTGGCACACAACGTACTCTCTGCTGAGCTCTACGCCAGCGGGACCGGAGTCATGGAGGACCTTGAAGGATTGGGGGCTCTGGACTGGTACTTCTCCATGGGTGCGGGCATCAAGCTGAAGATCCCCGGCTTCCCCCTGGGCCTCTACCTGGTCAAGAATGCCACCTACATGGAGAATCTCTTTGCCTGGAGCGAGAATAACAATCTGTTCAAGAACAGCTCGAACCCCACCAGCGGCCTGAGCCTGGTGCTTGCCATCACGACCTCCTTCTATTGATCGGTATGGAGGAGGAGAAACGCGTCACCCCCATGATGGCGCAGTACAACAGGATAAAGGAGCAGCATCAGGACAAGGTTCTCTTCTTCAGGCTTGGGGACTTTTATGAGATGTTCGACGACGATGCCGTGGAGGTGTCGCGCCTGTTGAACATCACCCTGACCAAACGCGGAAACCAGCTGATGTGCGGCATTCCCCACCATGCGTCCAAGATCTACATCAAGCGCCTGCTTGATGCGGGAAAGAAGATAGCAATCTGTGAACAGATCAGCCTTCCCCAGAACGCCAAGGAGATCGCCACCAGGGAGGTGGTGCAGATAGTCTCGCCGGCTACGGTCATCGATGATGATTTCCTCGATGCCACCACCAACAGCTACGTGCTGTGCATCTCGCTGCAAAAAACGGTGATAGCGGTCAGCTACTCGGACATCACCAGCGGGGAGTTTGTGCTCAGGCTCCTCCCCCTTGAGCGCCAGTTCACCTCCCTGCTCTCGATCCTGGAGCAGGTGGGCCCCCGTGAAGTGCTCGTCAATGAGGATGACTACTTCTCAAACCCCGCTTTCAAGGCTGTCATTGACGGCCATGATGCGATGGTCACCAAGCTGCCGCCCTGGTACTTCAAGATCAGGGATGGCTACCAGAAAATGTGCGACCAGGTGGGCACCTCCTCCCTGAAGGCCTTCTCCCTGGAGAGTACCTCCCTGGAGATCTCCAGCGGGGGGGCTCTGCTGCACTATCTTGAGGATTCGGCAAAGACAGCCCTTGCCCACATCACCCACTATGCTGTGGAGAGCGAGGACAGGTTTCTTCGTATCGACGAGGCAAGCCGCAAAGGCCTCGAGCTGTTGGCCAATACAGCCGACGGGTCGGCCAGGTTCACCCTCTACTCAGCCATCAACGCAACCCTTACCAGCTCTGGCTCCCGCCTCTTGAAAAAGTGGATCACCTTTCCCCTGGTCGATGTAGGGGAGATCCTTGAGCGACAGGGGTGGGTCACCTCCTTTGTCGGGGACCGCACAGAGCTTGAGAGGGTGCGCTCCATCCTGAAGGACGCCCTTGACCTGGAGAGGCTCACCTCCCGCATAGCCATGGACCGCGCGGTAAGCCGCGACCTTGTGGGTGTGGCTCAGACGGTGCATGCCTTCTTTGCACTCTTCAACGAACACTACCAACCGCTCTTGGACTCCTCCATTTCGCAGGAGTCCCTCCTCTCCCTGGTCGAGGTGGTCAAGGATCTTGAACATGCCATCAACAAGGAGCATCAGGGACCCTTCATGGAGGGTGCGGTAATCCTGGACGGCTATGATAGCGACCTGGATTCCTTGCGCTCGGTCAAAGGCGGGGGTAAGCGGTTGCTTGCAGCCTACCTGGCCAAGATACGTGAAGAGACGGGCATCACCACCATCAAGCTCTCCTCCAACAAGATACTGGGCCACTATCTTGAGGTATCCAGGGCACAGGCCGACAAGGTGCCCCCCTCGTTGTACAGGAAGCAGACGCTGGTCAATGCCGAACGTTTTACCAGTGACGAACTCATTGAGTGCGAGCAGAAGATCCTGCAAAGCTCCTCAGAGGCGGAAAGGCGCGAACGGTTTGTCTATGAGCAGCTCCTTGAAAAGACACGCTCCATGAAGGGGCCGCTGTTGGCGATCGCCACACTCCTAAGCCGGGTCGACTGCCTGCAGAGCTTTGCCACCACAGCCAACACCCACTCCTATACAGCCCCACTCTTCATTGAGGAGAACTCCCTAGTGATGGAGGGTGCTCGCCACCCGGTGGTGGAGCAGCAGCTCGGCATAGGGGACTTTGTTCCCAACGACCTGACCATATCTAGCGAAAATGAGAGGTTCTGCCTCATCACAGGCCCCAACATGGCGGGTAAATCCACCTTCCTGCGCCAGAGCGCCCTCATTGTCCTGCTCGCCCAGATAGGCAGCTACGTGCCGGCAAGAAGGGTGGAGCTGAGCATTGTCGACCGCCTCTTCTGCAGGGTGGGCTCCAGTGACAATCTTGCCCGGGGGGAGTCGACGTTCCTCGTCGAGATGCAGGAAGCTGCCCATATACTGCGAACAGCTACCGATGCATCCCTGGTAATCGTCGACGAGCTGGGCCGGGGCACCAGCACCCAGGATGGCATGTCCCTAGCCTATGCAATGATGCAGAGCCTCTTGGAGAGGGAGGCAAAGACGCTCTTTGCCTCCCACTACCACGAGCTCGCACATCTGGAAAACTCGCGTGTGCAGCTGCTCACGCTGCAGGTCCTTGACCAGGGCGGAACGATAACCTTTGTGCGCAAGGTGATAGAGGGGATAGCCAACTCTTCCTACGGCCTGAATGTGGCGAAGATGGCGGGCATACCCGCTTCGGCCCTGCGCAAGGCACGCTATTTCCAGAAGAGGCACTTTGCCGAGTATGGTATAGCGAGCCCGCAGCTGGAGCTGTTCGCCGACCATGAAAACGATGGTGAGGATCTTCCCGCCCTTACAGCACAGGAGGAGGAGGTCCTTGAAATGATCAGGCTCTTCTCCGTAGAGAGGTCATCTCCCCTTGCCGCACTTGTCCTGCTGGAGGAGCTCAAGGCGAAGCTTGAAGCACCCTGAGTACCTTTTCCCCTTACTTTCTATGTTGTGTCTTCATTGCGCCCGCTTCTCAGATGCCCTGCTGTGCCCCTCCTGCTCCAAGGCATTGGAGCAGGCGAGCTATGCATCACGGTATGAAAGGCGGTGTCCAGCCTGCAGGAGGCCGGTGGGGGACAGGGCGTATCCCTGTCCCTTCTGTTGCGATGGGCTTCAGGCCTACGCCCCCTATGCAGGCATCGTTGCAACCCTGCTCAACCAGTTCAAGGCAGGGGAGGAAAGGGCGCTGGCCGCGATACTCGCCCCGCTGTACATCCCTATGCTCACCCCTCTTGAAAAGCCCTTGCTCATCCCCATCCCTGCCAGCAGGAAGGGATATCAGCAGCGTGGCTTTGACCAGATGCACCTCATTACAAGGGTCCTGAAGAAAAAAACAGGGTATCCAACGATGCGTCTGTTCGCCCAGAAAGGGGATGGGCAGAGCAAGTTCCTCTCCAGGGCTGAACGCCAGAGGCGGCACGCCATCACGCTCTTGCCCTTGGAAGGGAAGATCAGGCGGTTACAGCAGGAGGGACATACCTTTGTGCTGTTGGATGACATCTGCACCTCGGGCTCTACGCTGGAGCACTCCAAGGCGTTGTTGTACGAAGGCCATGGCATCACAGCGCTGTCGGCTGTGATCGCACTTGCATGAGTTTTACTTCAAAATGGCAGGACAGTGCATGCCAAAGGGTTTCTTTTGCCACTTATGCCACCCCTATGATTGACAAAGGGGGGGGTTGTGCATACTATGAAGGCAGGATATGTCTGTTTATTGGGGGATCGCACGAAGGCGAATCCCTTTTTTATGACAATTGGAAAGGTATGTTAGGAACAGGAATACAAAATACAAGTTTATTTGCGGAGTATGCTCCGCTCTTGGAAGCCCTTGGGATCACCCTCGTTGATATCAGCAGGATCGATCGTGGCTTCAGTGTCGGAGTACACATCACCATCATGACAAAAGAGCGTGAGGTCGATGTTGCTGATTGCTCGAAGGTTTACAAGCTGGTCTATCCCCGCATGGAGATGCTCCTTGGCGAGAGGGATCTCGAGCTGGAGGTTTCCACCCCAGGGTTGCAGAGGACCATCAAGGATGTGTATGAGTTCACCCTCTTTGAGGGCAGGCGCGTACGTGTCTATGATACGGAGCACAAGGATTGGGTCAGTGGCCTGGTCACTGGTTCCGATGCAACTTCGGTAACCCTTGGCAACGCCTTCATCGGCGATTCAAAAGAGATGATTGAGACAATGGTCGCTCCTTTTGCAAGAATTCAGAAGGCAAAGCTCGACTATAGATGGGAGGACGATTCACATGGCAACTGATTTAGGTGACGCTATCCGAAGCATGGTGGCGGAGAAGAATATTTCCGAGGATCTGGTACTGAACACCATTGAAGAGATTCTTCGTGCCGCTTACAAGCGTAAGTTCGGCACCGAGGAGAATGCGGTCATTGAGTTCAGTGAGGATTATTCTTCTGTTGAGCTCAGTGCAAGACGAAAAATAGTTGATGACGATGACTGGTACAACGAGGTCACCGAGATTTCCCTGACCGATGCCAAGGAGATCCATGAGGATTGTGAAATTGGCGATGAGCTCCTGATCCCGGTGGACCTGAAGGAGTTTGACCGCATCAGCGTGCAAAGTGCCAAGCAGCGTGCCCACCAGAGCTTCAGGGATATCCAAAAGGACACCCTCTACAGCGAGTTCAAGGCTAAGGAAGGACAATTGATCATCGGTTATTTCCGACGCCAGGTTCCCAATGGTGATATCTATGTGGATATCGGCACCACCGAGGGCATCCTGCCCAGGCGCAACCAGTCCAGCCGTGAAAGCTATGGCAGCAACGACAAGATCAAGTGCTATGTTGAGAATGTCGAGAAGGCGGAAAGAGGGGTCAGGGTGGTTCTTTCCAGAACCCACACCGAACTCATCAGGCACCTCTTCGAAGTTGAGATCCCTGAAATTGCCCAGAACCAGATCGACATCATAAAGATTGTCCGTGAAGCCGGGTACCGTACAAAGGTCGCCGTTGCATCACGCAACGATGAAATAGACCCAGTAGGTGCCTGCGTCGGGTTGAAGGGAAACAGAATACAGACTATCATGGGTGAGATAGAAGGGGAGAAGATCGATATTCTTCGCTACGACACCAACCCGCTGAACTATATCCGCAACGCCTTGTCGCCCGCACAGGTTAAGGATGTGGTTGTTTTGGACAAGAACATCTTCCACGCTGTGGCGATAGTTGACGAAAGCCAGCTCTCCCTTGCAATTGGAAAGCAGGGCCTGAACGTCAGGCTTGCAAACAAGCTTGTCGACTGGATCATTGATGTGAAGACACAGGCCCAGTTCAACGAGTTGGACATAGCGACCGAAGCACGAACCCGCGCAGAGAGTTTCTTTGGCGAGCCAGAGGCATTTGGCGATTTGCCAAGGTTTGATAACCAGTTCCCTGTTGCTGAGGTTGCCGGACTGCCTGAGGCCCCAGTTCTTGAGGAGAGTCTTGTCGATGAGGACGAGATTGCCCTTTCAGACCTCCCGATGGACTCGCTTCTGCTCAAGAAACTGCAGTTCCATGATGTGTACAGCGTTGAGGAGTTCATCAACCTCAGCGAAGAGGAGCTCGCTTCCTTCTCTGACTTGAGTCAGGAAGAGGTCATAGCTATTAAGGATACTATCAACGAGTATGTCGATATCGTTGAAGATGAAGATGATGAGGATACCGAATATGCATGCCCAAGCTGCGGTTCGGCTATAACCATCGATATGACAGTGTGCCCAAGCTGTGGTACAGGTCTTGCATTTGAGGTAGAGTAATATTATCCAAGAGGGAATAATGACGGAAGAGAATAATAAGCCAAAAGCAACGTTGATCAAACATGTAGTACATCCATCGGAAGCCAAGGAAGAGAAAAAAGTTTCTCCTAAGGAACCCGAAGCCAAACCCAAGACTCCTGAAAAGAGAAGGGTGGTTGTGGTTAAGAAGAAGGTTGTGGTAAAACCACAAGCTCGACCCGTTGCGTCCAGCCCAAGTGCAGCTTCTTCGACTCCTTCCACGGAACAAAAGCCGGCAGGCCAGAAGCGTACCGGTACGTTAAGAAAGACCGTACGCTCCACAGGGGATAAGATAACGACCTCCCCACTGCATACCGGTCCCGTTGTAATAAGGCCGACAAACCTTCCGCCTGTTCCCAACCAGGGACAGACCGTCAAAGACCATGCCGAGTGGCAGAGCAAGAACCCCAACGGGGCTGCTCCGACTCCGGCACCCCCTTCCAGCGGTCCCCGCATTGCAGGAACCGTTGGCGGCAGACCCGCTCCCGGCACCCGTCCTCCCTATCAGGGCAACCGCCCCGGCGGCGGATACCAGGGTGGCGCACCTCGTCCTGCAGGCACCGGCTATCAGGGGAATAATCCCCGTCCTGCCGGAACCGGCTACCAGGGCAACAACCCTCGTCCTGCCGGAACCGGCTATCAGGGAAACAATCCCCGTCCTGCCGGCACCGGTTATCAGGGGAACAACCCCCGTCCTGCAGGGGCGACCGGCTTCCAGCCCCGAACAGGTGGGTATCAGCCACGTCCCGGTGGCGGCTCTCCCGGTGGATTCAGACCCCAAGGCGGCGGCGGACCCGGACGTCCTCCATTCAACCGCCCTGGCAGTGGACCGAAACCCGGTGGTGGTGATTCAGAACTTGATACGCTGAACCAGAGGACTCCCAAGAAATCTTACAAGAAGAAGAGTTCCGCTTCCTATAAGAAACGGAATGCTGAAGAAGAGAAAGAGTTCCAGATCCAGAGGAGAAAGGAGCAGGCGGCTGCAAAGCTCGCTTCCGTTCCCAAGCAGATTGATATGATGGAGGTCATCTCCGTCAGCGATCTGGCCAAGAAGATGAATCTGAAGGCCAGTGAGATCATCGCCAAGCTCTTCAAGATGGGCATGATGGTGACCATAAACCAGCAGATCGACTTTGAGACGGCCGAGCTTGTCTGTAGTGACTACAACTGCTCTGTGCACCTTGTCTCCCTGTACGATGAGACGCTCATCTCCCGTGATCCTGAGACCGACAAGGATATGGTGGACCGCGCACCCATCGTCACGGTGATGGGGCACGTCGACCATGGCAAGACCAAGCTGCTCGACGCCATCCGCTCCACAAAGGTGGCTGAAGGTGAGTTCGGCGGGATTACCCAGCACATCGGTGCCTACAAGGTATCCCTTGGCAGCAAGGGTGAGGTGGTATTCCTCGATACTCCCGGACACTCCGCATTCTCGATGATGCGTGCCCGTGGAGCCCAGGTCACAGACATCGTCATTCTCGTTGTCGCCGCCAATGATGGGGTGATGCCGCAGACTCGTGAGGCCATTGACCATGCGCGTGCTGCAAATGTTCCCATCATCGTCGCGATCAACAAGTGTGATTTGCCTGAAGCAAAGCCCGACAGGGTGATGCAACAGCTCAGCGACCTCGGCCTGATGCCGGAAGCATGGGGTGGAACGACACTCTACTGCCAGATTTCCGCCTTGAAGAAGATTGGAATCGAGGAGTTGCTTGATACTGTACTGCTGCAGGCTGAAATGCTTGAGCTGAAGGTCAATGCCAACTGCCGTGCAGAAGGGAAGGTCATCGAGAGCCGTATCGACCAGGGTCGCGGTATTGTCGCAAGTGTGCTCATAGAACGTGGAACGCTGCGTCAGGGCGATCACTATGTGGCAGGTATCTACCCAGGTAGGGTCAGGGCCATGTTTGATGACAAGGGCAAGAAAATAGAGGAGGCAGGACCTGCCACACCCGTTGAGATCATCGGCCTTTCCGATATCCCGGGCGCCGGCGACCCGTTCCAGGTGACTGCAGACGAGAAGCAGGCCCGTCAGGTTGGTGCCAAGAGGCAGGAGCTTGAAAGGGTGGGCGATAGCCGCAACGTCAAGAAGATCACGCTGGACAACCTCTACTCGAAGATCAAGGAAGGGACCATCCAGGAGTTCAATGTCATCATCAAAGGTGACGTGCAAGGCTCGGTTGAGGCACTGCAGGGAACCCTCGATGCACTTTCGAACGATGAGATCCATCTCAATGTCATCCGTGCTTCGGCCGGAGCGATCATCGAGAGCGACATCACCCTTGCCAGCGCATCCAATGCTCTGGTCATAGGCTTCAATGTCAGGCCCACTCCTCGTGCGCAGGCCCTTGCCGACCAGGAAAAGATTGAGATCCGCAAGTACAATATCATCTACGATGCAGTGGACGATGTACGCGATGCAATGGAAGGGATGCTCTCCCCTGAAATCCGTGAAGTTGACATTGGTACGGTTGAGGTTCGCGAGACCTTCAAGGTGCCCAAGATCGGTACCATCGCTGGTGCCATGGTCACAAGTGGAAAGGTCAAGCGCAACAGCCTGGTCAAGGTCATCCGTGATGGCATACAGCTCAATCCGACCATGGTCAAGATTTCAAGCTTGAAGCGTTTCAAGGATGATGCGAGGGAAGTGGTCGAAGGATTCGAATGTGGTATCGGACTGGATGGTTTCCATGACCTCCAGACTGGGGATATCCTGGAAATCGTTGAGACTGAGGAAATCGCACGCAAATTGGAGAAAAGTGATAAGACATGAGTGAATATAGCCAGAAACGTATAGAAGCCAAACTCTCCGAGGCTATCAGCACGCTGATAGTCAGGGGGGAGGTCAAGAACCCGAATGTCAGCACCCTTTGCTCGGTGAACCGTGTTGAACTTTCAATGGACAACTCCTATGCTACGGTCTTCATTTCCTCTGTATTGGACGATGAGACCCTTGCAAAAAGTGTCGAGGGGTTGCAAAGTGCCAGTGGCTTCATTCAGAAACGTGTGGGGTCTTTCCTGAAGACCCGCAATACTCCAGTGCTCAAGTTCAAGGCAGACACCTCGCTCAGAGATGGCCAGAAGATCAATGCACTGATTGATTCGCTGGTAGACAATGGGAAATAGAGCGAGCGTACTGCTAGTTCACAAGCCCAGCGGGGTAACCAGCTTTACCTCACTAGGTGCCATCAAGCGTACCGTCGATCCGAAAGTCGGACACGCCGGTACGCTTGATAAGTTTGCACAGGGCCTCATGATAGTGCTGACCGGCAGCATGACGCGCCTTAACCAGGTCTTCTCCACCATGGACAAGCGCTATCGTGCGACCATCTCCTTTGGCCAGGAGACCGACACCCTCGATCCGGAAGGGCAGGTCATCGCAACTGCCGAAGTTCCGAGCCTTTCTCAGATCAAGGCGGCCATACCCCTCTTTCTGGGTGAGATACAACAGAGCCCCCCCCAGTACAGTGCCC
>JAVERP010000055.1:0-25590 GCA_034007055.1 Sphaerochaeta sp.
AAGAGAAGAAGAATTTGGTAGGATAAAAACATTCTTTGAAAATCATCAAAAAACTGCATTTGGGAATCCCAGATGCAGTTTTTCATGCTCTTTTTGTGGGGCTGGTCATAAACTCAGGAAATTCTCTTCCCGTTTTTCCTGTTTCTGTCCAATGGGTCAAAGATTTTCGTGATTTAAGAACATTATGAATGCATAAAGAGAACCCGAATATGCCAAGATATACTACAAAATCACTCTTAAGAGAACGGGGATTTATGAGCCGAGTGGTTAAAAAAAGAGTATAATGAACTCATAGGAGGACTACAATATGGCTAAAAAAATCATCCGTGAACACAATGCAACCATAGAGGAACGGCAGGCGTTATTTACGCAAGCAGGAGTCCACGCCGTTAATGCGGCAAGGGCCGCTTCCTTACCCCTTACCGATGTGGAAGGAACCACGATTGTCCGTGAAGAGTGTGATGGTACGAAGACAATAATAGGAACCATCAAGCCAAGCGTGCCTATCTTGCAGAAAAAAATCAAGCTTTACAGCCATGATTAAGCGACTTCGAATTTTTGCAGGGCCTAATGGGTATTGGTCTTTAGCCGACGGTCACAAGAGAATAATAATTCCATCGACCTGCTGTAACTGAATAATGCGCTATTCCAAAAGCCCCTATTCCCCTATAGCCTCACTCCTGTACAAAACGATCAAATGCAACATCCCAACTGCTCTTCCTTATTAGTTACAATCCGTCGTATACAGGATCTACGGGTGGAGAGATTATCCGGTCTATCACATCCAAGTTGATCTTGATCTATTCACATTCCTCAAAACAAATCGCTATGCGTTCGCGTTCTGACAAGCTTCAAGATATGTGTTGTCTGGGTAATTTTATAAACAAGTAACCAATCTGGTTGTATATGGCAATCCCTCATATCCAAATAGTTTGTGGAATTGGCAAGAGATTGATCCCGAGATAGCTCAAGTAATGACTGCTCATCACAAAGAATCGTAATCACTTCTTCCCACTTTTCCGGATCACAACCTCTCTTGACCGCCATCTTGTAATCATTTCTGAACTGTCGTGTAAATTAGGGCTTACGTCTTCAATTCATCCATCAAGCTTGAAACGCTTTCAAAAGGACCTGACATATCCTCGTTATTCTCTGCCGCTTCCATTGCAGCCAGAGTCACATCATTAGGGATATTCAGAACTACATCAAAGGGAAAACCTCTATGGATAATCGCCTGTCGCAAAAACACATTATGCATGAAT
Source organism: Sphaerochaeta sp. (assembly GCA_034007055.1). Taxonomy (GTDB): domain Bacteria; phylum Spirochaetota; class Spirochaetia; order Sphaerochaetales; family Sphaerochaetaceae; genus Sphaerochaeta. The sequence goes on from JAVERP010000055.1 coordinate 1,263, forward strand.
CTTCATCACTCCTTGCTGAATCATCTCACTCTTTACCCTAATACTCCATCATTTTTGAAAGGGTATATGTGATTTGAGAAGATATTTGTCATTTTTGAGGGGATAACAGATACTCCATCTCTTTTGATGGGGTACCATATATCCTGAAATCAATTCGTCTGTATAAGCAAAACCACACCAGGGTATCCTGATACTCATTTCACTACACCATACAGTAGATCAACATGTTTGCTTAGTTGATCCTTACAAGGTTAACCATGATAGGGGCAAGATCAGGCGAAGGCTGTATCTCAGCATATTCTGCTTGTCTCCAGTTCGCCCTACTAGATATCTTCCTTCGTTTTACTCCTTCTTATTTTTCTGTCTGCCCATATTTTTCTCTTCCCTTTTTGGCAAACACCGGTAAAATGGTCATATGAAACAGTATGAAGAACTCGAAGAACTCTGTGTCTTCTTTGATAAAGGCTATGCTGATATAGAAGACCTTGTAGGCAAGTGGGGCAGCAACAAGAAAAAGATTGAAGAGGTCAAGGCAGAGATATACAAAACCTATGTCCCTGACACTATCATTAAAGGGTATCCCTTGGGCTCTGCATTCCTGTACCTCCTCTCTGAGTTCTTCCAGGATCCCAAGGCTATTGCCCTATTGAAAGCAAAACACAGCTCTGAGTTAACCCCTGAAGGGTTATCAGTGCTCACCTTCTGGGAAAAGAACCCTGCTTTCTGGTGTTACTTCTCCGTCAAAAAGAGGCTCGATGAGAACTTCTCCCTGATAGAGGATCTCCTCACCGGGGAGGAACATACGCTGTATTCGCCATCAGTGGACAATCTATATGCAAGAGAAAGCTCAAAGGGTCTGCGTAGCCTCTGTCTGATGCTTCCCAACGGAAAGTGCCTGCAGACCGTGGGGATCATCAGGTCCTTTAGGATTCCTGTCTCTGACTTCAAATTCTACTGTTCGCTGTTCAAACCCCAGAAAGGGTTGAAGGCCATATTGAAGGAGCACTACGCCACCTTCTTCAAGCTCGATACAATTGCAAACATCCCCTTGCTCATCTGTGAGGGTCAAGAGATGGGATTTGCCTGGCAGGGATTCACCCTACCCGAGTTCGATATCAACAAGCTGGGTGGAACATGGGATAGAACGACTTTGAAAGCTCAACAGCGATTCTCTCTGTATGATCCTGACTCCAGCATGGACAAACTTCCCAACAAAAAGCTTTTTTATACAAATCCCCGTGTCATGGCACTCTCCATCCTTAGGGACACCACCACCGGAGAGATGGCCATTGTCACCAATACAGAGGTTGCCTACACGTTCCTCTCGGCCCTGGTAAAAAGATCCTACCCTGAACTAAAGCTCCCCAAGAAGCCTTCTGTCTTCATCTGTGCATCACTACATACACTGCTGCTCTCCATGGACATTCCCCTTCCCTGGAAAGGGTATGACAAGCTACCCTCTGAGAATCCAACACTCCAGCATTCCAAAGGCTTGCTGGACTTGTACCTAGCATCACGTGAAACGAAAAAATCTTTTGATAGCAATGCCATCAGTAAGGGGAGAGGAATGGACAGCGAAGAGGCACAAAGAGTACTGGATGAGTATAAAACTACTGATAGGAGGTCTTTTTTTGAAGATCTGTTTGATGATTTTTTTGATGAAGAGGAGTTCTACGAAGTACCACCTGAAGACAAGAAGTTTGAGCTAAAAAACGTGCCCATGCCTTTGGATGAGGAAGAGGATGGAGAGTTGTTGTACCAGAGCCTTACTGATTCGGATCTCTTCTCTGTCGGCGACAGTGAAAAAGCAGAAAAGCTGATTATTGAAGAAGCCCCCAAGGCCTTTGCAGAAGAGATTATCACCAGTGGGATACTAGCTTTCATAGAAGAAATGTTTATAGAGGAGTTTGAAGAGTTACACGAGATTGACTATCCCTTGATGAACACCTTTTTCTGGATCCTGTTGCACAAGGGCAAGAAGTGGGTTCCTCTTCGTAGCTACGCCATTGAGATGATGAAGTGGATCCCAGGCCTTATATTTGAAGATTTTGAGGATGATGAAGAGTTCATCAATGTATTCAGCCTCTTCGTCTTTAATAAACTCTCCCCCCTAGGCATCTGTTCTCTAACAAATAAACCTACCCTAGAAGAGATCGAAAAAGGAACCTACATGATCAAAGGGACAGAGGCCTTCTATAGCCTGTTGAAGCTTTCAGACGATGTGGTGCTCGATACCTAGGCTTTGCTGTAACGCAGGGCACTCTTTGAGCTGTATGTGTTCCTGGTACATTGTAGAATAGTTGTGAAAGGCTCGTATGTTGGCACTCCATGAAGGTGGGGTGCCAATGTTACTTCTAGCTACTGCACATCTCTTTGTATCTTCTTTTTCCTTGCTCTGGTTTGCTTGTATCAGAGCTACTAATCATTCCAGTCCCAAGTATTGGTACTCAGCTAAGGCGACTTCTCTACCCCGTTTATGTTGAATATTTTCTAAGGGAATCTTTTTGTATCCGAGTCGCTTCTTTTTCCTCTTCCCTTTTTTCCCAACTCCTGTAGAATGATGCCATGAACAACCAAAAGGATCTTGATACAGGCGAAGACATTTTTGCAGAGAGCCATGATGATACAACCATCACGTTCTTTGCAGTGCCTCCAGAGGATAAGAAGTTTGAACTGAAGAACTGGCCAATACCTGAGGATGAAGATTGCTTGTGCCAAGATCTTTTTGAGTCAGGGCTCTATACGTTCAATGGCATAGAAGAGGCGGAAAAGCAGCTTCTCCAACTTGGTATTTCTGGCTTTTCGAAAGATATCATACAGTTTGGCCCCCTTGTCAGCATTGAAGAACTGTTTACCGGTATGTTTGATGAGCTCGACTTCCCCGTAATGAACACCTTCTTCTGGATTTTGTTGCACAAAGGCAAAGGGTGGGTCCCTCTTCGTAGCTATGCCATTGAGATGCTAAAGTGGATCCCTGAGATAATATTTTCGCAATTTGATGATCACAAGCAGTTTATCAGTACATTCAGCACATTCGTGCAAAAGGTCCTCTGCACCAGAGGCCTCTGCATCATGGAAAAGGAGCCCACAAATACTACAAGCTACAACGGGACATACAGCATACAGGCAACAGAAACGTTCTTTTGCCTGCTGCAGCCTTCAGAAGATGTAGCAATCAATACCGTACCCTTGAGCTGATCTACCCAAGCTCCTAGTTGGTGGTTTGTATTGGATCCTAGTATTTTCCATGAGGTACCTATATATCACTATGAACTACCTGCAGGTTTGTATGAGGGGGTTTCGTATCATCAGAACAGGTTTCGTGAACCTTATCGGGGGAGGGGGACCAGAGCGCTGAATAAGAGGTTACCGTGAAGATCTGCCCAATATATTCATCCAGTCTCTTCTGGCATACATCATTCTGATTATCGAGACTGTTCTTGCATCCCATCCCCATCAATGGTCTCCACCTCTATCTCATCAAGGAGCTTTTCTGCGGCAGTTGGAGCTTTGGGCATACGTGAGATGTATTCCATACTGGAAAGCAGATCATCTTGGGCCGTTGTTGTCCAATGTACTTCGTACATCACTTTTTCATCGTGTTTCGGATAGTAGCGAATACTTCCTTCGTAGGTCGAACCTCACCATCATCTCTCGCTATCATTCCTTCATCGAGAAGACGGTAAAGCTCCATTTTTCCCGTGAGCATTTCGTAGGTTTCAATGCTCATCACTGCAAGATCACCTCTTCCATTCTTGGTGATAAATACTGGTTCTGGATACTGATGGCAAAACTCAAAAATCTCGTTGTACTTATTTCTCAGATCGGAACTTGGTCGAATAGTTGGCATATAACAACCCTCCATATATCAACGTTATATTGTTATTATGGTATGGAATCAAGTAATTCTGATCTTGGAAACACAAGGGGTGAGTAGCCACCTCTTTTCCCTTTTCCTCATTTCCCCCTTTCCTTTTTAGCCATCTCCTGTAAAATAGTCAGTATGAACGACTATAAAGAACTCAAAAGAATCTGCGCCCTCTTTGACGAAGGCTTTAGTGCCATAGAAGAGTTTGTAAGCGAATGGGGCCATAGCAAGAAAGAGATTACCGCTGTGATGGATAAGGTCTATAGCCTCTATTCTACAGACAACATCCTGACAGACTACCCCATAGCTACTGCCTACCTCTATCTTCTCTCTGAGTTTTTCCAAAATCCCAAGGCTATTGGCCTAGTGAAAAGCAAGCACGAGGACGAATTAGAACCGGAGGGGTTGGAAGTACTCTCCTACTGGGAAGAGAACCCAGGCTTCTGGTGTTACTTCTCTGTCAAGGAACACCTCAATGGCAACTTCATCTTGATCGAGGACCAGCTTACGGGGAAGGAACACATCCTGCAGTCAGGCTCTGTCAGATCGTTCTTTGGCAAGAATGATGCAAAAGACCTGCGCTTCCTCTGCCTGATGCTCCCCAACGAGCTGTGTCTGCAGACAGTGGGAGCTATCAAGTCCTATAGGATTCCTGTCTCCGACTTCAGGTTTTACCTTTCGCTGTTCAAACCTCAGAAAGGGTTGAAGGCCATCCTGAGGGAGCACTACGCCACCTTTTTCAAGCTGGACGACATAGCCAATTTCCCCGCCATCATGCACCAGATATACACCATGGGATTTTCCTGGCAACCATTCAAGTTGCAAGATTTTGAACGTGCAAAGCTAGGAGGAACATGGAAATTAGATACACTGGATACCTTCCAGCGGTTCTCACTCGACAAAGTCGATTCCAGCATGGACAACCTTCCCAACAGAAAACTCTTCGACACGACCAAGCCTATCATGGCAGGATCGATCCTGCGGGACACTACAACAGGGGAGATGGCCCTCTTCAATAACACAGAAGCTGCCTACACCTTCTTCTCAGCCATACTCAATCGTGCATATCCTGATCTCAAGCTCCCTAAGAAGGCTTCAGTCTTCATCTCACCTGCCCTGCAATCCTTGTTGGCTGATATGGATCTTCCCATCTCATGGAAAAAGTTCGAGCCGATGATCGAGCATGAGAGTGAACCGGTGATGATGGGAACACCTAGTCAGATGATGGAGATAGCAAAGCAGAAAAAGCAAGCCAGAGATAAGAATAAAAAAGAGACCAGGGGAAAAGATACAGAACAAGACCAAACAGAAGAACAAGAAGATAGTGCTGATGAGGGATGGAAAAATACAGAAAGAGCTCTGCTAGACCTGTTTATCGAAGCTACTGAGACGAGGCAGCCTTTGGATACGGATGCAGTGTGCAAGGCAACAGGTCTTGAGCGGGATGTGGTGGACAATATCTTGCATATGTTTGACGAGGGGTCTGCACGGTCTTCCTATGGGAGGTTTTTTGCTGGCGATGATGACGAGGATTCTTTTGATGATATGTCTGGAATATCTGCCTACCGCAGGTTTTTTGATGATGACGATGATGATGATTTTCTTGAGGATGACGATGAAGTTGATGAACTGTTCAACCAGGTGGCCACCTTCGAGGTTGCTGATGCCGATAAGGAATTTGAGCTGACAGGCATAGAGATACCTGGGGATGAGTTTAAAGAGTTCATCTATCTGGGCCTTACAGATTCAGAGTTCTTTGGGTTCGACGTGAGTGAAGGGATAGAGAAAGAGTATATCCAGCTTGCCAATAAGACCTATGCCAAGGAGATAGAGAAGTATGGTGTACTTGGCTCTATTGAGAATCTGTTTTTCAAGAACTTTGACGGGTTAGTCGCCTACCCTCTGATGAATACCTTCTTCTGGATCCTCTATGAAAAGGGAGTTGAATGGGTGCCTGTACGCAGCTATGCCATTGAGATGCTGAAGTGGATACCTTCCGATATAGTTCCCAACTTCTCTGACCAGATGGACTATATAGAGACCTTCAGCAAGTTCGTAAAGAAGGTGCTGTGTAACCGCTCTCTCTGTTCCCTGGAAGGGAGACCTACCTCTGATGAGGTTGAAGATGGATTGTATGCCATTAAGGCAACAGAGATGTTTTATAGCCTTTTCGGTTCTTCTGAGGAGTAAAGGCTCTGATAGGCCCATCTGTACGACAAAGCTATACCAAGGAAAGACGATGCAAGACGAATACTATAGCGAGGAACCTCACTTGACCCTCCAAGAGCGACGAGCCCAGCAAGAAAAAGCAATGTATGAGGTATCGATGTTTTTGCAGGTGAAGTATGCCTTTTGCCCCGCCAGGGATGCAGGTGTTCCTTTTGATGTGGAGGGGTTCTGTAGCCTATCGGGTTATGACATCGAGGAGGTGGAGGCGATCATCCAGGAGTTGGTGGAGGATGAATTTGAGCTTCCTTACGTGGTATCTCCAAAAGACTTGGCGTTTGAGCTAACAGGGTTCCCCATCCCCCCTGATGCCCTTAAACCCTACTTTGACTCTAATTTAGTAGACTCAAACCTGTTTTCAGTAGCTCAAGACCCTAATGTGATGAAGGCTTTCTCCATACTGACAGATAAGGCCTTTGACCGGGAGATCGAGGCGTATGGCTTGGTTGGGTTTGTGGAGGCTATGTTTATGCGTCACTTTGACAAGGCTATCGCGTGTATCCTGATGAACTCCTTCTTCTGGATCCTCTCCTACAATGGCGACAGGTGGCTGCCCGTTCGTAGCTATGCCCTTGAGATGCTCAAACTCTTTGGGGAGCTTATCATCGAGTACTATACCCATCCAAAAAAATTCATCGAGGCTTTCAGCCTTTTCACCCTAGAAGTCCTTGTCCCAAAGGGCATCTGCACCAGCAAGGCAACTCCTCTTGCCGAAGATATTGAAGAGGGCAGGTTCCCTATCAGGGCAACTGTTGCCTTCAAGACCTTGGTCAGACTATCAGATGAGGTGATCGCTGATACCTTAGGGGGAAGGTGAACCTTATGCTATAAACTAGGGTAAGCCGATGGGGTTGTAGCAAAGCATCACCCTCTACAGAACATACGCGCCATGATGCATACTGATGATACTAATATACAGAGATGAAACCAGAAAGGTGAACCATATATGAGAGAAAAAGATGAAAAACGAAAAGAACACGAGAGTTGTCGGTAACCCTGTCTTTGACAAGGCAGTCAACGATTTTACAAATATGATCATAGAAGCCCACCTCATGGGAAAGCGTCTGGATGTAGGAAAGGTCTGCAAGGCAACTGGAATGGGCGCAGAAGAGGCAGAAAGGATCTTGCATATGTTTGAAGATACGCCTGGGATCTCTTTTTTTGATAGCCTACTTGAAAAAGGCCGTTCTGGTAAGATTTCTTTTGGAGACAAACCCACAGAATGTACCTTTGAGATCGCTGATATCGACAAGCCATATCAACTATCAGGATGGCCACTACCTGCCCAGTATGATCGTGCTGTATTGGATTTGGACCTGATAGATTCAGACCTGTTTGAGTGTAACGAAAGTGAAGAAGTGGAGAAGCTGTTCTCTCAGGTTGCCCATAAGGCCTTTGTTAGGGATGTTCATGAATTTGGTGTCCTAGACTGCATCGCTGAACTATTTGTCCCAACCTTTGGAAGACATTTCACCCTCCCTCTGATGAATACCTTCTTCTGGATCCTTTACTATAAAGGGGGGCAGTGGACATCAGTACGTAGCTATGCCATAGAGGTAGCAAAATGGATACCTTCATCCATAATACCCCACTACCTTACCCAGGATGCGTATATCCAGAAGTTCAGCACGTTTGTCAAGAAGGTTCTCTGTAACCGAGCTATCTGCACCATACAGACGAGACCTACCCCTGATGAGGTACGGTTGGGCTTATATAGGATTAAGGCAACAGAGGCGTTTTATGCTATGCTGAAGCCTGCAGAGATCTACCTCTTTTAGATGAACAACAAGGAGACAAAATGCAAGAAGATTCGGATAGAGATGAGACAGAGCTCACCCCAAAAGAAAGAAAAGCCCGCTTTGAGAAGGGCTTGAGTGATCTTTTGCTAACCTTTCAGATTCTGGAAGAAAGCCAGAAAACACTGGATGCAGGGACTCCTTTCGACAGGGAGGCTTTTTGTAAACGAACAGGCTTTGCGATGCACGAGCTGGAAAGCGCAATCCAACGAATACAGGACCAACATGAGAAAAATACCAGGGCCAAGACCCCTTACCAAGTCCCCCCTGAAGACAAGGAGTTTACTCTAACAGGCTACCCAATCCCTTCCGATGCCATAAAGCTACATTTTGATTCTGACCTCAAGAGTCAAAGATGTTTGAAGTCTTTGAGGATAGCAAGACCGAGGACCAGTTCACCAAGATTACGAAGGGTGCCGGTAGGAAGGTGATCAAGGAGTTCGGGCATATCACCTTTGTGGAGGATATGTTTTACGACAACTTCGGCGAGGATATCGCCTTCATCGTGATGAACGCTTTCTTCTGGATCTTCTACCACATGGGCAACAAATGGCTTCCGCTTCGTAGCTATGCCATAGAGATACTCTCGCTCTTTCCCCAGGCTATCCTCAAGCAGTATCCTGTGGCAGAGGATTTCATAGAGGCGTTCAGCCGCTTCACCAAGGAAACACTCTCTAACGGAGGAATCTGCTCGATGAAGGTTCGTCTTACACCCGCTCAAGTCAAGCAAGGTACCTATGAGATCAAGGCAACAGATGCGTTTGGATACTTACTGCAGCCTTCAGAATATGTCATGGCTGTCACCTTGGCTAAGGGATAACTAAGGTACTGGCACTCTTGATAGAGCAAACTTTTGGCACTCCAAGCTGTGGGGTGCCACTCTTTTACATCATCGACCATTGTTTCTTGGCTTGGATATTTTTTCCTTTATCTATGTTTTTCCTCTTCCCTTTTATACCAACTCCTGTAGAATGCTTTTATGAATAACTACACGGAACTCAAGAAGCGTTGCACTCTCTTTTCCAAGGGATTTGAAGCAGTAAAACAACGGGCATGGGAGTGGGGTCACAGCAAGAAGCCTATCAAAAACATGATGCTTAACATCCTGGCATCAGGTCCTGATCAGGTAGCGATGGATAATGAGATGCAAGATGCAAACCTCTATTTGATCGCTGAGGTCTTCCAGGACCCCAAGGCCATGAAGCAGTTGAGGACTCGCTATGAAAAGGAGTTTATACCAGCAGGGGTTGAAGCCCTCACCCTCTGGGAGAAACATCCGGCCTTCTGGTGTTTCTTCTCAGTTAAGGAGCATCTGTCTGGCGATTTCTATCTGATCGTTGACCATCTGACAGGAGAAGAACATATCTTGCATTCCAAGGGTATCTCTACCTTTCAAAAATTGGATGATGCAGACGCGTTGCGCTTTCTCTGCGTGATGCAGCCCAACGGACAGTGCCTGCAGACGGTAGGGACGATCAAATACTACAGGATCCTTGTGTCCGATTTCCTTTACTACTGCACCCTGTTCAAGCCTGAGGAGGGATTACAGGCCATCATCCACAAGCACTTCATCAGGTTCTTCAAGCTGGATGATATCGCTAATATCCCAGTTCTGAAGCAGGACAGCCACGACATGCTGTTCATCTGGCAACCTTTCACCCTGCCAGATTTCGACAGCAAAAAACTGGGCGGGGAGTGGTTTTCCACAACACAGGGAACAATACATAAATTCACATACAAAGTTATTGATACAAGCATGCAGGATCTTCCCAATTTCAAGGAATTTCAAAGGTTCCCCTCGGCTATGGATGGGCTTATCCTCAGAGACGATGCTACTGACGAAATGGGCATCTATACCAACACTGAAATTTCCTATGCCTTCCTCTCTGCGCTGTTGAATCGCTCCTATCCTATGCTCAATATTCCTACGAAGCCCTCATACCTCGTCAGCGGTTCTCTGCAACATGCATTGACAGGTCTGAACATACCTGAACCCTGGAACAAGTTCGAACCAATCATCGAATATAGGGAACCAAAGGATACAAAGGAGAAAGATTACAAAGAGGAGTTGGAAAAACTGCGGGAGGAGTATACTAGGGCTGTTGAGAAAAGAGGCTCCGACGACCAAGAGCTGGCGTTGTATGGCGTCTATCTTGATGCCATGATAAATGGAAAGCCAATAGACATTGATGCGGTATGCAAGATAACAGGTATGGAGAGGGAAGATGTGGAAAACATCCGAAGAAGGGTTGACGATCTTTCTGAAGAGGAAGTCCTTGAAGAATTTAATGAAGTATTTGATGATGACTTTGATGAGGACTATGAATATGTCATGTTCCAAGTGCCTGAAAAAGAGAAGGTCTATGAGTTGCAAGACCTGCCCATGCCCCCTGATTATGAGATAGATGAGGTCTTGTACAATAGCCTCTCTGATTCTGAGATATTTGTTATCAGCCTCGCAGATTCTGAAGAAGCCCAAAGGCACTTTATTCAACTTGTCAGTGAGGATATTGCCGCTGAGTTCGCTAGATATGGGATGCTAAAAAACATAGAACGTTTGTTTGCAATTACCTTTGACCAGGAACTTGTATTCCCACTGATGAATGCCTTTATCTGGATCCTTTTGCATAAGGGTAGGGAATGGGTCCCTGTTCGCAGTTATGCCATTGAGTTGCTGAAGTGGATCCCTGCGGAGATAAAGCCATTCTATGCCGAGCCTGAAGAGTTCATCGAGGCGCTCAGTAAATTCGTCAAGAAGTTGTTGTGCACCCGAGGCATCTGCTCACTCACCAAGAGACCCAACGCTGAAGAGACCAAGACCGGGAAGTATACCATCAAGGGCACCGAGGCGTTGTTGCTGTTGTTGCAAGTAAGGGATGTAGGCGAGTAGGTGAGAATATTGGTTGTTATGAAGGTCTGTATGCTACCAACAGGGCAGTAGGAGGGCTCATCGCCTCTCCTACTGCCCTTTGATAATGAGGGTGTCCCATACAGATTTCATCTATATCCATACAAGATTTTATTTGTCAGAACCAACAAACTCCACCGGCATGCTTACCTTGCGAATCTCATTGGCAAACTCAAACGCCACCAAAACCCTTGAACTCCTGCGGTCGACCCTCAGGATAGTACCATGCAGGTCCATCAGGGGCCCTTCCAGGACCTTGATGGGCTGCCCTTCCTTGAATTCAACTTTGCTCGGCTTGATGGTCCCCTTGTTGCCCATGATCCAGGCAGCGTACTGCATGTCCGCCCCCTGCAGGGCAATGGTCTTGTCCAGGTTGCGAAGGAACCCGTAGCAGCCTGGGACCCTTCTGACCTCGTGTGCCCGATCTTGCAGATCGGCCTCACTGGAGGCCAACAGGTACCCAGGGAGAATGGGCTGGTCTGTGACCAGCTTCTTTCCCTTGCGTCGCTCGAACATACGCCTTTGGGGGTAGAAGACCTTTACATCGTTCAGGTCCCCGAACTCCCTGTCAAAGTACTTGTTCAGATGGGCCCGTGTCTTGGCCTCAACTCCTGTCCTGCATGCAATACAATAATACTTCATTGTCGCCCATAGTAGCGGTTTAACTTGAAAGTGTCACTAGACACCAAAAGCCTCCTCCAGAGCCCTTCTCATCCCTTGTGCATCAGGTGCTTTCCCTGTCCACTGCTGTATGCCAAGGATGCCCTGGTTCACCAACATGCCCAAACCATCAACAAGGGTGCAACCGGCATCCTCCGCCCTCTGTAAAAACAACGTACGGACAGGATTGAATACAACATCACATGCTATAAGCGGAGTTTTTCTTTGAGGAAACGCAACATCAACACACATAGTAGGGGAAAACAACCCGACAGAGGTAGCCTGCACCACGATATCAGCATCAAGGGGGATGCTGTAGGTGCCCACCCAACGGTCGACAGAAAGGATTGTGGAGGAGACTCCCGAAAGCCTCTTGGCCAGGGAGCGTGAACGCTCCTCTGTCCTGTTGACCAACACAACCTCCCCAGCCTTTGCCAGGACAAGCTCGACTGCAATGGCGGAGGCAGCGCCTCCAGATCCCAGGATAACTACCTTCTTGTTTTTGACTGTTAGGTTTCTCTCAGTAAGGGACTGCAGGAAACCCTTACCGTCAGTGTTGTCCCCATAATAGGTGCCATCAGGCCTTCGTGTAATGCAATTCACCGCCTTGCCCAACAGGGCCGATTCACTTAACTCATCAAGGAAAGGCAGTACTGTCTGCTTGTGGGGGGCTGTCACGTTGCCCCCGGCAAAGCCTAGGGCACGCAACCCCCACACAGCAGGGGCAAGCTCATCCTTGGTGACTCGGCAGGTAAGGTACCTGCCGGAGAACCCCAGGGAGCTGAAGGCAGTCTGGACCATATGTTCGGTGGGATTGCCCACCACAGGATCCCCTATGCAAAAGAACAGCGAAGGCAAGGGACCTTTCATCAGGGCTTGCAGTGCATTGTATGCTTCCATCACCAACCATCCTTCATCACGTTTGTTGTACCCCGATTCTACTACAAACTAGCCCATATGTACAGAAAAACCCCGAATCACCCAATATACAACCCCTAAACTGTAACAAATATTGTTATTTGTATGTTTTATCAGTAGGATACCCGAATCAAAAAGATAAGGGTTCCTTATTTTAGCGGCTTAAGTCCGGCTTCCTATTACTAGACAAGGAACAACGATACAAATCCAGGTATTTGTAGAGGTCCCATATATGAACGAACAGTTGACGTACTTGGAACCAAGCCATCTCTTGGACTATATACACCCCACCATCCAGGAGCTCATCACAAGCAAAGGTTGGGACACCATCAAGGAAAAGGCCACCCTCATAGGGGAGGTCTATACCTTCGTACGCGACCAGATCGCGTACGGGTATACCAAATCATTCGCCCTTCCCGCATCCAAAATCCTAAAAAAAGGGTATGGCAACTGCATTACCAAAAGCACCCTCCTGATGGCCCTGCTCAGGGGGGTAGGAGTGCCCTGTCGCTTCCATACCATGACCATACGCAAAATCATATTCAGGGGCCTCCTGCCCAAGCTCAGCTACAAGGCTGTGCCCAAGCGCCCTTTCCATGCCTGGGTGGAGGTGTTGTACAACAACAAGTGGCTAGCACTGGAAGGGCACATCATAGACACAGCCTACCTAACAAACCTACAAAGGAAGTTCCCCGACTATATGGGTAGCTTCTATGGCTACGGCATAGCAGTGCTCAACTTCAGGAATCCTCCCAACAAGTGGAACAATACCGACACCTATGTCCAGAACGAGGCGACAGAGGAGGACTTGGGCATATTCGACACCCCGGATGACTTCTTTACCCAGCACCCCGAATCAGAAGCATATACCCAGTCCTTCCGCTACAGGGTCATGATCAGGAGGCACCTGAACAAAAGCATCAGAGCCCTACGTGACAGAAAGTAAAGCCCTCTACGTTTGTTTTTATTTTTGGCCATTTGCTGTTCTTTTGTCTAATATAGCAGTACTTGGCTTAGCAGAGTATCCATGTATGCAAACTCTGTTACCCCCTCTGTAGTTGTTGGTAAAGCTCTTTTTTGCAAAAGCCTAAGCTTCCGCAATTCATCCCCCTCACCCTGCCTCCTATGGGCCGGCCTCTTCTTGCATCTTGGCTCCAAGGTGAGTACCCACTCCTGGGCAATGGCAGTCCCTCCAATTGATACAAGCTCCTTGACCAAGGAAGCCAAACTACAGTACTCGCCACAACTGACAGCCTCCCCTCCCCTTTCCAGGATGATCTGCCTATACAAGGCAAACACCTCTGCTTGAAAGGTAGGTAGGAATCTTCGCACCTGATAAGGGCCTCTCTGTACAAAGGAAAGCAACCTGTGGAACCTCTTCTCTCTCTTGAGGAGTTCGGGAAAGGGATTAGACGGGTAGCCAGTGTCTTGTCCGGCTTCCAGTTCATCAAGCAGACCATCAACAACAGCTCTCCAAGCTGTTTCTTCATAGCTCGCTTTCAGGATATCGGAATAGGCTATGTCTCCACCAAACAGGAATGATTTGGCAAGGCTTCGCATCTCTTCGGTATTCCCACTCTCCTGGAAAATCCTAAAGAGAAGCTCACCCCAATTGAAACCAGCGGCCAGCCGCCTCTCAGATCCCCCTTTACCCATTGCAAACCCTTCATTTGCTAACTTTTGGGCAAGCTCATACTCCTGTGGTGCCAAGGCCCTGTCATAGGCAAGCTAGCTTTCAACTTCAGCATGGAACTGCTCAAACAACCACCTACCATCTTCAGGCGAATGCACATGCATGGTATCGGGCCCCTCAAAGCCTGTCCTAGCGTTGCTGTGGTCAGGCAGGGCAGTGAGGGTTTCTTCAGCCTGGTAAGAAAGGTCAATGTCTGATGGCTCTTCTTGGAGGGCACCACTCTTCCCTTTGTTGCCGTTTTCAATGTGTTGTCATTTTCCTTTGTAGCAGTTTTCCCTTATTGCCATTTGCCTTATCTCCTGTATTATTGAGGGTATGAACTACACAGCGATCAAAGAGGTTTGCAAGGCATACAGCAAGGCATTTGATGAGGTTGAAGAACTCATCATTGATTGGGGATGGGATAACAGGAGCCTGCAGAAATCTATACGGGAAATCTATGCACAGTGCAATACTGCTCGGTATCCTAAAGAGTATGGCCACCTGAGTGTAGGCAACTACTTCCTGTCCCTGGTCCTCACTGATAGTGGGGCCATGGCGAAGCTGCATGCAAAGCATGAGGCTGTGTTGACCGCCAAGGCCAGGAAAGTCCTGTCGTTCTGGCAGGAGAGCCCTGCCTTCTGGTGCTACTTTGTCATCAAGGAAGGGATGAAGGATGACTTCCTGACCATTATGGACCTGCTGACAGGTCAGGAGCACCTGCTGTACTCCCGGGGTGTCTCAGGCATGCAAAGAAGCGGTGATGCCCGAGGCAAGCACTACCTTACCCTTATGTTCCCCAATGGGGAGTGCCTGCAGACAGCGGGCATCATCAGGTACCATAGCCTTTCTACTTCAGACTTCACCTTCTACCTTGACCTCTTTGGGTATGAAGGGAGCCTGGAGGGGACCATCAACGCCCATTACAGCACCTTCTTCATGCTGGATGAAATAGCCACCCTACCGATGATCATGCACAGGGGCATCCCCATGGAGTATACCTGGCAGGAGTTCACCCTTGATAGCTTTGACATTGCTGCCCTTGGAGGGCAGTGGTTCATCACCGAGAAGGGCGATCTGGCATGCTACTCCCTGGACACCCCTGACACAGCCATGAGGGCTGTCCCCAATGGAGAGCTGCTCGAGTCTGACTACCCTGCTATGAGCTTCGCCCTCTACAGGAACAGCAAGACAGGTGCGATGGCCATCAATACATCAGCCAAGATTTCCTACTCCATCATTGCCTCAATTCTGAAGCGTTCCTGCCCTGTCTTGGTCTTGCCTGAGGAGCCGGAGGTGGCCATCTCGATGGCCCTCTACTCCCTCCTTGATCGCATGAAGGTGGACCTTCCCTGGTCCCCCTTCAAGGCGATCATGGATTATGAGCGGAAATCCGATAGAGCAAAGCCTGAAAGCGAACAAGTGACCGAGGTGAACAAGCTCCTCAAAGAGTACATGCACGCACAAAACACCGGCAAGCCTTTTGATGACAAGGCATACAGCAAAAGGTCAGGCATGCCCCTGGAGGATGTACGGACCATCATACAGTCGGTGGAGGAGATCTCTGAAAGGAATGTCCCCTCCTACAAGGTATCAGCTGAAGACTCCAAGTATGAACTCTCAGGATGGCCTGTTCCCCCTCCGGTAACAAGGAGATTCTTTACAGACAGCCTGGTAGGGTCAAAGCTATTTGCATTTGATGAAGGGCCCAATACCTTGGCGACCTTTGAGGCCCTTACCGGAGGCCTGTACAAGGATGAACTCTTCAGCACTGGGTTGCCTCAATTCATTGAGGGCCTGTTCATCGAAGCCTTTGATGATCATGACGTGGCGTATGCCCTTGCAAACGCCTTCTTCTGGCTCCTTTTCTTCAAAGGCAAGGATTGGCTGCCTCTGCGTAGCTATGCCATTGAGATACTCAAGCTCTTCTCCTATCCCATTGGCAAGCTCTATCCTGAGGATGAAGAGTTCATCAAAGCCTTCAGCTCATTCACCAGGAAGCAGCTCTGTACCAGGGGTATCTGCTCACTCAAAGCCCGTCCTAGCTCTGCTGAGGTCAGACAGGGCACCTTCCTCATCAAGGGCAGTGATGGTTTCTACAGCCTGGTGGAAGGCGTAAATGCCTTTGAGTAGCGAAGCAAGAGAGCATGCCACCGAAAGGGACTTTCGTAGGCACGTCTCCTCGCTTTCTTGTCTTTCTGTCTTTCTGGTTTCTGCTCTCTTTCCTCTAATTCCTATTGGCTAAGCCCTATTGGCTCATGGATTTTGGCTCTATTGTTTCCTTTCATATGGTTTCTGCTGTAGGGAGGCACAAGAGCCGCTAGGCGGTAGGGCTCTTGTGCCTCTTCTCTTTTTCCGCTCTTTTTCCATTCCTTTCCATTCTTTATCCCTCAAAACCACTATGTTTGCTGGCTCATCACCATATGGGGCTGACTCATCTTATGGGCAAGTTCTGTTGTACGCTTGTTTGTTGTTTTGGGCTTGCTGATTTGGGTCTGTTACTCTGATGCCATCGAATTGAAACTTCACCTTCCCTGGGGTATTGTGAAGAGGTATCCTACACTTGAAGGCTTCAGGCCCAACTTGCGCAGATACTATGGTTTGTTGGTCCCTTCGAAAACTTCAATGCGAATTACTTGGTTCTCTTGCAGGGTATACTTGATGAACATCGTAACACCAGGGACGATGCTCTCCCTGATGGCATTGGATATTTGATTATGGGTTTGGTCGGCATTTTCCACACCCACTTCTACGCCGTTGCCATCGAAGTCATTCACTCATAATGTATGAAAATTCACAAGAAAAGTGAATTTTAACCCATGAATAGTATAGTGCACCGACCTTCTTGGACCTATCGGTACCGGGAAGGATGTACATATCTCACACAGGAATCGCTGAAACAGGGCAATCCTGAGGTGATTTGATGAAAGCAGGTACCGCAAGGGTGGGCAGTTCCCTCGAATGTAAGGGACTGCCGTGCCAGAGCTACTGAATTTGTCGACATACGATCATATGAAGCACTGTAGCTCTTGGTTTCTAGCTGAAATGGTGGGGGAGAACCCGGCAGCTCATCGCCCCCCCCTATCACAGCCCTTGATATGCTTGCCATCAACATCATTACGTTTAGGCTGGGTAGCACCCTGGGTCGTTCTATTGGTTTGGGATTGTGTTTGATTATGGGTATGCCTGTGTATGCTTACTTGCCTGTAAGGTCAGTTGCCATTAGAATATGGAGTATGAAAACCAACAAAGAAATCATGGAAGTGTGTAGGGCTTTTAGCAAGGGGTATGATGAGGTCGAGAAGTTCATCATGGAGTGGGGGCAGAACAATACTGAACTGAACAGGCCCATTCAGCGGCTCATGGCATTGAACAACGATGCCCGCTATCCCCAAGGGTATGGGGGTATGAGCGCCGGCAACTACCTCATCTCCTTGGTCTTGACCAATCAGGTGGAGGTAGCGAAGCTTTTTAAAAAGCATGCTGCCTCCTTGACCTCAAAGGGTAAGCAAGCCCTCAACCACTGGGGGGAGCACTCCCCTTTCTGGTGTTACTTCGCCGTTAAGGAAAGGCTGGAGGATAACTTCCTTACCATCCTTGATCTGATCAGCGGAGAAGAGCACCTGCTCTACTCCGCTGGCATCACCACCATGCAGCGGACGCAGGAGTCCAGGGAGAAGCACTACCTCACCCTGATGCTTCCCAACGGGGAGTGTTTGCAGACAGCAGGCATCCTGCGCTATAACTCCCTCCCTGTTTCAGACTTTCTGTTCTATTGTGACCTCTTTGCCCCTGACGAAGATTTGGACTTTGTCATCAACAACCATTACGTCGAGTTTTTCAATCTTGATGAGATTTCCTCCATGCCGGTGGTGATACACCGGGACAACCCGGTGCTGCACACCTGGCAGCCCTTCACCCTTGAGACCTTTGCTATAGAGGCCCTGGGTGGGGAGTGGACTGTCGAAGAGAAGGGCAACCTGATAAGCTACTCCCTTGCCGAACCCGATGACAGCATGATGGACCTCCCCAATGGGGAGCTACTCAAGACTGACTGGCCGTCCATGAACTTCACCCTCTACCGGGATACCAGTACAGGCGCGATGGCCATCAGCACCACAGCCCTTGCTTCCTATGCGATCATAGCCAGTCTGCTCAGGCGCTCCTACCCGGAGCTCCATCTGCCTGAGGTGCCGGAGGTTGCCATCTCAATGATCCTCTTGCTCCTTCTCTCCCGCATGAACTTGGACACCCCGTGGTACAAGTTCAAGGCTTTTATGGATTTTGAAAAAGAGGAGTCAGAGCCTGAGAGCCCAGATATGACTGCTATCAACAAGCTGCTGCAAGTCTTTATGAACGCACAGAACTCCGGCAAACCTTTTGATGCCAAGGCATACAGCAAAAAGTCAGGCTTGGCCCTGGATATGGTGGAAAGCGTCATAGAGTCACTGCAAAAGACCTTGGCAAAGAACATGCCCACCTACAAGGTGTCAGCTGAGGATGCAGTGTATGAACTGACCGGGTGGCCGGTTCCCCCTCCAGCAACTCGGCGTGTTTTCTCTGATAGCCTGATAGGTTCACAGCTCTTCACCTTTGACGAGGGTCCAAAGACCTTGTCTGCTTTTGATGCCCTCTCAGGAGGCGGCTATAAGGATGAAATCTTCAAGGCAGGATTGCTGGCCTTCATAGAAAATATGTTTCTCGAAACGTTTGTTGACTATCGCTTGGCCTGCACCCTTGAGAACAGCTTCTTCTGGATATTGTTCCATAAGGGCAAGGAGTGGCTGCCTGTGCGTAGCTACGCCATCGAGATGCTCAAGCTGTTCCCCCATCCCCTTGGCAAAGCGTATCCTGATCCTGAAGGGTTTATAGAAGAGTTCAGCATCTTTACCAGGCAACAGCTCTCAAGCCGGGGAATCTGCTCACTCAAGAGCCGTCCCAGCGCCTCTGCTGTAAGCAAGGGGACCTATCTCATCAAGGGCAGTGATGCCTTCTATAGTTTGGTTGAGGGCATCAATGCCTGATAGGAACAGGGTGATAGGAAACACGTAGGTAATAGATATGGGGCCCACCTACCTTGCTCTAAGCAGGGTGGGTGGGCTTTGCTCTTCTGTTAGCCCAGTGCTTTACCAGTGGTAACCCACTGGCTGAGAGCTTACCCTATGCAAAGCCCACCATAGGAGAATCTTCAGGTCTTCCCATGGATCTCGCCCTTCAATGGTCACTTGCTTGGCAAGGGTTCACTATAGGATAGTGCATTGATTATCGATCTTGTGTGGAAGGAACAAGGACAAAGCCTTAGCCTTGTTCCTTCTTCTTGCATACCTGAACATTGCTTTTTGGTCAATCTGATACCTGGCAAACATCTCCTCGATCGCCGATGGGTAATCACCCTTTGGGAGCATCAAGCTTTTGTTTGCACATAGATCCACGATCAGTTTCTCCAAGGGAACCTGATACCGCTCGCCCACTCCTTTGGGAGCTTCCGTAACCAGGCGTTCGATGATGATCCCATCATCGACTCCATAGTTCAGCACCTCCTGTGCTGTAGGTCGTAGAAGCACCTTGCCATGCCACTTCTCAACCAGTTCCAAAAAGACGAATCTATACCCTCTTGCTCGACTTCAAGGACAATCTTGTTGAGAGCAACCAGGTGAACTCCCAGACCCTATATTCAAGCAGTGGGAATCTAGCTTCCATCCAGGAGATTACCTCTTGTGCTGCCTTGGAATATGAACCAACATACATGGGTTTGCTTACTGCCTTATCAGCCTTCCTGTATTGATTATGTCCAACCCTGACTAGCAAGTTGGAGTCTTGAAGCACCCCCAACAAGCGCCTGAGTTGCGTCTCTTTGAAGGAAGGATCAAGCTTCTGTGCTGCATGCAAGATGTTTTGCCTCGTGTATATGCCATCAGGCATCGTATAGAGTAGTGATTCCAGTTTCATTGTATCCTCTGTATAGTTTTTGGTAAGCTCCTTTGGGTAAGCCATATCGGCAATTAATCTATTATTTGCCGATATGGCTTGTTCAGTACAAACACCTGACTCAATGCTATCATCACCCCCTTTGAAAAGAAAGCCGGTATGCTGCCTTGGTAACGTCAAGCAGTTTTTCCATTGCCTCTTCAGTTTCCCGGTTTCTCCTTTAGAATATCCCTCTTGGTTTTCTGCATACGCTTCATACTTGAAGGAATTACGCCCCAAGTCTCCACTTGAATTGATCAACACCCTCCTGTCAGGTACCTGCCTGCACATGTTCTCAAGGGAGCAAGAAGCCCTGTCCCTCCTGTTGATCAGTAGTAAAATGATTCTGCCTAACACTGCAGGGTTGATACTGCTTGTCCAATATTCCACCTTGCCTTTTCCCCTCCCTCTAGTACAATACCTATATGAACAAGCAAGAACTGATACAGCACTGCAGTGCCTTTGAACTGGGATACGAGGAAGTTGGCCTACTCGTTTACGAGTGGGCCAAGGACAGCAAAGCGCTCAAGAAGACCCACAAGGCAATACTGGCCCAGGGGGAAGGGGGTACCCAGCCCCTTGAATACTATGAAGGCACTGCATTGAACTATCTGCTGAGCAACATCCTCACTGACTCCAAGGCCCTCAAGCGCATGATGCGCGAGCATGAAGCGCTCATGGACCCCATAGCAGTAGAGGTACTCTCGTCTCTGACAGAACACCCCGCCCGCTGGAGCTTCTTCTCAGTGGAGGAGGTCCTAGGAGATGACTTCTTCACCATCGAGGACCTGATGACTGAAGAGAAAGACCTGCTGTACAGCACAAGGCTCACAAATTTGCTTGACAACCCCGATATCAAGGGCAAACACTTTTTGACCTTGGTCTACTCCAACGGAGAATGCCTGCACACTGCAGGAGTTCTCCGGTTCAATGCCCTACCGGTATCGGACTTGCACTTCTACTGTTCACTCTTCCATCATAGCCCTGATGCTGCCCTTGGTACGACAATGCTTAGGGAGGTCATCAACAAGCACTACCTGGAGTTCTTCAAGCTCGATACCATAGGCTTCGCCTCTGAACCGGAGCAGGGAAAGCACACCATCAAGCAGATGTGGCAGCCCTTCACCTTGAAGGAGTTTGACATCGCCAAGCTGGGAGGCTCCTGGGATGTCGTCACACTGGGGAACCAGGTCAAATACAACATGACAGAACCCGATGAAACCATGTGGCTCCTACCCCATGGGGAGTTGCTGTACTCAGAATACCTTGTCATGGAAGGCATGTTGGTCAGGGATGCAAAAACAGGTGCCATGGGACTGTCGACAAGCACAGATACTGCCTACATCTTCAATACCGCGCTCCTCAAGCGCTCCTACCCAGAGCTCAGCCTCCCTGAAAAACCCTCTGTTTCCATTTCGATCCCCCTTGCCGTACTGCTGATGGATATGGACCTTGATGTTCCCTGGTCCCATTTCAAGAAGATCATATTCACCCCTAACCAAGCAGCAAAAAAGCTGCTGTACGGCAAGGGTTCCTACACTGTCCCACCAGAGGACAAGTCCTTTGAGCTGCTCGATTGCCCACCTCTCACCCAAGCACAACAAGATCTCCTGTTCAGGCCCTTGGTGGGCTCAAAGCTCTTTGTCTTCGATGAGGGGCCCAATACCCTCTCGGCCTTCTATGCCCTGACCGGAGGCAAATTCAAGGACGACTACTTTTCAGTGGGACTGCCTGCCTTTATTGAAGATGCTTTTGTCGAACACTTCACCCACAAGGCACTCTCCCACTTCCTGGCAAACCACTGCTTCTGGATTCTCTTGCATATGGGCAAGACCTGGACCAATGTACGCAGCTACGCCATCGAGATGCTCAAGCTGATGCCTGGCATCATCCTGGAACACTACGAAAATCCTGAGCACTTCATCTCAGACTTCAGCCTCTTCACCAGGAAGGCACTCTCAAGCAGGGGAATCTGCTCATTCAAAACCCGTCCCCTGACCTATGAGGTTGAACATGGGTGGTATCTCATCAAGGGCAGTGAAGCCTTCTACAGCCTTGTGGAAAGAATCAATGCCTGATGGTGTTCAGCGTTAGCTGAACTGACTCTTCTATGCAGTAAGGAAAGCACAAGGGCCTTGCTACGGTGTGGCAAGGCTCTTGTGCTTTCTCTCCTAACTCTCCAATGTTCCAATGCTCCTATCTGCGCTTCATATCCAGTGAAACAACACCATTAGTAGCTGCAGCATCATTCACCAACAATCAAGTTACCTATGCTACTCTCATGCAATCCATGAGCCATCAGGCAGGTATGGTATGTGTTGGATGATGATTCAAATTACAAGTCCCCATAATGGGGATATACTAGAAATTATAAAGGGAATGCAATGAAACCTTATTGACAATTATTGAAAAATATCATCCTAGTACTATTCATTAATTCCTATTAATACGAATTTGTGGTACACTATGTTCGTTCTTAGATGCTTAATATGGTTTCGCTGGTAGTTCAAAGGAGTATGAGTATGGCAATACAAGGCACATATAATGTTCTTGATGTATGCTCCCAGATTATCAAATACTGTTATGATACTGAAAATTACATTGATAATTTAAAATTACAGAAATTGCTTTACTTTATTGAAGCAAGATATTTATGTCTCAACAATGGTAAAAAGGCCTGTTTCCATGAAGATATTTTTGCATGGACCTATGGGCCAGTTGTTCCTGAAGCTTATAGCGAATATAAAGAATACGGTAGTGCGGGGATCATACCCAATAAAACAATAACTCAAAATAAGGAAATAATTTCTGAGGTTGATATGGGAATCATCACTTCTGTTGTTAACCAAATGATAAGGTACTCAGGCCGGCAATTGGTTTCAATAACCCATGCACAGCGCCCATGGCTTGATGTGTATAAAGAAGGCCAAAGAGGCACTATCATTTCTAAAGAAAGTATCTATGATTATTTTAGTGTATAGTTAGTACATGAGCATAGACCTTCTTAAAGATTCTACACCAATACCCAATTCGACAGAATCATATATTGAGCAAGCTAATCAGAAAATTATGGCAACACTGAAGTTTCTTCTTAGAGAAGAAGATTCTGAAACCATCAAAGCTAAGCTACCAGAATTTTTGATGGTATTTGTAAGTTCTATTGACGATCCAGACAAAGCCATGAGAATCCCCTATAAGCAGATCACAGTGTTTGTTAACAGTCGACTTTCAAGCATGCCTGAAGACGCAGACAGAATCACACAAAACCTGAAAAGGTTTTGTGATGATGCTGAAAATGGATGCAGACGACAAGCCGCAAAGATTCTTGACCATATTGATTTGGCCTTAACACAATCGCAGTGCCTAAAGAATGAAACGGAAAAAGTCACCAAATCTGTTGAGGAGGCATCAGAAAAAATTGAAGACCTCAGACAGAATCTATTTTCACAGATCATGGGGGTTGTTGCAATCTTTACTGGTATCGCCTTCATTCTGTTTGGCGGAGTCTCTGCATTAAGTGGACTACAGGAAGCAGTATCAAGCACCACCTCAGGATTCTTACGATCTATATCTTTTGTTAGCATTGTGGCAATAGGCATTATCGGTGCTATCTATCTTTTTTTCCGATTTGTCATGGCCATTACAAACAAAACCTATGGAACCGATACTTCCTTGATTAAACTAGTTAAGAACCTGCTCATATGGTTGGTTATCATCGCATTAATAGCGTTGGCTCTTTCTGTTTTTGCAGAGCGCTCAGAGTTCTCTCATGATATTATTGAAACATCAAAAAGTGTAGCAGGGAAGTCCCTTACCTGGATACAATCAGAAGCCGCACTTTGCACAGTGTGGGTACACGATTGGTTAAGGCTTGAAGAAAATGAAGCGTACCAGACTGAAACGGGCGATCAAATCATTTCTTGAACTATCCACTCCCACTGTCTCCTATGGTGTAACACAATAGATGCTTTCAGCCACATTTTCTCCCCTATTCCCCATTTTTCTAGCCTGACCTCGTCGGATCCAGAGCTTTCAAGCTGTTCATTTAAGACATGCATGATTTATTCTGGGCAACTACCACTTTTTTATCACCCATCAACGTAGCCCCTAAGGCCCTGACTTTTCTAACAACCTACCCCTTCACTGACTCTTGCATTGGATAAGCAGGTACAATTTCTTAGCTATAGTTCCCGGTGCCTTTTTCTAACTACACAACCTCTTGTTTTATGGAAATTCGGTGGGGGATTTTCATGTCCATCAATGTGTAGATGTCGTTTGCCTTCTTGACCGATTCCTGAGTCAGCAGACAGTCA
>JAVERP010000093.1:0-3747 GCA_034007055.1 Sphaerochaeta sp.
GAATAGCGGCCCTTAGGGCGATCCTTGACCGGGAAGGTCTGGATGCTTGGTATATCAATGGGACCGACCCCCACCAAAGCGAATATGTTTCAGATCGTTGGAAGGGCAGGCAGTGGATCTCAGGCTTCAGTGGAAGTGCAGGCACTGTGCTCATCACCAAGGAAGAGGCGATGCTCTGGGTGGACTCACGCTACTTCATCCAAGGTGCCCAACAGATCGGGGGAACCTCCATCAAGCTGATGAAGCTCGACACCGACGGGTATAAGAATCCCCTCCCTTGGATGGCAGGCGAGCTCTCTGAAAAAAGCCGGGTAGGCATCGACAGCTCCACCTTGACTGTTGCCGTGCAAAGGGAGATGCAGGAGGCTTTCAAGCAGCGATCGGTTGAACTGGTCCCCTGTGCCGACCTCCTGGATGAGATCTGGCTTGACCGCCCGCCGATAGCCTCCACCTCCGTGGTAGACCTGCCCAATGCGATAGCAGGCTTTTCACGAATCCAGAAGCTTACGATGACGCGTCTTGCCATGGTGCAGAAGGGGTGTACCCATACCCTGGTCACCTCCCTGGATGATATCGCATGGCTGACAAACCTGCGTTCCAGTGATGTCTCGGTACACTCGCCGGTATTCCTTTCTGTCCTGCTGGTCAGCACGGAGAAGGCCTGGCTCTTCACCGATCCCAAGAGGTTCGACAAGGGAGTTGGAG
Organism: Sphaerochaeta sp.; assembly: GCA_034007055.1. Lineage (GTDB taxonomy): Bacteria > Spirochaetota > Spirochaetia > Sphaerochaetales > Sphaerochaetaceae > Sphaerochaeta. The sequence goes on from JAVERP010000093.1 coordinate 706, forward strand.
CCGCGATGGCAGAGGATTATGAGATCCTCCCCTATGAGAGTGCAAAAGCTGCCATAGAGGGCATCCTCTCTGAGGGTGATACGCTCTACTATGATCCGAAAAAACTCAACCTCAACCTCTATGAGGCCACGCTGAAGGCCTCTCATGTGGAGGGAAGGGACTTCACCACCGACCTGAAGGCCTCCAAGAATGAGACCGAGCTTGAAGGCATGCGCCGCAGCCACCTGCTGGACGGGGTTGCCTTGGTGAACTTCCTTGCCCGCCTGGATACAGAGGGAGGCTCGTATGATGAGATCGGGGTCTCGACCCTGCTCAGAGAACAGCGGGAGCGGAACAAGGGGTGTATCGGTGAATCATTCTCCCCCATATCCGGCTGGGCCGAACACGGGGCGATGTGCCACTACAGCGCAACAGAGGAGAGTTCCTCGCGCATAGAGGGTGATGGCCTGCTGGTCCTGGACACCGGAGGGATGTACGAGTTCGGCCTGACCGACATAACGCGCACCATCCTGTTCGGCAAGGCTACCGAAGAGCAGAAGAGGGACTATACCCTGGTGCTCAAGGGGAACCTGGCCCTTGCCTCTGCACGCTTTCCCGAAGGCACCTGCGGCTACCAGCTGGATATCCTTGCACGCCAGTTCCTCTGGCAGCATGGGATGACCTACTTCCATGGCACAGGCCATGGCCTGGGGTTCCGCCTCAATGTGCATGAAGGCCCTGCTGTCATCAACACCCGCGCAGTTGATGTCCCCCTGAAGAAGGGGATGATCCTCAGCGACGAGCCCGGCATCTACAAGGAAGGCCGCCATGGCATCCGCATCGAGAACATCGTTGCAGTTCGCGAGGATATCAAGACCGAATTCGGGCAGTTCCTCAGTTTTGAGGTATTGACGCTCTGCCCGTTTGAACGCAAGTTGGTAGAGAAGGGCCTGCTCACCGATGGTGAGATTTCCATGGTAGACAACTACCATCGCTGGGTCTATGAAGAGTTGAAGGACCTTGTCGATGATGAGGCCCTCCCTTATCTCAAGCAGGCAACCCTCCCTCTCTAAAATCAAAACACAAGGAGTTACCCTTATGGTAGAAGCATTGAAGAAGAATTCAAAGATTGAAAGAAAAGGACCCGTCGTCCTGGTGATCATGGACGGAGTCGGGTTTGGCAAATATACCGAAGGCGATGGTGTTGCAGCTGCAATGACCAGGACGTTGGACAAGCTGTACAAGGACAATCCCTGGACCAAGCTGCAGGCCCACGGCGTTGCCGTCGGCCTTCCCTCCGATGAGGATATGGGAAACAGCGAGGTGGGGCACAATGCGATGGGCTGCGGGCGGGTATTCGCCCAAGGTGCGAAGCTGGTCATCAAATCCATCGACAGCAAGGCTATGTTTGCAGGGGCCACCTGGAAGAAGCTGGTCGCCAACTCAAAAGAAAACAAGAGCACCCTGCATTTCATCGGGCTGCTCAGCGACGGCAACGTCCACTCCAACGTCAAGAACCTCAGGGACATGATCATCCAGGCAAAGGAGGAGGGTGTTGCAACGATTCGGATCCACGCCCTGCTTGACGGTCGTGACGTGGGCGAACTCAGTGCCCTTGAGTATTTTGACCCGTTTGAAGAGTTTCTCGCCTCCCTCAATGGAGAGGGCTTTGATGCAAGGATCGCCAGCGGCGGCGGACGGATGCAGATCACCATGGACCGCTACAATGCAAACTGGGATATGGTCAGAAAGGGGTGGGAGACCCACGTCCTCGGAGAGGGTCGCCAGTTCGAATCAGCCCACAACGCAATCGAGACGCTGCGTGTGGAGAGCAAGGCCATCGACCAGGACCTCCCTCCTTTTGTCATTGCCAAGGACGGCAAGCCTGTAGGGACCATTGAGGACGGGGACAGTGTCATCCTCTTCAACTTCCGGGGCGACCGGGCCCTGGAGATCACCAAGGCCTTTGAGGCTGAGAGCCTTGGGGAGTTCGACCGCAAGAGGCATCCCAAGGTCGAGTATGCCGGCATGATGGAGTATGACGGGGACCTGAAGGTTCCCGCACAGTACCTGGTGCAGCCTCCTGCCATCGACAGGACCATGGCCGAGTACCTCTGTGCCTCCAAGGTGAGGCAGTTCTCCATCAGCGAGACGCAGAAGTTCGGCCACGTGACCTACTTCTTCAACGGGAACAAGAGCGGCAAGTTCGACCCCAAGCTTGAGGAGTATGTGGAGATAACCTCCGACATCGTCCCCTTTGAAGAGAGGCCTTGGATGAAATGCGCCGAGATAGCGGACCGTGTCCTCCAAGAGGTTGCAAGCGGAAACTGGGATTTCATCAAGCTGAACTTCCCCAACGGAGATATGGTCGGCCATACCGGAAACTTCCAGGCGGTTGTTTGCTCGATGGAGGCCATGGACTTGCAGATCGAAAGGATCCACAAGGCAGTCATGGCCGCCGGTGGGGTCATGGTCATCACAGCCGACCATGGCAACGCTGATGACATGTACGAGCACGCCAAGGATGGAAGTGTGAAGTACAAGGAGAATGGGGATCCCCAGGCAAAGACAGCCCACTCCCTCAATCCCGTACCGTGCATCATCTGCGACAGCTCCTACAATGGTGAGTACTCCAAGACTCTTAATACAGGCCTTGGCATCAGCAGCATCGCAGCCACATGCATCAACCTCCTGGGCTTCGATGCCCCCGAGGGGTATGATAGGAGTGTGATAACGCTTGCCTAATCAGAGGGTTAGAGTACGCCAGTACAATATGTAATGCTACGTGTGATACATGAGTACATACAGGTAGCGATCGGTAGAGCAACAGAGGTCAGAAGGCCTCTGTTGTTCTGTTTTATGCCTAAGTACAGGTTTTTTTAACCACTCGGCTGAGAAATCCCAGTTCTCTTAAGGGGCTGGGATGAATCAGAGCAGATTTTGTATGTATGTTCGTATTACTTCTGTGGAAGCATCGCCTACAGAACAAGCAAAGTAACCCCCCAGACCAAAAAGTACGTTCATTCCAAACATGCTTTTCCTTTTCTGTCTCATGATACTTCC
>JAVERP010000056.1:0-24839 GCA_034007055.1 Sphaerochaeta sp.
TAGGGAGTGTCGACAATCCTCTTTTCTATGTAGGCCACACGGCTACAGTCTTTTTTGGCTTGTGGGTTGTCTGGGGAGGCTTCATCTATGCGATGGCAAACAAGAAGATGAAGGCTATGCTCTCCTTCCTGCTTTGCTCCCTCTCGTTGATGGCTTTGGTTAACCTATTTATTTTCAAAGGTGACTACGGCCTGGTGAGCAGGAGGCTCCAGTTTGAGAATGCTTCGTCCCTGAATGCCGGAGGGGTGGCTATGGTGGCCCCATTTGTGGTGCTTATCGTACTTTTCCTAATCTCTCTTGCCCTGTTGAAATGGAGAAGGGCTCACTATCTCTCTACGCTTCTGACCATCCTCGTCCTTACATCAGGTATCAGTGGTCTGGTCTCTTGCACAGGCATCCAGGGCGAATTCAAGGCTCATCAGAAAAACGTACTTGCCAGGGATGCCTTTTTTGATGAGGCTGCAGAAATAGAGCCTGTCTTCCATCTTTCCCGTGAGGGGAAGAATGTGGTCTTCATCTTCCTTGATAGGGCCTTCAGCTTTTACTTTCCCTACATCCATGCACAGTTTCCTAAGATGCAGGAACAATTCAAAGGGTTTGTCTATTATCCAAATACAGTCTCCCTAGGACGCAACACTCTATTGGGATCGCCTGCGATGATGGGAGGGTATGAGTACTCCCCCGATGCCATGAATGCACGGTCATCAGAAAAGCTGGTGGACAAGCATAACGAAGCCTCCCTGATGCTTCCAAAGCTCTTCCTGGACAATGGGTATTCGGTTACCTTAACCGACCCTCCCCTCTCGAACTATAAGGAGAAGGGTGATTACACTCCGTTTGAACGCTATCCTGAAATGCATGTCATGCAGCAGATTGAAAGGTATTCCATCAACTACAAAAATGAGTTCAGCTCTGTGCTGCGATGGAACAAAGCGTATGAGAGTACCAATATAAAGAAACGGTTGCCTCTCTTCTCCATCCTTAAAACCACGCTCCCCATTGTGCGAAGCACCCTCTATGAGAAAGGGGGATACTTCCTAGCCTTTGGAAACTCCCCGAACACTGAGGATTTCATTGACTCATACGCACCGTTGTATTACCTCAGGGAACTCACTGATTTTGAGGCAGAGGGGGATACCTATACATTCATCTCCAATGATACCCCTCATAAACCTTTGTATTTGCAGGCTCCGGAGTATGAGCCCCGGAGTGTGGTTACTGATGTGAGCACCCCTTTGGATGGTACCACAGAGATGGAGACCATCGATTTCCAATATTATCATGCTAATGCAGCGTCTCTCAGGCAGGTTGGGCTTTGGTTTGAGGAGTTGCAGGATGCCGGGGTATATGACAACACCCGGATCATTATCGTAGCTGACCACGCATACTCCCTGTATGCCTCCTACTTTAATGATTTTTCTGAGAACAAGTATGAGTATGCCTTTTTCAATCCCCTCATGCTGTTCAAGGATTTTAGTTCTGATGGCCCGTACGTGACGGACAACTCCTTCATGACGCATGCCGACGCTCCTTTGTTTGCTGCAGACAATCTTGGATTTGAAACGATCAATCCTTTTACAAAAAAGTATTTGTTTGATAGTGTGGACAAGAGAGAAGTTACTGTGTACTCAGGGCCCTTTGATCCAAGAAACAATCAGGATAATAGATTCAAACTAGATCTGGGCAAAAGCTATACAGTGCATGATTCCATATTTGAAGAGTTGAACTGGTCAACTGTCGGATTCCAGGAAGAAAAGTGAGGAAGTAAGAGGCTATGATGGTATTCTATATAGACCCCGGAACAGGAAGTATGCTTTTCTCGATTGTCATCGGCTTGGTGACGATGCTCTACTTTGTGGGCAAGGCAGCCTTCATAAAGCTGAAGTTTGTTCTTTCAGGAGGCAAGGCGGTAGCCAACGGCGACCGCTACTCCTTTGTCATCTACTCAGAGGGAGAGCGGTACTGGAATGTATTCAAGCCGGTTGTTGAGGAGTTTGAGAGGCGACAGATCCCTGTGCTCTTCTATACCTCATCCGAGCATGATCCTATCTTCTCTGAAGAGTTTACTCATGTAAAGGCTGAGTTCATAGGGGAGGGGAACAAGGCATTCACCCGCCTCAACTTCCTTGAGGCGGATGTATGCCTGATGACCACCCCGGGCCTTGATGTCTACCAGCTCAAACGTTCACGGGGTGTGAAGCACTACTCGCACATCCTGCACTCCCCAGGGGATGCCACGACCTACAGGCTGTTCGGGCTGGATTACTTTGATTCGGTGTTGCTTACTGGTGAGTACCAGAAAGCACACCTCCGTTTATTGGAAGAGAAACGTAACATTCAGGTAAAAGATCTTGAGGTTGTAGGATGCCCCTATCTGGATGTGCTTCAGGAGAAGGTCTCTTCGCTCAAGGTTGCTAGCGACAAGCCCTACACCGTCCTTGTAGCCCCATCCTGGGGACCAAGCGGTATTCTCTCTCGATATGGAAAAGAGTTACTCGACCCCTTAGTAGAGACAGGGTTCACCATCATAGTACGGCCTCATCCTCAGTCCTTTCAATCAGAGAAGGATGTACTTGATACATTGAAGAGCCGGTATGAACAGAAATCAAATCTAAAGTGGGACTCTAATCGAGAAAACCTGACCTCCCTATCACAAGCAGATATTATGATCTCAGACTTTTCTGGAGTGATTTTTGACTATGCATTTCTCTTTAACCGGCCCTTTATGTATGTAAAGGCTGACTTTGATGCATTGCCCTACGATGCATATGATATTGAAGAGGAGCCTTGGACCTTCAGGGTGCTGAATGAGATAGGCCTTGAGCTTAAGCCGGAGAGCTTTTCAGCCATCAAGCAGGTTTTACTTGATGCGTCTGAAAATGAATTATTGACGGAGAACCGGCAGAAAGCCAGGGAGACTGCATGGCAGTATCGTGGCAAGAGTGGAGAGAGGGTAGTGGACTATTTGTTGGAGAAGCAGAAAAACCTCAATTGAACTATTCTTACCCAAGGAGTTCTGATGGTATACTCTCTGTATCTTGGTGTAGGGAAGAATCAATACAATGAAAGTCATTGAAAGCGAAGAGCTGAAGAACATGCAGTTGGACATCCTCAAAAAGGTGGATGCCTACTGCAAGGAGCACGGGATACAATATTTCCTAGCCTATGGGACGCTGCTAGGTGCTGTACGCCATAAGGGATTCATCCCTTGGGATGATGACATCGACATTGCCATGAAGCGTGAGGATTACGAACAGTTTGTCACTGGCTTTGCTGATGAATATCTGAAGGTCTACGCACTTGGCACATCCGAGCGATGCCGCTTTCCTTTTGCCAAGGTATATGATTCGAGAACCAGCATATTTGAAGGGTCCTACAAAAAAACGAGTGAGTTTGGGGTCAATATTGATATCTTCCCCCTTGATGCTGTCCCTGATGACAAGAAGATGCGACAAGCTCTCATCAGAAAGGCCCGCTTTTGGCAGATGCTCTCTAAGATTAAGCTCTCCCGAGTATCCAAGATCATGACACTGAAACAGAACCTTATCATCCTTCCTGGGCGCATCATCCTTGCTCCGATCCCACTTCCCTCTATGGCCAGGAGGATAGAGGCAATCTCCTCCTCTTGGAAAGACAAGCAGACCGACAGTGTTGGTTTTATGGTTTGGGGGTATGGAGAGAAGGAAATGTTCAGCAAGGAGTTGTTTGCTGAGGTTGTCGATATGCGTTTTGAAGACATTTTTGTCCCTGTTCCAAAGGAGTATGATAAGATATTGACCTCCCTGTATGGATCATACATGGAGTATCCCCCCTTGGACAAACAGGTAAGCCAGCATGATTTTGTAGCATGTTGGATGGAATAGGGTCATGCTTTTCTACAAACCATCTTGCATGAAATGTACTTGCATACTATAGTAAGCGTTCAGTCAGTTGCTCATTTTGCTGTTTTTCGAACAGCATGATGGGACGCCTTAAGAAGTGGATGTACAGATGAAAATAGTTGTTAGCGATGTCTCTAAGGACTTCAAGAGTAGTGTCAATGTTCTGAATAACATCAGTTTTTCTGTTGTTGAAGGAGAATTCCTCTCTATTCTTGGCCCATCGGGGTGTGGAAAGACCACTTTATTGAGAATTCTTGTTGGATTACTCCCTCCTACTTCTGGTAAAGTTGAGAAAGATGGCATTGATATTACGAATGCCTCTCCCTCTGAAAGAGGAATGGGAATAGTTTTTCAGAACTATGCACTGTTCGAAAACATGACAGCATTGGAAAATGTTGCATATGCATTGAAACAACATAAAGACGCGAAGGCAACTGCTGTAGAGACTGCTTTTGAGATGCTCAAGGTAGTGGGCTTGGAGAATGAAAAGGACAAACGTCCAGGAAAGCTTTCCGGTGGACAGCAACAGCGTGTTGCCATTGCCCGTACCATGGCCATGCATCCTGATGTCATCCTCTTTGATGAGCCGATGAGCGCCCTTGATGTTGATACAAGGCTTTCGTTGCGTGCGGAGCTTAAGCAACTGCAAACTCGGTTTGGAACCACGATGATCTACATTACCCATGACCAGGAAGAGGCTTTTGCCCTTTCCGACAGGATTATGGTCATGGACAAAGGGGTCATCCAGCAACTGGATACCCCTGGCAATATCATCGATCACCCAGCCAATGAATATGTGGATAAGTTTGTAAAACAGAATATCCAAATAAAGATAGACTCATTGCTTCCGTTCTCAAGGAAAACCGTATGAGGAAGGGCAGGCACCTTTCTCGTTCATTGACAATGGTTCTTATTGCATTCTTTCTGTTGGTGGTGCTTTTGCCCCTAGGGAAGATGATGCTGTTTTTGCTCACTACTGATGTGGGCAAGATTACCTCATCCGATCGGTTCCTTACCGGTCTGCGCAACTCCTTGACAGCAACGCTTGTTGCAACACTGCTTTCTGTCTCACTGGCTATGGTCCTCGCTTGGTTTTTGGAAAGGAGTGCCATCACGCATAAGGGCCTGTGGTCCACCATATTCCTTGTTCCCATGCTGATTCCCTCAATCTCCCATGGAACGGGCCTGGTAATTCTTTTCGGACGCAATGGGCTGTTGACGAACCTCCTGCATTTGCAGGGCAGCATCTATGGCTTTTGGGGTATCGTCCTTGGTTCTGTCCTGTATTCCTTCCCGGTAGCCTTCCTGATGATCTCGGACATCCTCCGTTTTGAGGACTACACCCCCTATGAGGCTGCTTCAGTCTTAGGAATTCCTCAGATCAAACAAACCTTGGCCATCTTTATCCCCTACATCCGCAAGCCCATGATCGCAGTGGTCTTTGCAGTCTTTACCCAGGTCATAACCGACTATGGTGTCCCCCTTATGGTAGGCGGTCAGTACACCACCCTCCCTGTCATCATGTATCAGGATGTCATCGGGATGCTTGAGTTTGGCAAGGGCAGTGTCATTGGCCTTGTCCTTTTGGTGCCTGCTGTATTGGCCTTCATTGTTGACTCCCTCAATAGGGACAGGGCCAGCAGTTCCTTTACCCCCCGTCCATTTGTCAAGAAGGAAGGAAAGGGTACCCTCCTCATGGCTAGGGCAATATGTGTCTTATCGGCGCTATTCATCCTTCTTCCCATCATTGCCTTTGTTGTCCTCTCTTTTGCAAAAAAGTATCCGGTCAATATGAGTTTTACCTTGCAGAATATCGAACGTGCATTCTCGATGAATGCAGGGAAGAACCTGGTAAACTCCCTGGTCATTGCTGTTATTGTCTCCTGCATTGGAACCTGCATGGCTTTTGTATCAGCCTATCTGACGGTACGGTTGAAAACCCCGGCAACACGGATACTGCACTTGTTCTCAATTGTGACGCTGGCAATACCAGGAATTGTATTGGGCCTCTCCTTTGTGCTGTTTTTTAAGGGGACCTTCCTTATGGGAACCCTGACAATACTCATTCTGGTAAACTTCATGCACTTTTTCGCTTCACCGTATCTGATGATGTACAACACCCTGGGCAAGATCAATCCGAATCTTGAGGATGTGGGACAGACGCTGGGCATCTCCAGGCTGGCCATCATTGTGGATGTGATAATTCCTCAATCAAAATCAACATTGATCGAGATGGGCACGTACTTTTTTGTCAACTCAATGATGACCATCTCGGCTGTCTCCTTCCTGGCCACCAGCAGGACACAGCCGCTTGCCCTGATGATACCCATGTTTGAAGCGCAGATGCTGCTTGAGTGTACCGGTGTGGTCTCCCTGATGATTCTCATGATCAACTTGGGTGTGAAAGGACTTGTGGCCATGACAAAGAAACAGTTGGAAAAGAGATAAAAGATGAAACTTACAAGAAACCAGTTTGATGTGTTGGTTGCCAGTGAAGGCGCAGGGTGCGCCCTATCCCAAAGGGAGTTGGCCGCTGAGGTCGGAAAGTCGGTAGGGACTGTCAATAAGGTGATAGCAGAACTGTCTGAGTACGCCCTCATGAAAGATGGGCTCATTACAGGCAAAGGCATCTATACTCTGGAACCCTACCGGGTAAAGCGGGCTGTCTTCATCGCTGCAGGATTTGGGTCACGCATGGTTCCCATAACCTTGAACACTCCCAAGCCCTTGGTGAGGGTTGGGGGAGTGCGGATAATAGATACCCTTCTTGATGCAGTGGTTGCAGCCGGCATTGAGGAGATCATCATTGTCAGGGGGTATCTTGGGGAGCAGTTTGACCAGTTGCTCAGCAAGTATCCCACCATCAAGTTCTTGAATAATCCCATGTACAACGAAGCTAACAACATCTCCTCGGCCCTGGTTGCAAAGGACTATATGCAAAATGCATATGTATTTGAAGCTGACCTTGTACTTTCCAATAAAAAACTTGTGCAGAAATACCAGTACTGCTCCAACTATCTTGGGGTCCCTGTCGATAAGACCAATGACTGGTGCTTCATCATGAAAAACGGATACATATCTGAATTCATCCAGGGTGGTTATGATTGTTACCATATGTTCGGCATATCCTTCTGGACTGAAGAGGATGGGAAAAGACTGGCCAAGGACATTGAGCGGGCTTGTGACCTGCCCGGAGGGATGGAACGATATTGGGACCAGGTAGCTCTCGATTATTTCATCAAGGAGTACAAGATTGAGGTTCGGGAGTGTTCTTTTGATGATCTGGTTGAGATCGACTCATTCAGTGAGCTTAAGGAGATAGACCCCACCTATCGCTGTGGGTAGCCTGGGTTCGTGCTACTGGTTCATTATTACAACATATTTTTCTGTAATATAGAATATTTTCATAACAAACTATATTATTCCTTGCCAATTGTTCAATAGTGGTATAATTTATACTAATATTGAACAATTGTTATAAGGTGGATGGTATGAAAAAATCGATACTTGTTGTTTTGCTGCTCGCTTTTTGTCTGCTGACGGTATTCGCAGGGGGTAAGAAAGAAGACTCTTCGGTCTTAATCTATTCCAGCGCGGAAGAGTTCAGGAATGCATTCATGCTGGAGGAGTTACAAAAGAAATTCCCTGATTACGCGATAACCGTTGAATACATGTCCAGCGGAAACCAGGCTGCAAAAGTGTTTGCTGAGGGCCTCGCTAGTGCGAATGACATCTCCTATGACCTTGATTATGGCTATCTCGACAAGATCAAGAAATTCTATGCTGTCCTTGACTATGACACCAGCATGTTCACCGATGACCTCATCGATCCCCAGAACAGGATTATTCCTGATGTGCGCAATGGTGGTTGCATAGCCATAAATCCTGCTCTGCTGACTTCAAAAGGCTTGCCCGAGCCTACGAGCTTCGCTGATCTGATCGATCCCATGTACAAAGGGCTTGTCTCCATGCCCCATCCAAAGTCCTCCGGAACTGGATACATGTTTGTGAAAGCGTTGGTAAATGCCTGGGGTGAGGATGAAGCTTTTGCCTATTTCGACGATCTTGCCAAAAATATCCTACAATTCACCTCTTCAGGATCTGGTCCGGTAAATGCCCTGGTTCATGGGGAGGCCGCCATCGGCCTGGCGATGACAGCCCAGACTGTCCAGGAGATTAATAATGGAGTTGGCCTGAAGGTTGTCTTTTTTGAAGAGGGTTCTCCCTATTCTCTCTACGGTATGGGTATTATTGAGGGTAAAGAGACGAAAAAAAGCGTGTCAGAGGTATTTGACTACATGGTAAAGGATCTAATCCCTAGGGAGAGGGCACTGTTCTACCCTGAGAAGATCTATAAGGACAAAGACTTTGTTATCAAGAATTATCCAAAGAACATCCCCTATGCTGATATGTCCAATAATACTGGAGCTGAAAAGACACGCCTGTTGGACAAATGGAAGTACTGATAAACAGATTTTTTGCTGATTAAAAGAGCGTGCGCAAGGGTTTTCTTGTAACAATATGGAGATGAACAGGGCAAGTTCCTTTGTGATACTTCAAAGGAACTTGTTCACTTATAAGGGACTAGTGGTATGGCAACTGTATATCTAGGAATGACTGGAGATATCATCCATCCGGGGATCATCAATATCGTGAATGAAGGTGCCAAATATGGCGACCTTATAGTCGGGCTTCTGACAGACTCTGCCATAGCGCCCCATAAGAGACTACCCTATCTTACCTATGAGCAACGCAAGGTAGTGGTTGAGAATCTTAAAGGAGTAAGCAGGGTAGTACCTCAAGAGGATTGGAGCTATGTTCCCAACCTGTTGAAGTATACCCCTGATTACATCATCCATGGTGATGATTGGCAAAGTGGTCCCTTGTGCCGTGTCCGTGAAGAGGTCATTCTTGCCATGGAGAAGCTTGGTGGTAAGGTGATTGAAATTCCCTACACCAAAGGTATCAACTCATCAGCATTGGTAGAACAGCAGAAATCAATTGGCACGACCCCCGAAGTCAGACTTAAGACCCTGCGACGTCTTATAGCAGCCAAGCCCATAGTGCGTATCCTAGAGGTACATGACGGGCTGTCCGGTCTCATTGCAGAGACTGTTTCTGTCGATAAAGAGGGAGGGATTTTTTCTTTCGATGGCATGTGGTCCTCCAGCCTTACTGACTCCACCTCAAAGGGAAAGCCGGATATAGAGGCTGTTGACCTAACCACTCGTATGCAAGGGGTGACAGACGTCCTAGAGTGCACCACCAAGCCGATCATCTATGATGGTGATACCGGTGGTCTTGCAGAGCATTTTGTCTATACGGTGCGAACACTAGAGCGTAATGGTATTTCAGCCATCATTATAGAAGATAAGGTGGGACTGAAGAAGAACTCCCTGTTTGGTATTGATGTAAAGCAGGAGTTGGCCCCCATTGAGGATTTCTGTAATAAGATTAGCATGGGCAAGCAAGCCCAGGTCACCAAAGAGTTCATGATAGTATCCCGTCTTGAATCCCTTATTGCAGGGGGCACCGTTGATGAGGCTCTTGAACGGGCCTTGGCGTATGTCAGTGCAGGCACTGATGCTATCATGATCCACAGCAAGCACAAGACAGGTGATGATATCAAGGAGTTCTGTCTGCGATTCCGTAAGGAGTACGCTACGGTCCCCTTGGTTCTTGTGCCTACCACCTATAACCAGTTCACCGAGACAGAGTTCCAGACTTGGGGTGCTAATATCATTATCTATGCCAACCATATGCTCCGCGCAGCGTACCCTGCAATGCTCAAGGCTGCACAATCTATTCTTACGCACGAGCGCTCCCTTGAAGCAGACCCCTTGTGCATGCCTATCAAGCAGATCCTCGAATTGATCCCTGGAACTAAATAAGAAGGAAGAGCCATGATCGAACCACAATTCTTCGTAGAAGAGGTACAAAAGAGAGGGACAACTTTCTTTACAGGAGTTCCTGACTCCTTGCTCAAATCCCTCTGTGCCTATATCACCGACTCAGTGGATAGAGAGCACCACATTATAGCAGCCAACGAAGGCAACGCCGTTGCCCTTGGTTGCGGTGCTTATCTTGCTTCAGGCAGGATACCCTTGGTCTACATGCAGAACTCGGGGCAGGGGAACGCAGTAAACCCTCTGCTCTCCCTTGCGGATGAGGATGTCTATCAGATACCGGTCCTGCTGGTCATAGGCTGGCGAGGGGGGCCGGGAGTTGCCGATGAGCCCCAACATAAGAAGCAGGGTAAGGTAACCCTGTCCCTGCTTGAGGCTATGGGCATTCCCTACCAGGTTCTCAGTGGCGATGGGGTTGAAGCTAAGGGGCAGATAGCAGAAGCCTATGCTGTTATGGAAAAAAACCTATGTCCTTATGCGCTCATTGTCCGAAAAAACCTGTTTGCTGAGTATACCCTTAAGAACGGGACACAACCATCAGGGACCATGAGTAGGGAAGAGGCCATCGATTGTATCGTTAGCAAAGCTTCGGCTTCATCGATCTTTGTTTCGACTACGGGAATGGCCTCGCGTGAACTGTATGAGATACGGGAAAAGAATGCTCAGCCCCACGAAAGTGATTTCCTTACGGTTGGGTCAATGGGTCATACCTCCCAGATAGCCTTAGGTATTGCCCTCGTTCGTAAGGACAGAAAGGTCTACTGCCTCGATGGTGATGGCGCTACCCTCATGCACCTGGGAGGAATGGCCATTATCGGAAGCCAGAAGCCAAGGAACTACTGCCACATCATTCTGAACAACGGCTCACACGACTCTGTTGGTGGCCAGCCAACTGTGGCGCGTGATGTTGATTTGGTCAAGACGGCCCTTGCCTTAGGGTATGATTCTGCTGTGCAGGTTTCTACCAAAGAGGAGCTAGCTGCTGTTTTGGAAGAGAAGGATAGTGGCCTGCGCTGTATTGAGGTGTTGGTGAAGAGAGGAAACAGGAAGAATTTGGGAAGGCCCAAATCCACTCCTAGTGAAAATAAGCATGCTTTCATGCGCTATATTGCAGAGGGGTCGAAATGATACGTGAAGCGGTAATTATGGGCGCTGGGTTGGGTTCAAGACTGAAGGATGTCACCAAGGATATGCCCAAGGGATTCTTGGAGCTCGATGGCGAGTACATTATTGAGACTTCCATCAGGAAGCTGTTGGCACACGGGGTGGAAAGGATCATCATCGGGACAGGACACTGCTCCCAGTGGTATGACAAGCTGGCAAAGAAGTATCCTGCAATTGAGACAGTCTACAACGCCAAGTATGCTGATACTGGTAGCATGGGAACCTTGGAAGTGTGTGCACCCTTGGTGACAGGAGATTTCCTGTTGCTTGAATCTGATCTCATCTATGACTCGGTAGCCCTGTTCACCCTGATCAACGACCCTCACCGGGATGTTATCTTAGGATCAGGAGCGACCAAATCTGGGGACGAGGTCTATCTTGAGGTTGATGGGGATCATCAGATCAAAAACATCTCCAAAAAGCTTGCTGAATTGGATAGCCACTATGCTGAGCTGGTAGGGATCAGCAAGCTTTCTGTCAAAACACTGCGCTCGATGTGCAAGTTTGCCCAGGATCGTCATCAGAGCAATCCCAAGCTTGAGTATGAGAGTGCCCTGGTAGGAGCTCAGAAGAGCGGATGTTCTTTGGTAGTCAGGAAGATAGAGTATCTTGCCTGGAGAGAGATTGACGATGCCAGCCATCTTGCAATGGCGAAGAAAGAGGTGCTGCCAAGAATCCTGGAGAACGAACTGCTTCGCCAAGTCAGGCGGGAAGTGTTGCTTAATCCAGGTCCTGCGACCACGACCGATTCAGTAAAGTATGCCCAAGTTTGTGCAGACATCTGCCCACGGGAAGAGGAGTTTGGGCTTCTGATGCGTTGGATCTGTGACGAGCTCACTGATTTTGTTGGCAGTAGGGACGAGTACGAGACAGTCCTGTTTGCAGGATCAGGCACGCTTGCCGACGAGGCCATGATCTCCTCCTGTGTCCCACAGGATGGAACGCTTCTCATCGTCCGCAATGGATCCTATGGCGAGCGTATGGCTAAGATAGCTGCTGTCTATAAGATGAACTATGATACCTTCGACAGTTCCTCCTATGAGGCTTTGGATGTTGCCCTGTTGACGGAGAAGCTCAAGGAGGGTGGGTACACCCACCTTGCTGCCGTATACCACGAAACCACAACAGGCTTGTTGAATCCCATTCCTGAGATTGGAAAAATCTGTCATGACTTGGGCATTGTTACGATAATTGATACGGTCAGCGCCTTTGCCGCTATTCCTATCGACATGAAACGCGACCATATCGACTTCATGGCATCGACATCAAACAAGTGCATCCAAGGGATGGCTGGGGTATGTTTTGTATTCTGTAACAGAAAGGAGCTGGAGAAGTTGGCAAATGAGCCGATGCGTAACTACTACATGAACCTCTATGACCAGTACAAGAACTTCTCCAAGACTTTGCAGACCAGGTTCACTCCCCCCGTTCAGGTGCTGTATGCACTAAGACAGGCTATCATAGAGACCAAGCAAGAGACGATCGAAGGCAGGTATGCACGGTATACCGCTTGCTGGAAGGCCTTTGTCGCTGTAGTGAAAGAACTTGGGCTTGAAATGCTGGTCAAGGAGGAGCTTCAGTCTCACCTGATAACTGCTGTCCTTGAACCAGAGAACAGCGGGTACTCCTTTGATGAGTTCCACGACCAGGCCCGTGCCTTGGGCTTTACCATCTATCCAGGCAAGCTGGGTAACATCAATACCTTCAGGATTGCCAATATTGGTGATATCCAGGTAGAGGAGATGGTGGAGTTCACTCACTTCATGCGATCTTTCTTTAAGAAGCTGTAAGGTGACTATCTAAAGGCTTGGACAAGCAAACGTTAAGAAATACGTTGGGCTGGCAGAGTAGGTAAAGATGTACAAACCACCAAGGGGGAATCTGGAGACAGGTTCCCCCTTGGTGGTTTTAGAGTTTGTTGTGATTATGAGCATGCAGAGTGAAAGTTGTGTTTGATGAATTAGGATTTTAAAATTCTTGCAGATTTTACAAAATAATTGCAAAACTTAGAGTGTTATAGCAGTAATTCATTTGTATTTAATTGTGTTTTGTTATATATTTGAAATAAGAAGTTTGATTAATAAGGAGGCAGCATGTTATTATCATTTTCGGCATCGAACTATAAATCATTTGTACAACCTTTTATCTTTGATATGAAACCTGCTCCCAAACAGAAAGACCTAGAGTACAGCATTCTCAAAGAGATTGTGGGAGGCAAGACATTGCAAGGGCTCAGCACAGCTGTCATCTATGGACCTAATGCTTCTGGAAAGTCAAATATCATCGGGGCTATGCATGTCATGAAAATGATTGTTGAGAGGGGGCATATTCGAAACAATCGGGAAGAAAATAATCCAGACCCAGCTTCCACCAGCCTGGAGTTAATACCCAACTGTTTTCTCAAGGAAGCCAAGCCTGTCGAATTGTCAGTAGAGTTTACTCATTCAGGAAAAGTATTCAAATACTGTATGGCTTTAGATTTGGGACTTTTTCTGTCTACAGAGCATCCGCGAAAAATTGCTGAGGAATCCCTTTGGGTAAATGGAAAGAAGTTATTTTTACGGAAATCGGGTAATACCATTGAGATTAATGCAAATGCGATATTGGCTTACTCAGCACAAACCTACACCGCATCACAAGTTTCGTTGTTGCTCGACCTAAGTAAACGAAACTTGGATAGCCAAGATTTATTTTTGACTAATGGATTCAAAACAGTGTTCTCACCCGACCTCGCTACTAGTGTTCTACAGTGGTTCGAGAAGAAATTTATGGTCTACTACCGTGCTGATATACTTGAGTCGGGGAAAAAAATAACAGATCCAAATGATGAAAATATGTATATTAATACGCAGGCCAATGCAGTTGCCCAGGCCTTCGGCGTAAATTCCAGTAATTTAGGGTTTTTTGCTCCAAAAGGTGAAACTATTGCTAGGTTATACTCAGTTTTTGATGATAAGAAGAAAATTATTCCAATAGAAGATTTTGAATCATTTGGAACGGTCAGATTTATGAACTTGTTCCCGCTGTTAATGGAGACTCTGGAAACTGGGGCTACGCTTGTTCTTGATGAGTTTGATGCATCCTTACACCCAATGGCTGTCATGAGTATTATAAACGTATTTCACAATGACGATATAAATACAAAGAATGCACAATTGATATTCAATACACAAAACCCTATTTTCTTGAATGCCAATCTCTTGCGAAGGGATGAAATAAAATTTGTTGAGAGGGTGGAGGAAACTAAAGAGAGCCAGCACTATTCTCTTGCTGATTTCGGAACCAGTGGGGAAAATGGTGTTCGTAAGGGGGAGGACTACCTTAAGAATTATTTTATAAGCAAATATGGTGCTATTTCAGATATAGACCTGACTCCCTTATTCAAAAAAGTAGAGCCAAAGAATGGCTAAAAGAAAAACTACAAGAAAATATTATTTCTCAGTTGAGGGTGAGACTGAAAAATGGTATCTAAATTGGCTTCAAAAAACCATAAATGATACAAAAAATGCAAAAGCCCGAGTGAGCTTTTCTATTAAGGTTGAGAAAAATCCTTGTGCTTTTGTGAAAAGCCTTTCATCTCTTCAGAAGTCTACCGAGCTGGTTCATGTAGTTGATGTTGAAGGAAGTGATAGTAGCAGCAGAAAAACATTTTCTGGAATTTTAGGAAATCTCTCAAAAGCAATGGATATAAAATCAGGTATTAGGTATTCCTTGGGATATTGTAACCTCTCATTTGAGCTTTGGATTATACTGCATAAAACAGATTGTTTTGGTACTTTTTCATCCAAGGATGCTTACCTCCATTTCATCAATAGAGAATATAAAACTCACTTTAACGGTATGAGGGATTATAAAAAAGAAGATAATTTTTCAAGGGTATTGAATAAATTGGAATTGGAAAATGTTATTAGTGCTATAGACCGAGCCCATACAATCCAATCGAATAAAGATAGGGATGGCCTTCGTCCTCTACAAGCGCATGGTTTTGAATATTATCTAGATGCACCTTCATTGAGTTTAGACCATTACATTGAAAAAATCCTGAAAGATTGTGGTCTTTTAAAAAAATAGATGGCGTGTCTTTTTGCATTGCATAGCTAACAACCTAGGGTCAACAGTAACCATCTACCGTCCCTATCTCTCTATTCCAATTCTGGCAATAGAGTTTGACAGGAGGTACAACCTATGGGATAATACAACCGATGGATTAATTGGGGCTCCTGTTCCTTTCTGTATGATCAATCTTGTTGCTCTTAGCACCAATTCTAGTTCTTGCTTAATTCTCTTTTCGGAGGAGCATATAGTGGGCATTGCATTCGATCTCGATGGAACCTTAGTTGACAGTACCCCGGACCTTCTTGCAGCCATCAACGCTATACTGCTTGAATATAACCTCTCACCCAGTGATGCAAGAGAGAACCTTTCCTATGCAGGAGGGGGGCTTGCTTCTATGTTTGCTCGTACCATAGAGGCGAGGGTACCCACTTGGACGAGTGAGAAAAAAGATCAGATGACGGCACAGATGCTTGAGTTCTATCGGACAGACCCTTCAAGTCTCACCACCCCTTTTCCTGGAATGGTTTCATTATTGGAAGCCATCCAGGCAAAAGACATTCCGATGGGTGTCATCTCCAACAAGCTTGTGGAGCTGACACAGAAGGTGCTTAGGAGCAACTATCCTAGCATTACCTTTTCCAAGGTGTATGGTATTGATTCAGGCTTTGCACCCAAACCCGATTCTGGTTCACTGTTGGATTTCAAAAGCACCCTTGGTCCTGATGAAGAGCTCATCTATGTCGGTGACACCGAGATAGACTACAGGACTGCAAAGGGCGTTGCCGATAGGGTCTTTTTGGGCACCTGGGGGTATAGGGGTGTTGAAGGCCTTCTCGAACATGGCATAGATAAGGCTCTTATGGTAAGCGATACAGCGCAGCTGGCCTGCGCTTTGGATATCAGTATTTCGTAACACAAAAGGAGAAAACAGAATGAAGAAAAAACTACTGGCTATTTTGCTGGTCCTGTTGGTCATCAGCACTCTATTTGCTGCTGGAACCAAAGAGGCAGCAGTCACGGACAAGGAGATTGTCCTTGACTGGTGGACGTGGGACCCTGACATGGTCGAGCAGAACAAGACCATCATGGCCACCTTTGAAGCGGAGAACCCCGGGGTGAAGATTAACAACACCATGGTTGGAACTGCTGAGTACTGGACCAAGATCCGTATCCAGGCCAACCAGAACAGGCTTCCGGATGTCTTTACCATGAGCTCTGGCTATCTTGAGGAGTGGGCAAAGGCCGGCTTGTTGTACAACCTTGATGGCTTCATCGAAAAGGATGACACCTTCGACGTATTCTACAAGTCTATCTTTGATACCAACAAAGCGACCAGTGGAACGGATAGCTACTATGCCATCCCGTTCGCCCTGGTCACCACTGTCCTCTACTACAACAAGGACGCCTTTGATGCCGCAGGACTTGCCTATCCCACCAATGACTGGACCTGGGATGAGTTTAAGAGCGCAGCTAGGAAGCTTACCATCGACACGAACAAAGATGGGAAGATCGACCAGTGGGGTTACTGGTTCTATGGCCGGTATGCCCATATCGAACCATGGGTATTTGGGAACAACGGGTATCTGGTAGACAATAAGACCATGCGCTTCGCACCCGATAAGAACGCCATGGATGCCATCAAGATGCTCACTGACCTTGTGCTTGTGGACAAGGTAGCCCCTGCCCAGAGGGACATGACCTCCTTCAAACAGCAGGATGTCTTCCCCCAGGGAGTTGCTGCAATGTGGATCGATGGTTCCTGGTTCGTCGACATCCTGCGCAAAAACCTTGGCGACGACATGCGCTGGGGTATGGCCAAAGTACCTACCGGTCCTAATGGCTCCAAGGATATGACCTATGGTTGGCCCGATAGCTACGCTATCGCTCCCAACACAAAGAATCCTGAGATGGCTTGGAAATTCGCCCGCTATGTAGCAGGAGAAGGTATCGATCTTGATGTCTACATGGCTGGAAAGATCCCCTCTGCCAAGAAGCTTGCAGAGGATCCCCTGTTTGCCGATCCCAAGAAACAGCCTGGAACCGACATGAACCTTCTTATCGAGCAGGCCGCTGGCCCTATGAAAAACTCCTACACCATGGGGTGGAGCGAGTGGAGAGGCTACGGCGGTTCTGAAACCCTAGGTCTCAACGGTACCATCGACGCCATCGTCAACGGACACTCCAGCTTTGAGGATGCTTTCAATAAGGGAACGAAGAATATCAACTCAGTTCTTACCCGCTACTACAAGTAAGGAGCGAATGCTTCTCTGGTGCCCATATCTTTGGTATGGGCACCAATCTTGAAAAGGAATGAAATATGGCTGGAGTATCATACAAATGGCATGGCAAACTGACTCCATGGCTCTTCATCTTACCCACAGTGATCGGGCTTCTGGTCTTTCGGCTTGTCCCGATCGTCTCCTCGTTCTATCTGAGCTTCACCGACTGGAGCCTTTTGGGCTCCCCTGCTTTCCTGAAACTGGGAAACTATAAGGAACTGTTTGGCAGCAGAGAGTTCCTTACCATCATCTTGAACACCTTTCAGTTCTCATGCATCTATGTTGTAGGATCCATTGTCCTTGGCTTGGCCTTGGCTACCCTTATCAACGTCCAGTTCAAGGGGGTAAGCTTCTTCCGTGCAGCTATCTACCTCCCTGTCGTAACATCTGCTGTTGCAGTGGGTATTGTATGGAACTGGATGCTCGGACCAACCTACGGGGTGATAAATAACATCATCAGTGCCGTAGGCCTCACCCCTCCCTACTGGTTGGGGGATATGAAGCTCTCCTTGAACACCGTTGCCTTCGTGCAGGTCTGGAAGATGTCGGGGTACTACATGATCCTCTTCCTTGCAGGGTTGCAGAACATCCCCTCTGAAACACTGGAAGCGGCTCGGGTTGATGGGGCCAATCCTGTCCAGAGCTTTTTCAGGATCACCCTACCCATGCTGCTGCCCACCGTCTTTTTCGTCCTCACCATTGCCATCATCGACTCCTTCAAGAACTTTGAGTTGATCTACGCAATGACCAAGGGGGGCCCGGGCAACTCCAGCAACACCCTTGTCTATGATGTCTATCTCAACGCCTTCGTATACTACAGGGTTGGTTTCGCCTCTGCCATTGCGTATATCCTGTTGATCTTTGTCGGGCTTCTTACCATCGGGAATCTCTACATACGTAAGCACTACGCACAACCACTGGACTAGGGGAGTATACAGATGAATAAAAACCAACTTATAGCGTTTCGCTATCTCCTGATCATTCTTGTCACCATTGTCTATATCTTCCCCTTCTTGTGGATGGTGTCAAACTCCTTCATGTCGGATAAGAATATATTTTCAGTTCCCCCAAAATTTATCCCCGACCTGCTGTTCTCCGACACGATGTTCCAAAACTATAAGGATGTCTTCACCAAATACAACTTTGGCCGGTACACCTTCAACAGTCTATGGGTCTACTCACTTGCGGCCTTCGGACAGATACTGGTCTGCTCGTTTGCAGGATTTGCCCTTGCAAAGATGAAGTTCAGGGGACAAGGGGTAATTTTCAGCTTGTTGCTGGTCACCCTCATGATCCCGGTTCAGGTGACCATCATCCCGGAGTACTACCTCTTCTTGCGGTTGAACTGGCTGGATACCTACCTGCCGCTTATCATCCCCTCCTTCCTGGCAGGTGCCTTCGGCACCTTCATGCTCAGGGAGTTCTTCAGCCAGGTTCCCTCCCCCCTGTTTGATGCAGGCATCATCGACGGCGTAAATGCCTACCAGATGTTCCGCCTGATCTATCTGCCCCAGGCAAGTGGACCCATTGCCACCTTGTTCATCATCGCCTTCATGAACAACTGGAATGATCTTTTGCGCCCGATGCTCTATCTTTCCGATAGGAAGCTCTACACGGTGACGGTGGCCCTCTCCCAGTTCCAAAACCAATATGATGTAAAATGGAACCTGCTGTTGGCAGGTAGTGTGCTATCGGTGCTCCCCCTGCTTACGGTCTTTGCCTTCTGTCAGCGGTACATCATTCAAAACACCATGAGTTCAGGTATTAAAGGATAATATGAGAAATAGAATTGAAACAATGAAGCATCCAAACGGTGAGTTGCAGCGGTATCAGGTGATCGAAGGGTTCGATTGGGACAAGGTGGATTTTATTTCCCCTGGCTTTGATAAAAAATCCATCAGCGAGATAGCCAGGCTGTACAATATCAACATCCTGCCCAAAAATCCTTCTCTCTATGGGCTTATCGCCTTCTTCCATGTTCCCGAGGATTTGCCTGTCGATGTTCCGAGGGAACACAAGGATGGAAGAAGCTTCGTTGCAAACGTAGCGGCTTCCATCTACCTCAATGAACAGGCAGAACAAGGCAAGATACGATGGAACGGCTCCTTCGTTGTTGAAGATGAGAAGGCCTCAGCCATTATCACCCTGCTTGAAGGGGAGGGCCTCATCGAGACTGTGAAAGGGGAGCGCGATGATGTATGGTTCATTCCCATCCATGCCAAGATGGGTTTTCTCTCCCAACAGGAGCAGGCGCCTGTTCTGGTCAACTCCCACTTCTTCCTGATGGACCCCACCGATATAGACTCCCCGTACTGCCAGCTGGGCACCCCCTACGGGCTTGCCTTGAAGGATGGGGTAATTCTATTGCCGCCACTCAATCATCGCCCTGTGCTCCTTGTAGACAAGCAGGGAAAGACTCTAGTTAAGCAGAGGGAACTGACAAGCCTTGCTGTGGAGATCGACGGGGTGGAGTACGTCCACAACAAGAACTCTGTATTCCATTTCAGGCCTGAACAACGACAGACCCCAAACCATACAGGGACAGATATCATCATCACAGAGGATAAGGTCGTTGCCATCAGAAAAGGTGGTGGTACCACCATCCCTATGGCAGGCTTTGTTATCAGTGTTGAAAATACCCTCGACATTACCGATACACAGGTTACCTACCATGGACTGGAAGCCTATAGTTTTGGAGTGCAGGTGGGGCCTTCCATGATGGAAGAGCACAAGATGATCGGGTCCTTGAACTGTCCTTTCTATGACAAGAAAAAGGATGAGGTCCCTTTTCCCTCTACGGTCTACCCCTTGCCGTTTGAGACGGCAAGAGCTGCCCGTATCGCAGTGGGTGCCAATAAGGAGGGGGAGGCTGTCCTTATCTGGGGTGAGGGTGCAGGCAAACTACGGTATAAACCTAAACAGGACAGCACCGGCTGTTCGCTTTTGGAGCTTGCACAGTTTTGTGCCTTGCAGGAGTATGAAAATATCCTTAATCTTGATGGTGGAGGGTCTGCACAGATCCTCTGGGAAGGGGTGAGGCATATGCAGATCTCAGATAGGTATGACCCTTCGGATCTTGAAGCTGAACGGCCTGTCCCATCAGCTTTGAGAATACGATAAGCATATAGGTAAGAAAGTATGGTGAGAACAACGAGTCAAGATAAGATGAAGATCAAGAATTATACCAAAATTCTTGAGATGGTGATGGCTAGCCCTGGGATAAACCGGAAGAAGGTCTCCACCCTGACCAAGCTTTCCAACCAGACGCTGTCGAACCTGGTCAAGGACCTGAGTGACTTTGGCTACATCTTGGAGTTTCCTCTTGATGGTCCTACTGGTTATGGTAGAAAGCCCATTGGCTTGAAGCTGAACTACAAGGCCTTCCTGATAGTATCTCTGGAGTTTACCTACAATAGTTTTGGTGTGTATTTGAATACGGGTGATGGAGAGGTGCTACTGTATGAAAAATATGCATTGCACAAATCACAAGATGTAGTCAGCCTCATCAAGCGCGGTGTGGAGAAAGCCCTCAAACATGCCAATAGCAGGGTGTTTGCCCTAGTGATGAGCGCTGAGGGCATCATCGATGAGGAGAATAGGAAACTCACCCATGTAAAGGCCTTGTCCCTGAAGAACCTTGACCTTGGTAAGGAGCTGGCATATCTGGACCTTCCCCTTTTCCTGCTGAATGATACCAACCTCATCAGTCACTATGTAAACCTCACCAGGGTCAAGCCTCACAACTTTATGGTTGTGAAGCTTGATACTGGTATAGGCTGCTCCATTGCCTTGGATAGGCATATCCAGAAGACAAGCGCCAACAACATGCCAGGAAAGCTTGGTCACCTTAAGGTGGCCAATACCGATGAGGATGTCCTTTGTTGGTGCGGGGGTAAAAACTGCCTCTCTGCTTTTATCTCCCGAGACTATATCGAGTCCAGGTTCAACCGTCCCTATGAGGAGGCCTTGATGCTCATCCGTGATGGGCAGGAGCCTGCCTTCAGGGAGAAGATCATCATGTATCTCTCACCTATCCTTGCTAACATAACAACCCTTCTGGGTATTGAGAAGATATATGCCATAGGGAAGATGGTGGATGTGTTGGGGAGCAATTTCATACGAACCCTCGACCGGAGTATAACCCCTTCAATCCCCTCCTGGATCAACTTCTTGGGAGTAGAGGAGTTCCCCATTCCCAGTATCCCCGTTCAGTGCTCTGCTTATTTCATGGACTATTTCCTGAACAACATCCTCTCGTATCTGGAAGATGTCGATGAGACGCCGTTTAAGGTGGAGGGGTAGGGGATATTGATAGTGCAGAAGTCATTTGACTCTAAAATATTGACTCTTTTCCATAGTCTTTCAGTTCAGCTTTAGAAATATCTGTGGGGAGTCCAACTCGCATGAAATATCGTGCAAAGCTTTGAGACAAATGTTCTTTATAGGGAGATAGCAGTCTGATATGCTCTTTATTTTCCATTACTTTTTTAAGGTATTGTTTTGGTAGTGAATAAATGTGTTTAAAGCTTACACAATAAAAATCAGCAGATTCCATAGTGAATAGCTTTAATTTGTTTAAAAGATGGTATGAGGGAATATTACCCTGCCGCAAGACCTCTTTTTGTTTTGAACTTTTCAGATTTAGTTCACTAGCGATTTCATTGACTTTGTTTAACGATATGATAGGGCATACGATTACAGAATCAATTTTACTATTTTCTAAATCACACGATTGAGACATGATAATGAAATTCCCTTGAATAAACTGCATAGGCTGGACTGTTTCGGAATCAGATTCGCTTAGTAGCGCAAGGAAATTATCATCACTGGGGATTAGTATTTTACAATCCTCAACAATATCACCCTGTTCTAAGGTTGAATTATCTGCATCAATCGTATAATACCAATGGCTATCCATATCAATTCCACTCCATCATTTTTTGTGATTTGGTAATCTTTACGTTGATAGTGCCTTTGATTGGCATTTCCTGTATCACTTTAGGTTTTGTGTTAATTATTGAAACAGTTAATGAATCAGAAGAAGAGATAGAGGACCTAACAAAAACATAAGGGTTTTGGGCATAAGCAAGTGCTGGAATTGCAGGCATATATAGCAATGCCAATGATGTTGTTGCAATAATACCACTTACTTTTACATAATTTGAAAACTTTTTTTCTGGCATACTGACCTTATCAAAATATTGGTTCTAACTCTTTAATAAATTCAGAAGTTAATAAATTAAAGAATTTCTTTTTTTCTAACGTATGTGATTTTTCCATAATTTCAGAAATTTTACTTTGAAAGACTTCAGAAGCTATGCTTTCTTCCTGAAAAACATCAATATCAATCAAGGACGATTTTTTTGGAGGCTGATTGCTTATCCCTATCAGAACATTGTTGTTTAATTGCAAGCAAATATTATATGCATCATGTGTTTTTATGGTTGTATGAATAGCTGTTTCTTCTATACTTAAAAAGTCATTGCCAATTTGCACCTTCACTTTTGCATCTTTAAATAAAGAACCATTGAAAACATTGATATATCTCAGTCCTGTTCTATTAATATGTTTTATTATTTTTGCCTTGAAGAGTAAGTCAAATGCTGAAAGGATAAATGCTTTGTATTCATCCCATCCCACATAGGACTCCCTGTTTGAAAAGAGAAGAGTTCTTGGTCCGATGGCTATTACCCAATTGTTGATTTGGATCTGGTAATGGGGTTGGAACTTGAGATTAGGATCTGTTTTCCTCACTTCTGCAGGAAGATTAGTAATAGGAAGTGAAATTGGCTTTGTTTTTTGTATTATTGGTTCCAAAGCTTGATATACTATACCAAAGATTGCATCTTCAGGTAGGGTGGAAACAAAACGTATTTCAAAAGTTACTTCTACAAGTGGACATCTATTCAATCTTTTAGGATATCGTTCCATCTCTTTCCATCCTTTTTACCAGTATTAACAATTTATTCATTATACACTTGTCATGTCGTTGCAACCTTCTATAGCCAATATAACATAAACCTTCTACGTAGTGTAGTAGATTCTATGTGTGATGAAAATAGCCTCCGTGATGGTGAAGAGTCAGATTTACCAATGGGAAGATTGAGGATGTGCTGGGGAGCAAGTTCATACGAATCCTTGACCTAAGCATCGCCCCTTCAATTCCATCCTGGATCAACTTCCTGGGAGTAGAGGAGTCTCATATCCCCAGCATCCCCGTTCAGTGCTATGCCTATTTTATGCATTACTTCCTTCATGACATCCTTTCTTATATGGAAGCTATCGATGAGACACCGTTTAAGGTGGAGGGGTAGGGAGGGGTGAAAGTACCCATCAAACAATGAGCACTACTTTCTCTCTGTATTGAAAACCTTATCATAGGTATGTACTCTTCAATTGAGTATTTTGTTTGTAATTTGGTTATTCCGGACGAAGTTGAACACCGAATCCGGAGTAAGTTGTACAGGGTCTGCCTTAAGGTGTACACCCCCTACATATGGGGGTGTACTGAGAAATCTGGTGGTATGGATCTTCCTGTAGCAAACAACCTTGTAGCATATTGTGAATCCCTGGGAATTCACTTAATTCAAGCACCCGTTTCTTCATCCTCTGAGGATAGTATTCCGCAGTTCTCTGCACTATATCACCAGTCCTGGACTGGAGGAGAGCCTCATTATTTTTGTACTCCTACTCAAAAGAATGAGTACAGAATTTGCATGGTTGATGATTTTAGCAATAAAGATAATATCGAGGCCAATTACTTTGCCTCCGAATTCCTCCTTCCTTCAAGTCGATTGATTTCCCTTAGTAAGGAATGGATAGATGGTGACCTGCCGAAGCAATACCACTCTACGATGTTTCGCTTTATTGCACGGATCCATCTAGTGTGGTGGTTGCCATACAGGTCTATCGTGAAAAAGCTGCTTGAAAACAACTTGATCGATGAATCTCTTTTTACTATTTTGTATGAAGTGGATACGAGGTCTCCTGAAGGAAAGTATTATAAAATTACCTCATCTATTGATGATCGGTCTATTCGACTGTTGAATTCTCGTACTTCAACCATCTCTTTGGATGCTGCAAGCTTGGAAGTTGTCCTCTCTAATTACTCTAATGGCAGTATTGAGGCGGAGGACTTTGTGGAGACGCTCAAGATGTTTGGAAAGAAGCCCGGAGACCTCGGTATAATCTTGGCTGATAAAGATGCGTATGGTGCGGAAGCAAGCGAAGGTAAATACCAATACAATAAACACTGATTTTGTTTTATGAGAGTATAAATGATAGTATCATTGCCCTAGATAGGGGAACACAATGAGTAAAAACGGCATTGAAAACTTTACTAGGATTTCCAAAACCTATATGGATAATCCTGGTATTAGAAAAGAGATGTTGAAAAACGAGGTAACTAAGAAGATTTTGGATGCTATGGAAACGGTAAGGTGTTTTTACCTACCCACGGTAAGAACTTTAACCAGCGCGCGGTAAGCAGTTTTTAAGCTGTTGTGGTAAGGAATATTTTAGTCTTTACGACAAGGAGTTATTGAGACACTGTG
>JAVERP010000057.1:0-24829 GCA_034007055.1 Sphaerochaeta sp.
AAACTGGCAGTATTTCTTTATTATCAAAGAAATTTACTGCCAGTCTCTACTAGAGAATAAAGTTGTCGTCAGAGATTATCGTTGTGAAATATAGATAATTCTAGAGAATCTTGAGCCATTGTTATACAGTTATTCCTTGTCATCAATGATCGGAAGCCAGTCAAGCACCCGCTGTATGTTCCTGTCCCAGTAATCCCAGGTGTGGGCTCCTTCCTGCTCATGGTAGGTGAGGTTGAAGGAGTCGCTGAAGCTATCACGGAAGCGGACATTGCCCTCATAGAGGAAGTCCTCAGTGCCACAGCTCATGAAGAGGTCAGCCCTGGTCGCACCACTATTGCTGGCAAGGGCGAACAGGTCGTGCTCGCCCCCCTCCACCCTGTCCAGCTCCCCAAAGGTATTCTCCAGCTCGGCTTCAGTGGCCGGGTCGTCAAGCTGGGAGCGCAGGCCCACCAGGTCCAAGGCACCTGAAAGGCTCGCTGCATACCCATACTGCTGAGGGCGAGAGAGGGCGAGCTTGAATGCCCCGTAGCCCCCCATGGAAAGGCCAGCGACAAAGGTGTCTTCCCTTTTTGATGATATGTTGAACATATCCTTCATGATTTTGGGCAGTTCATCGGCGACATAGGAGAAGTACGGGAAGCCCCGCTTTTGGTCGGTATAGAAGGATCGGTGGACCGAAGGCATGACGACCACCAGGGGAAGCTGGCCCACATACCGCTCGATGGAGGACATCCTGGTCCAGCTCGTCTCATTCTGCTTCAGGCCGTGCAGGAGATAGAGCACCTTGTACGGGCCCTTAAAAAAAGGCTTGCGCTCCTCAAGGACACGGGCGCAGTCTTGGGGAAAGATGATGGAGAGTGAGCTGTCCATCATCAGGGTGTCAGAGTAGTGGGAAAGGTGTATCAGGGCCATAAGGATCCTCCACAGGAAGTATAGCCACAAATGTGGTTTTGCAGAACAGTCAATATGGGCAATGTGTAGGAATATTTCATGTGGTCATAGGAATGAAACAAAGCAGAAAATGAATACAGTGAAAAAAGCGTTTGGGTAAGTATGAAATGAGGATGGGGGCAAAGCAAGACAACACAGGGCCACCAACTCTTTGGTTGCTCTGTGCATACCCCTTCCCTCACGTTTCTTTGGGGAGATTGACCTGCAGGGACTTTAATACAAATCATTATATCAATTATAGTTATACTAGATGCAGGCTATGATTCATGGTATACATTAGAGTAGGGAAAAGAATTTATCAAAACCTACGATATTACCTATACAAAACAAGAAAACAGGGGTTGTCTACCTCTATCAGGACCAACATTACTGGGATAGCGACAAGCAGCAGACCCGACATGTCCGCCGTTGCATAGGAAAGCTTGACAGCAAAAGCCAGCAGCCTCTCTACAACCATCGCTACAGGAGCGAACAAGGTCAGCTCCAGGGCCTGCAGGAGCAGCGGGCAAGAACCATCCACCCTGTAGGCAAGACGCTTCTTCTTGAAAAGGTCTTTGTGAAGAGCAAGCCCAGGCTCCATCTGAAGAGGGGTTTTTCTGAGGAGGAGCTTGCCATGATCAAGGCCCAGGTGTGCTCCCTGGTCAGCGAAGGCAACCACCTGACTCGTGCTTCTGATCGTATGGGAGTGCCCTTTGAACTTGGAAAGGTCAAGGACCTGCTCAAGCCCTGAACAGGAACAGGCAAGGCCAGTTCTTTGAAAGCTGGAACAAAGGCAGCGGCAAAACCGAATATCTTGTGTATGACCTCTCTAGCGAGGCTTCGTTCAGGAGCCACAACCCATTTCTCTACTATGGGCATAACCGCGACAAGGGGGCCATGCATGATATCCCCACCCTTGACATCCTGCCCTTGCGCACGGGGCTCCCCTCCTTGGAAAGGACCACCTTGGTGCTCAACAGGGTATTCTATTCCCGGATCCGGATACGATCGCTGATGGAGCAGGGCCAGGGCTTCCTCATCCGTGTCCCTTCACAAGAGAGATGGCTCTCCTCCCTGATCGGCGAGCATAAGCAGGCAATAGGGCAAGGGCCGACCATCAGCACAGGTGATGGCACAAGGCTCCAGTGCACATCTGTTCCCGTGAAGGGGTATGGGCTCGTCCATATCTACTATGATGCATCATGGAGGGAGGAGCAGAAGAGGAACCTCTCCAACATCCTGTTCGCCTGTAAGAGCGAGCTGTTGGAGAACAACCTTGCCGAGGAGCACCAGCGCCTCTATGACGGGTATTTCGAGGTGAAATACTCGTCAAAAGGGTATCGCAGCGTCCTGTATCGCAACGATCCCCATGCGGGGTACTGGGCTCTGTTGACCAACAGCGAGGATACCCCACAACAGGCATTGCACACCTACAACACGCGCAATCATCTGGAATCTGAGTGGGATGACATGAAAAGCGAGGATGACTGCAGGCTCCTGGAGGTCCACGACCCCTATATCTTCTCAGGCAGGGCTTTTTTGTAGTTCCTTTCGCTTGTCATGACCACCTATATGGACAGCTTTCTCGCCGGGCAGGGAAAGGGCGGGTACAGGGAGGCCCTCACCACCATGGCCAGCTATGCAAAGGTGCGCTATGAGGACCTGATGCATGAGACCTTCACCGTGCCGACGGCAGATCAGAGGATGATGGCCTCCCTGTTCAAGCTGAAGATCGAGTGATGGGCCGGTTTCCAAAGGCGAATACCCTTTCTTGTAATTATTGTTGCCTTCATTGGTTTGACTAAATGAGGCATTTCGTCTTTACTATGAATGGTGGGGAAACATGAAAACTAACAATATGAACACAACAATGGTTACCAGGCTGGGGCTGCTTGTGTGCAGCCTGCTGCTCACAGCTCTTTTGCTGCCCAGCTGTGGGGTTTACAGCAAGGTTCCCCCGGTCAACCCAGAACAGATGCCCATCTGGTCAGGTCCCCTTGTGGCGGATGCTGATATGGAGCATGTCAGGATCTACATCAAGGGCGGACAGCGCACCATAACGCTGAACATGGAGGACCTCAATGAGGACCTGCTCCTGCTGCTTGCCGAGTATGATCAGTCCAAGGGTGAGGCGCAGGCCATGGTGGTTGAGGAACTCTCCGTCAATGTTCCCCAGAGCGGCAGCTATGTGCTGGTGATTGAGAAGACCAACCAATAACCAAAAGACCTGATGCAACAAAGCCAGAACGAGAAATATAATTCAATGGAATGAGGAAGGAGGCACCCACTATGGCTGCCTCCCTCTTTTTTGCTGTAAAACTCATCTCTTCCTTCGATTGGTTTTTGGTATAAACCTCAAAACATGCACCATCATCCACCCTAGCTGATCACATGGGCGCTGACAGGGTCGAACGTCACCCCGACCTCATCACCGACCTTATGGAAGCCTTCAAGCACAGGGTTGTACGAGATCGCCACTATGGGCTCGTTCCTGCCCTTCACCGATATCTCATACTCCATGGTCGAACCGAGATAGACAGCCTGGGTGACCGTTCCGTTGAAGAAGGCCTCCTGGCTCTGCTTGGTAATGTGCAGCCCTTCGGGTCTGATGACGATGGTTGCGCGCTTGCCCTTTTTGACATCCTTGTTGAAGGTGGGGAACGAGAACTCCCTGCCCTTGAGGGATATGGTCACCAGTTCATCCAAGGCAACGACATTGCCGATGAAGAAGTTAGCCCGTCCGATGAAGTCAGCCACAAAATGGTTTACCGGCCTGCTGTAGATCTCAAAGGGGGTGCCTAGCTGCTGGATGACACCCTTGTCCATCACCATGATCCTGTCGCTTACCGTCATTGCCTCATCCTGGTCATGGGTGACGTAGATGCTGGTGATGCCGAACTTCTGCTGGATGCGCCTGATCTCAGTGCGCATCTGGTCGCGCAACTTCGCATCAAGGTTGGAAAGGGGCTCGTCAAACAGCAGGACGCGCGGCTTGTTGACAATGGCACGTGCAAGGGCAACACGCTGCTGCTGGCCACCGGAGAGCTGGCTTGGCTGACGGGACCCCAGGGCGGAGAGGCCCATCGTCTGCATGATCTTATCGACCTCCTTCTGAATCTCAGCCTTCTTGAATTTCTTGAGTTCAAGGCCGAAGCCGATGTTCTGGGCTACCGTCAGGTGGGGGAAGATCGCATAGGACTGGAAGACCATCGAGGAGTCACGCTTGTTGGCAGGCAGGTCGTTGACCAGCTTGCCGTCGATATAGACATCGCCTTTGGTCTGCTGCTCAAAGCCGCTGATAATACGCAGCGTAGTGGTCTTGCCACACCCCGAAGGGCCGAGGAAGGTGACCATCTCCCCTTCACGGATCTCGATGTTCACTTCTTTGACTGCGGTGAACTCTTTGTTCTTATCATCTTGGTCGGTGAAAATCTTTGTCACATTAACCAGTGTTACACTCATGCTTTATACTCCTAACGGGTAAGGATGGAACTCTTCGTATTGTATTTCAGCCGCAGGAACAGCTTGATGGCCGACATGGCCACCAGGATAATCGCGACAAGTATGAGGCTGAAGGCGGCGGCTGAGCCGATGCGTCCGCTCTCCACCTGACTCATGATCTGCACCGTCATGAGCTTCCACCTGGCCGAGACCAGGAAGACCGCTGCGCTGATGGCTGTCATGCTGCGGACAAAGGAGAAGATCAGGGCACTGAAGAAGGCCGGGATCATCAAAGGCAGGGTGATCTTTCGGAAGGTCGTATGGCTGTCGGCTCCAAGGTCTATGGCCGCCTCCTCGATGGAGGGGTCGATCTGGCTCAGAACGGCCACTCCTCCCTGCACCCCGACAGGAAGATAGCGGAAGATGAAGTTCAGCAGCAGGATGGCCAGGGTCCCTGTAAGGTAGATCGGGCTTTTATTAAAAGCCAAAATATATCCGATACCCACGACGGTGCCGGGCACTGCAAAGCTCAGCATGCTGGAAAACTCCATGAACTTGCGCCCGAAGAACCTCTTGCGCACCACAAGGAAGGCTATGACCATGCCCAGGACCCCTGCTATCGGCGTTGACAGGCCTGCGATGACCATGGTGTCGAGCACCGACTCGAAGCCCACCCTGAAGACATAGATGAAGTTGTCAAAGGTCAGCTTTGCACTGTTGCCCCACGAGGCGGCAAAGGCCCCCCAGACGATGCTGGCATAGACGAGTATGATGATACTAGCGATGGCGCAGCAGACGGCGAACAGGGCCCATCGGGCATGCTTGCTTACCATCGTGTTCGAGGACTGGGTAGGCTTGCCGGTGACCGTCACATACTGCTTCTTGCTGACCCAGTACTTTTGCAGCATATAGGCTGAGACCGAGGGGACCAGGAGGATGAAGGCAAGAGCCGAGCCCTTTGCAAAGTTGCCCATGCCGGTTATCTCCAGGTATGCCTGGACGGAGAGGATGGGAAATTGGGCCCCTGCAAGGACCAGGGGGTTGCCGAAGTCGGCCAGCGACTCCACAAACAGCACCAAGACGGAGCTTGCGATGCCGGGGATGGCCAAAGGCAGCGTCACCTTGCGGAAAATGGTGAAGCGGTTGCCTCCAAGATCCATCGCCGCATCCTCGAGGGTCGGACTGATGGACTCCAGCACCCCGCGCAGCGTGATGTACGCTACAGGAAAAAAGGTAAGGACCTGGGCAAAGAGCAGTCCCTTAGGTCCGTATACGTTGGCATTTTCCATGCCCAGTATGGTTGAACTGATAAAACCGTTGCGTCCGAAGAGCATGACAACAGCAAGGGCCCCGATAAAGGGGGGGCTGATGATGGGGATCGTTGCTATGAGGTTGAAGAACTTCTGGCCCCTGATGTTCGCACGCGTCAGCGAGTAGGCAAAGATAAAGGCGACGAAGGTGCCGATGGTAGCTGTGGCAAAGCCCATCCACAAGGAGTTCCACAGCGCCTTCATATAGTAGCCGTTGCTGTACGTCATCACCGAGGCGAAGTTTCCAAGCGAGAAGCGCCCGTCGACCTGGAAGCTGACGATGCAGACCTTCAGCAGCGGATAGATGATGAACAGGATGAGGGCAAGCAGCAGAACGACTATGACGCATAGCAACAGCGGGTCCCGGCTAAGCTTAACCAGGGCATGCCACTTGCGTTTCACATAGGATTTGATCATGGGTACCTCAACATGAAGGGAGGGTCGAAGGGCTTGTGGGGAATCGGTGGTGTGCCGCGGCACACCACCGATATACAGGGGATGCTCCTACTTGGAAGCGGAGAGCACTTCGCTGACCCATCGCTCAACGAGCTCGGCCTTGCGTGAACTGTAGTAGGCAAGGTCCACACCGACTACGTCCAAGGTGGAGAAAGCGGGCATGACAGGGTCGATCTCGGCATCGTCGATGACAGGGTAGAAGTATGTCCCGGTCGACTTCAGGACATCCTGGCCCTTCTTGCTGACAAGCCAGTCCATGAAGATCTTGGCAGCCTCATAGTTCTTCGCACCCTTGAGGATGGAGGCTGCTGGGAACTCAAAGCCAAACCCTTCGGATGGGAAGACGATCTCAACAGGCTGTCCGTTGGCCTTCATCTGGAAGAATGCTGGGGAGAACTGTATGCCGATGGCGGCGTCTCCGACGTTCACGCCCTTGGAGGGGCCTGTACCTGATGAGGTGTAGGTCTGGACGTTGGCATTGAGACGGGCCATATAGGCAAAGGCCTGGTCCTCTCCCATGATCTCGATCAGGGAGTAGATCATGGTGGTGGCGGTCCCTGAAGCCTGGGGAGTCGGAACCTGGATCAGGCCCTTGTACTCAGGCTTGAGCAGGTCTGCCCAGCTCTTTGGCATCGCTGCCCCCCTTTTGGCAAGGGCGGTTGTATTGACCCCGAAACAGAGGGGATTCATGTAGAACCCTCTCCAGTACCCCTCTGCATCCTTGAACTCCTTGCCCAAGGCTTCGAAGGAAGGACCCTTGTAGGGCATGGTCAGGCCGTCGACCTTGGCAGTGACGTGGTTGTCGCTAGGGGCACCAAGCCAGAGGTCGGCCTGGGGCCTTCCGCTTTCAGCCTGGATCCTGGTAAGGGCAGGACCTGAGGATAGCTGCACAAAACTCGTCTTGATGCCGGTATCCTTGGTAAAGGCATCGAGAATCTTCACAGCGTTCGCTTCATCGACACTGGCATAGATCACCAGTTCCTTGGCGGCTGCACCGTCATCCTTGGAACCCTGGGCGGCCAGTGGGGAGAACACCATCAACACGACAAGCAACAGGAACAGACTTTTTTTCATAGATACCTCCATCTAGCGTATACGTAATATTTCATTCTATCACTGTTCAGGCGGATAGCAAGAGGACGGATTCGATATAAAACAGCAAAATCGGGGTAATGACCGCATCATGGGCTAGGGGTTCAGTGAGATGGAGAGCAGGGTGTATTCCCCCGGCTCCATCTCAATCCAGACAAACGTGCCGCTTCTCATCTCCTTTCCATACCTGAAGGGGACGGAGAGGCTCTCCTGGCGGTGAACCGCCTTTCCAAAGGTGAGCATCGTCTGGGGCAGGAGAAGGGAGAGATCCTGGTCAAAGGTACGGACAAAGGAGTACCTGACATCCTCAGGGACATACCTCTCGACCCATGCAAGGGTGTAGGGCTCCCCAAGGGCCTGGGCTGTAAAGGCTTCGACCGAACCCTCCTCAGGCTCGACCAACTGCCCTGTCAGGGAGTCCTGGGCCAAAAGGGGGGGAATATGGGCAAAGGAGAGCTGTGTTGCAAGCGGCACTGCAGCAAGTGTGGCCCCAAAGAGCAAACAGGAGAGCACAAGAGAGAGGCGGGCGTGTATATTCATACCTAGTATGTAGACGATGGGCATGCTTTTGTCAAACCTATTCGCCTTTCAAGCAGTATTTCCCCCCTGTGACCCCTCCCCCTGGCAAACTGGACTGCCCTCTTACAGGCCAAATTCGACAGAAGCAACTCTTGGTAAATGCCCTTGCGTGCATTACACTTATGGCCAGAGGGATACCAGATGATAGGATTTGTAATCATTGTAGCTATTGGTGCGGTAGTATTCGCCTCGATCAACTTCTACGGCGTAAAGAGAAAGGATGCGGGGACAGACGAGATGCAACAGATCGCATCAGCGATCCAAGAGGGTTCAAAAGCCTTCCTGGTGCTTGAGTACTCGATCATCATCAAGGTCGCCATCATCATCGCAATCATTTTAGGGGTCGTCGTATCCCTGCCCAGCGCCCTGGCTTTTATCCTGGGGGCTACCATGAGCGCCACCGCAGGGTGGATCGGGATGAATATTGCTACGATCAGCAATGTGCGCGTATCCAATGAGGCGCGCCAGACAAAAAGCCTGGGGCAGACGCTTCGCGTCGCCTTCCGGGGAGGTTCGGTGATGGGCTTGTGTGTGGGTGGCTTCGCCCTGCTCGGCCTGGCGATCGTCTACCTGGTGTTCGGTCTGCTCTTCGAGCAGGTGGCACCTGAAAACCTGCTCTTCCACACCAACTGGCTGGGCATTTCCGACATTCCCTTCACGATGACCGTCAGCTCCTACGCCCTTGGGTGCTCCATCATAGCGATGTTCAACCGTGTGGGGGGAGGAATCTTCACCAAAGCCGCCGACATGGGTGCGGACCTGGTGGGAAAGACAGAAGCGGGCATCCCCGAGGACGACCCGAGAAACCCCGCAACCATTGCCGACAATGTCGGGGACAACGTAGGGGACGTTGCCGGCCTCGGATCCGACCTGCTGGAAAGTTATGTGGGGGCCCTGGTCTCGGCGATGATCCTCGCTTCCTACATCTACTTTTCCAACGGGGACATACCGGCCTCCCTGGTGGCAAAGCTCATCTATGTGCCGCTGCTCATCGCAGCGGTGGGCATCATCTCCTCGATGCTGGGCATCCTCTTCCTGCTGGTTAAGAAAGTCTCCTCCGACCCCCACAAGGAGCTTAATGCAGCGACCTTCATGGGTGCAGGGCTGACGATCATCTCCTCAGGGATAGTCTCCCACCTTGTCTTCAGATCTGAAGAGCTCACTACCATTCATTTTGCCCTGGGCTCGCTCTCCCCGTGGGTGTGCGCCGTCCTTGGCATAGTGAGCGGCATCGTCATCGGGAGGATCGCCGAGTACTATACCAGCTATGACTACAAGCCTACGCAAAAGATTGCCGCCGCCTCCTTGGAGGGGGCCGCCCTCACCATCACCGAGGGGATGAGTGTCGGCATGGTGTCGGTCATCGCCCCTGTCCTGGTGCTTGGCTTCGCCATCATAGCGGCGAATGCCGTGGCAGGGCTCTACGGAGTTGCGATGGCGGCGATCGGCATGCTCAGCTTTGTGACGGTGACCGTCTCCGTCGACACCTTCGGCCCGATTGCCGACAACGCAGGGGGCATCAGCGAAATGGCAAAGCTGCACCCGGATGTGCGCGGCATCACCGACAAGCTCGATGCGGTGGGAAACACCACTGCAGCCATCGGAAAAGGGTTTGCCATCGGGTCGGCCACCCTTGCAGCGCTGTCGCTGTTCTCCTCCTACCTCTATGCCCAGGCGGGCGAGAACGTGGTGCACGGCTCGGCTATGATGCTGAACATGGTCAACCCGCTCACCCTTGTAGGGGCCTTGGTGGGCGCTGCCATCCCCTACCTCTTCAGCGGCCTGCTTATAGAGGCGGTGGCGAACGCCGCTCGCAAGATGGTCCAGGAGGTACGGCGTCAGTTCAAGGCGGACCCGGGCATCATCCTGGGCACCTCGTTGCCTGACTACAAGACCTGTATAAGCATCAGCAGTGCCGGAGCTCTCTCGGAGATGAGGGTGCCCGCCCTCATCTCGGTTGCGACGCCGCTTGTGTGCGGCTTCATCTTCGGCGCCGAGTTTGTGGGGGGCCTGCTCATCGGAACGACGCTCTCCTCTGTCATGCTAGCCCTCTATACTGCCAATGCCGGAGGGGCTTGGGACAACGGCAAGAAGTATGTCGAGGACGGGCACTACGGCGGGAAGGGCTCCAATGCCCACAAGGCGGCTGTCGTAGGCGATACGGTTGGGGACCCCCTCAAGGATACGGTGGGGCCTTCGCTTGACATCCTGATAAAGATCATGGCGATCGTCTCGCTGATAGCCGTATCGATCTTTAGCAAATACAACCTATTTTCACTTCTGATGAAGTAAATGAGGAGGGTGCAGATGTTGTACTATTATGTGGTCTTTTCCCCTATTGAAGCGTTGATAGCCTCACAGCTCGAACCTAGGATGTTCGGCTCCTACATGGCAAGGGGATCCAAGAAAGGCTCTGCAGAACGGCTGATGTTCGCTGAGATCAAAGGTGGGTTCGCCGACCATTTCGATTGGGACTATGCAAAGAGAAAGTGCGTCTCACGCCCTGACGGGACGTTGAAGCACTCGCTGTACCTCTCGATCTACCGTGTCATCGAGCACATCCCCCTTGAGCAGTACAAGGACATATACCTTGTCACCAAGGATGGAAGCACCCTGGGCCTCTCGCAGGAGCCTTACCGCAGGCCGGACAACTGGGCCGGCTACGGCCTGTACAAGGAGCACTGCCCTGTCCACCCCTTCATTGCAAGCTCCCTTGAGCCAAAGGCGCTGGCCGACTACATCATCAACGATACCGAAAAGAAGATAACGGTGCCTGCAATCATCTTCAACGATGTCAGGCGCATTGATTTTGAGGAGAAGGAGAAGACCGGCAACATCGGAAGCATGTTTGACCGCGACCTGGACCACCTCATCGATTGCATACATGCGGTGCAAAACCACGAGGACAAGATCACCAAGACCATCGACCGTTCGTTCGACTCAAAGTTCACCTACCAGATAGTCGATAACGGCTTCTACATTGCAAGGGGGAAGGGCATCCTCTTCTACCCCATGCCCAGCGGCGAAGCTCTGAAGGAGCTTGACTATGACTGGGGAAAGAGTGCAAACATCTTTTCCTAGGGCAGGTATGCAGGCAGCACATTGACCCACATGGAAGGACCCCCGGCCTTGATGCGGGGGCCTCCCCCATTTCTCCACTTTACACGGGGTCTGCTTGCCCTTACTATGCTGGTATGAATACCTCCACAGCAAAAAAGCTCTCAAGCCTTTATACCCACTACACCGTAAGCATCCGTGACCCCCTGTGGAAGGACATCCACCTCAGCAAGGAGCTCAGGCGCATCTATATGACCCCCGTTGTGCAGAAGCTTGGCCGCATCAAGCAGCTCGGGCCCACCTTCCATCTCTACCCGGGGGCTGTGCATACGCGCCTGGACCATAGCCTTGGGGTTTACCACATAAGCCACACCATCCTCACCAGCCTGCTCAGGCAGGCACTGAGCAGCGGCCAGGAGACGCCCTTGAGCGAAGAGGGGATGCGCACCTTCCTCTGTGCGGCCCTTCTGCACGACATCGGGCACTTTCCCTTTGCCCATTCGCTCAAGGAGCTGCCCCTACGCTCGCATGAGGCGATAGCGGCCTCCCTCATCGCGGATGACCGCCAGCTGCATGATGCCATCATCGACAGCGGGTGCTCCCCCTCGCTGGTGGCCACCATCATAGATGAAAGCCTTCCCAATACCGATGCCGAGATCCAGTTCTACCGCAGCCTGCTCTCAGGGGCCCTGGACCCGGACAAGCTTGACTACCTCAACCGCGATGCGTTTTTCTGCGGGGTGCCCTACGGCATGCAGGATGTATCCTACATCACCGACAGGCTGATGATCTTCGAAGGGAGGGCAGCCCTCCCCCTTGCAGCGGCTGGATCGGTTGAGCACCTCTTGTTCAGCAAATACCTCATGTACAAGAATGTCTACTGGCACAAGAGGGTGCGCAGTGCCACAGCCATGATCAAGAAGGCACTGCTGCTCTCGCTACAGGATGGCATCCTCACCCCAAGGGACCTCTACGTCCTCGATGACGAGCAGTTCTTCATGCTCGCGGACAGGCTGGACTACAAGCCTCTGACCCTCTTTTCGCAGGTAAGGGAGAACCAGATGCTCAGTTGCCGCTATGAAGAGGACTTTGACGAAAACCGTGCCCTGGACAGGGGGGCATCCCTTTTGCACGAGAGGCTGGAAAACGAAGAGCGCCTCTGCCTGAAGCTCAGGGAGAGCTATGGGTACAAGGGCCTGGAAAACTATCAGGTGGTTGTGGACATCCCCGAGCCGGTCAAGTTTGAATCCGACATCCCCCTCATCCAGAAAGACGGAAAGGCCATCGCCTTTGACAAGGCAGATACGGTTTTTTCACAAGATGTGGGAAAGGTCTTTACAAAGAACCTCAGAAAAACCAGAATCTTCACACCCTCCTACGTTACAGCCGAAGCGCTTTTGGGGGCACTGGAGTCATAACGATGCACGAGGTACAGGAAAAGGTCTCCTACAGCAAGCTCATCGACGGGGATATGCCCCCTTGGGTGATGCGTTTCATCAAGCATACGGGCAAGGCGATCAACACCTACTCCATGATCCGCGAGGGCGAGCGCGTGCTGCTCTCCGTATCGGGGGGCAAGGATTCGCTTGGCCTGGCCCTGGCCCTCTCGCTGAGGCGCAAGTGGATGCCCATCCACTATGAGCTGGAGGCCCTGATGATAAACTGGGTCGAGCACCCCATACCCGAGGAGTTCAGACCAAAGCTGCTGAAATACTTCGCCGACCTGGACATCAGGCTCACCATAACCGACGAACACCAGTACCCCCCCTCCTTCAAGGGGGAGTTCAACTGCTACCTCTGCTCACGCAACCGCAGGCGCATCCTCTTTGAGGAGTGTGAGAAGCGGGGCATCTCCATCATCGCAATGGGCCACCATCTGGATGACCTGGTGGAGACGAGCATGATGAACCTCTGCTTCAGGGGAAGCTTCACCACCATGCAGCCGGTGCAACCCTTCTTCGGGGGGAAAATCCAGATGATCAGGCCCATGATAGAAATCCATGAATCGAGGCTGAAGCAACTGGCGAACCGCTATGACCTGCCTGTCGTAAAACCGGTGTGCCCCTTCGACCAGGCGAACATCCGATCCCAACTGAAACCCCTGATACGACAGCTCAACCACATGGACAAGTTCACCAGGGAGCATATCTATCATGCACATACCTTTGAAGGGAGAGTGTAACCAATATACGCCATACTAGGTTTACAGTTATACTGCATATGTGTAATGATAGGAAAGGAGGAGGAAAGTCCGTGAAAAAGAGAATTTCGCTGTTGCTGCTCGTAATGCTCTTCGCACTTGTCCTTCTCGGGGCAAAAGACGGAGCTGCTGCTCCTGATCCAGAGCAGGACCCCTATGATGGAGGAGGCCCTATCCGTCCCATCGACCTGGGACAAAGCCAGCTTGAGGATTCCCTTGGTGGTCTTCTTGAGGGTACAGCCACCTCCGATGGTTTTTTCAGCGTCTCCTACGCTCCGGACTTCTCCTTCAAGAAATTCGCATTCCAACTGGACCTCAAGGTCCGGGGCTTTGTCACAACCGACCCCTTCACCCTGGATATCGACTTCTCCGACTGGAGGCTTCCCAAAAGGGGCTCCGACCAGAGCGGAGCTGACTTTGTACTCTCCGCCCTGGGCAAGTACAGCTCGTTCATACGATACGCCCAGTGGGGGAACCGGTATGAGCCCATCTACATCCGCTATGGAAAACTGGTCGGCATCACCCTCGGTGACGGGGCCCTGCTCAACGGTTACTTTGACCTGAGCGTCGGGGCGCACACCTCACGCCCCGGCTTGAACTTCACCCTTGACGGGGACCTGGTCGGAATCCACAATGCTGGTTTTGAGTTTGTCACCAACGACCTGTTCGAGCCGACGCTGATGGCCTGGAGACTGTACGCACGGCCTTTCAGCAACCAGTACCCCCTATCCTATTTCTCAAGCGTTGAACTTGGGGTCAGTTTTGCAGAGAACCCCAGTGCATCCTTTGCACAGCGCGATGCAAAGAAACCGCATACACGCAAACTCATCTCACTGGATATGGGAATACCCCTGCTCACCCGCAACTTTTTCACCCTGGCCTTCTTTACCGACCTGCTGGTCCAGAGCCCGGGAGCCTTCTCCCCCCAACCGGCCCTTGCAACCCGCTATGGATTCTTCGGCCACTCCATGAGCTTCTTCCTGTTCAACACCAGTGTCACCATCCCCGTCTTCGGTACGTACTACACAGACTACTTTGACTCGGGCTTTGAAGAGCTGACCCTTGAGGACAGGACAAACTCCATCCTGGAGGATGGGGCGATGAGAGTCGATGCCATGGCGGGACTGAACTTCACCAGGGTGGGTGCATACCTGCGGACAAGGATACGAAGCGATTATTCCGACGGGGTTTTTTCCAACCATACATTCCAAGCTAACGTACGAATCGACAAACGCTTATTCAATATCGTTTCACTGGACTTGAGCTATGAAAAGCTTTATCCTACCAGTACGGATGAGGGGTTTGTAGAAGGTTTGTTTTCCTTGCGCAATGCGGAAATTGCCGCATCAGCCATCATAAAGATTAAACCCTACTCATTTACGATCGGGCTTGGCATGATGTTTGATGAAAATGCCCAATCGACATTACAAGTAGACACAGCGGTAAGGATTTCAATCCTATAGGGAGAAGCTATGAGTTGGGGAAGAAAAAGAGTATGTCTCGCCTTGTTGGTTGCACTGGCAATGGTACCTTTAGCTGCGCAGGATTCTGTATTCATCGGTGATGGAGACATCGGCGGCATTCGCATATTTGACAGCCAGGGGGTCGCCCTCGATGCAACTGAAGAGGTCGCTTCCAATATTGGGCAGGGGTGGGTCATATACAACCCGGACTCCCCGATCCTTATAGTCACCCCCAAGGGGACCATCAACCTGTTTGAGGATTCCATCCTCATCACAGGCGACCTCATCAGCGACAACCCCACGCTCTACCTGGTCAAGGGAAAGGCCACCTTCAACACCTACGACATGGGCAGAGGGACTCTGAGCGTATCAACGCCGGTATCACTGTTCAAGCTTACCGGAGACGGGGAGATGTTCGTCATCACTGACGACGCCGAGGAGTCTGTGACGGTATTCAAGGGTTCTGCCACCTCCTACAACTCCATCACGCGCGCCACACGCACCATCGAAACATTCCAGAAGCTGGGGATGCACGAAGGCCAGGCCAAGCCCAGGCCCATTCAAACCGGGTACTACCTCACCTACGCCACCTATCCCGACCTCATGCTCGCCAAACAGCTGCTCAACGAGATGGCAACACCGGTGGAGACCCCTCGTGTTCCAGCCTTCTCCTCCGTTCTGCAAAAGCCGCAAGAGCCACAAGAGTCGCCGGTTGCACCAGGGGTGACCATCATGCCCATCGAGCAGCCCGCCTTTGTTTTGGCACAGAGGACAGAGGTGGACAAACCTCCCATGCCCTACACCCTCACGGTAACAAGCACCCCCATCAAGGTACCCTCCATCCCCCGAACACCCACCTCCTCCCTCGTCCCGCTGCCTAAGGACCGTATTGTGGTGACGGTTCGCCCAATGGCCCCCAACAGCCCTACGCTCGTGCAAGCCAGGGTCACCCCTGCAATGCCCCCAACACCCCAGCCCTCCGCCCTGCCTGAAACACCGGTGAGCTTTGGAGCCAAGGTGGAGGCTGATGTGGCGATGGAGGCCCCTGCGGTCCCGCCAGCTCCCGCAGGCAAACTGGAAGAGACAGAGGCCGCCAGCGTCCCTGCCAAGCAGGAAAAACCCCAGAGCATTCTCTTTACCCAAGAGCAGGACCTCAAGGATGGGTCTGTAGGGGTGCTGGCATCCTACAGCTTCCTCTTCGACGGGACAGACAGCAACAGGTTGCACAACACCATCACACTCAAGCCCTTCGTCCAGTACAAGAGCTTCTTGTTCAGGGCCCAAGCCTCGATCACCACAGAGGATTTCTCAACCTACAGCTCAAACCTCACAACCATGCCGGTAGGAAAGCTCGCCACCCTTGCATACGGCTTCAATTTCATCTCCGCCTTGCGAATCGGGTACAGCTCCTCCCCCTTCTTCCTAGCCTTGGACAACAACCGCTACCACTCCCCCCTCTCCGAGCAGTATTTTACCCCTCGTTTCGGTGAGAGCACCAAGCTTGGCATGTTCAACAGGATAGAGATGGGATCCTTCTCCACTCACGCCTATGTCGACGACCTCTACCTTACCAGCCTGCTCTCCAACAATCCCCAGTTCGCCTCCTTCGCCCTGGAGTATGAGAATGCCGACGGGTACCGCCTATCAGCCTCCATCGGTTCCTTGGTAAGGATCGACCGTGCTCCTTGGGACCTCAAGACCTACCCGTACGTGAACCTCAGCCTCCCGCTGATAGATATCCGAACAACGCAGCTCGCCCTCCTCTTCTCTGCAGGCGGGTACCTGCCCCTCTATCCGAACTTCAAGCCTGAGGAGTTCATAGACCCTGCCCTCACCACCTTGTTCCCCAACTATCAGGTCAGTGCCGCCCTCGCTTTGGAGCAAGGCGCCTTCTCAGCAAAGCTGATGGGCTCCTTCAGAAAGGGTGAGAACAGGAATTTCCTGGACAGTGAGATCGCCTATGCGTTCGACAGTGCCCCCTCCGTCTTCGACCTCTTCGCTGAGACTGGCTTTTCCGGGAAGCGTTTTGGTGCAAACCTTGCGCTCAACCTGCCCTTTGCCAACGACCTGAGCATTGCAACAGTAGCCGGGCACAAGGCTGACCTCAGCATCTTGACCCTCTCCTACAAACAGAGTGGCTTCACCATCTCCCTAGGGTTGCAGGAGGTGGGCATCACCGATACCATCAGGGATATCTTCGACGGCACCCAGGACCTGACCACCCTATTCGGTGGAAGCAGGGCATCATCCTTCCTTTCGGTCAGCTATGCGACAGGGGGCCTGACCATCAGGGCAAAGGCCGACTACCCACCAGACCCGACACTCTATACGACTCCGAAAATCAGCATCACAGCATCCTACAGGTTAGGATTGCAGTTCTAAAAGGATAGGGGCCTGCGGGCCCTTTCCTTTTGCCCAAAAGGGAGAAACATGCTACATTATCCGTATGAATATCAAACTGCTCAATCCTTTGGTGGCACAACGCATAGCCGCCGGAGAGGTTATAG
Source organism: Sphaerochaeta sp. (assembly GCA_034007055.1). Lineage (GTDB taxonomy): Bacteria > Spirochaetota > Spirochaetia > Sphaerochaetales > Sphaerochaetaceae > Sphaerochaeta. The sequence continues at coordinate 17,036 of JAVERP010000057.1, forward strand.
AGAGACCTGCCTCCGTAATGAGGGAACTGCTGGACAACGCCCTTGATGCAAATTCCACCACCATACTCGCCAGTGTCGTTGAAGGGGGCCTCGAAGAGATCACCGTCATAGATGACGGGGACGGCATAGCCGAGGAAGACCTCCCCCTGCTCTGTGAGAGCCATGCGACCAGCAAGGTCTCCTCCCTGGATGACCTCTACCAGCTCTCGACCATGGGCTTTCGGGGTGAAGCGCTCTACAGCATAGCCGCTGTCGCTACGATCACCCTTGCAAGCAGCTACAAGGGGGCCTCCTCTGCAAGCATAACCATCGACAACGGCCAGAAGGGACCGATCATCCCAGGCGGTCCTGACCGGGGAACCAAAGTCACGGTCAGGGGCCTCTTCAAGGAGATTCCGGCAAGGCGGCAGTTCCTCAAGCGCCCCTCCACCGAGGCGACCATGTGCAAGAACATCCTCCTGGAGAAGGCCCTCCCCTTTCCCAAGCGCTCATTCAAGTTCTACACCGACGGCAAGCTCCGCCTCGACCTTCCCGCAACCACACGAAAAGGGAGGGTCCTGGACGCCCTCACCACCAGTCAGAACATCGTCCCCTCGGAGATGCTCGAACTGCATGAGAGTGCCGCCCGCTTCAGCCTCTATGCGGTGACCTCGTCACCGGCAATATTCCGCAGTGACCGTTCCCACATAAAGATCTACATCAATGAACGCCCCATCGAGGACTACGCCCTGGTCCAGGCGGTGACCTATGGCTATGGGGAGCTGCTTCCAGGGGGGTCGTTCCCCTACTGCTACCTCTTCATAACCGTAGACCCCACTCTTGTCGACTTCAACATCCACCCCACCAAAAGGGAGGCGAAGCTACGCAACAAGGCGGAGATCCATCACCAGATAGTCTCCATGATAGCAAGCCAGGTAAAGCGAACCCTGCCGCGCCTCATCAAGGAGGTGCAGACCAATCTCCCTGACAGACAGGAGAGCCTGTTCTCAGCGCCCAATCACTCGAGCTTCTCCCCCGATCCCTCGCCCAGGCACACCCCCTTCTCCCATGAGAAGGGGCATACCTACGCCCAGCAGAGCAAGCCATCGGATCCGCTGTGGTTCCAGAAGGCCAAGGAGGCGTTGGAGGAGAACAGGATGGAGACTTCGCGCAAGAGCGAGGAGGTGGACATCTGGGCAGAACAGACCCAGGAGGCGAGCTTCACCTACCTCGGGCAGGCCTTCAACCTCTTCCTCCTGGCACAGAAGGGGGAGGACCTCTTCCTTGTGGACCAGCATGCCGCCCATGAGCGCATCCTCTTTGACAAGGTCAGGCTCAGGGTGGATGTGCAGACCCTGATGATACCGGTGGAGTTTGAGGTGGAAAGGGATGTCGATGCATACCTGCAGGAAAAGCTTGATGTCTATCTCAACCTGGGCATAAAGCTTGAGCGCAAGGAGCCACTGGAGTGGCAGCTGCTCACCATACCGGCGATGTACAGGTCCATCGAACAGGAGGTGGTCGCCTTCATCCAGGGTCATAGCGGTGATGCCAAGGAGATCGAGAAGGGGCTGTACGCCATAGTGGCCTGCCATGCGGCCATCAAGGGGGGAGACAGCGTCGACCGTACGACAGCCGTTGAGCTGCTCAGGCAGGTCTTCGCCTTGGAAGAGCCCACCTGTCCCCATGGCAGGACCTTTGTGGTGAGGCTGAACAAGGACGAGCTGGCGCGTGCTGTGGGGAGGACCTAAAGGGCGTACCAGACTATCCGCCCTGCCCTCGCCCCCTCATCATACCAAGCCAGGCCGACATGACGCACCTTCTCCCATTTCTGATAGAGTGAGGTGAGGGTGATGCTCTGTTCTGTGGTGGTGCTCCTATGGAGCACCTCTTTCTTTTCTCCCAGAAGCTGTAGCTCACACGCTCCGAGGCTCTCGTCCAGGACGAGAAGCCCCGCCTCTGCATCAAGGCTGTTCTGATACGGGGCAGCCTCCAACCCTTTTTCCACACTGAATTGTTCGGTGAGGGTGCGACCGTCCGAGTTGAGCACCCGCATGCTCCACACCCCTCTGGGAAGGGGCATCCTCCCACCGAGTGTGAGGTTGCTCCGCCCGTAGTAGCTCACCTTCTCCACAATGCGCTTCTCTGCCGGGAAGATCCAGGAGGTGAGGCCGTCTGGGGAGATGACCTCCATCTGCAGATCGCCCTTTGCCTCGCCCTCAAAGAAGATGCCCAGACTCTCATGGCTTTCTACCAGGGTGCCATCCCTGTCAAGCGTACTGACAGTGCTGACAGAGACGTGTACTCCAGAGAGGGTGAAGGGAGGGCGTGAGCAGGAAAAAAAGAGGAGCAGGGCAGCCACACCCGCTGCAAGCAGCCCAAGCCTTGCCTTCATGCCTACAGGGCCTGAGCCTTGAGGAAGGAACGGACAGGGTTGGCATATGCGTTCAGGGCATACAGCCTGACATCCTCTTTCTGACTCTTGAAACGGTCAAGGAACGCCTCGGAATCGAAATCTGCATACTGGTCCTTGAACGTGTCGGTCTGCTCGAGGTAGTCATAGGCAAAGCAGTTGGTTGGCCACAGCTTGTACGACAGATGGATCTGCCGGTCAATCTCTGAGGCCACCTGATCGGAATGTGTGAAGCTGCCATTCAGAGGCTCGCCAAAGGCGATGTGTATCCCACCCTTATACCCCTTCAGGCCACGGGAGATGCTGATGAGGTCCTCATACTTCTTCTTGGGTTGCTCTCCGCGCCTCAGGCGCCCCACCTCTTCTGTCGCCTTGATGATGTCACAGGGGTCATACTCGTAGCTTACTGAGATCGGGACGATGCTGCACTTGTTGATGACATCACTGAACAGGGAGCCCCCCTTTCGCTTTTGCGAGAGGTGCAGCATCTTTATGATGGCGGGGGTGGTGACATCAAGGCCGTCCTTAGCCCTCCCGCTCTTCTGAGCAACCCAGATGGAGGTGTTCATTTCGGTGATCAGCTCGACAAAGTAGGAGCTGAGCCTGATGGACTCCATATACTTCTCCCGCATCGGCAGCGTCCGCCTGACGGTAACCCCCCCGTTGAGCTTGAAGATGTCGGTGATGTACTGGTTGGTCAGCAGGTTGTCCCCGACAGCCATCTCACATTCTGTCCGGTTGCCTTTGATGAGGACATAGTTGATGAGGGCAAAATCGAGGACAATATCCCGATGGTTGCTTATGAAGAGGTATGCCGTCTCCTTATCAATGTTTTCCAATCCGCTGAAAGAAAAAGCGTCGACACTCTTTTGCAAGACCGCAGGCAAGAAAAATCCAACTGAAAGCTTTTCCTGGAAATCTTTGTAGGAATTGACCGAAAGCAACACGCCCATCATGTGCTGTGCATACTGTTCGTTCTTAGCTCGCTGTTCTGCAGTGTCAGAAGGGAGAAAACCAGAAAGGATCTTCAAAAATGCACTCTTATCCCCAATTATTCTCTCTATGGCCTTCTGCACATCTATTCCACGATACGGTGCGATATCCTTATACATATTCAAATCCATGGTCAGTCCTTTTTTGCACCCATCAGAGACCGCATGTATTGTGTTCGCTCCCACTTGGAAGGATCTGCGATCCTCTCCTGGGCCAGCTGTCCGTTGAAATCTGCGATCCGGGCGAAGTCATGTGCATCCATCCAAGAGGAGACCTCAGCCTTCATCTTGGAAACTTGGGAAAGCCCGTCCTTCATCAGGACGGAGCAGAGCTGGACAGCCTTGGCCCCTGCAAGCAGTTGCTTGACCACGGTATCCCCAGAGTGGATACCTGTTGCGGCACAGATGTCGTAGCGCAGCTCCTCGCTCATCAGGGCTGTCCACCTGAGCGACTGTGCATACTCATCCTCGGTGCTGAACATATGAGCCGAGCCGAAGGAGAGTGTCTTGGTATCGATGTCGGGGCTGAAGAATCTGTTGAAAAGCACGACCCCGTCTATGGAGAGCTGGTCAAGCTTGAAGAGCAGGTTGGCTAGCGAGGAGAAGGAAGAGCCCATCTTCAGGCTCAAGGGAATCTTGGTCTTCTTGCGTGCAGCCTTGACCAGGGAGAGATAGTTCTTTTCGATGGCAGTGCCGTCTACAGCCAGATCAGCGGCCACGATGTAGTGGTTCAGCTCGATGGCATCGGCACCACAGGCCACAAAACGCGTGATATACTCGATCCATGAACCGCTTTCACGGCAGTTTATGGAGGCGATTACAGGGATTTCCAATGCCTTCTTGGCATGCTCCAGCAGCGTGAGATGTTCGTCGATGGCCTGCTCCATGGAGGAGCCCTTCATGAAGCCATAGGCATCGGCATGGACGAGGTACTCCTGCGTCTCATCAACGAGCGCGTCGCTCTCCCCTTCGATCTGCTCTTCAAAGATGGATTTCAACACCACTGCCCCTACCCCGGCATCTTCACATCTCTTCAGCGAATCAAGGGTTGCCGTAAGGGGGCTGCTGCCCACTATGATGGGGTTCTTCAAGTCGAGGCCAAGATATTTCGTTGACAAGTCTGCCATGTGTTACTCCTCAGAAACAGATATGCCGGCACGCACTAGCCGGCTAAGGAGAAGTATAGCATGAACAGAAGGGTTTCTCCATACGGATTGGGGATGTTCCCAAGGAGAAAAGAGCACGAAAGGTACCGTTTTACCGGTACCTTTCGCCTATGAGGAGTCCTTGTTACAGAATGTAGGGGATTCGGAAATTGTGGGACTGGTAGACTACAAAGGTCTCGACCTCCGATATGTCGTCAATCTTATCCAGCTCCTGCTTGAAGAAATCAAGCAGCGTCAGCCCCTCATCCTCAGCGAGCACAAGCTGGACGATCAGATCATAGCGGCCTGTAACTACAGCAGCGGAGATGACCCCGCGAAGGGAGGCAAACTCCTTGGCCTTCTTTTCAAGGTCCAGGGTCTTGAGCTTGACTCCCATCATCACCACCTGCAAACCGGGTATCATCTCAGGGTTCACCAATCCGGAAATCTCAAGGACCCCCTCATCGATGAGCTTGTTCACCCGGGCACGCACGGTGTTCTCCGTAATGCTCAGTTCTTCTGCAATTGCACTGAAGGGCTTTCGCCCATCGTGCAGTTGCTTGACAATAGCCTTGTTCGTCTCGTCCATCTTTAACTTCATCATCGCTTAACCGTTCTTCCTCTCAAACTCTTTCATGAACTGGGCAAGATACTGCACATCTTCCTTGGGAAGGGCGTTGTATACGCTGGAGCGCAGCCCACCAACTGAGCGATGACCCTTAAGGCCGAGCATCCCTTCCTTGGTAGCCTCTTTGACAAACTTGGCTTCCAGCTCCTCACTGGGGAGGCGGAATACAATATTCATCCGAGAACGGAATGCTGCATCTACAGGACTGCGGAAGAAAGGCGAGCCGTCGATGACATCATAGATGATAGAGCTCTTCTCGATGGCTCGCTTTTGCATCCCTTCGGCCCCACCGTTCATCTTGATCCAGTCAAGGACCAGCTTCACGCCCCAGATGGAGAATACAGGAGGGGTGTTGAACAGCCCCTTGTCCTTGCTGTGCAGGCTGTAATCAAGATAGGCGGTGAGGTTGGTGTTCTGCTTCTCAAGCAGGGATTTCTTCATGATGATGAACGTAGCGCCGGCAGGGCCGAGGTTCTTCTGCACACCGCCGTAGATCATGTCGAACTTCTCAACCGGAACAGGACGCGAGAGGATGTCGCTGGACATGTCGGCGATGAGGGGGACATCCCCTGTATCGGGGAAATCCTGCCACTCGATGCCGCCGATGGTCTCGTTGGAACAGAGATAGAGGTAGCTGCTGTTTGCACTGGGTCTCACCTCCGATGCCTTGGGCAGGGATGAGAACTTGTTGGACGTACCGTCATAGTAGTAGTTGACCTTCCCGATCTTCTCAGCGTCGGCGGCGGCCTTGTTGGCCCAGGTGCCGCTCTTGATATAGTCGGCAACGGTATTGGGGCGCAGGAAGTTCATCGGTATCATGGAGAACTGCAAGGTTGCCCCACCACCGAGGAAATAGAGGTCGTACTCATCAGGGACTTGGAGCAGCTCCCTGAACAGTGCTACACACTCGTCATACATATCTTCAAAGAGACCACCACGGTGACTTGCCTCAATCATGGACAGGCCCTGGCCGTCATACTCGACCATCTGGTCGCGTATCTGTTCAAGCACCTCAACGGGAAGTACGGAGGGACCTGCGAAAAAGTTTTTCTTCCGTTCCATTATAGCTTTCCTCCTTTGATCAAGTCGCTGATGATATCAAAAGTCTCCTCGCCGATTCTAACGAGGTTCTCTTCACTGTTGGCCCCGACATGGGGGGTGAGGGTGACATTCTCAGCCTTGAGGATAGGGTAATCCTCAGCAGGAGGGTCAGTCGGGTAGACATCGGTTGCGTACCAGGCAACTGAGCCGTCGGCAAGGGCGGCGACCATATCATCGGCATCGACACACAGGGCGCGCCCTGTATTGATGATGACCGGCTTCTTCTTGCAATGCGCGATGAGGTCCTTGTTGACCATGCCACGGGTCTCATCGGTAAGAGGAAGGTGCAGCGAGATGTAGTCAGCCTCTTCGACCGCAGCCTCAGGGGTCTGTTTCATCTCTGCATGTGGGGAGGATGACACATACTTGTCATAGGCGACAACATCCATGCCAAAAGCCTTGGCAAGGACGGCAACGCGGGTTGCGATGTTCCCGATGCCAAAGAGACAGAGCGTCTTGCCATACAGCTCTGTGCGCTTGGTGTTCTTCAGCCACTGGCCATGCTTCATACCATCATGGTAGGCAGGAAGATGGCAGGGGGTGCTGATCATCAGGGTAAAGGCAAGTTCGGCAACAGCGATGGAGGATGACTTGGGAGTATTGCGTACAATAATGCCCTTGCTCTCAGCATGTGCCTTGTCTATGTTGTCGATACCGACGCCGCCGCGTACGATCAGCTTGAGGTTCGGTGCCCCGTCAATATACTCTTTGGTACATTTGGTCTTGCTGCGAACCAGCACAATATGTGCATCTTTAAGGCGGTTCTTGTCCGTCGTCACTTCACCAAACGCCTCTAAGCGAGGCCCTAGGGTAGCATCGAAGGCATCGGAAATAAGAATAAGCATTGTTTTCATCCCTCTCTTTGCATTTCTTCACAGGCATACGCCTGTGTTGATAATCTACACTAGGATTGTACACCAAAAAAAGGGGGTTTGTCTAATTTAATTTTGTTATTTTTTACGTATTGAGCAAAATAGTCACTCTATGTTGCTGGATAGTCAGAAAATGTTGTATCTGAAAAAGAAAGCCAAAGGAGTTTTGATTGATTACAAGACAAACAAACAAGTCTCTAGGGAAGAAACGATACAAGGGAATCCTTCACTACCATAGATTGATAAAAAGGTCAGAAAGGATTCAATCTGATTCTATACCTTTCCAAGGGGAACATGCAACCGCTTGAAAAGGACTGTGCCTATTTCTTTTTGACAATAGACAAGGATTCTGGATTATGAGTGGCTCTGTATTACAGGGGAGGCTGTTCATATGAACTGCCTCCCCTAATGGTTATGATATCAGGCCAAACAGCGTATTAGAATGCTCTAATAGGATGCGCTCTGTTCACTACATCTTTAGCTGTCTGGGAAAAAATACCACTCGAACCTGACATGCCCCATGCTTCAGTTTCATTAACTCATACTTCGCACTTGTAATGGCAAGAAATATTAGTATCATAACTATACAAAAATAATACAATTAATTTACTATATTTGCTTGTCAGGTATAGAAATAAGCTCCATTATGTTGTATAATGTTTTT
>JAVERP010000058.1:0-24583 GCA_034007055.1 Sphaerochaeta sp.
GAAGTCGATCCGAATGCACCAAAAAAGAAGCGTGGAAGACCTAGAAAGAACCCTTCTTAAGGGTATATAGTGTTGAAAATTGGGAAATCGTTATTTAACCACTCGTACTCTTTTTTGTATGCTGAAACTTCTTTGTATTTATGTTCGTAGAGTTTCTGCCTATCATCTTTATACTCTTCAAAGACAGTGATCCTTTCATGAAGCATCATGTTGTAGATTGCCCTTGAACACCCGAGAGTCTTATTGAGTTGGATAGTCTGGATTTCATTAGGGTAAATCCTGACCTTCAATGCCTTGTTTAGCTTCATATATGTTAAGTATACATGTGTATACTTTAAAAGTAAAGGAAAATATTAAGATAACCTTATAATACCTTACGAGAAGCCAAATACCTCCAATACATAGTCATATTGAAAGTTCTTTTTTAATTGTTATTCTTGTGTGAAAGGCGAGTACTTTCCGGGGTGAATATTAATCGAATTCAAAGAAATCTGGCTAAAAAAAGAGGACAAAGCTTTTTGGATTTATTTCCTAAAAGCTTTGTCCTAAATGAAATGCCGAAGGCGGGATTTGAACCCGCACGCCCATATCGGGCAGGGGATTTTAAGTCCCCAACGTCTACCAAATTCCATCACTTCGGCGAGTAATTCTACTATTTCTTATTCGTATCTTCTTCTATGTATCTTGGCAATACATTTGCATCCGTTTTCATGGGAATGAGTCGCTTGATGAACGGCTGTACTCCCACATAGGTCTTCTGGAACTCCTCCTCGCTCTCCTTCAATGCTGCCTGCCAGGCAGCTCCAAAGCCAGGGCTGTTTATTGTAAGACGGTCAACAGCTAGCTGATACACATGAAGTCTTGCCAGTTCTTTCCTGTTCGGCTTCTGCGTATAGGTGTTGATGCTGATCCTCAGGTTCTCATTCTGCTTCTTGACTTCCTCGTAGTCATCTTTCAGCTTGGCAAGGCCATCGCTCTCAAGATCCATACGGTCATTCAGCATCCTTCTCAGTCTTTCATTCTCTTTTTTTTCCTGAAGGATCTCTTTATGCCTGTTCACTGACATAACGACCACGAGAACGATTGCAAGTACAACTCCGATCCCCAGGCCTATTAGAAAGTTCTGCATGCATCACTCCTTGAGAATTTAACTCACGACTAAAGGTATCGTAACAGGCTCGTTTTGTCAAAGGAGAAAGAGGGAAGCGAGGCCGATTAGCTTCGCTTCTTCCCTTAATTTAGTTCTTTTCTTGATTCTCTTTTTTTTCTCTCTTTATTCTTCTTGCTTGAAACGCTTGCTCACAGCCTCTGTGCTGTTTTCAATCGCCTCTGGAATGGACACCCTTCCTTGGAAGATCGCCATATCCTTGAACCCTGTACCAGTAAGAAGGGTACAGACTTCAACGTTTTTACCGAACTTCTCGACCAGCATCTTGCTGTCCTTGACCACTCCTGCCCAAGCACAAGCCGCTGCCGGCTCGACAAAGATGCCAGCTTCCCTTGTCAGCTCGATCTGAGCATCAAGGATCTCACTGTCATCAACCTCAGTTGCCCAACCATCACTTTCGGTGATGTAGCGAACAGCCATTCTGCCGTTTGCAGGGCTCTCTACGCTGATGCTGTCGGCTCTGGTAGTTGCTGCTTTTATGTTTGTGTATTTCTGTGTCTTCCAAGCCTGGCTGATGGCGTTGCTCTGCTTGCTCTGCACGCAGACCAAATGAGGGATCTTGTCGATGAGACCAGCTTCCTTGAGGTCATAGAAGCCCTTGTACACACCGGCGAAGATGCATCCGTCCCCTACAGAGACATAGACCACATCCGGAGCCTTGCGCCCGAACTGTTCGAACAGCTCAATGGACACGCTCTTCTTGCCTTCGATGGTCATCGGGTTGTAGGCAGTGTTGCGGTTGATGCCACCAAACTCCTTGGTGTAGGCGATGGAGAGGGCAAAGGCATCATCATAGCTGCCCCGTACAGGAACTACAGTAGCACCGTAGAGCACGCTCTGCATCAGCTTGTTGATGGGGGCGGTAGCCGGGACAAACAGGATGATCTCAAGGCCATAGGCCGCCCCTGCACAACTCATGGCAGCACCGGCATTGCCTGTAGAGGCAAGGGCTATACGGTTTTGCTTGTGGGCGATGGCTTGGGCGGCTATCAGAAGGCTGGCACGGTCCTTGAAGGAGCCGGAGGGAAGGGCACTGTCCAGCTTGCAGGAGAGGTTCTCAAGTCCGTACTTCTTGCCCAGCCTGTGGGGCCTTGCAAGGGGGGTCCCCCCTACAGGGAACACTTCCGGTGTCGGGATGGGGTAGGGGAAGAAGTCATACATGCTGACATGTTCCTTGTTTGCTAGCTTGGCAAGGTCATCCTTGTTGAGCTTCACGATCAGGTTACCCTTGGAGAAGGTCCCCGTCTCATTCTTTGCTGAACAATCAGGACACTGGTACATAACCTCATCAGACACATACGTTTTGCTGCAATCACTGCACTCATACGAAAATCGCATACTATTATTCCTCCATAATGAAAAAATGCCGGATTTCAAGTCCGGCATTCCTAGGTTAATCGACCAAGTCAGTTGGCTAGTATCTCAGCGTTGAACGCATCGATCATCGCATCTATCTGGTCAGCATATGCCGGGATTTGCTTCCAGTAGTTCTTATCATACCACTGAGCATTGAGCTCTTCATAGGTCCTGCCCTGCTGCTCAACCCAGGTGTAGTACTTGAGGTTGTGTACACGAAGCTTCTCATAGTAGGTCAGCTCAAGGACATCCTCGGTAGTCTGGTGGTGCAGGCAGGCTGCGAGGGCACGCACAGCAGCATACTCATCAAACTCGCCTTGGATCTCATTCTGTTCAACCAGCCTGGAGCCATACATCTCAGAGCTGTCGGTCAGGACGGTGAAGATGACATCATCGCCGTCCATCTCATAGTACTTGGCCATCTTGATCGCTGAAAGCACGTTAGCCACACCACTGATGCCATAGAGGGGGAGTTCTGCGATGGTCTCTTCGGTGATGCCCATCTTTCGCAGGTACTCAATGCCGGCAGGCTCATTGAAGAGGCGGTAGACATCCATGGCATCCTGATCATCGACTGCAATAACCATGTCGGTGTTGCGCACATTATGCACCCAAGGAACATGCTTGTCCCCGATACCTTCGATGCGGTGTCCGCCAAAGCCGTTGCGCAGGAGGGTGGGGCACTGCAGCGCCTCACAGGCGGCGAGTTTCACATGGGGGTATTTCTCCTTGAGCGCATCCCCGGCAGCAATGGTTCCCCCCGATCCTGTGGTGGTTACGTAGCCACAGACGTTCTCAGGGGCGATCTCCAGCTCCTCGAGGACCTCCATAATGGCTCCACCGGTCACCTTATAGTGCCAGAGATAGTTGCCGAACTCTTCAAACTGGTTGAAGATGACAATGCTGGATCCGCGCTCTCTGTCAAGTTTATGGCACATGTCAAAGATTTCCTTGACATTGGATTCACACCCTGGGGTTGCAATGACCTCGCCTGCTACAGTCTTGAGCCACTCAAATCTCTCCTGACTCATCTCCTCAGGAAGAATTGCGATGGATTCACAACCAAGAAGGACACTGTTAAAGGCGCCACCGCGACAGTAGTTGCCCGTTGACGGCCATACGGCCTGTTGGTGGATGGAGTCAAAGGTGCCTGCAACCAGAGCCGGAGCAAGACAGCCGTAGGTAGCCCCTACCTTATGCGACCCGGTGGGGACCCATTTTCCAACAAGGGCCAGGATACGGGCCTTGCAGCCGGAGAGCTCATGAGGGACTTCAACAAAGTTGACACCACCAAATTTTCCACCCATCTTTGTGGGTTCGTTCTTCCAGGTGATCCTGAAAAGGTTCAGGGGATTCACATCCCAAAGCCCGACATCAGCGAGTTTTTCCTGGATATCGGCAGGAATAGTGGAAGGGTCCACCATCTGACTAAAGGTTGGCAACAGAATGCCTTTTTCCCTACAGCGGTCAATGTTATTCTTCCGTACTTCCGCATTCCCGTTCAAATTGATCAACATCTCGATTCCTCCACACACAATGGTTGCTTTTTGGTTAGTAAAGTATACAAGAAAGATCTAAATTGTAAAGATAAAATTAGTAAAAGTTAGATTTTACTCTGATATATTGCGCTAATGGTCAGTTACAGTATGCAATTCTTGGGTAAAGTGCTATAATCATAAGAGCTAAAAAGTGGATGGTTTCTTGTGAGATACTGGGGCTATCCCTTTATGGCTCAACGTTTGCATGTGCTGGGTATGGGCAGTATTGCACTGCCGTACAGATGCATATGCGAGGGAATGCAGAGGGGCCTTGTCGATCCCTGCAGAGAGAGAAAAAGCGTAAGTTTGTTGCGAATTGTTGCAATAACGATTGACATCTCTCTGATCTGCATTAGAATAAGACAGTGTTGGGTCTTAGTACCCGATGACACCCTTACTCAAAGGAGTGACTAATGGGAGACATTATGCGTCCGGTTCCTTTCGCGGAACTTATAACCCGTATTGTTGGCGAATATCGTAACCATCATTCAATTTTTGGCATTGCCGAAGAACAGTTCTATCAGGACAAAGGCAAGAACAGCATATCCGTATTCGGTCAGAGTTGTTCCACCCCTTGTGGACCCGCAGCAGGGCCCCACACACAGCTGACACAGAACCTTGTCGCCAGCTACCTCGTCGGTGGACGCTTCATGGAACTGAAGACAGTACAGGTCATGGACACCTTGGAGATCGACAAGCCTTGCATCGATGCCCGCGATGAGGCCTACAACGTGGAGTGGTCAACAGAATTCACCCTTCCCAAGGCCTGGGACGAGTATGCAAAGGCTTGGATCATCCTGCACCTGCTGGAGGCTTTGATGAACAAGGGCAAGTTTGAAAAGCCCTCCTTCATCTTCAACATGTCCGTAGGGTATGACCTTGCAGGCATCAAGACCGAGCGCATGCAGCAGTTCATCAACTCCATGATCGACGCACGCCAGGATGAGCGTTTTGACGAGTACCTCGCCGAACTTGACGCCATGCTTGACGAGGGCCTTTTCGACGGCACCCCTTGGGAAGGGCTTGAGAAGAAGCTCAAGGGCCTGACCTCAAAGATCAGCGCCAACATGAGCCCCTCGACCACTCTGAGCACCATGCACGGATGTCCTCCCAAGGAAATTGAGGCCATCTGCACCTACATGCTCAGTGAAAAGAAGATCGATACCTTTGTAAAGCTCAATCCGACGCTCCTTGGCCATGACAAGGTGCGTGAGATCCTTGATAACCTTGGATTTGGCTACATCACCCTGACACGTGAGAACTTCGAGCACGACCTGCAGTACGACGACGCCATAGCTATGTTGCACCGCCTGGTTGACCTTGCAAAGAGGGAGGGACGTGGTTTTGGCGTAAAGCTGACCAACACCCTCGGTTCAGTCAACGACCAGGAACAGCTTCCCGGCAAGGAGATGTACATGTCCGGGCGTTCCCTGCTTCCCCTCTCCACAACGGTAGCCTCCATGCTCAGTGCCGAGTTTGCAGGCAAGCTGCCCGTCTCCTACTGCGGTGGGGCAACAGCACTTACGGTTAAGGCACTCTTTGAGACCGGAATCAGGCCCATAACGCTCGCTACAGACCTGCTCAAGCCCGGCGGCTACGCTCGCCTGAAGCAGATGGTGGAGATCCTTGAGAAGAGCAAGGCATGGGGGATGCAGGACATTGACCTCAAGAAGCTTGACAAGCTCGCCACCGACGCCCGTGAAGGCAAGTATGTCGAGATCAGCAAGGATTTCAGAGGCACTGACTCTGTGAAAATTGATGAAGATCTACCCATGTTCGACTGCTCTGTAGCCCCTTGTGTGGTTGCATGCCCCATCCATCAGGATGTCCCTGAGTATGTGCAGCTTGTCGGTATGGGTCGCTATGCCGAAGCCCTTGAGCTGATCTATGACAAGAATGCCCTGCCTTTCATCACCGGTCATATCTGTGACCACCAGTGCCAGCTGCACTGTACCCGCATGGACTATGAGGGTGCTGTCCAGATTCGCGAACTGAAGAAGATCGCAGCAGAAAACGGTTATGAAGAGTATAGGAAGAACTGGCAGCCCCCCTCTGAGAAGAGCAAGATAAAGGCTGCGGTCATCGGAGCAGGTCCAGGAGGACTCTCCGCTGCATACTTCCTTGCCCGAAGCGGTTTCGACACCTCCGTGTTTGAACGCGAAGAGAGTGCAGGAGGCGTGGTTCGCCACGTCATCCCCGGCTTCCGCCTCCCTGTCGAGGCGATCGAGAACGATGTCGCCTTCATCCAGGCCCATGGAGTGGATTTCCACTACGGTGTCAACAGTGAGGAGATGACCATCGAGGCTCTGCGTGCGAAGGGCTTCTCCCATATCTTCTATGCCATAGGCAGCGAAGTGGACAATGACATCCCCCTCGTAGGGGACCGGTCGCGCGTAATGCGCTCCCTTGAGTTCCTTGGTGATTTCCGTAAGGATCCCTCCAAGCAGAGACTGGGCAAGCATGTGGTCATCGTCGGCGGAGGCAATACCTCCATGGACAGTGCCCGTGCAGCTACAAGGGTCGTAGGGGTGGAGAAGGTATCGGTGCTCTATCGCAGGACAGAGAAAGAGATGCCTGCCGACCATGAGGAGTATGCCAACGCCCAGGATGAGAATGTCGAGTTCATCTTCCTGGCCAATCCCGAATCCTTTGAAGGAAACCAGCTCACCGTCCGTAAGATGGCTCTTGGCGAAAAGGATGCCTCCGGCAGAAGGCGCCCTATAGCCACTGATGAGACCTATACCATAACCTGCGATGTCATGATAACCGCCATCGGCGAGTATCCTGACAAGGAGAAGCTCACCTGGTTCGGTGTCCCTGTCAATGAGAAGGGCTGGCCCATCACCGATGAGCAGACCAAGGAGACTGAGGTAGAGGACGTGTATGCCATCGGGGATGTGCAGTCAGGCCCTTCCACCGTTGTCCAGTGCATCGCCAGCGCCCGCGCCGCCGTTGAGGCCGCCATCGACAAGATCCTTGGTCCTGAGGATGAGGGGTGTGACTGTGGCCATGACCACAGCGCTGAAGAGGCGTGTGAGGACGATGAGGACGAAGATGAGTATGAGGACGAGGATGAGCTGGACAATGAGGAGCTCACCGAGGCTGAAGACGAGTTTTTTGCCGAGATTGCTGAGAAGAAGAGCAGGATCCTTGTCTCCAAGGATTTTGACGACAAGAAGTTTGCCGAGACCGAGGCAAAGCGGTGCATGGAGTGTTCCTACCTCTGCAACAAGTGTGTGGATGTATGTCCGAACCGTGCCAACGTGGCCATCGATGTGCGTAACACCGGCGTCTTCTCAGACCCCTTCCAGATCCTGCACCTCGATGCGTACTGCAACGAGTGCGGTAACTGCGAGACCTTCTGCCCCTATGACGGCGGACCATATCGCAAGAAGTTCACTCTCTTCAGTCGCAATGATGATTTCCTGAACTCCGAGAACAGCGGGTTCTATGTAGAGGATGATGAGATCCTTGTCCGCCTGGACGAGAAGATCTACCACTGCTCCCTTGATGGGGACGGCATTCTCACCGGGGACGAGGAGGGCATCACCGACGAAGTGGCTGCCATGATAGAAGAAGTGTTCACTACCTACAGCTATCTGCTGGGGTATGTGGCCGACTAAGGAGAGCATAGTGTCTACCATTGTTATCAAGAAAACTCGTGTCATGCAGACCATGCCTCCCTTTGGCGTAACCGAGGATGTTGATGTCGTCATCAAGGACGACATCATCACCGCGGTAGGCAAAGGAGCAGGGGAGGGTCTCAAGGCTGACAAGACCATTGACGGCAGAGACAAGACAGTGATCCCAGGCAACGTCTGTGGTCACCACCACTACTACTCCGGGCTTTCCCGAGGGATGCTCATCTCCGCAGGGCCCCAGAATGACTTCATTCAGGTGCTCAAGGAGTGGTGGTGGCGCCTGGACAGGGGCCTTGGTGAGGAAGCTACCTACTACAGCTCCCTTATCTGCTCCCTTGATGCCATCGCTGCAGGCACCACGACGTGCATCGACCACCATGCAAGCCCCAATTACATCACCAGCTCGCTTGACACCATTGCCAACGGGATGGAGGAGGTCGGGGTTCGCGGTACCACATGCTACGAGGTGACCGACCGCAACTTCGGTATGAAGGAAGTGGAGGCCGGGGTCCAGGAGAACCTGCGCTTTGCGCAGTCCGCAAAGGGGCGCAAGCTCGTGCGAGGCATGGTAGGGGGGCACGCCCCCTTCACCATCCCCGATGAGGGCCTTCGCATGATGGGCGAGGCAATGCAGGAGAGTGGGGCCGGTCTCCATCTCCATGTTGCCGAGGACAAGTACGATGTGGTGCACTCACACCACCACTACAATATGGATATCGTCGATCGCCTGGAGAAGTTCGGTCTTCTGACTGACAACTCGCTTTTGGTGCACGGCCTCTTTCTCAACGAGGCCGAGATTGAGAAGATCAACAGCCATGACACCTTCTTTGCACACAATGCACGAAGCAACATGAACAACCATGTGGGATACTGCCAGAACCTGCAGAAGGTGAAGAACCTGATCATCGGTACCGACGGTTGCGGGGGAAACATGTTCGAGGAGCTCAAGCTGGCGTTCTTCAAGCATAAGGACGAGGGTGGCTCCTGGTGGCCCGGTGATTTTGTCACCGCCCTTGCCAGGGGAAACACCCTTGTGGAGAAGTATTTTGATGGGAAGTTCGGAAGGGTGGAGGCTGGCTACAAGGCTGACCTCACTATCCTCGCCTACAACAACCCGACACCTCTGGTCGCTGACAACAGCGCAGCCCATTTTGTCTGGGGCATGAGCAGCAACAGTGTGGAGAGTGTCATAGTCGATGGCATTCTGGTGATGGAAGATCGCCAGTTCCCAGGCATAGATGTGAGCGCCATCTACGCCAAGGCGGCAGAGGTTGCCAAGCGCGTTTGGGAAAAAGTGGATACTATCGCTCCGTAAGGGAGGCGAAAGAGAATATGACCAAAACGGTCAAAGGGAAGGAATACATGACGATTCAGGAACAGATCAAAGCAAAGGCTGCCGAATATCGCGATTATACGGCTATCAACCTCTCCAAAATGGTGAAGGTAAAGAGCTACAGCTCGCAGGAAGAGGACGTATGCCGTCTTATTGTCACCCTCTGTGAAGAGGCTGGTTTCGATGAAGTCTACATCGATGGACTCGGTTCAGTTATTGGGCGAGTTGGAAATGGAAAGAAAAAACTTGCTTTTGATGCACACATCGACACCGTCGAAGTGGGAAACATGAAGAACTGGAATTTTGACCCCTTCAGTGGGGAGATCAAGGACGGCATCGTCTATGGTCGCGGAACCAGTGACCAGAAAGGTGGCGCCGCTTCCATGATCACAGCCGGACGCATCCTCAAGGAGCTCGGCTATGGTGGTGAGTACACTGTCTACTTTACCTTTACCGTAATGGAAGAGGACTGTGACGGAATGTGCTGGAAGTACCTCATTGAAGAGGAGAACTTCAAGCCTGACTTGGTTGTTTCAACCGAACCCACCAGCTGTCAGCTCTATCGCGGTCACCGCGGTCGCATGGAGATCAGGGTTATCCTCAAGGGTATCTCCTGTCATGGAAGTGCTCCTGAAAGAGGCGTAAGCGCAGCTTACAAGGCAGCCAAGGCAGCCCTTGCAATGGAGCAGCTCAACAAGGACCTGCTTCCGGACGAAGAGAAGTTCCTTGGAAAGGGAACCATCACTGTCAGCCAGATGGACGTCAAGGGACCTAGCCAGTGTGCGGTTGCAGACTACGCCATGCTCTATCTTGACCGCCGCCTGACATGGGGTGAGGACGCAGAGCTTGCCATGGCCCAGGTACGCGACTACATTTCCAAGGCAACCGGTGATGCTCCTGAGGACATCATTGTCGAGATGCCTGATTACGAGAAGATCGGCTGGACCAAGAAGGAGTACTCCCAGGAGCTCTACTTCCCAACCTGGAAGATTGACGAGGATCATCCTTTGGTTGTTGCAGGCGTTGAAGGCTACAAGGCTCTCTTCGGTGAGAAGCCTGTGATCGATAAGTGGACCTTCTCAACCAACCTGGTAGCCACCACAGGAAGACATAAGATCCCTGCCATCGGCTTTGGCCCTGGCGACGAATCCCAGGCACATGCCCCCAACGAGATCAACCGTGTTGACGACCTGGAAATCTGTGCCGCCTTCTATGCGATGCTTCCGTATTCACTCGAGAAGAAATAGATCATATGGTTTATTTCCTGTAACTGATATGGTATACTAATAGCCACGGGGCATGATGCCTCGTGGCTGTTTTGACCTGTTGGATATCCATTCTGTTTTTTGGTGGAGGATGGAGGGGCAGTGATGGCCCTCCTCCCTCGGGAAGTGTATCTGCGATGCCCTTGGGCAATGGTGCATACACCCTGTCCTTTCTGTTTTTTAAGGGGGTTTGTTCCTCACTCTGGATGCAACAACACTTGGGAAGCCTGGTGCATCCTTACACATTCTGCTTCTCACCTTCCTTGCTGTCACAGGACAGCTTGCGATGCCGGAGTTTGGACGGACTTCACCCTCATGGATGCTAGAAGTGTCAGAACTTTCCATGGTGAAGTCATCGAGTAGGAGAACCTTATGAAGGATTCACTATTACTGAAGAACATTTTTTGTCTGCAGACCAGTTTTGACAAGGAGCCATATAAGGGTGCCGACTTGCTGGTGGTAGGCAACAAAGTGAGTAAGATCGCCCCAGAGGGCGGGCTTGTGGCTCATAAGGGTGTGAGGGTCATCGACTGTTCGCACCATGTGGTCATCCCTGGGCTGGTAAACACCCATCATCATTTTTACCAGACACTGACGCGCAATCATCCGGCAGTGCAGAATGCAAAGCTGTTCGATTGGCTCAAGTTCCTCTACGATGTATGGAAATATGTCGATGACGAGGCTGTCTACTACTCCTCCATGCTTGCCATGGCCGAGCTGATGAAAACCGGCTGCACGCTTACCACCGACCATCACTACCTCTATCCCCGCTCCTTCAAGGGCGATCTGATGGGCTTGCAGTTCAAGGCTGCAGACCAGCTTGGGATGCGTTTCAGCCCGACCAGGGGCTCGATGAGCCTGAGCAAGAAAGATGGGGGGCTTCCCCCCGACAGTGTCGTGCAGACACTTGAAGAAATACTCAGCGACAGCGAGCGGTGCATCAAGACCTATCACGACAGCGCCCCCGATGCCATGCACAAGATTGCCCTTGCCCCTTGCAGTCCCTTCAGCGTCACCAAGGACTTGATGACCGAGACAGCGGCACTTGCCCGCAAGTATGGTGTCAGACTCCACACACACCTGTGCGAGACTGCCGACGAGGCGGAATTCTGCCAGGAGATGTACGGGACGACCCCTGTAGCCCTGATGCAGGAGTGCAACCTGATCGGACCCGATGTCTTTTATGCCCATGGTATCCACTTCAATGATGAAGAGCTCGCTATCCTCAGGGATACCGGGTCGCATATAGCTCACTGCCCATCATCGAACATGCGTCTGGGCAGTGGAATCTGCCGTGCAAAGGAGATGTTGGATATGGGTATCAATGTCGGCATAGCCGTTGACGGCAGTGCTAGCAATGACAGTTCCGATATGCTCGCAGAGGTGCGCCAAGCCCTGCTGCTGCAGCGGGTGCGCTATGGTTCTGATGGGCTCACCGCCAGGCAGGCTTTTACCATGGCAACGGAAAACGGTGCAAAGATGCTGAATTTCGGCAGTGTAGGCAGGCTAGACGAGGGCTGGGCGGCTGACATGGCCATTTTCGATGTCTCCACCATTCCCTATGCAGGAAGTCAGAGTGACCCTGTGGCCAGCCTGATCTTTTGTGGCAGCAACCACAACACAGCCTACACGATCATCAATGGAAAGGTTGTAGTAGACCAGGGGCAGCTGGTTGGATATGACGAGAAAGAACTTGCCGACAAGGCAAATGCCATCAGCGCAAAGCTCATGGATAAGGCTGCCAGAAAGGAGGCATTATGATCCAGGAATTTCTTATTGCTAAAGATAATGAAGATGCGCTCAAACTGAAACGAAACAACCCCAGAAGCGTGTTCTATGCGGGTGGGACAGAGATAAACCGACTGAACTCCACCGTAGATGCAAAGACCGCCATCAGCTTGGCCAAGCTTGGCCTGGATACCATCACCGATGAGGGAGGCTCTATTCGCATCGGCAGCATGGTCACCTTCCAACACCTTGTTGATTCGGCCCTTGTTCCGCAGTGGCTCAAGGATTCCGCACTCTTTTGCGGCTCCTTTACCAAGAGGAACATGGCTACCATCGGCGGCAACCTCGCCTTGTGCAGTGACCACTCCTACCTGGCTCCTGCCCTGCTCTCCTCGCGAGCAAGGGTCCTCACTGCCAACATCACCGAAGAGGGCTCCTACAATGAGGACAACATCCCCATCCGCGAGTACCACGCCTATCATAACCTGTTCAGCGGTACGCTGCTGTTGGGCCTTCTTATCTCCAAGGACAGCCGGTTTGTCGGTTCCTTGCGGTATGCCAATACCCTTCAGAGCCAGGCCGCTGTCACCGTAGGGTTCGGGGCAACAAAGAACGGCGAAGGGGTCGTGGACCATGTTCGCGTCTTTGCAGCCGTGAAGGGAATTGGCATGCAGCGTCTTTCTGCCGTTGAGAATGCCATTGAGAACGGGGAGCTTACCACCAAACAGGATGTGCAGCTTGCCGTCGGCCATGCAGTCGAGGCGAAGGACGACAATACCGGCTCTTCCTCCTACAAGCGTTATATCGCTAGTGAGGGGATAGCCCAGCTATTTTCCAACTTCATTTCCGGAGGTGCCAGATGAACAAGATTACGCTTACCATAAACAATAAGAAACTGCAGGCAGCAGTCGAGGGTGCCGAATCGCTACGCTCGCTGTTGGTCAGGCTCGGTTATATCAGTGTCCGCGACAGTGACGACCGCGAAGGGTTTGCAGGAAGCGACACCGTCATCTTCAATGATGTGCCTGTCTATGCAAACCTCATGCTCGCCCTCCAGGCTGATGGCGCGGCCATCCGCACGGCAGAGGGGCTGGGAAACAGCCGTAACCTCAGTGTCGTGCAGCAGGCTATGATCGATGCCGGGGTGGTCCAAAGTGCGTACAATGCACCCGCGGCCGCCTTGTTGCTCACGTGGCTGCTGGAGAAGAACGAGAACCCTTCAAGGGCAGAGGTAGCTGATGTGCTCTCCGGCATCTTCATCCGTGATGCAAGCTACGAGCACTACTATCTAGCAGTGGAGCTTGCCAAGGAGAAGCTTGCAACCGGCTCCTACAAGACCCCCATCTCCCCAACCTTCCGCGACCATCTCACCTATGTGGGCAAACCCAAGTCCAAGGTGGACGGACCTCAGCTTGTTGCCGGGGAGAAGAGCTTTGTTGAGGACCGGGTGCTCCCGGGCTTCAAGACCATGGTGATCCTGCGTTCCCCCTATGCCCATGCCTATATCAAGAGCATCGATACCACCGAGGCCCTTGCCATGGAGGGTGTGGTGGAGATCTTCACCCATAAGAACAGCTCGCAGGTGACCTATATGCAGGCAGGCCAGGGCAATCCCGAGCCAAGCCCCCATGACAGGCGTCTGTTCAATGAGAAGGTCAGGCACGTCGGGGACAGGGTAGCCGCCATCGTGGCGGATACCATGGAACAGGCCATTGCCGCCCGCGATGCCATCAAGGTCGAGTATGAGGTTCTCAAGCCGATCTTTACCGTTGAGGATGCGATGGAAGAGGATGCCCCGATCGTCCACAACGGTGTGGTCGAGTACAAGGTGGGAGCACCGGACAATCTTGATGAGTATAACAAGAAGGCCGATCCTCGTGACGGCAAGGTCATCTACCAGTTCCCCTTGCATGGCGATATTCGCCGAAACGTCGCTTCTGCAGCCCATGGGCAGATCGGGGATGTGGAGAAGGGGTTCAAGGAAGCTGACGCTGTGGTCGAGCAGACCTACCAGACAAGCCAGATCCAGTGTACCCCCCTTGAGCCACACCTCTGCTATGCAAAGATTGACAATGGACGCCTGGTTGTGCATGCCTCGACGCAGGTCCCTTTCCACGTCAGGCGCATCATAGCCTGGGTGTGTGAAATCCCTGAGAACAAGATTCATGTCATCAAGGAGAGGGTAGGTGGCGGCTATGGTTCCAAGCAGGATATCCTGGTTGAGGACCTGGTGGGCTATGCAACCTGGATCACAGGAGCGCCGATCTTCTACCGCAACACCCGCGAAGAGGAGTTCGTCGCCAACTCAACGCGCCATCCGATGCGGATGACGGTAAAGATGGGTGCGAAAAAGGACGGTACCCTCACTGCTGTCTATATGGATGTGCGTGCGAATACCGGTCCTTATGGCAACCACTGCCTTACCGTACCGATGAATGCATGCTCCAAGACACTGCCTTTGCTCAAGTGTGACAACATGAAGTTCGATGTCATCACCTACTATACCAACATCCTGCCCACCGGAGCCTATCAGGGCTATGGCGCCCCTAAGGGCACCTATGCGCTGATGGTCTGTATGGCAGAGCTCGCTGACAAGCTTGGCATCGACTACTACCAGATGGCTATGAAGAACAAGGTCGAGCCCGGCTATATGCTGGAGATCCTCAAGGGTCTTGGTGAAGGCCGTGAAGGCACTGTTGTTCCTGTCGGTTCCTGTGGCCTAGAAGAGGCCTTGGTTCAGGGTTCGGAAATGATCGGGTGGGGCAAGAAGGTTGAATCCGACAATCCTGACTGGAAGGTCGGCAAGGGCTTTGCCATGATCCAGCAGGGCTCTGGGCTTCCCGGCCTTGACCACTCGAACGCCTGGACCAAGCTGCTCACCGATGGGACATTCCAGATCTTCAGCGGAGGGGCTGACCTCGGAACAGGGCTCGATACCATCAGCGCCAAGATGATAAGCGAAGCGTTCTGTGTTCCGATGGATCTGGTGACGGTCATCAGCGGTGATACCGACTCCTGTACGTTCGACACCGGTGCCTACGCTTCTAGCGGAACCTTCTTCAGCGGTAACGCATCCTACTATGCAACGGAGGATTTGAAGAAGAACCTTCTTGCCGAAGCTGCAAAGCAGATGGGTGAGAAGGCCCAGGACCTCATCTGTCAGGCCCCAGGCGAAGTGTACAGCACCAAGACCAAGAAGAGCCTCAGCTATGCAAAGCTCAGCCATGATGCCCTTACCGGCACGGGCTCAGGGCAGGTGATGGGACGTGCTTCGTTTACGACGAACCATAACTCCATCCCCTACGGTGCCCACTTTGCCCAGGTTGCGGTAAACGTGCGCACCGGGGAGATCAAGGTTGAGAAGTTCTATGCCCTGCAGGATGCAGGCACTCCCATCAACCCTGAACTTGCCCTTACGCAGATGTACGGAGCCGCCCTCAAGTCCATTGGCCATACTCTCTACGAGGATATGGTCATCGATGAGAATGGTGTTTGCGTCACTGCAAACCTTACTGATTACGGTGTGCCGATGATCAGTGAGATGCCTGAGGATTTCAAGGCTGTCCTGATAGATATCAATGATGAGGCCGGTCCGTATGGAGCCAAGTCCATCAGTGAGATCGCAACCAATGGCGCAGCTCCGGCCATCGCCATAGCCATCCATGATGCCGTGGGTGTATGGATGCGTTCGTGGCCGTTCTCGAGGGAGAAGATGTTGAGGGAGCTTGGGAAGATCTAAGCTTTTTTGCAACAAACTGCAACAAACAAACTAGACATTGGACTGTAGCCATGCTATAGTACCAATGTCTGGTTTTTTCCCAGAAATACTATGGAGGACCCCGCGAATGAAGGACAATGCCACTATTAAGAAAATGATTGAAGAGCTAAAGACTCTCAAGACTGAGGACATGTACCTCAATGACTTTTTCCACACCTGGAAGGAGTCTGATGATGAGATCAAGGCTGTGTTTGATGTAGCCGAGATCCTGCGTGCAATGCGTGAAAATAACATTTCCACCAAGGTTTTTGATAGTGGACTTGGGATTTCCATTTTCCGCGACAACTCAACCAGAACCCGTTTCAGCTTTACCAGCGCTTGTAACATGCTTGGCCTTGCCATGCAGGACCTGGACGAAGGCAAGAGCCAGATCGCCCATGGTGAGACAGTGCGTGAGACTGCCAACATGATCAGCTTCATGGCTGACGTCATTGGTATCCGTGACGACATGTACATCGGCAAGGGCCATACCTACATGAAGACCGTCGCCAGTGCAGTACAGGAAGGCTACGATGAAGGCATTCTCGAGCAGAGGCCTACCCTCATCAACCTCCAGTGCGATATTGACCACCCGACCCAGAGCATGGCTGACATGCTGCACGTCATCAACCACTTCGGTGGTGTAGAGAACCTCAAGGGCAAGAAAGTTGCCATGACTTGGGCCTACAGCCCCTCCTACGGCAAGCCTCTCTCCGTTCCCCAGGGAATCATCGGGTTGTTCACCCGCTTTGGCATGGACGTGGTCCTTGCCCACCCAGAAGGGTACAACGTGATGGCTGAGGTTGAGGAGATTGCTAGGGACAACGCCAAGAAGGGCGGTGGATCCTACAAGAGGGTTGAGACCATGGAAGAGGCTTTCAAGGATGCAGACATCGTCTATCCTAAGAGCTGGGCACCCTTTGCTGTCATGGAAGAGAGAACCGAGATCGTTGCACATGGTGATGAGAAGGCCTTGCACACTCTTGAGCAGAGCTGTCTGGCAACAAACGCCAAGTTCAAGAACTGGACCTGCACCGAAGACCTTATGAAGACAACCAAAGATGGTGAAGCCCTGTACATGCACTGCCTGCCTGCTGACATCAGCGGTGTCTCATGCAAGGAAGGTGAGGTTGAGGAAGCTGTCTTTAACAAGTACCTTGTCCCCCTGTACAAGGAAGCAAGCTACAAGCCTTACGTGATCGCAGCAATGATTTTCCTTGCAAAGTTCCAGAATCCTTCTGCAAAGTTGGAAGAGCTTCTCGCTGAAGCGACCAAGAGAATCAAATAAGCGAAAGCACCAAGCAATGTAACCAGAAGGCCAGGAGAAATCCTGGCCTTCGTTACCATGAGGGGTTTTTACAATACATAGACCATGTTTTGAGTTGAATTGGGCATCTGTACTGGCAATACGGCACAGACGCCTTGCGGATTCTAGTGATGTGCAAAGTGAGTGCCGGGCTTTCTTTTCTGATGGCTTGGTCAGCTCTACGGTGTCTGTTCCACAAACTGGATACGTAGCTCGTTGGGATCGAGGATATAGAAGAACCTGATATGGTCATTCGGCTTGAAGGGGCCACCGAGGATGGGGATACCCTTGTCTTGGACAAACTTCATCATGACATCAAGGTCATCTACAAAGAAGCCCATCGAGATGTCCTGGCCATAGATGGCTGGTTTTTCACCTTTTCTCCAGATAAGTTCCACTTTTGTTTCACCGGTACCCAGAAACGCCAGTTCCATACCACCTTCAACCTTCGATCGTCTTTGTAAAGGCAACTGCACAATCTCCTGGTAGAAAGCCAATGACTTTTCCATGTCGTTTACCCGTATCGTTGTCCAACTAAATTTCATCTGCTGCTCCTTGATCTAATATGGCATTACAGGCAAGAAGCGCTGTTGAGAACGCTGCCTGCAGGTTATAGCCACCGCTATCTCCATCAATATCCAAAATTTCCCCACAGAAATAAAGGTTTTTCTGTAGCTTTGATTCCATTGTCCTGCGGTCGACCTCAGAGAGGCCGACACCTCCTGCCGTTACCATCGCTGAGTTGAACCCTTTCTTTGATGAGACGGTGAAAGGGTGGGCTGTCACTAAATCAATAACAGCCTTTCTTTTTTCCTTGGAAAGGTTAGCACAGGTTGTCTGGGTGGTAAGGCCTAGCCTGTGCAACAGCATCTCTGCAAGGTGAGCGATGATGCCTTCGCCCTTGAGAAGGGTATAGAGCTGTTTTTTGGGATTACGGGAGAAAAGCTCGGTAAGGACTTCTCGTAGCGCTTCCTTGTTTGTGCAAGGAAGAAGCGAAGCCTGCACCAGATCCCCCTTACGTATCTGCCGCGAATTATTCAGGATTACAGGGCCTGAAAGTCCGTCATGGGTGAAGAGCATGTCCCCTGTTCCCTGGTTGTACCGTTTGGTTTCGTCCTTGTGGAAGAACTCAACTTGGGTATCCCTGATGGAATTTCCAGCTAGTGCCGCATATGGATAGTCTGTTACCGTCACTGCCACCAAAGCAGGGGAAGGGGACACTATGCTGTGCCCAAGCATCTTTGCCAAAGGATAGCCCGACCCATCACTGCCGGTTGTTGGGTAGCTCATACCGCCGGTTGTCAGAACTATGTTTTTTGTTTGGAACTGCTCATGTTCTGTCTGAACAAGGTAGGTTCCACTCTCTTCGTCTTTGTGTAGGGAGAGTACCTTAGCATCTACTCGTATCTGAACCCTATTCCTCGTTGCCTCATGCTCTAGGAGGTCCACTACAGCTTTTGCCTGCATGCATGAGGGAAAGACTTTTCCGTCATCGCGAATGGTGAGTGGGAGGCCATGGGTTTCAAACCAGAGCCTTGTTTGCGCAGTGGAAAAGTTCATGAGGGCAGGCTTGAGGAAATTCGTCTGTTCTTTATTGGCAAAGTGCTTGAGAAATGAAGGGGTGTCCTTGGTGTTGGTAAGGTTGCACATCCCTCCCCCAGTGATGAGGATCTTCTTTCCTACCCTTGAAGAACTTTCCAAAAGCAGTACGCTTTTGGCCGATATGTTTGCGGCTAGGAAGAGGCCTGCTGCCCCCCCACCGATGATGATCAGGTCGTGCATACAGCCATCATACCAGAAAAAGAGGTATCATAACCATGTTTGCTAGGCAACAGTTTCATGAATTGACTCTGTTACTTTGTAAATAAAGGGCTTGAAGTCTCTCTAGGCCAATCTTTCCCAGGCGAAGTGCTCTTATCAAAGGAGGGTACTGTTTTCTTTTCAGACAAAATTATAAATATGTCTGCTAGTACAAAATTCATTGAAAATGAGGATGCTATAAGGTAGTATAAGCAAGAGTAGTTGTGAAGAAGCAATTCCATGCCAATTATCGAAAATGAAGAGTATTGTGATCGGTTGTGGGATTTTCTGATATGACCTGATTTTGGAGGATCTATGCAAAAAAGGCTGTTTGTTGTAGCTCTGGTCTTGGCCTTGTTTGTGGTTGGCGTATCTGCCAGAGGCGACGCTGAAATGGGAACCTTGCGCATCAGGTCTCAAATAGATGACCTTTCTTTTTTGATGAAGGTAGGGGCCTTAAATGACCTCTATGACCCTATCATTATTGATGTATTTGGCACTGATCTTGAAGATGAAATTGAGTTGTTACAGCTACGTTTTTCTGATGATATTGATGCCTATAATGCAATGGAGCCCCATATATGGGAGACCGATACGCTGTTCGCACAGCGAAAAGATAAGGAATACTTCCGCCTGAGTGATGCTATGCTAGCTGAAACTAAAAGGCTTTCAGCTGATCTGCTTGCCGTAACCGCCAGTCGTTACAATGAAATGGGAACCTTGCGTATCAGGTCACAAATAGATGACCTTATTTTTCTAATAAAGGTAATGGTTGCAGAAGGCCTCTACGACCCTGTCCTCTTCGATGAATTTTATAATAATGGTGAAAATTTCCTGGAGACAATATTGTTGCGTTTTTCTGAAGATTTTGACGCTTATACTGTGATGGAGCAAAATTCCTGGGAGACCGATACGCTATTTGAAGAGCGAAAAGATAAGGAATACTTTCGCCTGAGCAATGCTATTCTGGCTGAAACAAAAAGGTATTCATCTGAACTGTTAGCTGCAGTAGCTAGTGATAACGAGGAAATGAGAACCTTTCACATGAGGTCACAAAGTGATGACGTTACTGTTTTGAAGGAGTTAGTTGCCTCGGTAGACCTCTATGACACTTTCCTCTTGGATGAACTTGAGAGCAAGTACGAAGAGACCATCCAGACATTACAACTGCGGTTTTCTGATGATATTTACGCCTATAATACAATAGAACCTCACTTATGGGAGACTGATACAGTATTCGAAGAACGAAAATATAAGGGATATTCCCGCCTGAGCGATACTATACTGGCTGAAACAAAAAGGCTCTCATCTGAACTTGTTGCAGTCTATGACCAGCAGAAAGGAGAGCTTTATGGATATATAGACAATGCCCTAGCCAATCTGACACAGTCGCATACCCTGTCCAAGGACAAAATAGCGCTATACACTAGATCATACGTCCGTAATACACGCCAGTGGTATCTCTATGCATTCTTTGATGATACATGGGTATCCAGTGAAAACCTTTCCCTTGTTGTTGACTTCACCTCCATCGGTGATGAGATGAAGATCAGGGAGGAGATCATACAGTTCGATGAAGCGGTCAATACCAAGGTATTGCAAGCTTCCCTGCAGTGGCATTTCATCCGTGACTTTGCCCTTGACCGCTTCCTGCTGGTCATCGACCAGGTGAGCATCACCAACCCTCTTTCGGGGGGGACCTATACCTTTACCTTGAATGACTCAATTCCACTGAAGAGCTATCTGGTATCAGAGGAGAGTGACAAGACGTTGATCGTGGAGGATGCTACATATTTGAAAAATACAGGGATAAGCAACCTTTCATATCAGGACAGGTCAGGGGATTTCCATACCTTGAACTCCCCAGATAAGGCTCTTACCCTTTCTTGGAATATCCTAGGGCAACCATCCAAGCCTATTGCACCTGCAGTACCGGCTGCCCCTGTAGATGTGCCTGAACCTGCTATTGGTCATGATACGTCTAAGGTATCCACTGAAGGGAAGGTGAATACAGTCAGGGAAAGGGCGACTACTGTACAAGTAGTTTCATTGTTTGGCCACACACTCGAGATGGTGTTTCCTGTCAAGATTTCAAGTGGCCCTGAGCTTGGTCTGATCTTCTTCGAGCAGACGGAAAGTGGCACCATTCCCCTGACCTTTGTGGAGGGTGGGAGTTTTCAGATGGGCACGACAGTTGGGGATTGGGATGACGAGGAGCTTGTACATACTGTGAAGGTGGATAGTTTTTCCCTGAGCACCTATTTGATAACACAAGATATATATGAAAAAGTTATGGGATATAACCCATCGAGTTGGACGGGGACTTATCTGCCTGTGGAGCAAGTGAGTTGGTTCGACGCAGTCGCCTTCTGCAACGCGCTGAGCCGGCGAGACGGGCTACCTGAAGTGTACACAATTAAGGGTGCATCAGTGGGCTGTGACTGGAACAAGAAGGGGTATCGCTTGCCTACGGAGGCTGAGTGGGAGTATGCGGCTCGCGGTGGAAGCAAGAGTCAGGGATACACGTATGCGGGAAGCAACACCGTAGGAGATGTGGCTTGGTATGAGGGAAATAGTGGTGGGAGAACCCATAACGTGGGAGGCAAGAGGGCCAACGAGCTTGGACTATTCGACATGAGCGGGAACGTGTGGGAGTGGTGCTGGGACTGGTATGGAAGTAGGTACTACAGTTCCTCCCCAGGGACAAACCCCAAAGGCCCCTCTTCAGGCTCGGGCCGGGTCCTTCGGGGCGGCCATTGGTACAGTAGTGTGGATTCCCTTTACGTATCCTTTCGCGACTACGATACTCCTTGGGTTAGGGACAGTGATCTTGGCTTCCGGGTCTTGGTCCCTACAGTCTAACCACTCTTGGAAGCTGAGGAGTTAAGGATGAAAACAAAAGAATTGAACTGGCAGGGAAGTGAAGGATCGGTCGTGCAGACTTGTGTGATAGTATAAGGTGACTCGTTTTGGAGGGGATATGTATAAAAAAAAGTTGTTTGTTGTAGCGTTAGTTTTGGTTCTGTCTTTGGTTGCTTTAGCGGCCAGTGGTGAAAACGAATTGGAAAACTTACGCATCAGGTCACAAAGTGATGACCCTACTGTTTTGATGAAGGTAGTGGCCTCTGTAGATCTCTATGACACTATCCTGTTGGATGAACTTGAAACCAAGTATGAAAATGCCATTCAGACATTACAGCTACGGTTCTCAGGTGATATAGCGGCCTACAATGCAATGGAGCCAAATATCTGGGAGACAGATAGGCTATTCGAAGAGCGAAAGGATAAGGAATACTCCCGTTTGGACGAGACCATACTGGTTGAAACAAAAAAGCTCTCTTCTGATCTGGTTGCAGCCTATGACCAGCAAAAGGATGAACTTGATGGGTATGTAGATAAAGCCCTGGGCAACCTCGGGCGATCGCGCACCCTACCAAGTGGTAAAATGTTACTGCAAAATAACTCTTACGCCCGCAATGCACGCCTGTGGTCTCTCTCTGCCTCCTGTAATGATGCATGGGTGTCCTATGATAATCTTTCCCTTGCTATTGATTTCACCTCCATCGGTGATGAGATGAAGGTCAGGGAGGAAATCATACAGTTCGAGGAAGCTATCAAGACCAAGGTGTTACAGGCTTCCCTAGAGTGGCATATCATTCGAGACTTTGCCCTTGATCGCTTCCTACTCGTAGCAGACCAGGTGAGTATCACCAACCCTCTCTCAGGAAGTAGCTATGCTCTTACTCTGGAAAATCCAATCCTTCTGAAGAGCTATGTGGTATCAGTGAAGACGGATAAGCCCATGGTTGTGGAAGATGTGTCCATTTTTAAAAACAGAGGGATAGAGATTCTTTCGTACCAGGACAGCTTTTCAAATTCCCACACCCTGAACTCCCCAAAGAAAGCTCTTATCCTGTCTTGGGTTACCCCAGATCAGGCACCCAAGCCTGTTGCTAGTCCTGCATCCCGTAAAGGATTCGTAACCGATTCCAGGAAAGGAGCGACTACCGTACAATTGGCTTCATTGTATAACCCCACACCCGAGATGGTGTTTCCTGTCAAGATTTCCAGCAGCCCTGTGCTAAGCCTGGTTTTCTTCAAACAGGTGAAAAATGGGTCCATCCCCCTGACCTATGTAGAGGGCGGGTCGTTTAAGATGGGCTCGAATGACTATTCGAATGAAACGCCGGTCCACACTGTGGTGGTTGGCAGTTTCCATCTAGGGACCTATGAAGTAACCCAGGACATCTACCAGCAGGTAATGGACAGCAATCCATCGAATACGAAGGGAACTAGTCTGCCTGTGGATGGTGTGAGCTGGTTTGATGCGGTTGCCTTCTGTAACGCGCTGAGCCGGCAAGACAGCTTTGAAGAGGTGTACACCATCGAGGGCGAATCAGTCAGCTGTGATTGGACTAAGAGTGGCTATCGTTTGCCTACAGAGGCTGAGTGGGAGTACGCAGCCCGTGGAGGAAGCAAAAGTGGGGGCTATACCTATGCAGGGAGCAATACTGCACATGATGTTGCTTGGTTTGGTGATGAAGAAGATACGTCCCACGAGGTGGGTGAAAAAAGAGCCAACGAGCTTGGACTTTTTGATATGAGCGGAAACGTGTATGAGTACTGCTGGGACTGGTATGGAGAAGACTACTCTGGTGTTTCTTTAAGAACGAACCCTAAGGGTCCTTCCTCAGGCTCCACACGGGTCCTTCGGAGTGGCAGTTGGTACAATGATATGACGAGCGTCACTCTAACCAGACGCAACAACAGTACTGCTTCGTCTCGGTACAACAATGTCGGGTTCCGTGTTCTAATCCCTGCAATTTAGATGCTTACGGGGAACCAGGGAGACTAACGAATGGGGTCGGACGAGGGAGTTGAAGGATGAGGCGGGAAGCCGTTGGAAACGACATCTTGCAAGCAATCCGCTTTTTTCTCATCACTTGTGGTTTTGAAAGGTTTTCCGTTGCTAGTTTTATACAGATGCCTATGTGGTTCGGTAGACATCTGTATAAACAAATTACCGCTGTTCCTTTGAAACGAAAAAGAGGATTCTGCTTTTAACCACTCGGCTGAGAAATCCCAGTTCTCTTAAGGGGCTGGGATGAATCAGAGCTGATTTTGTATGTATGTTCGTATTACTTCTGTGGAAGCATCGCCTACAGAACAAGCAAAGTAACCCCCCAGACCAAAAAGTACGTTCATTCCAAACATGCTTTTCCTTTTCTGTCTCATGATACTTCCAAACTCGATGGGTTGTCAGAGTCTTCAGTCTGCGATTAATCATTGAGATGCTGACTGGGGCTCATATGATATTAAAATATGGATATGGTCTGTATCCAAGCTCAATTGCATCTATGCTTACATTCACCTTCCAAGGCAACGTTCGACAGTTCGGTTTTTATCCACTTGTCCAGGTTTCCTGTAAGGAAGCTTTTCCTATACTTACAAACAAGGATGATATGCCTTCCAGAGAGAACTTGCAGGGTGATTTCGTAGTATATCTTGTCATATTCGGTACGATTTTCCTGTACATATTCAGGTAACACTTGTACACGTAACACATGAAGCACAACAAAGCATTGAGGTTGAGAATCTACCCTGATCCGCAACAGACAATACAGATTAATAAGACTCTCGGATGTTCGAGAGCTATCTACAACAAGATGCTTCATGAAAGGATCACTGTCT
>JAVERP010000059.1:0-24070 GCA_034007055.1 Sphaerochaeta sp.
GAAAGCTACCGTGTCAAAAAAATGAACTGATTTATGGTTCTACTTTTGTGTTTATCGTAGGATGACTGTCTCCACACTCCTGATCATGGTATCCATCTCATGCTCTACAGGAAGAGGCCTCTTGGTGAAGGCCCATCCAGTGATGGCCCCCTCGCTGTTGCCCGTAACCCGCTCAAGGGTAAGGGGGGTGGAGGAGAACTGCTGCAGAATCCTGCCCTCCATCTTTGGATAGAGGGAGGAGCACAGCACAGCAAGGATCGCCTCTTCTGAGAAACGCTTGAACTCTTCATACCACCCTGATTCCTTGATATGTTTTGTAAGGCTGTAGTCTAGGAGGGTGCTTACCAATAGAGCTGCCTTGCCTTCAGGGGCCAAGGAGGCATCACGCATGGCAGGGCAGGAGATCTCATAGGTTGTGTAGGCATAGTATGCAGAAAGCCACTCCTTGATGATCGCCTTGTCCTTCTCTGTTGCACTGCCTGGATCTTTTTCCAATACCTGTGCAAGGGCTGAGCCATCAATGTGGGATAGTCCGGTTTTCAGGGGTGTGTAAAAGAGGTGGGCACTTGCTATCCCGCTGAAATAGGAGACAGGCAGGTCGATGGCAAGGTAGAGGGAGAAGATGGAATCCCCTCCCTTGAACTGCTCCAGGGTATCACGTTTCTGAAGCAGGGTCCCTTGCAGGTGAATATCTGAAATCTTGTCATATGCAATGTTCCTGTAGAGCGTCTTCAGGTCGGCGGCCCAGATGAGCTGGCTGTATGTGTAGGTGTTTCCCTTCTGGTCGCTGACGGTGTTGGCAGCAACATCAACGGCGACAATGGTGCTGTTGAGCACGATCGACCCCCCCTGCCCTGTAAAGAATGCCTCCATTGCCTTGGGAACAGCCCTGGTTCCACCCTTGGGGTAGTTGTAGTCCAGATAGAGGCTGAAGTAGCTCAGGGCGAAGAAGGTAGGGGTCTCCTTGAAGAAGTGTTGGGCGATGATGTCGATGAGGGCTTGGTTGTTAGTGAATTTCTTCAGGTGCTCCTCAACCGGTTGCTTGAGTTTGGCTACCTTTGGCATGGAGAGCTTGTACTTTACAAGCCACGGCAGCAGTGTCCGGGTGAGATACTTCAGGTCTTTGAAGGAATCGAGCAGGAGGGGGTTGTCGATCCCGTAGAGGATGTGCATATACCCCATGATCTTGCGGATCTCCTCTTTGATAAGGGCTATGTCCTGTATGTTGTCAGGGAACTGCCTTCCCAGAAGTTTTGCATATTCGTCAAGGCTTTCCGGTTTGTCGACCTCGATCATCTGGTCGGCTACCCCCAGGGTGACTGAACTCTTGATGAACTCCATTTCAATCCCCAGTTGCTCTAGCATGGGGAATATGATGCCCGAGTTCTCTATCGAGCGGATTCCCTGGTCAAAGACAAAGCCTCCTCGTTCAAAGGAGTTGGCATTTCCTCCCAAGGAGGCATGTTTTTCACACAAGAGCACTGTCAGGTTCTCCCTTACACAGTAGGAAGCTGCGGTCAAGCCAGCAATTCCTCCCCCAACGACCACTACATCATACTTCATTGCATCTCTCCTGTATCAAGCTCTGTTTCGCCATAGCGGGCGATACCCATAAGGATTCTGTAGGACAACCACCTTTCTCCATACTCTCTTTTGGTACGTTTGGGCCTTTGAAACCAGAAAGGCTCTGAACCGACTCCCGCATTGGTCGGCTGTACGTGCGGGTCCTGCTTTCCTTGGTTCCCTATGCTCACCAAAAAAATCTCTTTTGCATACTATCATACTGAAAAGTAAAAAGGGAAAAAAGGAATCGATATCTGTTGAAATTCTCTCGCATCTCCCAAGCGATCGTGCTATACATCCTGCAAGGGTCCATTGGAATGCCTTGTGGATGAAATGGTGGCTGTTGCATGGCTGTGCAAGCAAAGCACAGATTCCCCCTCATATGGGGAATCTGTCACCGCGTCTTTTATTTTCTTTTCTTGGTGTTTTTCTTTTTCTTTTCATTCTTTCTCACCATGGCCTCGATAGCCTTGTCAGCGGCAAGCTTTCCTGTGAGTACCGAGATAGGCAGCCCAGATGGGCTGAAGGTCCATTGGCCTGCCTGGAAGATGTTCCCTACCGGCGTATGGGCGCTCTTCATGATCTTCCTCATTGCATGGGGTACCGGCACGGGCCTCTTTGTATAGGCCCACCCTGTGATGGTCCCATCGCTGTTCCCTGTTTCCCGTTCGAACGTGAGAGGGGTGGAGGAGAACTTCTGCACTATCTTGTTTTTCATCTCAGGATAGAGGGAGGAGCAAAGGACTTCCACCATCAGGTCTTCTGCAAACAGTTTGAACTGGTCATACCACCCTGCCTCCTTGATATGTTTGGCGATGCGGTAGTCGAACAGCGTGCTCACCATGAGAGCACTCTGTCCCTCTGGGGCCAAGGAGGCATCACGCATTGCCGGACAGGAGAGTTCATAGGTCGTATGGGCCAAGAATTGGGCAAGCCAATTCTTAATGATGATCCTGCCCTCGGCCTCTGCCATGCTGGGATCCTTGGCAAGGACCCTGGCCAGGTCATCGCCCTGTATGCGAGCGATCCCGGCATTGCTTGGTGTGTAGAACAGATGGGGATGAGAAATGTTGCTGAAATACGAGGGTGGAAGGTCTATGGCAAGGTAGAGGGCGAAGATGGAATCCCCTCCCTGGTACTGTTCGAGCCTGTCTCTCCTGGCAAGTAGCTTTTTCTTGCCAGGAGAGACAGGAAGCTCCTCATATTTGATGTTCCTGTAAAGGGCCTTGCTGTCAGCAGCCCAGATGAGCTGGTTGTATGAATAGGTGTTGCCCCCCTGGTCTGTAAGGGTGTTGTTTTCACTATCAATGTGGGTGATGGTAGTATCGGTCAGTACAGAGCCACCATGGGAGATGAGGAAGGCCTCCATCGCCTGGGGTATGGCGCGTGTCCCCCCTTTGGGATAGTGGTAGTCCAGATAGAGGCTGAAATAACTCAGGGCGAAAGAGGCTGGAATCTCCTTGAAGAAGTGCTGGGCTATGATGTCGATGAGGGCTTGGTTGGTGGTGAACTTCGCGAGGTGTTTGTTGACAGGGCCTCTGAGCTTTGCAACCTTAGGCATGGAGAGCAGGAATCGGAAGGACCAGGGCAGCAGCGTCCTGGTCATGTAGGTGATGTCAGTCATTGAGTCCAGCAGCAGGGGGTTGTCTATCCCATACAGGACATCCATATAGCCCATGGTCTTTCGGATCTCCCGCATGATGAGGTCAATGTCCCCCGTATTGCCGGGAAACTGGTTTTTCAGAAGATCAGCATAGTCATCAAGGCTTTCTTTCGAATCGATGTCGGTGATCTGGTCCGCCACACCCACCGATACCAGGCTTCTGCTGAACTCCAACTCTATGCCAAGCTGTCTGAGCATGGGGAAGACGATGCCTGAGTTCTCAATGGAGCGGATGCCCAGGTCATATACAAAGCCATCCCGCTCAAAGGAGTTTACCGTACCACCGAGCACAGCTTGCTTCTCACACAACAGGACAGAAAGGTTCTCCCTCGCACAGTAGGAGGCGGCTGTCAGGCCTGCTATACCCCCTCCGACGACTACAACATCATATCTCATGGGATGCTCCTTATGTTCAGCAGACCATCCCCATTTGTCAGGCTGATAGCCATGTTGGCTTCACCCCCTTGGGTGGTCACCTTATAGATACACTCTCTCTATAGGAGGCATTTCATAGTAGCATGCCCAAAGGGAGAAGTGGTACAAAGAACTATGGGAACAATAGAAAAGTAGGAAACTAAGGAAACAGAGAAAAAATAAAAAAGGATGGAAAAGAAAAAACCGACTTGCCCTTATACCATGAAACTGTGTATCTGTATAAGATGTTTTTGATATACGACAGAGGTTGGGCTCAAAATAACAAATCAATGGAGTGATGGAGCAAACCATAAATATCTTTATTATAATGAACTACGACGCAAAGTAGTGAAGGGAAGCGAGTGATTGAGCCCATGCCCGTCCTGGCATATGGTCCAAACGTTCCTGCGTGCTGTATATGCTTGTCCTGCTTATGTAGTATAAGGAGAGTAACGTAGGAGTCACCCATGAATACCCGAAAGGTTGAAAACAAGAACCTCTTGCTGGACAGAATTTCCAGGGAGCTCGATTCGAATGAAGAAGCCCAGTACTACACCCGGGTGGTCATCGTAAGGCTTGCCCTTGCAGGACTCCCTGTGGAGGAGCTGGCCACCCTTTCGGGCAAGTCGGTAGCCTCCATCAACTTGTGGATTCGATTATTTCTAGAATCAGGTTCGGAAGGACTGGAGCTGCACCAGGGCAAACACCCGAAGCTGAGTCTGCTTCTGTTGAAACAGATCAAGTATGACCTCAATTGTGCACCCTCAGCCTTCGGCTACAGCAAATCCTCCTGGACAGGAGCCTTGCTCAGCGAGCATATCGCCCTGATGTACACCATGAAGCTCCATCCCAGGCAGTGTCAGAGAATCTTGGCAGAACACAAGGAACAAGCGAAGAGGGAATGAGGTTGATGTGAGAAATTCCCCATCGTTCAGCATGCCAGGATTTTTTCCCATAGGGTCTCCGATGACCTGCTTGTTCAAAGAGAAGTGTCCAGCTACCTCAAGTCGTTCCAATTGAACACGTAAGGGCAACCTGTTCAGTACGGCTTTTTTGTCTCTTTCTCTCAATGCTGAAAACACCTTGTGTGAAGTCCTCATGCAATTGTATCAGGTAAGCTGAGTTCATCACCTCTGAGGTGAAATCTAAAACTGCTGAGATGAAGAGGATGAGATACCAGCACATGGTTACCCTTCCTGGAAAACAGGACTCGAATAATAATGATAGCTAAGAGTAGCCTTATGTGTGCATTGAAATTAATTTCTGTTGGAATTGAAATATTACATTTGCTTTCACGAGAAAACCAACCTATAGTGGACTTGGGTCTGAAATAAATTACACATCTTTAATTTATTTCAAGAGAGGTGGTGATGAGTATTCTTGATAACACTAAGTTTATGTTTGCCGTGTGTGAAATGTTCTACATGCAAGGTTTGAGCCAAAAGGAAATCGCAGGGAAGCTCAATATTTCCCGTCCCCAGATTTCAAGGATCATTGCGAATGCAAAAGAGAACAACCTGGTATCCATACACTTGAATTATGAAAATCCTGAAGAGAATCATTACCAACAGCTGATCAAGGATCGATTCAATGTACCTCAGGTGTATGTCTATGATATCGGCGATTCATCCAAGGAAGATGCGATACAAAGGCTGGCAGAAAGCTCCAAGGACCTCTTTGATGTAGTCATCAAGAACAATGAAAAAGTAGGAGTTATGGCAGGGCGCACCATCAGTGCCCTCTCTTCAGCTATAGGGAACAGCAAGAATAGAGGGCTTGAGTTCGTTGCCTTGTGTGGAGACTCCTTCAGTGATGGTGAAGATTGGAATGTAAACAGCATTGTGCAGAAATTCGCTAGCAAGACGCATGGTAAAAGCTACACGTTCAGCGCTCCAAGATATTTGAACAGTGCAGCTACAAAAAGCCTTTTGCTTGGCGAGCCCAGTATCATGAGGATCCTTGAACTGGGAAAACAGTGCGATGTAGCGCTGTTGGGAATCGGAAACATTGAATTGGATTCAACAGGAATCGTTGCAGGGAATCTGAGCAACTCAGACCTGAATAAACTGCGGGAAGATGGGGCCGTTGCAAATATCTGCTCTTCCTACATTGACAAAGAGGGGAATGTTATCCCTTCACACCTGGAAAATAAGATACTTGGCCAATCGATCCTAGACATCATCTCTATGAGGAAAGTTGGGATCGCAGTGGGCAAAGAGAAAACAGAAGCGATAAAGGCTGTATTGAAAGGAGCATTCTTAGATACCTTCATCACTTCGTTGGATACTGCTATTCATTTGCTAGGAAATGAAAAATACAAAGGAGATTGAGAAAATGAAAACAAAGACGACTATTTTGTTGGTACTGCTGATGGTGATGGTGATGGCTACACCGTTATTCGCTCAGGGTTCAAAGGGGAGCGCTGTGAAGCAAATCTCAATTTGCACACCGTACCTCTCATCTGTTACAACCAAACAGATGACAGATCTTATGAAAGGCAAGTTGGAGGCCAAAGGGTATAAGGTTTCAGTATATGACTCTGCAAATGATACCAGCAAGTTTGCATCTGATATTGAGACAAGCGTAATTTCCAAAGTGGATGCCATCATCATTGTAAGTGCGGATCCCAAGCTGAGCGAATCCCAGATCAAGGAAGCAGCCAATGCAAAGATCCCCGTATTTGGTTGTGATGCCGGGTACATTGACGCCATGCAGATGAATGCTACAAGTGACAACTACCAAATGGGCGAGATGATAGCATCCTATCTGTTTGATACGATGGGAAAAGAAGGAACCGTAGTTCATCTTACCCACAGGCCACACCCTGGAGTGGTGAAGCGTTCGATCGCAATGGAAGACTTGCTTCCAAAATACCCCAACATCACCCTTGTCGGCGAACATCATGTGGATGTCCCTAACCAGATCAACAACTCCAAGGTGATAGTGGAGAATATCCTTACCACCTATCCGCAGAAGGGTTCGATAGATGCAATCCTCTGTGCTTGGGATGAACCGGCAATTGGTGCCACCCAGGCCTTGATGGAAGCCGGAAGGGATGAGGTGTTGGTTGTTGGTGTTGATGGCAATGAACAGGCTATCAAGCTGATCAATGAATCGACCAACTTTATCGCTACTCTTTCCCAGAATTTTGAGAACATGGCCGAAATCGTAGTAACGGAAGTTGCCAAAGTACTGAATGGTGAAAAGGCTGCTAAGGGTGAGGTATTCGCCCCTGCACTGCTCATAACAAAATAGATATCGGCAGCGCATCCTCCTTCTCTCCCCATGCAGATGGGGAGAGATATATAAAGATGAATGGGAAGCATATGATAATTGAAACACGTGCCTTGTCCAAGAAGTTTGGTACCATGTTTGCCTTGCAAGATGTCAATTTCTCCGTGAAAAAAGGGGAAATTCATGGATTGGTTGGTGAAAATGGGGCTGGAAAATCGACTCTGATAAAAATTCTTACAGGTGTCTACCACCTGACCGGTGGGGAGGTGCTTGTAGATGGTAACCCGGTCACCATTACAGACCCTACCATGAGCAGGAACCTTGGCATCAACGTCATACACCAGGACAGGAATCTGGTCCCATCCTTCAATGGGGTGGAGAACATCTATCTGGGTCTTCCAAGCATCAAGAAACACCTGGTCACCGTCGACTTCAAGAAAATGAAGGCAAGAGTCGAAAAGGTCATGGAAGAGTATGGGATAGAGGTTCCCTTGGAAGCATTGGCACAAGAGCTGAGCCCCCCTCAGAAAACATTGCTTGAGATTGTTCGGGCGATGATGACGCAATGTAAGCTGCTGATCTTAGATGAGCCCACAGCATCTCTTACTGATAAAGAGACTGCCATCCTGTTCAACATAATCAGGAAACTGAACGAAAAGGGAACGACAATCCTTTACATCACCCATAGGATGGAAGAGATCTTCCAACTTACCGACAGAATAACAGTATTCAAGAATGGCAATCTGATACAGACGGTTCAGACAAAAGAGACCTCTAAGGACCAGCTCATCGCCCTTATGACAGACAATTGGAAAAGCTCCAAGAAAGAGCTGTCAGAAAAGAGGTTCCATCGGGTCCTTTTTAGTGCCAGTCATATCGCAACCACCAACAATGTTGTTTTGGATGCCTCCTTGGAGGTGCATGCAGGTGAAATCCTAGGCATATTCGGTTTGGCTGGTAGTGGCAGGACTGAACTGCTTGAAGCTTTGTATGGATACAAGGGCATACAGGATGGACAGGTGAACTTCAAAGGTGAGCAAATCACCAGCTTTTCTCCAAGCCGCTCAATACAAAGGGGTATCGTCCTTATTCATGAGGATAGGCGGGGGCACTCTCTGATCCTTTCAAGAAGCATCAAGAATAATATTGTCCTTCCCATCATTGACACCTACGTCAGCAAAGGGTTTTACCAAAGTAAAAAGGAACGGGCCGATACGCAAAAGAAGGTTGATGAAATGAATATAGTCTGTCAGGGAATAGACCAGCCCGTGTATGAGTTGTCAGGAGGAAACCAGCAAAAGGTAGTGTTCGCCAAATCGCTCATGTCCGGCCCTGATTTATTCTTATGTGATGAACCAACCCAAGCCGTCGATGTCAAGACACGGGAAGAGATCCATACCTTGTTGCGCTCTTGTGCAGATACTGGAAAGGCTATTGTCTTTGTAACAAGTGATTTGCAGGAAATGTTGGAAATAGCTGACAATATCCTCATCATGGCCAACGGAAAAACTTGGGAACTGTTACCCAATACCAATCTTACGAGTGAGCAGATTTTACATCTTTGCTATGAAAAAAGGTAACCTATGAAAAATACTTTGAGAATGAAACGACCAAACATGAAGATGGTCATGCAGTCCTATGGCACTATTTTTTCCTTACTCCTCATAATAATGATATTTGGAATTTTAAGGCCAAGGGTGTTCTTCTCTTCAGCCAACTTCTGGAATATAAGTCGTCAGATGGCCATTTTGGCAGTGATATCCCTTGGGACGACATTGATCATGAATGTTGAGGAGTTTGACCTTTCCATTGGAACCATCGCATCCTTTAGTGGGGTACTGGCAGCAGTGCTTGCCATCAGGGGAGTACCCTTTGCTACTGCATTGGTCCTTGGGGTCTTCATAAGCGCACTCATCGGGTTTGTCAATGGATTCATTGTCACCAAGTTTAAGGTGATGTCATTTATCATTACCCTTGCTATGAGCAGGGTCATCTATGGATTCACCTACTGGCTTTCAGGCGGTGCAATCATATTCAATGGCATACCGGAGAGCTTCAAAGTGATAGGCACTGCCAAGCTGGGAAGGATTCCTTATCTCACCATCCTCATGGTGATTTTGGCATGTCTCTTTTATTATCTGACAAAGCACACTGCATTCGGAAGGAAGCTGTATGCTATTGGGGGGAATGAACAGGCCAGCAATGTTGCAGGGGTCAAAGTCGATCTCTACAAGACGCTCGCTTTTACCATTGCAGGTGCTATGGCTGGATTCGCCGGTGTACTGCTAGCCTCTCGCGTCGGATCAGCGGCCCCAACGGCAGGTGATTCCTACACCTTGAATGCCTATGCAACAATTTTCATCGGTAAGACTCTGTTTAAGGAGGGAGTTCCCAACATAATCGGAACTGTTGTAGGCGTAGCCATTTTCACAGTCCTTGCCAATGGACTGACCATCATGCAGGTGCCGACATTCATCCAAAACATTCTCACCGGCGCTGTCATCGTTTTTGCAGTAGTAGGACAAAAGATAGGAAGTAAAGAAAGTGTATAAAACCATTCATTCAAAACGGACACAGCACGCTATCTCACAAGAGAGAAAATTTATTATCGGATATGTTCTGGCCGGATATAAGGACGAGACGCAATTTTTTGAGACGCTCACCATTTGTGAGGAGCACCATGTTGATATCCTGGAAATTGGGTATCCTTCGCTACATCCTTATGCTGA
The DNA here is from genome assembly GCA_034007055.1 of Sphaerochaeta sp. Lineage (GTDB taxonomy): Bacteria > Spirochaetota > Spirochaetia > Sphaerochaetales > Sphaerochaetaceae > Sphaerochaeta. Next base: position 9,604 of record JAVERP010000059.1, read on the forward strand.
TGGCTCGGTTATCAGTGATGCGCACAAAGCTGTGAATTTTGAGAAGGCCACCTCATTGGAGTACTGGAAGCAGATCAGGGCGCATACTGATAAGCCAATCTGGGTTATGGCGTATCATGAAGACTTTATAGCCTCGGATGTCTACAAGGACTTTGCCAAATATCGCCTGGTTGACGCCTTGGTCATTCCTGATGCTGATCATCAGACGCGATTGCGCCTTCAGCAAGAGGTGAAGGAGTCTGGAATTGACATCATTGGGTTTGCAAACCCCCACATGGATGAGGACGAGCTTTCAACTGTTCTTTCACAGTTTCCCCTTGTATATGAGCAACTGTATGTAGGGCAGACTGGCACTGAACAGAAGGAGGCGATGTATCAGCAGATGCTTGGCTTTACCTTGGAGAAGTATCCACACGTCATCTGCTTTGGGGGGTTTGGATTGAATACCCCCCAAAAGATACAGCAAGTGCTCAATGATGGTTTTAATGGGGTTGTAATAGGGACGGAGCTAATCCGACAAGTGAATAGGTCACCTAGGCACTTGGCGTCTTTCCTTAAGGAAGTTGATGAGGTAAAGCATGATAGCAGTCTTTGACATCGGAACGAGCGCTATCAAGGGAATTGTCCTGGATGGAACACAAGCCGTCGTGTACTCAGCAAAGAAGGAGATAAGGACGATTCGGGATCAACAGTTCATCGAGCAGGATCCCAATGAGTGGTACAAGGCTTTCTGCTCCATGCTCAAGGAGTACCAGGAAAAGACAGGCTCTATCAAGGAGATCGGGTCGGTCATTATGTCAGGACACATGCAGGACGTCATCTGTGTAGACCAACAGGGAGATGCAGTACGTAATGCCATTATGTATAATGACCAGAGGGGGGCTTCCCATCTCCATTTGATCGCCGATGTGATAGCTCAAAAGACCAGTGTTGAGATGAATGGAACCATTCCCCTGCCAAAGCTGCTGTGGATGCAGGAACACGAGAGGGGTGTGTTGGACAGGACACACAAGGTCCTGAACTCAGCCAAAGACTATATCATTGGAAAGCTGACCGGACGGTTTGTCAGTGATGTGACAAGCCTCTCTACAAGTGGCATGCTCGACATACGAGAAAGAACGTATGTGCAAGAGGTGAAATCATTGGGGATAGACCATGCCCTTCTTCCTGATATCTGCTATGCAGACGAGGTCGTCGGCCTGGTACTGCCAAAGGCGTCCGAGCAAACCCTTCTTTCAGAAAACGTGAAAGTATACGCAGGGTGTGGTGATGCCGGATCTACCACACTCGCTAGCGGTATCATCAATTCAGGTGAGTTGAACATCAATCTGGGAACAAGCGGGTGGGTAGCCGCCATATCACTGGCACCTCGCCAAGGGGTCTTCAATCTTGTAGCCATCAATCGGGGGATGTATATAAATGTAATTCCTGTGCTCAATGCTGCGTCAGTGCACAAATGGATTGCAACCCTGATATTTCCCGATGACCCAAAAAAATATGACAGGCTCCATGACCTGCTCGCTCAAAGTGGCGATACAAGAACAGAGTTGTTTTGCCTCCCTTATCTGGCGGGAGAGAGGTTTCCTGTAGCAGATACCTCCATTCGGGGCTCTTTTATCGGCCTTGATGGGAGTACAACCTCCAGAGATATGGCCTTAAGTGCCCTTGAGGGGGTTGCGTTCTCCCTCAAACAGGGTTTTGAAAAGCTTGAAGTAGTGCCAAGCAAGATATCCCTCATTGGTGGGGGAGCTGAAGAGAGCGTGTGGAATCAGATTTTTGCCAATGTGTTTGATACCCCCATCACCGTATTCTCTGATTCAGAATACTTGCCAAGCATAGCACTAGCTGCTGCGGTTCTGTTGCATGAAGGCAAGATCTCTTCCTATCAGGATTGTATTGATTCTCTTCTCACCAGGCAGGGGTGTACAACGTTTATCCCAAAACCGGAGTCGGCCGTGTATTATCGAGCAGCATATGAACAGTTCAAACTGATCTATCCCGCTACCAAGGCTCTGTTTGCTACGTAGGGGGAGCATACACTGCTTTGTAGTGGATCTGATGACCTGCATTCCTTCTTGTGCCTAATCAACGACTTGTCCCTCCCTTGACCTTTTGTGAAGGTCCTTGACTTTTGGGTGAGTACCTTCGTAAGATTACCCATCACTCATACTATGGAGGAGAAGCTATGCATACGAGACCTTTTGGTTCGGATAAGAAGATGGTATCGGAGGTTGGGCTGGGCACCTGGCAGATCGGAGGGTCATGGGGCGATGTCCAGGACAAGACAGCCATGGAGATTCTTCATACCGCTACCGAGGCTGGAATAACATTCTTCGATACCGCAGATGTATACGGGGATGGAAGAAGTGAGAAACTCATCGGGTCATTTCTGAAGCAACACCCTGGAAAGATATTTGTTGCAACAAAATTGGGTCGCGGCTCCAACCCCGGATGGCCTGAAAACTTTACCCCTGAAGCGATGCTGCACCATACAGAGAACTCACTCTCCCGGTTGGGCTTGGAACGGATCGACCTTATCCAGCTTCACTGCATCCCCCAGGATGTCCTCTCTGACGGGGCAGTGTTCGATGCCCTCAGGGATCTGAAGAAGCAAGGCAAGATAGCTGACTTCGGAGCGAGTGTGGAGACAGTGGAAGAGGGGCTCATCTGCCTGCAGGAAGAGGGGATCGCATCGCTGCAGGTAATCTTCAACATATTCCGTCAGAAACTCATCACAGAGCTTTTTGGCAAGGCACAAGAGAAGGGTGTATCCCTTATTGCGCGTGTTCCCCTGGCAAGCGGCCTGTTGTCCGGAAAGATGAAGAAGAGCACTACCTTCGGGGCGACTGACCACCGGAACTTCAATCGTGATGGAGAGGCGTTCAATGTAGGGGAGACCTTTGCCGGGGTACCGTTTGAAAAGGGTGTTGAGCTCGCTGAAGAGCTTGCCCTGCTCAAGCCTGAGGGCATGACCCTCGCGCAGATGGCCTTGCGCTGGATATTGGACTACGAAGCAGTCTCTGTGGTAATTCCAGGGGCGAGCCGTCCTTCCCAGGCTCTGGACAATGCCGCAGTTTCAGCGATTTCTCCCTTGTCGGCAGAGTTGCACAAGAAGCTGGAGACCTTCTATACAGAAAAAATTGCACACCATATCCGAGGTGCTTACTAAAGATGGCCAGTAAAGCACCCAGGAGCCGAGGTTGGACAACCTCGGCTCCTGGGTGTTATTGTTATTGTTACAGCTAATGCCAGTGATTTATACGCTTTACCTTTATATGCAACGCTTCATTGCATAAGTGAACAACCTGCTACAGAACCTGCCTTTCAAGCCGCTCCTGCTCAATCCTTTCCGACTCTGTTGCATACCAACGGGGATTCTTGAACCGGATGAAACAATCACTGCCTTCAGAGAACACATTGGAGTGCGAAGTATGGACTCGGATGGTCTGCCTCCCTATGGAGATGTGGTATTCGATGCAAAAGGTCATATAGAGCCTTTTCTCTATCTTTGCAGGGTAGCCACTCCCTCTGACAGGTGAGATTTCTATCTCATTGGGTCGCGATGCCAACAAGCCCTCACCATCTTCAATGCCTGGGGGGAGTTCAAAAGGAATTGCAACGTGTGCCCCTCCCTTTGGATAGACGTTCCCTTTTTCAGCCACAACCTCAAGAAAGTTCGAGAGCCCCAGAAATCCATAGACAAACTTATTGACGGGCTTCTGGTAGAGTTCGTGCGGAGCCCCTACCTGAATTATCTTCCCCAGATCCATGACCAGCATCCTGTCGGAGAGAGCCATGGCCTCAGACTGGTCATGGGTGACAAAGATGATGGTGAAGTTGAACTTCTTTTGCAGCTCCTTGATCTCAAAGCGCATGGATTCACGCAACTTGGGATCGAGGTTCGACAAGGGCTCATCCAACAGCATCACCCGGGGATTGGTCACGATCGCCCTGGCCAGCGCAATCCTCTGCTGTTGTCCGCCGGAGAGATCTGAGGGGTACACTTTTTCAGAGCGTATCAGGTCTGTGTGGGTCAGCGCCATCCTGACCTGCTCCCTGATCTCATCCTTGGACTTCTTCATAACACGCAGGGGGAAAGCGACATTTTCAAAGACATTCAAATGGGGCCAGACGGCAAAAGACTGGAACACCATCCCCAAACCGCGGTTTTCAGGGGGGACATACAGGTTTTTGGATTTGACAGAGACAGGTTTGTCCCCCAGCCAGATCTCCCCCTCGGTGAGGTCTTCAAATCCTGCGATCATGCGCAGCGTGGTGGTTTTCCCACAACCCGAAGGCCCCAGGAAAGAGAAGCACTCCCCCTCATTGATGGTAAGGTTGAAGTTATCAACGGCCACCACACGATGGCCGCCGCGGGTAACAAACTCCTTCGTAACGTTTTTCAAGATAATCTGGCTCATCTACAACCCCTTTCTATCTTTGGTAATAAACCGCAACGCAAGATTTCCCGCTACAATGATAGCTATGGCTACAGTAGCCAAAGCAGAAGCCTGGACGGTATTGCCTTCGGAATTTATGGCATAAATGGCCACGCCCAACGTCCTCGTAAAGGGACCGTACAGGAGGATGGAGGTCGTCAGCTCACGCATGGCAGGAAGGAAGATGAGGAAGAAGCCTGCAATCATGCCGGGACGGATGAGCGGTATGGTTATATCCCTCAGTGATTCCAGGTGCGTCGCACCGCAAGACCGGGCTGCCTCCTCCAGAGAGTAGTGCACCTGCTCAAGCGAAGCGGAGGCGGACTTCATGGCAAAGGAGACATAGCGGGCGATGTAGGCGATCAGGATGATCCAGATGGTGTTGTAGAGGTTTACCCCAAATGCACCGCTCCAGACTAGAATGACACCTATTGCCAACACGATGCCGGGGATGGAGTAGGGCAGCAGCGAAAGGATTTCCAAGAATCCCTTCCCCCTTGGTTTGACCTTGATCACCACGTACGCGATCATGACGCCAAGGAACATGGTTATGACCCCCGATGTGATGGATAGGAAGAGGCTGTTGACTATGGAGTCCTTGACCATCTTCGATTGTCCCAATATGTACTTGTAGTTGCGCAACGTAAGGTTCTGCAGTTTCAGAGGCAGGCCGTACGCTTTGAGGAATCCGACTATGAAGATCATGAACAGGGGGACAACGACGATGACGAACAAGGAGATCAGGCTTATGGTCAGCAGGGGTATCTTGGCTCCCCTCAGCTTGATCAGCATAGGGCGCATGCTCTTTCCCTTGATGATGTCGTAGTGGCCCGTGCGAAGGACCAGCTTTTGCAGATAGAGTGCCGCCACTACCACCACAACCAACAATATTGAGAGCGAAGCCCCCTCGCGTATGCCCTGGAAGCTCCCTGCAGAGCGGTTGATCAGCTGATAGATCTTTGTCGGCAAGGTAAAGATGTTGTTTGAAAAACCCAGGATGGCAGGGACACCGAAGTGAGACAGGGAGGAGATCAGGATGAGCATAGCCCCAGCTGCAATGGCCGGAAGGACCAAAGGCAGGGTGATCTTGCGGATGACATACCACTGCCCTGCCCCAGCTATCCGCGCCGATTCCTCCAGTGTCGGATCCATGCGTTCCAATGCACTGACCACCTGCAGGAAGACAAAGGGGAAATAATAGCAGACCTCAACAAAGACAATCCCCCCGATGGTGTTGATGTTCAATAGCGGTGACGAACCTCCGGTGATCTGCATGAACAGTTTGTTCAGGTACCCTGAACGGGGTGCAAGGAGCAGACTCCATGCCATAGCCCCGAAAAAGGGTGGGAACATGTACGGTATGGTGAAGAGCGCCTTCATGACACCTTTGAGGGGGATGTCACTTCGCCCGATCAGCCATGCGTAAAAGAGGCCAAGGAGGGTGCCGAACACCGTTACAAAAAAGGCGATCTTGATCGTGTTGATAATTGCCGAGAGGTTGTCCGGTGCAAATACTATTTGTGGGAACAGCCTCCAGTCAAGTTTCGTTCCAACGAAAAAAGTACGGAGCACGATCATGATGATCGGAAGCAGGACGGTGATGATGAGGATGATGAGGGATAGGACGAACAGCCCCTGGTCAAGGCCTATGCGGCGATCCCCCATGGATGATTTTCGTTTGAATATATGGGTGAAAAAATATTTCATAGCGTTACTCCAAATATCTTCTATTTCGCAACAAAATGCGGATCATCAGCATCGGATGCATAAAACGTCGGGCTGGTGAATTCGATACTCCTCTGTGCGCCCTCTTTTGGGACCCCATGACCGAAGGCCTCCAGCGAATCCTCCTGTACCCGAATCTGCTGTCCGGAGATATCGACGATGTAGTCAAACTGGTTCCCCAGATACGTCACCCGTTCTACCACTCCCTGCAGACCGGTCCCTCCTGGGGGGGTGAGCAGTATATCCATCGGGCGGGAAGCCAGCAGTATGTGGTTGGACTCCATGGCAGAGCCATCCAGAGGCAGGCTCTCCAGTATTTGAGGCGCACCCTTTGAGCTTAGGCGGTAGGACCCTTTCTCCCGGATGAAGGGAAGGAAGTTGGAGACACCCAGGAAGGTATACACCTCGCGATCAGTGGGATGGTTCCAGATTTCCTCAGGTGTCCCTATCTGGCGGATGTATCCCTTCCTGTCCATGATCACCATACGGTCTGATATCGTCATGGCGGTCTCCTGGTCATGGGTGATGTAGATGACGGTGACACCCATGGTTTTCTGCAGATTGCGGATCTCGTACGCCATCTCCTCGCGGAGGGTGGCATCGAGGTTGGTTATCGGCTCATCGAGTACCACCAGATCGGCAGAGGAGACCAGGGCTCGGGCAAGGGCGACCCTCTGCTGTTGTCCTCCTGACAGCTGGGAAGGCAGGCGTTGGGAAAAATCACTCATCTTTACCTGCGCCAATGCTGCATAGGCCCTCTCTTTTGTCTCGGCCTTGTCGGTTTTGCGCTTCTTGAGGGGATACATGATGTTTTCAATGACGCTCAGGTGAGGCCAGACAGCATAATCCTGAAACACAACCCCGATCCTTCTGTTTTCTGGAGCGACCATGATACGTTTGGCAGGAGAGGAGACAATCTTGTCGTTGATGACAATCTCCCCCTGCGTAATCTTGATGAACCCGCACAGTGCACGCATCAGGGATGTCTTGCCACAACTTGAGGGGCCTACTATCGCCAGATTCTCCCCCCGTTCAACATCCAGGGACAAGCCATCGATGATAACATTCTTATCGTACTGGACGGTGATATCTCTTATTGAAACAATAGCCATACATACCTCCCACCTGTATGTGCGGCCCCTCAGGGCCGCATACGTACCATGTTCAAGAACGCCCTATTTGAAGATCTTGTCGAACTTCTCGAGCATGCTGAGCTTGTCCCTCACCAGAACATCGTTGTCAACAGGCAACATCCTTGTTTCGGCAAGTTTGACATCTATTGCATTCTCAAGCTTCATGTTCGGATTGATGGGCATGGTATACTCTTCAAGCAGCACCGATTGTCCATCTTCGCTGATGATGTAGTCGTAGAGCAGCTTTGCAGCCTCAAGATTTTTAGTGTTCTTGATGATGGCAATGGGGCTTTCGATGATGGGGATATCATCCTCGGGATACATGAAGCCGATGGTTGAACCCTGTGCCATGACGGTTCGGGCAATGTAGTCCACTCCAATGGAGATCTTGTACTCTCCGGCAGCAGCCTTGTTCACCACACCGCTTGAACCATTTTCCAGCTTCATGCCGTTGGCTTTGAGTTTTTCAAAATAAGCCCACCCATACTTTGGACTCTGCACAAGCCCTGCTACGGTGAAAAGGGTCGTGCCACTGGTTGTAGGGTCGGTCATCGCAAGGTAATCCTTGAATTCAGGTTTCAGCAGATCTTCCCAACGCTTGGGAATGGAGTCCCCCTTGACCAGGTTGGTGTTGTACACAAAGCCGAGCATGATGAGCCGGGCAGACATGTACAGGCGGTCAGGGTCTTTGAATTTGTTGGGGATATCAGCGGCAGCTGGCGAATCATAGGGCATCAGGAGCCCCTGTTTCTTGAAGTCGATGTAGTTGGTGGGATCACCCACCCAAATGATATCAGCTGAGATACCACCTGCCTGTTGTTCGGTTGCCAACTTGGTCATTACGTTGCCTGTTCCAGCAGTGTAATAGTCCATGGTGACATGGGGGTATTTTTTGCTGAACCCCTCCTTGATAGCAGCTAGCTGAGAATCCTTCAGTGAAGAGTAGAGCATTACCTTTTGCTTGGCTTCACCAGAAACAGCAGCTTCCGATTTCCCTGTAGCCGCAACGGTGTTGAGCATGAGCATCAATAACACCGTTACCACGACTACTGATTTTCCAATCTTTTTCATACGAACCTCCTGACTTGTGATAGATGCTTCTCTCAGTATAGGGGAGATTCGAAACCACGAAACTATAAATTCCTAGCATATGGCCAATAGTAGATTATTGGAGTCTGTCCTGTTGGCGAAACTCATTCGGGGTGAATCCCACCTGTTTCCTGAACACGGTATAGAAGTAGTTCTCATTGGAAAACCCAACAGCCGTTGCTATCTCCCTGATGGGTGTCTCTGTCTCAGAGAGCAGGGCCGAGGCTTTTTTCATCCGGATGCTGAAGAAGTAATCGCCAAAGGAGATGCCTTCACTAGCCTTGAAGATTTTAGAGAGATAGGTAGGGGAGAGCTGTACGGCATCAGCGACATACTGCAGGCATACATTCGGGTTGTGGTATTCCCTTTCAACCAGTGCCTTGACCTGCATGGCAACCAGTTTGTTCTTCTGGTCCTTGTAGTGCTGGATCGCTTGCCGGAAGCGATCGAACCATTGGCGAAAGAAGATGTCGAGGGTGGCCCTCTCCTGGATGGTATCCAGTGAATCTTCAAAACTCTCTATGCCCTCTTCCTGAAAGGAGAAGAAACACCCAGTATCCTGCAACTCCTTGATGAGCAGCTGTAGCGAGATGTAGAAACGTTTCATTGCAAACCGGAAATGGTTGAATGAGTAGCGCGATACCTGGGAGAAGAACTCCTGGTAGAGGGCATAGGCCTCATCACTCTGGCCTCGCTGCAGGTGATTGATCACGCTCTTTTCCAGATCGGTGGGGTAGGGTCCGGAGGTAAGGCTGCGCGTAAGTTCTCGCTCCTCCAAAACAGTGCCCCTTTCATGGACAAAGGAAAAGCGAAGCTCCTCAAGGATACGAAAAGCCCTTCGGGAGAGTTGGTAGGGGTGGTCGATGAACCTGCTGACCACCACCAGGCGGCAACCGTTGGCAATCGCCTGGTCGGCCAGGACCTGTATCTGGGGACTAAGGCAGTTCTGGGTGACAAGCAGGAGAGACTTGTCAAACTGAACACCCATAAGATGACGGCCAACCTGTTCGCGTAGAGCTTGGGAGAAAGGGTGAAGCCCGATGATTTGATAGGGGACATCAGGTGCAAAGGGGAGCTTGTACTCGTTGAACTGGTCCAGGACAAGGGTAGGGTCCCCAATCTTGCCCAGCAGTACTTCCCGCAGCACATCTGTCTGCAGCAGCTTTCGGTAGGAGTGTGTGGTCTCTTCAAAGGACTCCGCTTCAGTCACCATGCGCTCGATGCTTGTCGAGAGGTAGCCCAGCTCATCTTGTTCGCGCGGCCTCTCATGCGTTGTGTCAAGGCGCCGTACAAGGAGCCTGATGGGCTTGTAGAGCTTCCTGGACATTATGGCAGCCAAGGCCAACGCTATGAGGATGCACAGCATTACCAGAATGAGGGTGGAGCGGCGCAACATGATGATACCCCCCATTATTGCACTGTAGGGGTAGATCCTCAGCAAAAAGAGGGGGCTGTCCTGACTTTTGGAGTAGAAGACATAGCTTTTCTTCCCTTCCGTTTCCAACAAGAAGTACCCGGCATCATCCTTGTTCTGAACCATTTGGGTGAATATGGGAGTATCGGCGATATTCTTGAGGAAGAGGGAGGGGTTGGTATGGTAGGCAATGCTTCCCTGCCCATCGACAAACACCAACTGTGAATGCAAGGGATCGACATCCCTGAACACTTCCCGAAGCCATTCGGTGGTGATGTTGATGACAAGGGCCCCCCCGGATATGTGGTTCGGTCCTTTGGATGTCATAAAAGATGAAAGAATAGACGGGAACCTCCCCTGCAGGCCCTTGGGCATACCTGGGTATGGGTGAGAGCCTCATCTTGTCAGCAGAGCCAGAAAGCAACGCCAGTATCCCCGTATCCCAGAACTTGCCCAGAGAGTTGGAGTCAACGTTGGAGGTCGCATAGATGTAGTGTCTGTCTGCGTTGTAGACATAGATGGAGTGGGTATGGATATTGGTGCTCATCACGGCATCAAGGCGCCTGATGCCACTGACTACGTCAAAGTTGGAGAGCTCCTCCTGGTACATCAGCTTTTGGATGGAGGGTTCGAAAAACAACTCCATGCCGCTCATTTTGATCATCTTTTGCAGGTATTCGTTTATCCGATGGCTCTCAGCGAGAAAGTCCTGGTTCAGCTCGTTCACTATGTGGGTGATAGACCTTTCGAAGTGATGGTTCAGGAACCAGGAGAGCATGACCATGGTTGTGACGACCGTGATGGTAAATATCAAGAGGATTTCAAAAAAGTAGGTTTTTATGATTCTCAGTTTTGCCATAGGTGTACAGAAGTATACCACGTATTGTTTTGGAGAGATAATAAAACTGGAGGAGTATAGGGACCATGCTTGTGCATCTTTTCGTGTCTGTCATGGCTTTCTCTTATTCACGTTGTTTTCCCACCCCCATGATGGTAGAGTGAGTGCATTGTTATAGAGATGAAAGGGGATCGCCATGCATCCGTTGTTTTTATTTGTCGGGTTTTTCTTTTTTGCCATAGCAAACAATATGCTGGGCCCTTTGGCCACCAACATAATGGCTTCCACCGGCTTGAGCCTCTCCCAATCGGGGTCCTTGGTAAGCTTCATGCAGATAGGATCATTGACGGCAATACTGGTGTCGTTGGTCATCATGAAACGGCTGCGCCAGATCACCGTGACACGGATCGGGTATCTGGCCCTTATAGTTGCGCTTGTTGCAATTTCATTCACCTCCGGCACCCTCATGTTGTTCGCACTCTACATGGTCATAGGGTTTTCCGCTTTCCTTATCGATAGTGGCTCCAATGCTGTCCTCTCCAGTGATTATTACGAGAAGCGGACTCTCTACATCCCGCTGCTGCACTTTTGCTATAGCGCCGGTGCAATTGTAACCGGCTTTGTGATCCTTCCCTTCAAGGGATCGCTCTGGCGTCTGGCCTATGGGGCGGTCGGCTTGCTTGTTGCCGGTGTGCTCATCCTTGCACTCCTGGAAAAGCGATTCCGCTCAAAAAGCCGAAAAACCACTAAAGAGGCCCCCTCAGAGGTTCAGAAGGGGCCCATCCTCCCCTTGTTGAAAGATAAGGCATTCATACTGTACACGATGGTCATCATGCTCTACATGGGAAGCCAGATCATTTGCGCCACGTGGATACCTGTCTATGTAGAGACTGAACTGCTCCAAGGCCCTGCACTGACAGCGGCCTCACTGACTGTCTTTTGGATTGGCATCGCCATTTCACGCCTTCTCATGGGGCCGGTCATGCACACAGGGGTCAATCCGTTCGCCGTCTCAATTGTAGGGATGCTCCTTGCCGGGCTCTCTTTGCTTGCGTTGCCGTTTACCACCAGCCTGATCCTAGTCCTCCTGCTTGTTGCCCTCTGTGGTTTTTCTGCAGGTGCCACCATTCCCATGTATATCGTGGTGACTGCCACCTGGTACCCCAAGAATACGGCATTCATCTCCCTTTCCTACATCTTGGGTGGAACAACAGGAAGAATGTTCTTCCCTTTGCTGGTCACGCGCATAGCCGAGGCGCGAAACCTCGGCTATGCCTTGATGATCAGCAGCCTTATGTTGTTCCTCTCAGCGGCCTTGCTCGTCCTCATCCAAAGGTTAACAAAGGGGAGAACTGCCTGACCAGGTTCATGCACCTTACCACCAGTAATCCGGATACCTGAGGTTCCTGTCGAGGTTGTTGATGATCAGGGCAACAAACAGCAGGATCACCGCTCCTATGAGTACAGGCCCGATTACCCACATGAAACTCCCACCGGAGGCAGTAACCCCCAACAAGGCAGTTGCCCCTGCTGGTGGATGGACTGTTTTGGTTACTTTCATCACGATCACCGCCAATGCTACAGCCAGCGCTACTGACACAAAACTTGCTCCAAAGAGTGTATAGACGATTACCCCAACCAATGCAGATAATACATGCCCGCCTATCAAACTCCTGGGTTGGGAAAATGGTGCGGTTGCCGGTCCGTATAACAGGACTGCCGAAGCTCCAAATGGCGCAAACAAAGGAAAAAAATCAGTTTTCATTCCAATATAGGATACCAGAAGCACTCCGATGAAAGCCCCTATAAAGGACCAGACCAGACTGACAGGGCCCGGCACTTGTAGTGTACATCTCTTGGTAGTCCCCCATTTTTTAAAATATCGCTGTACGGGCGACATGATTTTTCTCTCATCATCACGATCTTCTCTCATATGTTCCACCTTTCTTAGACTTGATTGCACATAAAAGAGGATACATGACAAAAACATGTATCCTCATTATGGCTATGAACTATCTATGTTCAAACTATTGGCTGCCCATTACCAAGGATATTTTCCTCGTGAACCATACGGTAAGAATTTTCCATCAAGGGTGATTATTACTCGGTCACCGGTTGGGTCTTCCTTCCTTTCCACATGGACTTCAAAGTCAATGGCACTCATGATTCCATTCCCGTCGCCAAACTCTTCATGGATGACTTTCTTGATCGCTGGTCCATAGGTGTCAAACACCTCATGCAAACGATAGAGGATTGGGTCTACATTTCCCTTGTAGGGGTGTATCTGCAGTACTGCCACATCTTCGACCGACAAGCCAAGCTCCTTGGCGATGATTGCAACATGCTTGTCCGGCACCCACTGCTGCCCTTCAAATGCACTTGCTACCCAAATCTTGTTTGCTTCTAACTTTTTAGCCAAAGCCTCATAGGTCACTCCCTTTTCGATCCTGACCGCATTCAACTTTGCCAAGGCCTCGTCACGTTTGCCTCTCCACTGGTATTCCTGATTATTCATTGGTGTTGCCATGAACTGTTCCTCCTGAAATTTTCACACTAAAAATCCTTTTCTAATGTAATTGTCTATACTATAACACATAAAGGAAATGTTTACTAGGGCTAACACCTGATTGCTCTGGTTCCTCAGGTTCTTAATTCCTGTACTGACCGCTATTAGTGGTAATTTTAGGGCTTGCCTATATAAGCGATATGGAAAAACACCAAAGGACATCAAGCCTGGTTATTCTTCCCATAAGCTTGAGCAGAGCATGCTTCATCTCACTAAACTCTCGCTCATTTTCACTTTCCCCCCCTCACGATATCCTTCGACGAATACGATGAGAGTCCTGCCCGTTTTTTTCTCAGGAATGGTTTGTACAAACATGCTGTATCCTCCCGATAAAAGTGTATCACAGGGCTAAACACATAACAGCACATAACTACTAATTTCTTTAAAACTATTTGCAAAGGGCATAAAAAAAGCCCCTGGAGGGCTGCAATAGGTGAAATTCAGGAGTTTTATTAATTCAGGAGTGACAAAGACCGGAGAACTTGCAGGGTGATTTCGTAGTATATCTTGTCATATTCGGTAAGATTTGTACACGTAACACATGAAGCACAACAAAGCATTGAGGTTGAGAATCTACCCTGATCCGCAACAGACAATACAGATTAATAAGACTCTCGGATGTTCGAGAGCTATCTACAACAAGATGTTTCATGAAAGGATCACTGTCTTTGAAGAGTATAAAGATGACAGGCAGAAACTCTATGACCATAAGTACAAGGAAATATCTGCTTACAAAAAAGAGTACGAGTGGTTGAAAAGAGCGGACTCCCAAGCATTAGCTTGGGAAAAGGTAAAACTTCTCAATGCTTATTCAAACTTTTACAAATCAGTGAAAGGGCAACGTAAGGGGCAGAAAGTAGGGTTCCCCAAGTATTAAGAAGAAGAAGGCAAAGGGCAGCTATACCTCATCCTGCATCAACAACATGGCTGTTGACTTTGAACTTAAAAAAGTCAAGCTACCCAAGCTTGGGTGGATAAGATTTCGGGATACAAGGACCTCGGCAGAAGGCAAGATCAAGTCGGTTACAGTCACAAGATCCGCAACAGGAAAGTATTTTGCTTCGTTCCTTTTAGAACGCGAAGCTCCTGTTTTCATTAAGAAAGTTGTACCATCCCCTAAAAAGGTCGTGGGGCTCGATATGAGTCTATCGGACTTCTATGTTGACCATGAGGGGAACAGTCCTGGATTTGTGAGAAACACGAGAAAATATGAAATGCAACTTGCCAAGGCCCAAAGAAGATTGAGCAGGAAAAAGAAAGGAT